>CAZDQL010000025.1:0-71078 GCA_964507325.1 uncultured Planctomycetaceae bacterium | reverse complement strand
CCTTCGCTCGCTCTTGGGGTCCGAGGCTCGAACCTCATGAATAGGCCGGGCTAGTGTCCTGCAGCGGCAGATACGCACGCACCATCGAGCCAGGACACTGACGTTACGACCTGGAGCGTATCGAGCCACCACCACGCCAGCCAAGGGGACCGAACCATGAATATCAGCCAGTACATCTCCCGTTCTCGCGTTTTCACGGCGGGAGCTCTGTTCACGTTGATGCCGCTGGTTGCGGCTGCCCCCTACGCGCAGTCCAAGCAAGCGGGAGTCAGCCCCGACGCCATGATGCTGCAGCATCCGGACGTGGGGCAGGAGAGGATCGTCTTCGTCTATGCGAACGACGTCTGG
Organism: uncultured Planctomycetaceae bacterium; assembly: GCA_964507325.1. GTDB lineage: Bacteria > Planctomycetota > UBA1135 > UBA1135 > CAZDQL01. Next base: position 70,730 of record CAZDQL010000025.1, on the reverse strand, counting down.
ACCGTTGGTCGCGAAGGTGGCCTGGCAACACCGCTGGCCAGTCCCGCTGGGCGCGAGATGTTCCCCCGCTTCAGTCCCGACGGGGAGAGCATCGCCTTCGTGGGCAACTACGACGGCAATGCCGATCTGTACTCCATCCCCGTTCAGGGGGGACTCCCGTACCGCATCACGCACCACCCGGGTTTCGAGGACCTGTGCGACTGGGCACCCGACGGCCGCCTGCTCTTCTCCACGCGCGGGATCTCGGGGCTCGGTCCGATGCCGAAGCTGTACCTGGTGAGCCCCGCCGGCGGCCTGCCGCAAGTCCTGCCGGTGCCCTACGGCGCCTCGGCCGCCATCAGTCCCGATGGGGAGTGGCTGGCCTACACGCCGTACAACCGCGACAGACGCACCTGGAAGCGGTACCGCGGGGGCATGGCGAGTGACATCTGGCTCTTCAACCTGAAGACCGAGCAGAGCCGCAGGGTGACCGACTGGGAGGGGACCGACACGCGACCGATGTGGAACGGCGGTGCGCTGTACTACCTCTCCGATCGCGGTGACGGGAGCCGCTTGAACATCTGGAGATACGACCCCCAGAGCGGCCAGCACCGGCAGGTCACCCGCTTCACCGAGTTCGACGTGAAGTGGCCGTCGATCGGACCGGGTGGAACGGGGAAGGGGGAGATCGTCTTCCAGAACGGACCCTCCCTGCTCCTGCTCGATCTGGCCAGCGAGGAGTCGCGCGTCGTTGAGGTCACCATTCCGGGCGCCATGCCCAAGCTGCGCCGCAAGAGCATCGATGCCGCGGACTTCATGCAGGCCTGGGGCATCTCCTCCACGGGCAAGCGGGCCGTGGTCCAGGCCCGGGGGGACATCTGGACGCTCCCGGCCGAGAAGGGCTCTCCGCGCAACCTGACCCGCACCGACGGCGTGGCCGAGCGGTATCCGGCCTGGAGCCCGGACGGCCGCTGGATCGCCTACTTCTCCGACGCTACCGGGGAGTACGAGCTGTACGTCACGCAGTCGGACGGCAAGGGCGAGACCCGGCAACTGACCGAGAACAGCTCGTTCTTCTACACGGACATCACCTGGGCGCCGGATTCGAAGTCGCTCCTGTTCGAGGACAAGTCCTCCAACCTGTACTTGTGCACCCTCGAGTCCGGAGAGGTCGCGAAGATCGACAAGAACCCCGCGGGTCGCTCGACGCGGCCGGTCTGGTCCCACGACAGCCGCTGGATCACCTACGCCAAGAACGGCCCGCAGCGCCAGCTCTCCTCCATCTGGCTGTACGAAGTCGGAGAAGGACAGCGTCATCAGGTGACGAGCGGCATGTTCTCCGATCGGAGCCCGACCTTCGATCGTCACGGCAACTACCTCTACTTCGCGAGCAGTCGCTCCTTCGCCGCCACCTACTCCGACATCGACACCACCTGGATCTACAAGGATTCCGAGGTGCTGATGGCGGTCCCGCTCTTGGAGGAGATCGAGTCTCCCTGGCTCGCGGAGTCGGACGAGGAGGAGTGGGAGGAAGAGAAGGACGCGGACTCCGACGAGGAAGGTGAGGAGGAGGACGAGTCGGACGAGGAGGACGAAGATACCGACGAGGAAACGGACGCAGAGGAGGACGAAGACGAGCAGCCCGAGAAGCCGGCCGACGACATCTCTGGAGTCTGGGAGGGCAGCGCCTCCACACCGGAAGGGGAGATGCCCTTCACCATGACGCTCACCCTGGAAGCGGGTGGCCGAGTCACGGGAACGCTCACCTCCCAGATGTTCACCGGTGACGCTTCCGGCAGCTACGACGCCGCCGCGAAGATCCTGTCCCTCACGGTGAGCATCGAGGACGGACCGACGATAGCGTTCGAGTTCGAAGTCGAGGACGGATCGATCTCCGGCACGGGTACGGCGGAGGGGATGCAGGTCGCGGTGACGGCCACCCGCGTCAGCACTGGCGGCGACGACGAGGCCTCCGGAGAGAAGGATGGCAAGAAGAAGAAGAGCAAGGCCCGCGAGAAGGTCGAGATCGACCTCGACGGCTTCGAGCGTAGGGCCGTGATGCTGCCCCTGCCGCGCGGCAACTACGGACAGCTCGCGGTGAACGACCAGAACCAGTTGATCTACTTCCGCGTCGGCGACGGCATCAAGCTGTTCGACATGACGGACGAGAAGCGCGAGGAGAAGACGGTCTCGGAGAGCGGCAGCTCCTTCAGGATCTCCGGCGACGGCAAGCAGCTCCTCCTGGTCGCCGGCGGCAGCGCCTCGATCAAGAAGGCCGGCCCCGGCGGCAGCGCCAAGCGGGTCGTCACCTCACCGATGATGGTCTCGATCGACCCCCGGGCGGAGTGGAGGCAGCTCTTCTTCGACACCTGGCGCATCTTCCGCGACTACTTCTATCTCGAGAACATGCACGACGTCGACTGGCTCGGCGTGCGCGAGCGCTACGAGAAGATGCTCGCCAGCTGCGCCACGCGCGAGGATCTGTCCTACGTGATCGGTGAGATGATCTCCGAGCTGAACGTCGGACACGCGTACTACTCCGGTGGCGACGGCGAGGACTCGCCGCGGGTCGGGGTGGGCATGCTGGGGGTCGACTTCGAGCTCGACCAGGGCGCCTACAAGATCGCCAAGATCCACGAGGGTAGCCTGTGGGACACGGATGCCCGCAACCCCCTCAACCAAGCGGGTCTCGACATCGAGGAAGGCGACTACCTCCTGGCGGTCAATGGAATCCCCATGGACACGTCGCTGGACCCCTGGGCGGCCTTCGTCGGGCTGTCCGGCAAGACGATCCTTTTGACCGTCAGCGAGAACCCGACCCTGGACGACACGGCCCGCGAAGCGGTGATCAAGACCATGGGCAGCGAGCGCACCGTGCGCTACCGGGCCTGGATCGAAGCCAACCGCAAGTACGTGGAGGAACGAACCCACGGCCAGGTCGGCTACATCTACGTCCCCGACACCGGCGTGAATGGACAGACCGACCTGGTCCGGCAGTACGTCGGGCAGCTCTGGAAGAAGGCGCTCATCATCGACGAGCGCTGGAATGGCGGCGGCCAGTTGCCGACCCGCTTCATCGAGCTCTTGAATCGCCCGGTCACCAGCTACTGGGCGCAGCGCGATGGCACCGACATGAAGTGGCCCCAGGACGCGCACCACGGACCGAAGTGCATGCTGATCAACGGGCTGGCCGGCTCGGGCGGGGACATGTTCCCGTACCTGTTCCGTCAGGCCGGCCTCGGCAAGCTGGTCGGCACGCGGACCTGGGGCGGCCTGGTCGGGCTCTCCGGTAACCCCGGTCTGATCGATGGCGGACGACCCAGGGTGCCGACCTTCGGCATCTACGAGCTCGACGGCACGTGGGGTGTCGAGGGGCACGGCGTGGACCCGGACATCGAGGTGATCGACGATCCGGCCCTGATGACCGACGGCGGCGATCCGCAGCTCGACGCCGCCATCCAGCTGATGCTGGATGAGATCGACAAGAACCCGTTCGTCGAGACGCAGCGCCCCGCCTCTCCGGACCGCTCCGGCATGGGCATCACCGAAGAGGACAAGTAGCGACTACTTCTTCCCGAGCTCAGGGGGAAGCTCACCGTCCCCGGTGGGCTTCCCCTCCAGCATCCAGGAGAGGTTGAAGCGCGCGACCTGGCACCCCCCGCCGGGCCCCCCCTCGAACTGCAAGTAGATCCAGCCTTCGCTCGGCGTCCCAGGGCGGCCGGCGGCGAGAGAGGAGTAGGCGCTCGGCCCGTCGAACACGAGCCGCTTGACCGGCCACGTCTGGCCCCCGTCCAGGCTCGCCCAGACGCTGATGCGCTCCCGCTTTGGGTTCGGCGTGTCGAGGTTGCTGAAGACCAGGACGTCGCCGCCTGCGACGGGCAGACGCGCCAGACCACCCATGCAGCCGTAGGAGCGATCCTGCCGGCCGTCGGGGAGCACCTCGACGACCCTCCACTCCTTCCACGTGGCCCCGCCGTCGGTGCTCCAAGCGCAGCGGCGGCGCGTGTTGCGCGGCGCCTCGGGCCAGTGCACGCGGGAGTTGTAGTAGAGCCGCCCGTCGGTCAGCTCCGCCAGCGTGGCCTCGCCGGTCCCCCGCTCCGGGAAGGGCTCGCTCGCCCGCCAGGTGCGGCCGCCGTCGTCGCTGTAGATGGCGTTGGTGTAGTGCTCCGCCCAGTACTTGCGGTCGTTGCCGGTGGAGTACCAACGCGACGGCCGGATGAGCCGACCCGCGTGCTCCCCGTGGCGCAGGGTGATGCCGGATTCGTTCATGTGCAGCGAGGGCACGTGCCCGAGGGAGTTCGGGCGGATCTCCACCTGCTCCTCGGACCACGTCCGACCCTGGTCGCGGCTGCGGAAGAGCATCGCCTTGGCCGGCGGATGGCCCGCCTCCGCGAAGGCGAGCACGTCCCCGCTGCCCTCGTCGACGAGCGTCCCCCCACCGTGCATGCCAGTGGCCGCGATCGTGACCGCGTCCCCCCAGGTGGCGCCGCCATCCTCGCTCCTGCGCGCCCGGACGCTCGCGCTGCCCCAGGTCGCGATCACCGTTCCGTCCAGCGCGACGACGATGCAGGGGAAACGCTCGCTCTCGAAGAGGCGCTGCATCTCGAAGGCGGGCTGGCCGAGGTGGGACGCGAACGGGTCCTCCTCGGCCTCTTGGCCGTTCGCCGCCGCGGCGAGTAGGGCGAGGGTCGGGGCCAGGGCCAACGTGCTCATCGATGCCTCCCAGATTCCAGATCGCGGTGCACGGACCGGTATTGTGCGACAACCCGTCCCAGACCGCACGCCGCGGGCGAGCGCCTGCCCCAACGACTCAGCGCGAGCAGAGGGTCGCGAAGACCCTCGCCAGCAACGGCTCCGCCGCCGTACGACCGACGTACGCGGCGTGAGGTGAGCCGCCGAAGCGGCCGACCCACACCCCCACGGCGTAGCGGCCGTCGTGCCCCACCGCCCAGGCGTCGCGGTGGCCGGCGCTGGTCCCCGTCTTCCACATGAAGTCGCGCGATCCGCGCCCGCGGTCCCACCCGAGCGGCGGCGCCACCGCGCTCGAGAGGATCCGCTCCAACGCCTTCGAGGTGCGCGTCGAGAGGGCGCGCGTCGCGGGGGCGACCTCGTCGGCGAAAAACCTCAGCGGCCGGTGCACGCCCCCCCGCGCCAGGGTGGCGTAGCCGTTCACCACGTCGATCAGCCGCGCCTCGCTGCCCCCCGTCACCAGGGAGAGCCCGCTGCGCCGCGCCGCACCGGGACCCAGGCGCAGGCCTGAGGCCTCGATCACCCCCAGGCAGCGCGAGAGCCCCGCGCGACGCGCGACGGCGAGCGCGGGCAGGTTCAAGGAGCGCCGCAGGGCCTCCGCCGCGGTCACCGAACCGCTGTGCCCGCGGTCGAAGTTCGCGGGTCGCCAACCCGCCAGGTCGAGGGGGGCGTCCTGCACCACGCTCTCCGGCTCCAGGCGGCCCGACTCGAAGGCCGCGGCGTAGATGAAGGGCTTCAAGGTCGACCCGGGGCTGCGCCGCGCGGTGGCGCCGTTCACCTGACCGTCGATCGCGCCCTCGGGATCGAGGGAGCCGACCAGGGCCAGTACCCCGCTCTCCGCCACGTCGACGATCACCAGGGCCACGTCGCTCCCCGCGGGCAGGGTCGCGGCGTGCTCGGCGGCGAGGAGCTCCACCTCCCGCTGCAGGTCGAGGTCCAGGGTGGTGGTTCCACCCCCCGGCCGCCGGGCGAGGGCGAGCGTCGCGAAGTGCGGCGCCGACGACGCGCGCGACCGACGCGCCAGCCGCACCGGCTCTGCGCGCGCCGCGCGCCAGCTGCGCCGGTCGATCACCCCCGACACCCACATCCGGTCGAGCACGTGGTCGCGCCGCACGCGGGCCCGTTCCGGGTGGCGATCGGGGCGCAGGCGCTCCGGCGACTGGGGCAGGCCGGCGATCAGCGCCGCCTCGTGCAGCGCCAGCTCGTCGGCGCCCCTGCCGAACCAGCGCCGGGCCGCCATCTCGACGCCGCGCAGGTTGCTGCCGTAGGGGGCGCGGTTCAGGTAGCGCTCGAGCAGCTCGTCCTTGTCGTAGCGCCGTTCGAGCTGCCAGGCGCGGAAGGCCTCGATCAGCTTGGAGCGCAGGGTGCGGGGCCGCGGGTGCGACATGCGCGCGAGCTGCATGGTGAGGGTGCTCGCGCCGGAGACCACCCGCCCCGCCGCCAGGTTCGAGAGCACGGCCCTCCCCACCGCCAGCGGATCCACCCCGGGGTGCAGCCGGAAGCGCTCGTCCTCCACCGCGATCGTCGCCAGGGAGAGCCAGGGGACCATCTCCTCCAGGGGGCGCGGCCGCCGCCACTGCTCGTCGGGTCCGACCCGCTCGTGGAAGAGCTCCCCATCCCGGTCGTAGAGCTCGGGGCTCACCGCGACGCGGTCGAAGCGCACCGGCGACAGGGGCCAGAGGAGATCCGCCAGGGCGAGGCACCCGAGCAGGAGCAGTGGCGAGCCCAACGCCCACAGGGCCAGGCGCCGCGGCCGGAGCGCGAAGCGCCTCACCGCGCCACCTCGATCCGACCACCCCCCGCCAGCGAGGCGAAGGCGGCGTCGTACATCGAGGAGGCCTGCACCGGCGGCAGCTCGAAGCTGCCGGCGGCGGTGGCGCGCAGGGCGTAGCGGAAGACCCGCCGTTCGTCGGTCGCGTCGGCGACGAGCACCACCCGGTCGTCGAGGAACTCGACCCGCTGCGCGCGCCCGTTCTGACTGCGCCCGATCCAGGGAACCGAGATGGCGAGCCGCGGGTTCTCCACCTCCAAACCCCCGGGCAGGGGATCGACGACCGCCACGTTGGCGGCGCGGGTGCCCTTCACCGCCGTGGAGAGCTCGATCTCGACCACGACCAGGTCCCCCACCGCGAGCGCCGTGGGATCGATCTCCTCCCCCCGCGGATCGAGCCAGCGCCGCCGCACCATCAAGCCGCGGTCGTAGCGCCGCGCATCCTCCTGCGCCGCGCGCCCCTCCCCCACCAAGAGGGCGAAGAGGGGTCCGTCTCCGTCGTTCTCGACCACGACCGGGTTCGGCGCGTCGAGGGCTCGCTCGAGCGCCGCGTCGGGGCCCACCTCGATCGTCTCCCCTGCGAGCCGGACGCGGCCACGCCCCACTCCCTCACCGCGCCGCAGGACCGCCAGATGCGAGAGGGCTCCGATCACCGTCGCGTCCTCGAGGGTGTTCTGCCAGTGCCCCCCGCTGCGCGACGCGAGCAGCGTTCCTGCGAGGTGCTCCACCTCGGGACGCTTCGGATCGAGGTCGAGCAGGACGTCGAGGAGCACCGCCCGCTGCCGCGTCGTGGAGGTCAGACGTCCTTCCGCCTGGGTGGCCGCGGTCTGCTCGAGCAGACCGTCCGCGGAGAGCAGCTCCTCGGCGCGCGCGCGCTTCCCCACGGCCAGCCACGCGGCCGCCAGGTGCGCGCGGCCACAGACGTCGAGCTCGTCCGCTCTCTCCGCCAGTCGCGTCATCCAACCGGTCGGCGGGCGGTCCGCCTCGGCCAGGGTCCGGCAGACGAGCGCGCGCAGGTTCGCCTCCCCCTTGCGCCGCAGCTCGGCCTCGAGCCAGTCGAGCAGCGGATCGACGAGCCCGCCCGGAAGCTCGAAGCCCAGCTCGCGCGCCCGCAGCAGCAGGCGCGCCGCGTAGGCGCTGCCCCAGGGGTAGGCCCGCTCCCCTCCCGACCAGTAGGCGAGGCCGCCGTCCCGGGTCTGCATCGAAAGAATGCGGTCGATCCCCGCCAGGATCAGGGGCTCGTGTCGGTGGCCGTCCCCCGACGACCCCGGGTTGGCGAGCAGGGCGGCCAGGCGGCTCGCGGTCTGCTCCAGGCAACCGTGGGGGTAGCCGAGGAGGTGCCCCAGAGCTGGCTCCAGCTCGAGCTCCGAGTGCGGGGCCACCGAGAGACGACCGCGGAAGGCCTCGGCGGTGATCCCCTCGAGAAGCAGCTCACCCTCCTCCCCCGCTTCGATCCGGCGGGCGACGACTGCGCTCGCGAGGGGGGCGCCGCGGCGCACGGCCAGGGGGTAGCGGGTGCGTCGACTGGAGCGTCCCGACCTCGACTCGACGTCGAGGTGGAGCTCCACCGTCGCCCCCCCGACTCCGGTCGCCTCGGCAGCCGTCCAGACGCGCCGCGACTCCCCGGGCTCCAGGTCGATCACCTCGTCCAGCGCGGACACGCTCAGCGGACCGTCGACCGCCAAGCCGATCTGTACGCGGGCGGCGGCATCGGTGGTGTTCACGAGCTGGATCGGCACCTCGAACCGATCCCCGGGGGCCAGGGCGCGGGGCAGGCTCGCCTGGGCGAAGACGGGGGAGCCGACGGTGACGGCGCGCTCGGCCGAGCCGTAGCGGTCCCCCTCCACCGCGACCGCCATCAGGCGCAGCTCCCCGCGCAGGTCGGGGGCGACGAGCTCCAGGGAGAGCTCGCCATCGGGACCGATGGGGAGGGATTCTCGCCAGACGACCGCCGGCTCGCGCCGCTCGGTCGCGACGGGCTCGCGGCGCCGCGCGAGCTCGTCGTCGTCCCCGCCGATGCGCCGCAGCGAGGTGGGGCGCCGGTGGTCGGGGAGGAGCTCCGAGTAGGAGTCGAAGACCTCCACCGCTCGCCGCCGCGGGGCGAGGAAGTGGGCGTGGGGATCGGGGGTGTCGCCGCGACCGGCGAGCAGGATCCCCTCGTCCACCCCCCACAGGTGGACGCGACCGCCGGGGGCGAGGTCGGTGAGCACGCGCACCTCCAAAGGCTCGCCGGGGACCGCCCGCAGCGGGGCTTCGATCTCGACCTGGGCCCGATGGGCCTCGCTCTCGGTGCGAACGCGCGCCAGACCCTTGGCGCGGTGCGGGAGCCAATCGGTCTCCTGAGCCTCGAGGGGACGCACGACCGAGGCGGAGAGGAAGGCGTCGCCGCGCAGATCGACGGGCAGGGGCACGTCCACCGCGACGCTCGTACCCTCCAGTTGCAGCAGCTCCTGCCAGCGCACGCGATCGTCCTCGAGGCTGAGCAGCAGGCGCCCCGGGAAGGGGCTCGTCACCACCAGCCGGGCGGTGGCACCGGGGAGGTAGCTGGAGGCGTCGAGCTCGAGCTCGACCTCGTCGGGCGACGCGGGCTCCCCCGTCCAGGCCTGGAGGTCGTTCACCGCGAAGAGGTCGAGACGCGTGGCGACGCCGTCCTCGGAGTCCTTCCCCAGCAGGCGGTAGGAGCCGGGGGTCGGGCAGGTGGGGGCCCAACGACCGCGACCCTGGGCGGTGTCGGCCGCCTCGAGGGTCAGCTCGGCGATCGACTCGAGCCGTTCCTCGGTGCGCCAGGACCAGTGTCCACCCTGGTCGACCAGGCGCGACTCGCGGTGGACGCGGTGGAGCTCGAGCTCGAGCGGCGCTCCTCCCGCCAGACGGTTCTCGCCGTCGACCAGGAGCCACTCCAGCTGCGCCGGCTCCCCCACGGGCACGACGCGCCCGGTGCTCGAGGCGAGCCCCAGGTGGCGCTCGGTGGTGTCGACGGTGGCGACGGCGCCGGCGGAGACGGAGCGGGCGCCCGGCTCGGTGACCGAGGCGGCGGCGCGCAGGAGCCAGCGCCCGGGGGGAAGCTCCTCGGGGACATCGAAGACCAGGCACGCGCGGCCCTCGGCGTCGAGAAGCGCCTCGACCGGCTCCCCCATGCGCTGCGACGGGGATTCGACGGGCCGGAACCGGAAGTCGGGCCAGCTCTCGCTGGAGTATGTGCTCGGTCGCCAGGTGGGCCAGGCGATCGCGGTCAGACCGGTGGGGCTGCCGCCGTGCAGGTAGCGGCCGGTGAGGTCGAGGGGGAGCGGCTCCCCTGGCCCCACCCGCTCGGGCAGCGTGGCGGAGAGCTCGATGCGCGCCGGCACGAAGGCCTCCACCAGGACCGCCGAGCGACCCACGACCCGCCCGTCGTGCAGGACCTCGATCCGGTGGCGCCCGGTCTGCCCGGTGGTCGCGGTGGAGAGGTCGAGGTGCCCCATCCCCTGCTCCTCGGCGCGCACCCAGAGCTCCTCGCGCGCCACTTCGCGGCCGTCGGGGCGCGTCATGCGCACCTCGAGGCGGGCCTCCTCCGGGGTCGCGCCGTCGCGATCGCGGGCGAGGGCGGTCAGGTGGAAGCTCTCGCCGGGGCGCAGGACGTCCCGCTCGGGGTACAGGAGGACGTCCAACCCCTCCGGCACGCTGCGACCGCCGAGGTCCACGCCGGTGTGGCTCCAGTGGTGTCGGTCCGGCCGCAGGAAGTTCAGATCCTCGCCGTCGGCCGCGCTGATCAGGTAGACCTCCCCGTCGGGGTGGCCGGGGGGCACGGTCAGACGCGCGAACCCTCGTTCATCGGTGAGCGCCACGGCCAGCAGTTGGTCGTTGTAGGAGCGCGCCTCGAGCGCCACTCCGGCGCGGGGTTCCGTGCTCGCGATCGAGTTGACCCACACCCGATAGCCGCCCCGCTCCGCGCGGGCGGTCATCCCCAGGTCGGTCACACGCACCAGCGCCCGATCCCGCACCCAACGTCCCTCGGTCGCGCGCAGCTCGAGGTGGTACACCCCGGGGGCGGAGGCCAGCACCTGGGCCAGGTCGAGGGTCAGCTCCTCGATCTGGTCCTCCGCCAGCTCCAGGGGAAAGCCCAGCTTCCCCAACTCGCGGGAGGTGGCCCGCGCCCGCTCGCCGCGCACGTGGGCGACCAGGTTGTTGGCGTGCACCCGCTGGGTGGAGACCTCGATCCCCCCCACGTTGACCGCCTGGACGTCCAGGGTCAGGTTGCCCGCGGGGCTGAGCACGCCCCGGTCGGCGCCGATCGAGAGGTTGGCGGGGCGCGGCGGGATCTCGATCGAGGTGGTGACCACTCCACCCAGGGTCTCGCCCCCCTCTTCGAGCAAGCTCTCCCCCACCGAGATCCGGTAGCGCCGGCGGCACTCGAAGGCGCCCTGGAGAAGCAGCGAGCGGCGCTCGAAGTGGGTCTCGAGCTCTTCCACCGGGGGCTCGATGGTGATCGGCGGGTCCTCCTGACCGTGGTCGAGGGGGCGGCTGAAGTACAGGCGCACGGTGCCGCGATCGGCCTGGGAGCTCGACCGGGCGCGGGCGGAGATCAGGACGAAGCCGACGGGCAGGGCCAGGTGGCGCTCGATCGGCTTGCGGAGCCCCAGCTCGGCCCCATCCCCAGCCAACCCCTGCGCCAGGACCAGCCGCAGCATGGAGGCGTCGTGGGCGGCCACCCGCAGAAGGAGCTCCTCGGAGGCCCCCCGGGAGAGGACCTGGGGGTGGAGCGGGGTCTCGGCCCGATCGGGGTAGACGTCCACGGCGCAGGCCAGCTCGGAGGGGAGCACCGGCTGGTCGAAGGTGAGGGCGAGGGTGACGTGGGTCACGTCCCGGGAGCGCACCCGCAGGTCGAGGAGCTCCAGGGCGCCGGTCGACAGCCTCACGCGGCGCGCTCCGAGCCAGCTCCACCCGGTGCGGGCCTCGAAGTCGTCGGCGGGGCCCACGCTGTAGACGCGGCCCGGGAGCAGGGGGTGCGCCAGCTCGAAGACCAACCGGTCGGGGGCGGCCCACCTCCAGTGCCCCTCGGGGCGCGGGTCGATCTGGAAGGGGGGATGGGCGAGGGGTCGGCCGAGCTGGTCGTCGGCGGCCACGGGTCGGTCGAGCAGGACCGAGATCTCCTCGGCGCGCAGGAGATCGTCGGCGGGCAGGACGGCGCGCAGGCGCACCCCACTGGCGTGGGCGGCCAGGACCTCGTGGCGGATCAGGAGCAGGCCACCGAGGTTGAGGGCGAGCAGGATCCCGATCAGGGGCCATCCGGTCCGGAGCAGTCGATGCATGGGCGTACCTCTCGCCTCTCGACCGGATGGGGAAGCCCTCGTGTAGCAATCGAACGCCGCAAGTCCAACGCCTTTTCGGGCGCGCGGTCGTAACCCCTTGCGGCGACTGGTTTCGACGCGACGGGAATCAGAGGCTGGCGAGCAGCTCGCGCACGGTGCGCTCGTGGCGCGCGGCGCAGGTCTCCAGATCCGCGTGCGCCACCTTCTCGTGGTCGGTGTGCGCGTCGAGGATCGAGCCCGCGCCGAAGAGCAGGGGGCGACCCCAGTGGGGCAGATGGGGAGCGTCGGTGCCGAAGGCGACCGCGATCCCCTCCTCCCCGGCGGGCACGTGGAACTCCACGGGCCCGTAGGACTTGAACGTGCTGTGCAGGTGCACCTGGGCCCCCAGGCAGGAGGTGACGCGCGCCTCGACCGCCGGCGCCTCCTCGACGATGCGCAGCATCAGATCCGCCTCCGCCCGGTCGGCGACCACGTTGGCGGCGGTGCCCCCCTCGATCAGACCCACGTTGAGGGTGCCCGTGCCCAGGAGCGGGTGGTCACCCCAGCGCTCCTCGAGCAGCCGTCCGGTGGCGCGCACCAGCTCGTGGATGGCGCTCGGTCCCACGTCCTGACTGGAATGCCCCGCCACCCCCTCAGCCACCAGGCGCGCCTTGTAGATCCCCTTGTGGCCGGCGACGAAGCGCCCGTCGGTGGGCTCGCCGACCAGGATCCAGCGCGGCGCCCACGGCTCCGCCAGGCTGCGGTCGGCGTGGCGGGCGCCGGCGGAGTCGGTCTCCTCGCCGACGGTGAAGAGCAGGCCGATGCGCTCCTCCCCCGAGGCGAGCAGTCGCTCCGCGGCGGCCAGCATGCACACCGCCTGCCCCTTGGCGTCGCAGGCCCCCCGCCCGTGGACGAAGTCGCGGTCGACGCGGGAGCCGTAGAAGGGGGGCACCGTGTCGAGGTGCGTGCAGAAGACGACCTCGGGGAGGCCGGCGCGGGCCAGGACGTTGAAGCGGCCGGGGGCCACCTCCTGACGCTCCACGGCGAAGCCGCGCTCTGCGAGGGCGCGAGAGAGGGCGTCGCCGTAGTCCCCCTCCTCCCCGCTCACCGAGGGGATCTCGATCCAGTCGACGAGGGTCCGGGAGAGCTCGTTCACCTGGCGGCCCGCTCAGGGGACGACGTCGACCGCGGCGAGCTCGGTGACCCCGTAGCTGGGGCCCAGGAGCAGGCCGCAGAAGTGCAGGCGCACCCCCACCAACTGGGTCCACCCCGCGGGGGAGAGGTCGAGCAGCGCCTGGGCCCGTCCCTCCCCGTCCAGGACGCCGATCCCTCCACGGAATTCAGGGTGGGGGCCGGTCCGGGTCCAATCGAAGAAGCGGTCGGGCCGCAGGGGGAGGGTGACCCCGCCGAAGTCGATCCCGGGTTGGATCCCGGTGGCGGACCCCAGCAGGTAGTAGCCGCGCCCCGCTTCCGCAGGCCCGCGGTTGATGGTGAAGGGGAGTGCGTCCCCCGCCGAGGCGCTGAGGACGTGGCGCCCGGCGTGCAGGTCGACCAGGGGGGCGGTCGACATCGAGAGCGGCGGGTGCAGCAGCACGGCTCGCTCGCCGGGGCGCTCGACGTGGATGCGCCACGCGCCGCGGCCGGGGGTGTCGGTGGCGGTCAGCGAGAAGGTGTAGGCGCCGCCGCCCAGGTCCTCCACCGGTCCGGGGATGGCGGTGGGTGCCCCCTCCCCCACCCAGACGACGCGCACCTGGTGCCCGCCGGCGCTCAGGGGCAGGCCGTCGATGTCCTTCAGGACGACGTCCACGGTGGCGCGGGAACGCCCGTCGGCGACCAGCTCGTCGCGGTCCAGCTCGACCATGGAGTGGAGGGCGTCCGCCTCGTCGGCGCGGTCGAGGCGCCACTGGTCGTAGAGCCCCTGCATGACGAAGATCGGGTCGGGGTCGCTATCCACGCCCTTGACCTCGAGGGTCAAGTAGTAGTCCCCGCTCGCGCAGCCCTTCGTCGAATTGCAGATGCCGTCCTCGTCGCCGATGCGGGCCAGGACGATGAAGGAGCAGTGGGCCGACTTGGTGAAACTCGGGGGCGGGGCGCCGCAGCCGGGGGGGTCGCTCTGGCTGCAGGAGCAGCGTCCGTCCCCACCCATGGCGCGCGCGGCCTCCATGGCGGCCATCACCTTCTGTCCCAGGTCCCCGGGGGTGTTCAGGAGCGCCTGCTCGGCCTCGGTGATGACGACGTCGCCGGTGAGCAGGTTGCCCTGGATGGCGTAGAGCAGGTCGCCGGACTCCCCCGCCACTCCATGCTTGGCAACCCCCGCGCTCACGCCGGTGAAGGTCACCGGGGATCCGTCGAAGGTGGAGATGCCGTACTGCCGACTTTGGTGGTGGCTGCCGGAGGAGGCGAGGATCGCCAGGATCTCCTCGGGCGACCGGCCCCCGTGGATCCCGTTCCAGATCAGCTTGCGGTTCTTGCCCTGTATGTCGACCGCCGATTGGGCCGCCGCGGCGCCTCGACCGACGACGATCACCGGCACCCAGCGCTTGAGGGGGAACTTGCCCCCGAGGCAGGTGGCGGAGGCGCAGGCGACCTCACCGGTGACGCGGTTGATGACGACGACCGACCAGGTGGCGAGGGCCTGGCCCGCGCAGACCGTGGCGACGAGGAGCGCCAGGCCCAGACGACGCAGGGGGGAGGAGAGGGAGCTCATGGTCCCTTCACTCTATCCCGCGCCGGTGGATTCGACGACCCGCGCTACGGGCTGGGCACCCGCTCGCTCAAAACGCGAATCGTCCCCTCCATGCTGGCCAGGATGTCGACCTGCTCGCGCTGGTCCACGAGGAAGCCGTGCTCGATCTCGAGTATCTTCTCGGTGAATTCGTCCATCATGTCCCGGGCGCGCGCCTTGCGGTCAGCCAGGGTGTCGCGGAAGTCGCGATCGATGAAGATCTTCAGGTCGGGCAGCTCGAGCAGCGTGCAAAAGGTGCCCTCCGCGATCAGGACCCGCAGGTCCGCCACCGGCATGATCTCGCGCTCGAAGCGCGCCTCCTGGTAGACCGCCACCGGCTTGTAGAGCTCGGGCGCTCCCGCCTTGAAGGAGTGCAGGTGGCAGTCGATGAAGTCGAGTTTCACCTCGCCGGGCCCCACCAGGTCCAGGCACTGGCGCCGCAGGGAGTCGCAGACGTGCGACATGTAGATGAAGTAGTCGTCCGCCTGCAGGATGCCGGTGGCGATGCCGTGCTCCTCCAGCACCTCCTTCAGCGCCACGGCGGTCTCGGACTTCCCGGAGCCGGACTCGCCCCCGACGGCGACGGTGTACTTCTCGCCGATCAGCCCCTGGATGCGCTCGAAGGTGGCGCGCGCCACCTGGCGGTGCCACTCCTTGACGAAGATGCGGTCGTCTTTCATCGCATTCGCTCTCCCACCATCTCGGCGTAGATCTGGTTCAGTCGCTCGCCGACCCGCTCCCAGGTGTAGCGAGCCTCGATCTTCTGGAAGGCCGCTGCGCCCAGCTTCTGGCGCAGGTCGTCGTCGACCAGGACGCGGATCAGCGAGCCCTCCACCTCCTCGGCGTCGAAGGGATCCACCAGGATCCCGTCCTCACCCGTCGCGACGACCTCCGAGGGGCCGCCGTTCTTGGAGGCCACCACCGGCAGGCGGTTGGCCATCGCCTCGAGCAGCACGATCGGCAGGATGTCGTAGGTGGAGGTCAGGGCGTAGACGTCCGCCATCCAGAAGTAGGGGGCCATCTCGGTCCCGCTGACGGGGGCGATGAAGGTCACCCGGTCCGTGATGCCGGCGTCGCGCACCCCCTGCTCCAGGGATTCCGCGAAGTCGCCGCCGGTCCACCCGACGAGCACGAAGCGCACCTTCTTCCCGGCGCGCTCCGCCTCGGCGATGACCCGCGGGGCGGCGCTGAGCAGCTCCTTCTGCCCCTTGCGGCGGTCGACGCGGCCGGCCTGGAAGACCACCAGCTCGTCCTCGGCGATGCCGAGGCTCTTGCGCAGCTCCGCGGCGCGCGCTTCGTCGCGGGGGTAGAACTCGGAGAGGACCACCCCGTTGGGCACCGCCAGGAACTGCTCGTCGCGCACGCCCGGGTAGTGCTCGCGGATGTAGACCCCCTCTTCCTCGGTGAGGGGCAGGATGCGCGTGGCGTCGCGCAGGGCGGCCTCCTCGCTAGCGATGCGCGGCGGGAAGGCGTACTTGGCGTCGAGCTCCGCCTCGGTCGCCTCCCCCATCGCCACGCAGTTGGCCCGCTTGCGCTTGCCGAGGGAGTGGGTGGTCAGGCAGTAGGGCACTCCCCAGCGCTGACCGAGCCGGTGGGCCACGTCCCAACCATCGGCGTAGTGGCCGTGGACCAGGTCGTAGGAGAGGGAGTTCTCGGCGGCGTAGCGCACCACCTCGTCGGTGAACTGCTCCATGGGGCCGTCCCAGAACTCCTCCTTGGGGACGTACCTGTCGGGATCGCCGCACAGGCAGCGGATCAGCCGCACGCGTTCACCGAGCTCGACGACCTGCGGCTCGCCCGTCTCCATGCGGGCGTAGACGTCGATCGAGAGGTCGGGGTCCAAGGAGGCTTGGGCCCGCGGGCAGTGGTACATGACCACCGTCTGCCCCCCCTGGGATTTGGTGCCCAACCCCGGGGAGCGGAGGATGTAGTCGGGCCAGCAGTGAGGGGAGGTCCACAGGATGCGCATCGCGGCAGGGTAGTCGGCGGATCGGGGGGAATCCAGGACGCCCGCGTTCCTTGCGGCAATGGCGCGGGAGGGGGGATCACCCTCAGGATCCAGAGCAGGAACGGGTGCACCAACCTCCAGTCGCCTTCACCCTGGCTCGGAAGTCGTGTCAGCGCCAGGCCTCGATCCAGGGGCGGTCGGAGGAGCGGTGATCGAGTGTTCCCGGCTCCTGGAAGAGACCGCGGATCTCGGCCCACAGCTCGAGGGCCCGCGCCGCCTCTCGCCGCGGCTCGTCGCCTGCCACCAGCGCAGCGCTCACGGTGAGGATCTCAAGCTCCCGGGCTTCCTCGCGAGTACGCACCGCGAGCTGCCGCAGTGGACTACCGGAGCCTTCATCGCCGATCGCACGCGGGAGCCCACTCACCTCGGCTTTGGCGAGCACCTCACCCAGATGCTCCATCCGCTCCGCAGGGAAGCGCAGCTCCCGATGCAAAGTCACCCTCTTCCGCGGGTCCTCGGTGACGAGCAGGCCATGGCCATCGCCCCAGATGCGCAGGTCCCAGCCGCGCAGTCCCCGCGCGTGATCGGCGGAGGCCTGGACGCGGCACCGTGCGCGCAAGAAGGGAAGCTGGCTGGCGACGATCTCCCCGATGCGCTCCTCCAACCGCTCGAGCTGGACGTTGCGGATGAAGTCGTATTGAGGCTCCGGCCCCGCAACGATGGGAATGCCGCTGGGCATCCTCACCTCCGGCCAAAAGGTGACGTACTCGGTCCCCTCGACGACGCTCCGGGGCATGCGGCCGCGACCGTGGTGCGTTATTGTGTACACCTTCGCGCCGTGCGTGCGCCGTGCGAGCTCGGAGCGGAAGCTCGCCCGCTCGTGGTCCACCCAGCCCGTGGAGTACAGAAAGAGGAGGGCGGTCTCGCCCGCTACGGCATCGGTAATGTCACAGGTCCAGGTCGAATCGGCGAAAAAGTAGACCTTGTCCCCGGCAGCGGCTCCCTCATGCCCGCGAAGGACCGAGACCTCGGCCACCCTCACCCGGCGGAGGCACGACAGACCCATGAACCACTCGCCTGAATACTCAGGGGGTGGATGCTCGACCTCGAAGATCCTCTCGACCCTCCCCAGCACGATCACGTCAGAGAGGCGGGTGAGCTCCGAGAGGTGGATATCGGGCACTTCCGGAGAGGCGCCGAGAGGAGGCAGCCCCGAGCAGAGCGTCAGGAGTAGGCCGCTGATCATCTCAACGGCATTCTAGGCGGTTCTCTCGGGCGTGGTGCCCCACCGATCCGGAGAGGAACGAGTGGGCGCCCGTCAGTCCCCCGCTTTCCCCACCAACGTCACCAGCTTCTCCCCCGCCACCACCGCCGTGCCCGCCTCCACGTGCAGGCGGTCGACGACTCCATCGCTGGGGGCACAGATCTCGTTCTGCATCTTCATCGCCTCGAGGATCAGCAGCGGCTGGCCCTCGACGACCTCTTGCCCCTCGGCCACCAAGAGCTCCACCACCACCCCGGGCATCACCGCCTCCACGGTGCCGCCCCCCTTGGCGGCGGCGCTGGCCGCGAGCTGGGCGGCCCGTTCCCGTTCGTCCTCGAGGGTGATCGGATACTCGTGTCCCGCCAGGGTGACGAACACGCGGTGCTCGTCCCCCTCGATCGACATCGCCAGGCTGTTGCCCCGGTGCAGCACGATCACCTGGCCCAGGCGGTCGATCTCCTGGTAGCTGAGCTCCAGCGGCTCGCCATCGACCGAGACGCACAGCTCGCCCGAGCGCTCGACGACGTCCACCTCGCGGTTGTGCTCGCCGACCGTGACGTAGTACTTCATCCTCGCTCCTCTCTGCGCGCGGCGCGGCGGGAGTGGTCGCTCACGGCGGAGCGGCTGCGGGCCCGCCAGGCACGGCGCCCACCCGCCTCGGGGGCCAGGGCCCGGCGGCGCGCCAGGTGGTGGCGGTGGATGGCGGCGGCGGCCGCCACCAGCGCTTCCCACTCGCGGGGTGGATCGAGCGGCATGCCCTCCAGGAAGTGCGTGTCGTAGTCGCCCCCCTTGAAGTCGTCGTGCTCGAGCACGGCCAAGGCCGCCGGCAACCCGGTGCGCACCCCGCCCACGTTCATCTCCTCGATGGCGCGGCACATGCGCGCGATCGCCCGGTCGCGGTCGGCGCCCCAGACGATCAGCTTGCCGAGCATCGGGTCGTAGTCGAGCCCCACCTCCATGCCGCGGTACATGGCGGTGTCGAGACGCACCCAGGGGCCGCCGGGGGTGCGCAGGTTCTCGATCACGCCGGTGGAGGGGAGGAAACCCGCCAGGGGATCCTCGGCGTTGATGCGCACCTCGATCGAGTGGCCGCGCATCACGATCGCCTCCTGGCCGTAGCCCAGCGGCTCGCCCGACGCGACCCGCAACTGCTCGCGCACCAGGTCGACGCCGGTCACCATCTCGGTGATCGGGTGCTCCACCTGCAGGCGGGTGTTCATCTCGAGGAAGTGGAACTCGCCGCCGGACCAGAGGAATTCCACCGTGCCGGCGCCCTCGTAGTCCACCGCGTGGGCGGCGCGCAGGGCCGCGGCGCCCATCGCCGCGCGGGTCTCGTCGTCCACCACCGGCGAGGGGCACTCCTCCACCAGCTTCTGGTGGCGGCGTTGGATCGAGCACTCCCGCTCGCCGAGGTGCACGCCCCCGCCGTGGGTGTCGAGCAGCACCTGCACCTCCACGTGGCGCGGGCGGTCGAGGTAGCGCTCCAGGTACAGCCGCCCGTCGCCGAAGGCCGCCTGGGCCTCCCCGGAGGCGGTGCGGAAGGCGCCCTCCATCTCCTCGGGGGAGCGCACGATGCGGATCCCCTTGCCACCGCCCCCGGCGGCGGCCTTGATCGCGATCGGGTAGCCGATCGTCTCCGCCTCCTCCACGGCCACCGCGGCGTCCGCCACCGGGTCGGTCAGGCCGGGGACGCAGGGGACCCCGGCGGCGGTCATGGCGCGGCGGCTCTCGATCTTGTCCCCCATCACCTCGATCGCCTTCGGCGGCGGACCGATCCAGGTCAGCCCCGCCTCGGTCACGGCACGGGCGAAGGCGGCGTTCTCGGAGAGGAACCCGTACCCGGGGTGAATGCCCTGCGCCCCCGTCTCGGCGGCGGCGCGCAGGATCTTCTGCGCGTCGAGGTAGCTCTCGGCGGGGGTGGCTCCGCCCAGGGGCACGGCCACGTGCGCCATGCGGGTGTGCAGGGCCTTGGCGTCGACGTCGGAGTAGACGGCCACGCACTCGATGCCCATCTCGCGCGCGGTGCGGATGACGCGCAGGGCGATCTCACCTCGGTTGGCGATCAGGATGCGGTCGAACACGGGAGCTCCTAGTGCCCTGTCCCCGGAGGTCATGTGCAGAAGGCGCGCCTCTCGGCGTCCAGGGCGAGGCGCGCCGACGACGCCTTACTCGTAAGTAACGCTAGGAGGTGCAACGAAGTCATGGGCGTCGAGAGGGGTGCATTCTGTGCACGAACTCCGGGGACAGGACACTTAGAGGGGGATGTTGCCGTGCTTGCGCACCGGCGCGTCGATGCGCTTGGTCGACAGCAGCTCGAGGGCGCGGATCAGGTAGGGGCGCGTCTGCGAGGCCTCGATCACGTCGTCCAGGAACCCGCGGGCGGCGGCGCGGTAGGGGTTGTTGAAGGTCTCGTCGTACTCGGCGGCGCGCTGCGCCTCGGTGGCGGCGGGGTCGTCGGAGGCCTGGATCTCGCGGCGGTGGATGATCTTGGCCGCGCCCGCCGCCCCCATGACCGCCACCATCGATCCGGGCCAGCCGACGTTCACGTCGGCGCGCACGTGCTTGCTGCCCATCACGTCGTAGGCGCCGCCGTAGGCCTTGCGCGTGATGACGGTCAGCTTGGGCACGGTGGCCTCGCAGTAGGCGTAGAGCAGCTTGGCGCCGTGGCGGATGATGCCGCCGTACTCCTGCTCGGTGCCGGGCAGGAAGCCGGGCACGTCCTCGAAGGTCACGATCGGGACGTTGAAGGCGTCGCAGAAGCGGATGAAGCGTCCGCCCTTCTCGCTGGAGTGGATGTCGAGGCAGCCCGCCAGTACCGCCGGCTGGTTGGCCACCACCCCCACCACGTGCCCGCCGAGGCGCGCGAAGCCGATGACGATGTTGCGCGCCCAGGCCTCCTGCACCTCGAGGAAGGAGCCGCGGTCGACGACCAGCTCCACCGCACGCTTGATGTCGTACGGCTTCTGGGGATCGCCGGGCACCAGCGTGTCCAGCTCCGCCTCGCAGCGGTCGGCGGGGTCGTCGCTGGCGACGAAGGGGGGGTCCTCGGCGTTGTTCAGCGGCAGGTAGGAGAGCAGCCGCCGCACCAGGTTCATGCAGCTCTTGCCGTCGGGGGAGGAGAAGTGGGCCACCCCGCTCTTCGAGCAGTGCACGGCGGCGCCCCCCAGCTCGTCGCTGGTCACCTCCTCGTGGGTGACCGTCTTGACGACGTCGGGGCCGGTGATGTGCATGTAGGAGTTGCCCTCGACCATCAGGATGAAGTCCGTGATCGCCGGGCTGTAGACCGCTCCCCCCGCGCAGGGGCCCATGACGCAGGAGATCTGGGGCACCACCCCCGAGGCGCGCGTGTTGCGCCAGAAGATCTCAGCGTAGCCCCCGAGACTGCGCACCCCCTCCTGGATGCGGGCGCCGCCGGAGTCGTTGAGGCCGATCACCGGCGCTCCGACGCTCACCGCCTGGTCCATGACCTTGCAGATCTTCTCGGCGTGGGTCTCAGAGAGGGAGCCGCCGAAGACGGTGAAGTCCTGGCTGAAGAGGTACACCGGCCGCCCCTGGATCAGGGCGTGGCCGGTGACCACCCCGTCGCCCAGGATCTGCTGCTTCTGCATGTCGAAGTCGGTGCAGCGGTGGGTGACGAAGCGGTCGAGCTCGACGAAGGAGCCCTCGTCCACCAGGAAGTCGATGCGCTCGCGGGCGGTGAGCTTGCCCTTGGCGTGCTGGGCCGCGATGCGCTTCTCGCCGCCGCCGACCAGGGTCTCGGCGCGCATGGCACGCAGACGTTCGAGGGGTGTCTCGCTGGGCATGTTCAGGGTTCGGGTTCCTCGACGAGTTCCATCAGCACCCCGCCGGTGGCCTTGGGGTGCAGGAAGGCGATGCGCGTCCCGTGGGCTCCCTCCCGCGGCTCCTCGTCCAGGAGCCGCACGCCGGCGGCGCGCAGCTCGGCGAGCGCCTCACTGACCGACTCGACCTTCCAGGCCAGGTGGTGCAGACCGGGTCCACGGCGCTCGAGGAAGGCGCTCACCGGCGAATCGGGCGCGGCGGGCTCGACGAGCTCGATGCGCTGTCCCGCCGCGTAGAGGGGCAGGACGCGCACGCGCTGGCCGGGGACCAGCTCGGGGGTGCCGCCCACCAGTCCCAGGGCGTCTTCGTAGAGGGGGCGCACCTCGTCGATCGAGTGCACGGCGACGGCGACTGGTGTAGACCGGCGACGATGCCGGCCAGGGGGGCGGGGGGTGACATGGCGCGGGGGGGATCTTGGGCGGGACAGTTTACGTCACCGCAGCCGGAGCACCAGGCGGCGCGATCCACCTCCCTTGATCCGCACCGGTTTGCTCGCGCGCAGCTCCCCCGACTCCGCGTGCACGACGTAGCGTCCGGGGGGCAGAGGGCCCAGCCGGTGCTCGGTGGTGGAGAATCCCGCCCCCGAATAGAGGTGCGCCAGGTCCTGGAATCCCAAGAGGCTCGCCATCTCGTGGCCCGCCTCGTCGACCACTCGCACCCGGCCGGTGAGGGGCTCTCCCCCCCCGCGGCGTTGGAGCAGGATCCAGAGGATCGTCCCCGGCTCGAGGTCGAGCTCGACCGCGGTGGCCTCCCCTTCCCGCACGCGGATCGGACCGATCTCCTGGGAGCTCTCCTCCACGGTGCGCGCCAACACGGAGTAGTCGCCGGGCGCCAACCCGTCGTAGGTGCACTGCCCGGAGGGATCGGTCGCCAGCATCGAGAAGGGCTCGAGGGGGCGCCCGGAGGCGTCGCGCACGAAGATCGTCGCGCCGCCGGCGGGGGCTCCGTCGGAGCCTCGCACCCGCAGGCCGAGGGAGCCGGCCTTGGGCACCACCAACTCCAGGTCGTCGATCCACTGGTCCTCGGCGAGGCGGATGTCTCCGCGGGTCACGCGGCCCAAACCGCCTCCTCCGAAGCCGAAGGGCAACGTGCCCCCGGCGGAGACGCGGTAGGTGCCCGGTGAGAGGGCGATCAGGTCGAAGCGCCCCTCCCCGTCCGCCGCGACCTCGCTGTAGCGCCCGCCGAACATCTGGACGCTGCTGGCGTCGGAGTCGAGGGTCAGGGTCACCCGCGCACCGGCCAGGGGCTCGCCGGCGGGATCCAGGACGCGACCGGAGATGCGTCCCAGGGGCAGGGCGAAGTCGAGACGGTGCTCGCGCACCTCCGGGATCTCGCTCTGGTACTCGACCGTCGTCTGCTGCCCGGGGGCGCCGGCGATCGACTGGACGTTGGTGATGTAGCCACCCGGGCCGTCGAGCACCACCTCGTAGCGGCCGTCGTCGTCGACGGTCGTCATCTGCATCGTTCCGAGCGGGTTCTCCCCCTCCCGGATGAAGACGACGTTCGCGCCGAGAAAGGGCTCGTCCCCCAGGGTCACGCGACCGAAGACGCGCACCGGGTCCGCGGGGGGAGCGCCGATCACCACGTGCACCGACTCCCCCTCGACCACCACGGCGGTGGCCATGTCGAGAGAGGAGACCAGGGCGCCCAGGTCCGCTGCTCCGTCGTCCCCGACCAGCTCGCCACCCATGTCGATCGCCACCAGCTGCCAGTTCCCGGGCGTCAGGTGCTCGAGCCGGAATTCCCCCCGCTCGTCGCTGCGCGCGATGCGCGTCGTGATCTCCCCGCTCCCCATCGAGTCGAGGGCGGTCGCCGTGACCAGGCGCCCGGGGGCGCGCTCGCCGTCGTCGTCGTAGACCTCGCCGGTGATCGTCCCACCGGTTGTGACGACGAGCAGCACCTCGAGCAGCTCCTCCCCCGGGGCGGGCTCGATCGGGAGGGGTTCGCTCAGGGCCCAATCCTCCGCCGAGGCGATCAGGGTGGCGGGGAGGGGGGGCACCCGCTCGAGGCGGAAGGCGCCCTTCGCGTCGCTGGTCGTCTCCGGGGACTGGGGGCCGGCTTCGAGCTGGGGCACCAGGCCACCCCCCGTCTTGTTGTGGCGCACCTGGGCTCCCGGCACCGCCGCCCCGTCGGGGGTCACCACCCGGCCGATCACGGTCGCCACCGCGGGAGCGACGAGCACCAGGGGCTCGGACCCCGCCCGCGGCAGACTGATGCGCGTCACCTCCAGGGAGACGTTCGTCTCCCCCTCGACCCAGAGATCCCATTCCCCCGCGTCGCACCCCTGGAGAAGGAACGCGCCTTCCTCCACCTCGAAGGACTCGTGACGAGTCTCCTGGGTGACCCCTCCGAACATCCCCTCGACGTGGCGTCGTATCGCGATCCGGAAGGCGGTGACCGGCTCCCCGTTCTGATCTTCGACCCGACCCGCCAGGCCGATCGGAGGCGACAGGACCACCTCCAGGTCCTCGGCCCCCGGGCGGATGCCGGCACGCCGCCCGCGCTGGAGGGCGCCCTCGCGCTCCACCTCGGCGGCGACCACGAAGGGGCCACGGCCGAGTCCGGTCACCTCGAAGCGCCCCTCGGAATCGGCGACGCCGGAACCGTCCCCCCCCCGCAGGGCGCCCAGCATCTCGAGGGGGTTGTCCATTGCCGTGTCGAACTCGACCCGCAACTGCGCCCCCGCCCCCGGTTGGCCGTCCTCGAAGAGGACGCGGCCCGCGATGACGCCTCCAGTGGTGAGCAGGAGCTCGAGGCCCCCGACCTCTTCCCCCTCCACCAGCTCGACGGTGAGCTTGTCGCTGACGAGCATGCCGCTCTTCTTGGCGTCCAGGCGCGCGTTGCCTGCGGGCAGTCCTTCCAGGTGGAAGAGGCCCGAGGAGTCGCTGGACCCTTCCCGGAGCTCCTCGTCGTCGAGTCCCATGAAGGAGCCTTGCCGGTAGGCGGTCACGGCGGCTTCGGCCACGCCGGCGCCGGCCTCATCCACCACGCGCCCCGAGACCCTCGCGCCGATGGAGAGGCTCAGCTCGACCGGGTGGTCCCTCCCCGGCGAGAGGGAGTGAACCCGCGCCCGCGTTCCAGCCAGGCGCGGATGCTCGATCGCGAGCAGGTAGTCGCTCTCCACCGGAACGGCGGGGATGTGAAAAGCGCCGGAGGCCTCCGGGGTGAGGGTGAGGCGCAGGCGCGCCCGATCGCCGGCCCGTGGATCGCCGCTGGCGATCTCGGAGCGCAGGCGCACGTCCGCCGCGGCCAGCGCCGAGGCCTCGACCCCCGCGGCGCGCTCCACCCGACCCACCACCCGTGCGCCGGCCCGAGGGGCGAGTTCCAGGTGGGCTCCGGAGCGGGTCGGAACCACGGGGACGGCTTGGCGCAGGTAGAGGTAGCGCCCGCGCAAGCCCACCCAACCCACGGTCACGTCCTGCGGGAAGGGCAGTCGGAAGCTCCCATCCGCGTCGACCGGCACCCGAGCCAGGATCCGGGAGTGCTCCCCTGCCATGCGGCGCACCAGCCGGCGGTACTCCAGCGGCTCGGAGAGGGCCAGCACCTCCAGATCGGGGTCGACCTCGCACTCGGCCGGGAAGAGGACCCTGCCGCCGACCCACTGGGCCCCCTCCAGATCGAGGTCGGGAGAGCTCGAGACCTCCCGTCGCTCCGATTCGGCGCTCTCGTCCAGGAGGGTCTCGAGGGTCGGATCCGCGTCGGAGGCGGGCTCGGCGTCGGAGGCGGGAGCGACCTCTTCGATCGACACCGCGGGCTCTGCGCCGCGATCCCCCGTCGAGCGAGCCAGGGCCAAGATCGTCACGGCCAGGACGAGGAGCAGCGCAAGGATGACGTAGAGTTTCATGGGACCTGCGCGGAGGGGGGAATGGGAGCGCAGGGTACTCGCCAGCGCTCTCCTGCATTCATATGAATGGGAATCACCGCGAAGATCCCCCTCGAGTGCGGAGTAGCGCCAAACTGTTCACGAACCGTACCGAGGCCGAACGATGAAGCCGCTGCACGCACTCGTCCTCCTGGCGATCGTCGCCCTCTCGATCCTGGGGCTCTACTGGATCACATCGGACGACTCCCCTCTCGGGCCCTCAGGAGGGGAGCCCGCCGCGACGAAGAGCGCGGCGGCCCCACTCGCCGCCGAGCCGGGAGTCGGCGCGGGGGAGCGGGAGGCACTGGCCACGGTCGCGGGCTCCCAATCGGAGGGTGAGCGCGGGATCGCCTCTGGCCCGCTCGCATCGGATCAGGAGACGCCGATCGAAGTCCGGGGGCGGGTGGTCTTCCCCGAGCCCGTCACCGCCGACCCGACCCTGACCGTCTTCGCCCTCGACTTGCCCTGCCGCTATGCGGACTTCGTCGCGGCGCGTGAGCACCCGGGGGAGGAGGGCGAGCCCCCCCAGGCGGTGCTCCTGCGACGACAGATCGCCGCGGCGATCCTCGACTCCTCCGCGGTCGATCGCGAGGGACGCTTCACCGTGCTCTTCCCTGAGGGTCAACGCAGGGGCTTCTTGATCGCGCGCGGGCGCTACCTCTATCTACCGCGGGCGGAGGCCGTGGACCTGGTCGGGTTGCCGGAGGAGCACGAGCTCACCTTGAACCCTCTTGCGGGGGCCTGGATCCACGGGAGGCTGACCTACCCCGAGGGCTTCGCGCCGGCGGAGGGGGACGCGCGCGTACGGCTCTTCTCTGCCCTCTCGGGGGGACCGATGGGCTTCGGAGGGCAGCCGGACTCCTTCAGCGGTCTGCTGGCGGCAGCAGCGGATGGGAGCTTCGAGTTCCAGGGCGTCCCGGCCCGAGAGCCCTACACCCTGACCGCAGTGTCGGCGGTCGCGGCCGGGGTCCGGGAGCGCCTGGGGAACCCGGCGCGCGGTGAAGAGCTCGAGCTCGCGATCGCTCTGACCCCTGGGGCCGCGGTCAGCGGTGTCGTGGTCGACGGGGCCGGCCGCCCCGTGGCGGAGGCACTGGTGTCGGCCTGGTCCCCCGGACTGGCCTTCGGACTCGACGACGAGCGGCTGCGCAGGACGCAGAGCGACGAACGGGGGCGCTACCGCCTGGCGGCCCTGCCCACCGGGCGGGTCAAGATCTCAGCCGACCACCCCCTGCGACTCGACAGCGCCAAGGTCGCCGTGCAAGTGCCGGAGGAGGGGGAGCTCACCGAGGTCGACCTGGTCCTCGAGGACGGGCGGCGCATCATCGGTCGCGCCCTCCTGGAGAGCGGGGCACCCGCGGCCGGGGCGCGGGTGCGAGCCTGGTTCGACATCACCCGGGCCTCCGGCCCCAGCCTCTTCAACGCCTCCCGCGGCGCGCGCTCCGAGACGCTGGCGGACGACGAGGGTCGCTTCGTCCTGTCGGGATTGGGGGCGGGGCCCTTCGTGGTCTCCGCCGAGGTCGAAGCCCCGGAGGGGGGGGCCGCTGGACAGGCGCCGTGGACCGGCCGAGCCGACGGGGCCCTGCCCTCGGAAGTCCCGCTGACCCTGGTACTGCGTCCGCCCCTCGCGCTGCGCGGCCGGGTGGTCGACTCCGCCGGGGTGCCGGTCCCCGCCTTCGAGGTCAGCGTCCGGCGCGAAGTGATGGGTGAGTTCGTCGAGGCGACGGCCGCCTACCGCCGGGCGAGCGTGGAGGACGAAGAGGGCCGTTTCGCCCTCGAGGGGATGGAATCGGGGACCTGGACCGTGGACGTGAGTGGACCGAATCTCGTGGCCGCCGAGCGTCCGCAAGTCGTTCTCCCCCAGGAGGGGGATCCGGTCGAGGTGCGCGTGGTGCGCTCCGCCACCGCCCAGGGCAAGGTGCTCGATTCCGACGGCGATCCCGTGCAGGGCGCCCGTGTGCATCTGGCCGGGGCCAGCGTCGGCTGGCAGATGGTGGTCGATCCCTTTCCCGACGCCCCCACCACACAGTCCGGTGAGCAGGGGGAGTTCACCCTGAGCGGCCTCTCCCCCGGGCGCCTGAGCCTGGTTGCGGAGGCCGCCGGCTACGCGCCGAGCGAGGCCGTCGCGCTCGACCTGGAGGAGGGAGCGCTGGCCGACGGGGTGGTCCTGCGTCTGACCGATGGGGGTCGCCTGGTCGGTCGCGTCTACGACGAAGAAGGGAAGGACGCCCGCGGCTGGGTGGTCATCGCCTTCCACGGGATCGACTTCAGCCAGCGCCTGGCCTCCACCGACGGCGGGGGGCACTTCGCCATCGATCACATGCGCCCCGGCAGCTGGATGGTGGTGGCGATGAACCCGGCGATGGAGCTCCAAGTCGGGGAGGAGGGGATCGACATGTCCTCCATGATGGGTCAGTTCGAGATGACCCAGGCGCGCATCGTGGAGGGTGAAGAGACGCACGTGGTGATCGGTGCTCCACCCGAGGACCCCGTGCGCATCTTCGGCAAGGTCACCTTGGCGGGCGAGGCCTACAGAGGCGCGGTGGTGAGCTTCATCCCCGAGGGCAGCGGGCTCTACGAGAACATGAGCAACTGCGCCGTGGGCGAAGACGGCGGCTACGAGATGACGCTGGACGGTCCGGGCAACTACATCGTCTCGATCCAGGCCCTGTCCAGCGCGACCGGACAGCAGAGCAGCATCGAGTACCTGGTCGAGGTCCCCGAGCGCGAGGAGTACGAGCACGATTTCGACCTGCCCCGCGGCCGCATCTCGGGTCGCGTGCTGGGGCCGGGCAGGCGTCCTGCGGCGGGCGCGCGGGTCACCCTGACCCCCGATCGGGAGGCGCGTACCGACGCCTTCTTCGGCGGGCACTACACCGAGATCGCCACCGACGGCGCGGGGGCCTTCGACGTCAAGGGGCTGCGCCCCGGGACCTACCGCCTCTCGGTGGGTGGGTCCTCACCCTGGAGCGGCGCCCTGCAGACTCCCTACGGCCGGGTGGTCACCGGAGGCCTCGAGCTGGACGAAGGGGAGTGGCTGCGCGACATCGAGCTGCGCCTGGAGGAGCCGGGCACCCTCGACGTCACCGTGCTGGATGCCGCCGGGCACCCGCTCCCCCAGGCCTCGGTCTTCGTGCGCGACGCCGCGGGACACATGCTCGAACCCCTCTCGATGGTGACCAGCGACGACGCCGGGCACTGCGAGTACACCGGCATCGCCCCCGGGGAGGTGACGGTCAGCGCCCGCGTGGGCCCCTTGACCTGTGAGGAGAGCGCCCCCGTGACGGTGGGGGCCGGGAAACGCACGGCGGTCACCCTGCACCTCGAACAGGGTTCGGTGCTCTGGGTACGCCTGAAGGACTCCAGGGGAGATCCGGCGGCGGGCCTGGTCAGCGTCACCGACGAGGCCGGTCGTGAGCTGACCGGGATGGTCGGCGTGCAGGACCTCCAGGTGCTGTACCTGGAGGGCGCCTTTTCCCCGCACGAACACCGCGTGGGTCCCCTCCCCCCGGGCCGCTACCGGGTGAGCGGAAGCGTGGGCGGCAAGACGGCTACGAAGACGGTGCGGCTGCGGGGTGAACCCGAGAAGAAGGTCACCCTGCGGATGCGCTGAATCAGTGGACCGCGGCCCACACCTCCAGCACGCCGTCCAACACCCCCTCGAACTCGGCCAGGCGCACCATGTTGGCCCCGTCGGAGGGCGAGCGCTCCGGCTGGGGATGCACCTCGAAGAAGAGCCCCGACACGGAGCCGGTGGCGACCGCCGCCCGCGCCAGGGCGGGCACCTTGCTGCGGTCGCCGCCGGTGGCGGTCCCCAGGGCGCCGGGCTCCTGGACGGAGTGGGTGGCGTCGAAGACCACCGGGTAGCCGATCTCGGCCAGCGCGGCGAAGCCCGTCATGTCCACCACCAGGCGGCCGTACCCGAAGCTGGTGCCCCGCTCGGTGACGAGCACCCTCCCGTTCCCCCCGCTGGTCGCCTTGTCGACGACGTTCGACATGTCCCAGGGGGCGAGGAACTGCCCCTTCTTCAGGTTCAGTGCCGCTCCGGTGGCGGCCGCGGCGAGGATCAGGTCGGTCTGCCGGCAGAGGAAGGCGGGGATCTGCAGCACGTCCACCGCCTCGGCCGCGACCGAGCACTGCTCGCAGGTGTGCACGTCGGTCATCACCGCCACGTCCAGCTCGCGGCGGATCTCCGCCAGCCAGCCGAGCCCCTGTTCGAGGCCCGGCCCGCGCCCCCCCGCCAGGCTCGAGCGGTTGGCCTTGTCGAAGCTGGCCTTGAAGATGAAAGGCAGCTCGCGCGCTGCGAAGAGCTCGGCCAGGTGCCCTGCGATCTCGAAGGTCAGCTCGCGCGTCTCCAGCACGCAGGGGCCGGTGATGAAGAAGGGCCGCTCGACGCCGAGGGTGGCGCCGCGCACGGTGACGGGGTGCGGGATGGTCCAGGGTCGCTGTGTCATGACGAGAGGGGCATTCTCACCGATGGCAGGGCGGGGTAGCAGGTGCGACGCGCGGAAACCCTGGGGGGCCGATCTTGCGGTGATCCAGGAGGCTGGGGGAGAATGGCGTCAAAGGAGCCCTATATGCGTTGGTCGGTTCTCTGCACTCTCCTGCTTTTCGCGCTCTCGGCCCCCAGGGCCAATGCCCAGACCCTCGAGGCCTGGTACCGACTGGACGAGACCACCGGCTCCGCCTGCGCCGACAGCGCCAGCAACGGGCACGACGGCGTCTACGACGGCTGCACCCTGGGACAGGCGGGAGCGCGCCCCGAGACGGGGACCTCGATCCGTTTGAACGGCTCCAGCGACAAGGTGGACATCCCGGACGGACCGGGATTCACCACCCTGCGCAAGGAGCTCAGCGCGGCCTGCTGGATGAACGCCGACCAGTTCGGCGGCGTGCAGCGCTTCTTCGGCAACGACGGGAGCTGGACCTGGGGGGTGGTCAACAACTCCCTGCGCTTCACGACCCGCGGCGTCAAGGACTACGACCTGTCGGTCGGCCTCTCACCGTCGACCTGGTACCACGTCGCGGTCGTCTTCGACGCCAACTTCGACGTGCACTTCTATCTGGACGGACAGCCGGTGGGTACCGTGACCGGCTCCGCTCAGGCCAACGCTCCGGTGCCGGAGTGGCACATCGGCTACAAGGATCCGGGCGCCCCGGAGTGGTTCGGGGGCTTCTTGGACGACATCCAGGTCTACGCCGACGTACTGACGGACGCCCAGGTGCAGTGGCTCTACGACAACCCGGGCCAGAGCCTCGGAGCGGGGCCGATCGGGAGCAACTACTGCAGCCCGGCCAACCTCAACTCCACGGGGGCGTCGGCGGTCATCACGGGATGGGGTCAAGACACGGTCTTGTCGAACAACCTGACCCTGATAGCCTCGGCGATGCCGGCCAACGAGGTGGGCTACTTCCTCTGCGGGCAGACCACGGGCTTCGTGCCCAACCCGGGCGGCAGCCAGGGCATCCTGTGCCTGTCGTCGACGATCGGACGCTTCGTCGCCCAGGCGCAGTCGAGCGGCGCGGGGGGCGAGTTCAGCATCGCCGTCGACCTGAACGCCCTTCCGGTGTGGCCCAACCATGCGGTGCAGCCCGGCGAGACCTGGCACTTCCAGGCCTGGTTCAAGGACGGCGCGAGCTCGAACTTCACGGACGGATTGTCGGTGACCTTCCTGTGACGGACGGGGTGTGTCCACCACCCTGGTCATCGGCGGCACGGGCTTCCTGGGGGCCCACGTCGTCGCGGCGGCCCACGCCGATCCCAAGCGGCGCCCGGTGATCGGGAGCGGCCGCGATCCGCGGCTCGCCCCGCGCTTCTGCCAACCGCGGGACGCGGCGCGCTGGGTGGCGGCGGACCTCGCCGCGCTGGACTCCGCGACGCGCCTGTGCGACGAGCTCGAGCCCGCCGCGCTGCTCTCCTGCGCTGCGCTCAGTCGTCAGGCGGATTGCGAGGCGGATCCGCGGCGCGCCGAACGTCTCAACGTGGCCTTGGCCGCCGAGCTGGCCCGCTGGTGTGCGTCGCGCGGGGCGCGTCTGCTCCACGTCTCGACCGACCTGGTCTTCGGGGAGCACGTCGCGCCCGAGGGAGGCTTCGACGAGGAGGCCCCCACCGCGCCCGTCTCGGCCTACGGCCACAGCAAGGCCGAGGGTGAGGCCGCCGTGCTGGCAGCTCATCCCGCGGCGCTGGTGGTGCGCATGCCGTTGCTCTACGGCAACTCCGGCGGCCGGGGACTGGGGGCTTCCGACTGGCTCTTCGAGGCGGTCGAACGGGACGAGCGCCCGGCGCTCTTCACCGACGAGTTCCGCACCCCCCTGGAGGTCGCCAGCGCTGCCCGGGCCCTGGTCGAGCTGGTGGACAGCGGCGAGAGGGGGATCCTGCACGTCGCCGGGCCCGAGCGCGCCAGCCGCCATGAGCTGGGGCTGGCCCTGCTGGCGGCGATGGGGCTCAGCGACGCCGATGCCCGAGCCGCCGTGCGCCCCGCCCTGCAGGCGGAGGTGGCCACCCCCTACGAGCGACCCGCCGACGTCTCCCTGAACGCCTCGCGCGCCCGCGAACGGCTCACCACGCGACTGCCGGGGATCGCCGAGGGCGCGCGCGACGCGCTTGGCTGACATCGCTTGACCCCTCGCATTGAGGGGAGTGAAGTGTGGCGCTCCCGAGCGACGAAAGGCAGCCCTCCAGCCGAATGGAACTCTCCACGCGCTACACCCCCTCCGAGATCGAAGGCCCCATCTACCAGGCCTGGGACGCCAGCGGTGCGTTCCAGCCGCCCGGGGAGGGCCAGGGCTCGGGGAAGACCTTCACCATCATCCTCCCGCCACCCAACGTCACGGGCGTCCTGCACATGGGCCACGCCCTGAACGGCACCATCCAGGACATCGTGATCCGCCACCGGCGCAAGGCGGGCTTCGACACCCTGTGGGTCCCGGGCACCGACCACGCGGGGATCGCCACCCAAGCGGTGGTGGAGAAGCAGCTCTTCCAGGCGGACGGCACGACGCGCCAGGACCTGGGGCGCGAGGCGTTCCTGAAGCGGATCTGGGACTGGAAGGAGAAGCACGGCAGCATCATCCTCGAGCAGTTCCGGCGCCTGGGGTGCTCCTGCGACTGGACGCGCACCTTCTTCACCATGGACGAGGGGCTCAGCCACGCCGTGCGCGTCTCCTTCGTCGAGCTCTGGGAGCGCGGCCTGATCTACCGCGGCGCGCGCCTGGTGAACTGGGACTGCGTGCTCGAGACCGCCGTCTCCGACGACGAGATCGAGATGGTCGAGCGCCGGGGCAAGTTCTGGTACGTGCGCTACCCACTCGTCGCCCGCGAGGGGGAGTACGTCGTGGTCGCCACCACGCGCCCCGAGACGATGCTCGGGGACACCGGCGTGGCGGTGCACCCCGAGGATCCGCGCTACGCCGAGCTGGTGGGGACCCACTGCCGCCTGCCCTTCATCGAGCGCGAGATCCCGATCGTGGCCGACGACACCGTCGATCCCGAGCTGGGGACGGGCGCCGTCAAGGTCACCCCGGGGCACGATCCCGCCGACTACGAGCGCGGCAAGCGCCACGGCCTGCCGATCGTCGACGTGCTCGAGAAGGACGGCACGATCAGCGCCGCCGGGGGGGTCTTCGCCGGGCTCTCCCGCGAAGAGGCCCGCAAGCGCGTGGTGGCGGGGCTCGAGGAGCTCGACCTGCTCGAGAAGACCGAGGAGATCACCCACACCGTGCCCCTCTCCGAGCGTTCCGGCTCCCCCATCGAGCCCCTGGTCTCGGAGCAGTGGTTCGTGGCGATGCAGCCCCTGGCGCAACCCGCCATCGAGGCGCTGAAGTCGGGCTGGCTCATCTTCCGGCCGCAGCGCTGGAGCAAGGTCTACCTGCACTGGCTGGAGAACGTCCAGGACTGGTGCATCAGCCGTCAGCTCTGGTGGGGCCACCGCATCCCGGTCTGGTACGACGAGGACGAGGTGCCGGTGGCTTCGGTCACCGACCTCGAGCTGGGCGCTCCCCATCCCAAGACCGGCAAGCCGATCGTGCGCCGGGATGCGGACGTGCTCGACACCTGGGCCTCGTCCTGGTTGTGCCCCATCTCGACCCTGGGGTGGCCGGATCACGACGCCCCCGACCTGGCACGCTTCTACCCGACCCAGTTCCTGTCGACGGCCCAGGAGATCATCTACCTGTGGGTGGCGCGCATGGTGATGGCGGGCTACGCCTTCCTGCCCGAGCGCTCGGAGCCCGAGCGCAATCCCTTCGCCACCTGCTACATCCACGCCACCGTGCTCGACGGCAAGGGCAAGCGCATGTCGAAGTCGGCGGGCAACGGCATCGACCCGCTGGACATGATCGAGCGCTACGGCGCGGACGCCGTGCGCTACAGCCTGGTGCTGCTCACCAAGGAGGGCCAGGACGTGCGGCTCTCCCCCGATCGCTTCGAGCAGGGCAGCCGCTTCTGCAACAAGGTCTGGAACGCGGCGCGCTTCGTGCTGATGAACCTGACTGGAGAGCTCGACCCGACGCCCGCCAGCCTGGAGGACCGTTGGATCCTCTCGCGCCTGGCGCGCACCCGCGACCTGGTCAGCGTCGCCCTGGAGGAGTACCGCTTCAACGACGCGGCGAGCGAGCTGTACCGCTTCTTCTGGAACGACTTCTGCGACTGGTACGTCGAGCTGGCGAAGGGCCGCCTGACCGGCGGCGATGGGGAGAGCGCCGCCGCCGCGCGCGGCGTGCTGACGCGCGTCCTGAAGGATGCCCTGGGGCTGCTACACCCCTTCACCCCCTTCCTGACCGAGCGGCTGTGGGAGGCCCTGCACGAGACCCTCGGCGAGGAGCCCCCCAGCGCCCTGATCACCGTCCCCTGGCCGGATGGGCAGGGTCTGGCGATCGACGCGGAGGCGGAGGCGGAGATGGACCTCCTGCAGGGCCTGGTCGGGGCCCTGCGCCAGGTGCGCAGCCTGACGATGGTCGGCGAGCGCAAGCCCCTGGTGGCGCTGGTGTGCGCGCCGCGCGCGGAGGAACGCGGGGTCTTGGAGCGGCGCAGCGCGGCGATCCGCTCCCTGGGCTACCTGGAGACGCTCGACATCCGACCGGATGCCGAACGCCCGCCCTCGTCGGCGGTCTCGGTGAGCGGCGGAGTGGAGGTCTTCGTGCCCCTGGAGGGCGAGGTCGACCTGGCCAAGTTGAAGTCGGTGCTGGCCAACCGCAAGCGCAAGCTGGAGTCCTCCATCGAGGGCGCGGACAAGAAGCTCGGCAACGACAAGTTCGTTTCGCGCGCCGCGCCGGAGGTGGTCGCGGCGGAGCGTCAGCGGCGCGGGGAGCTGGCGGTCGAGCTGGAGCTCCTGGCCCGCACCCGGGGGGGGGGGTTTTTCTGCGCTTGGGGGGGGGTGGGGGGGCTGTCCCGAGCCCGCCTCACGCCACCTTCCGCGGTATCACTTGCGCCACTCGGCGTCGAAGAACTCCGGCGCGGGCTTGACCAGGAGGTCGAGGCCCAGGACCCGGCTCTTGACCTTGGTGGGCAGCTCCATCCGGAGCTTCAGCCAGTTCTCGGGGACCTGGATTTGCTCGTCTTCGTCGTCGGGATCCTGCACCCAGACCTGACGCACGATCGGGGAGAAGCCGACGAACTTGGTCGGCTTGCCGAAGCTGACGCCGTCGATCTCGACCTTGCCCGCGAACTCACCGGTACGGCCATCGAAGAAGAGGATGTTGTCCACCTCGAAGTTGATCAGCCCCTCCAAGGGGTCCTCGCCCTCGTCTCCAGCGGCCTCCTGCGCCCCTTCCTCTTCCGTCGTCTCCTCCGCCACCGCGCGCGAATCGCCGGAGGCGCGGAAGGCGATGAAGTACACACCCGGCTCGAGGGCGGGCTCGACCATCGGCATGGCGATGCTCACGAAACCCAACTGCTGGGGTTCCGACAAGCTCAGGCGCCGGTAGCCCGCGTCCGAGGACTCCTCCAACTCGCCGACCGGGACGAAGGCGACGTGCTCGTAGCCCGCGATCACGCCGTAGCCCTCGGGGGCTCCCTCCGCGGGAGGGGCGGAGATCCAACGCTCCATCGCCATCGCGGCGTCGGGTTCGTACCTGACACCACCGGGACGCGCTTCCGAGGCGCGCACCTCGGAGATCCAGAGGGAGTTGGCGATGTCCTTGCCGGACTGCGTCGACGCCGCGATCCGGAAACCGAGGGCCTGGGTCATCTCGGCGCGATCGCTGCCCCTGCGGGTGGTGCAGCGCACCGCGATCCTCGAGGTCCCGAAGGAGCCGCCGACCACCACGCGCTTGTTCCCGTCCCAGCGGGGCTCGGGGACCGCCTCCTTCTTGCCTTCGATCTTGTACTTGTTCTTCCTGAACTTGGGGTAGGCGACGAAGGGACTGCTGGTCCACTCCCAGACGTTGCCGGCCAGGTCGAATAGCCCGTCGCGGCTCTTGCCCTCATCGAAGCTACCGGCGGGAGAGCTGACCTTGACCTGCTTCATCTCCCGGGAGGCGCAGTACTTGCCGTCGACCCAGTCGGTGCCCCAGGGGTAGGGGTCCTTCTCCGCCCCCCGGCAGGCGTGCTGGTACTCGAACTCGGTGGGCGGCCGCACGCCGGCCCAGAGGCAGTAGGCCAGGACGTCGGCGAAGTTGACGCGCACCACGGGGCGCAGCTCGGAGCCCTCGGGGACCGCCCAAGGGGACTCCTTCCAGTTCTTGGACCACCACTCTGCGGCCTCGAACTTCCCCTTGACGAGAGCCTCCCCGCGCTCGCGTCGCTCGTTGTTCTCCTCCGCCTGTTTCTGCAGGAAGGCCTGCCGCGCGGCATCGATCGGCTCCTCCCCCCACTCCAGCGGGGGGCGGTGCGTCGTGGCGTCCACGAACTTGGCGTACTGCTCGTTGGTGACCTCGGTCACCCCGAGCAGGAAGGGCAGGACGTCCCGGGTGTGCTGGGGCGTCTCGGCGTCCAGGGGTCTCACCCGCTGGCGGGCCTCGGGGAGCCCCACGACCAGCTTCTCGATCTCCTTGACGGTGGAGCCGATGGTCGTGCGCCCACCCTTCAGTGCGATCAAGCCGGGGGGTGACGTGGCTTCGACCGAGTCCTCGGAGTGGGCGGCGGGGACGAGCAGCAGGGCGGGAAGGAGCGTGGGCAGAAAGGACACGATCACGGTTCGGCTCGGGGTCGGGGTGAAGGGGGTTCGGCGCTAGACCGGGACGGGGGCGAGAGCGACGGCTGCAGCCGCAGGATGCCGCCCTGTCTAGTTGCCCATCGAGCTGCCGTTTCAGTTTGCTCGAAGGGCGACAAGAATACCGGCACAGTCCGGGCGCGCAAGGTGTCCGGAAGGCCCCTCGCAGGGCTTCTGGGCCGGGTCAGGGGCTGGTTCCAGCCTCCTTTGCCTGATCCTGACCGCGCGCCCGGGCGCGCTCGAGGTCGAGCTGGGGGGCGGCGATCCACTCCTCTCCGTGGCTCTCGAGCAGGGTGAGGAACGCCTCCAACACCTGTGGGTCGAAGGCTCGCCCCGACTGCACTTCGAAGAAGTCGAGGGTCTTCTGGAGGTCCCAGGGGTCCTTGTAGGCGCGCTTGGTGGAGAGGGAGTCGAAGACCTCGACCACGCCCAGGATGCGGCCGGCGCGGGAGATCTGGGTCCCCTTGAGCCGCAGGGGATAGCCGGTTCCATCCCACTTCTCGTGGTGCTCGGCGATGTAGCGGCAGACGTCGGTGAGGGACGGGTGGTTGCCGAGCTTCTCGGCGCCAACCTCGGGGTGGAGCTGCACCATGCGGTACTCGGCGGGAGTGAGGGGGCCCTCCTTGGTCAGGAAGGAGAGATCCTCGAGGTAGATCTTGCCGTAGTCGTGGGCAATGGCGGCCAGCTCCAGCCGCTCGGTCGTGTGCCGGTCGAGCCCCAGCTTGCCGGCGATGTGCCGGCTGTAGCGCCGCGTGCGCTCGCCGTGACCGGCGGTGTAGGGATCGACCCGCTCGATCGTCTGGGAGACCAGGTCGGAGAGGATGTTCACCATCTCGTTGAAGGCGATCTCGCCGCTGTCGCGGCTCATCTGGCGCTCGCGCACGGCGCGTTGGATCATCGCCCCCAGGACTGTCGGGTCGACGGGCTTCTGCAGGTAGTCGATGGCCCCGTCCTTGATGGCGGTCACCGCTCCGTCGATGCGCGGGTAGCCGGTCATCAGGACGACCACCGTCTCGGGTCGCAGGCTGCGGCAGGCGCTCAGCACCTGCCCCCCTTCGGCGCAGCCGTCGAAGACGACGTCGCTGACCACCGCGTCGAAGGGCTGCTCGGCGAGCAGGTCCATCGCCTCGCGGCTGGTGCGGGCCAGGGTCACGTCGAATCCCTGCCCTGCGAGCAGGGAGCCCATGACTTCGAGCGTCCCGACCTCGTCGTCGACGAGCAGGACGGTCAGCGGTGCGGAGTTCATGGCGTGGCGGTTGGGGGTACGCAGGCGTTGTAGCAAGCTGCCTGGGGCGATTCAAAGCGTAGAATCGGCCACCATGGACGCCCCTCCCACGGGTGAGCGGCGCTACGTCGTTCCAGCCAGCCTGCACGAGGAGCGACTCGATCGCGTCCTGGCGACCCTCGTCGCGAGCACCTCGCGCAGCAAGCTGCAGCGCCTGATCCGCGAGTGCCGGGTGCAGGTGAACGGCGAGGTCGTGCGCCGCGCCAATCGCCCCGTGGCGGCGGGGGCCGAGCTGCAGGTCGACTTCCCCGGCGATCCCACGCCGGTGACGGTGGAAGGCCGTCCCATTTCCGATCTGGACGTCATCCACGAGGACGAGCACCTGGTGGTGATCGACAAGCCCGCCGGCCTGCTCGTGCACCCCAACGACCGACAGCCCAGCGGCAGCGTCGCGGACCTGGCGGTTGCGCGCTACGGGCCTCTGCCCCAGGTGCAGGGGGAGGATCGGCCCGGGATCGTCCACCGCCTGGACCGCATGACCAGCGGGGTGATGCTCCTCGGCCGCAGCGGGGCCGCGCTCGAGGCGCTGCGAGCGCAGTTCCAGGCGCGCACGGTCGAGAAGACCTACCTGGCGGTCTGCCACGGTCAGCCGCGCTTCGACAGCGAGTGGATCGACGCCCCCCTGGGGCCCGATCCCCGGGGCCGCGACCGCTTCCGGGTGGTGGCCCCGGAGGAGGGACGCGCGGCGCGCACCTTCGTCGAGTGCCTGGAGCGCTTCCACGGCTTCTCCTCCCTCGCCGCCCATCCCCAGACGGGGCGCACGCACCAGATCCGTGTCCACCTGCAGCACAAGGGCTGGGCGATCGTGGGCGATCGCGTCTACCGCCACCCGGGTGCCCTGGCGGTGCCCTTGCCCCCGGAGGCCCCAGGCATGGAGCGCCAGGCCCTGCACGCCCGCGCGATCGCCTTCGATCACCCGCAGACGGGGAAGCGCCTGCGCTTCGAGGCGCCCTTGCCAGCCGACATGACGCGGCTGCTGACCTACCTGCGAGAGCGAGAGGCGGGCTGCGAGGGTATAGTCCCCTGAGTCTCGGCCCGCCTCCCTGAGCAGGGGGAACGCCCAGCCACACTCGGCACTCGGGAGACCGACCGATCGAGGATTCGCGAATGAAGAACACGCCGCGCGCGGGCCTCCCGGAGGTCCAGGCCGTCTACTCCGGCCCCGAGGGTGATCTGTGGGAGCTCATCATGGGCGAGCAGATCCACATCGGCGGTTTCCAGTCCTCGATGGATCTGGCTCAGCGCAGTGAGATCGCCCCCGCTGCGGCGGGAATCGACCTCTGTTGCTGCAACGGCGCGGGGATGCGCTTCCTGGTGCGCTTCCTGGGGGTCGGCTCGATGCACGGGGTGGACGCCACCGAGAAGGTCGTCGAACGGGGCCGCCAGCGCTGCCGCGAGGAGGGTCTCGAGGGGCTAATCACCTTCACGCTCGCGGACGCCACGGCCAGCGGCATGCCCGCAGGGGAGGCCGACTTCGTGTGGGGCGAGGACGCCTGGTGCTACGTGGTGGACAAGGAGCAGCTCGTCAGCGAGGCGGCGCGCCTGGTGAAGCCGGGGGGGACGATCGCGTTCACCGACTGGATCGAGGGTCCCGCCGGCCTCTCCGACGAGGAGGCCGAGCGCTTCCTGAGCTTCATGAAGTTCCCCCACGTCCAGAACCTGGAGGGATACTCGGGGCTGCTCTCCAAGAACGGCTGCGAGGTGCGCATCGCCGAAGACACCGGCCGCTTCGCCCCCTACGTCGACCTCTACCTGAACATGTTGAACATGCAGCTCACCTACGACGCGCTGAAGGTGATCGGCTTCGACGTCCAGATGCTGGAGGGGCTCGGCGCTGAGATGGTCTTCATGCAGGAGCTGGCCCACTCCGGAAAGATCGCCCAGGGGATCTTCGTCGCCCGAAAGAAGAGCTGAGCGTGGACACGCGCAGCCCCTGCCTCTGAGCCGCCGGCGGTGAAGAGCGTCCACTACGAGTGCCCCTTCGTACCCGCCGAGTGGATCGCCGCACACGGACTGCATCCGCGTCGCCGCATGCCGCGCAGGGG
Organism: uncultured Planctomycetaceae bacterium; assembly: GCA_964507325.1. Classification (GTDB taxonomy): domain Bacteria; phylum Planctomycetota; class UBA1135; order UBA1135; genus CAZDQL01. Next base: position 30,848 of record CAZDQL010000025.1, on the reverse strand, counting down.
CACGCTGGACCCCCGGTCGCCGTCCACGGCGGTCGGGCTGTGCGCCTACGCCCGGGTGTTCGCCGACCACGCCACCCGCGATCCGCAGGCCGACGCGGTGGTCGTGACCACCGTCTGCGATCAACTGCGCCGCATCACTGAGCTGCCGCCGCTCAGCGAGGGGCCGCCGCTCTTCCTGATGAACGTCCCGACCACCTGGCAGAGCGCCGCGGCGCGCGAGCTCTACCTCGGCGAGCTGGAGCGCCTGGGCCGCTTCCTCGTCGATCTGGGGGGCAGCTCCCCCACTCCCGATCAGCTGGCGGCCGTGATGATCGACTACGACCGCCGACGCGCGGCCCTGCGCGCTCTGCGCACGCGGCTCTCCGCGCGCGCTTTCTCCGAGTCGATCGCGCGCTTCCACGAGCGGGGTGAGATCGACCTGGACGTTCCGGACACCGCTCGCCCGTCACGGGGGATCCCCGTGGCGCTGGTCGGCGCCCCGCTGCTCGAGGAGCACCTGGAGCTCTTCGACCTCGTGGAGCGCTATGGTGGGGAGATCGTGCTCGACGCGACCGAGACGGGGGAGCGCACCCTGCCCGGACCCCTCGACCGCGACGCCCTCACCGCGGATCCCCTCGAGCACCTGGCGGACCTCTACTTCGGTCGCATACCGAGCGCCTTCCGCCGGCCGAACGACCCGCTGCATCACTGGTTGCAGCGTGAGCTCGCCGCGCGCGGGGTGCGGGGGATCCTCTTCAAACGCTACGTCTGGTGCGACCTGTGGAACGCCGAGTGCGAGCGTCTGCGCGAGTCGGTCGAGCTCCCGCTCCTGGCCCTCGACACCGACGATCAAGGCCTCGACCGTGCGGTGAGAACCCGTGTCCAAGCGCTGATCGAGGTGCTCGGGTGAACCTAGACTCGGAGCGACCCCCCGGTGCATCTCTGGACCTCCGGTCCGGCTCGCCCCTTGCCGATCAGTCGGTCGCCTCGTCCCCGGCGTAGGGCAACTCGACCGTCACCGTCGTGCCGTGGCCTTCGCGACTGTCGAGCCGGATGCTACCGCCCTGCTTGCGCATCGTCTCGTAGCAGACCCACAGGCCAAGCCCGGTGCCATGCCCGGGCTGCTTGGTGGTGAAGAAGGGCTCGAAGGCGCTCGCCAGATCCTGCTCGCTCATTCCGGGTCCGTTGTCGGTGATCATCACCACCGTGGACTCTTCCTCGGCCCGAGCGGAGATCTCGAGGACGGGATCGCCACGACTTCGGTCGCATAGTGCGTCGATGGCATTCAGGATGATGTTCGTGAACACCGCCATCAGAGCATCGGGATCGGCCTGGATAGGCCGCAGGGTCGGATCGTAGTCGCGAGTCACTTCGATGCCCTGTGAGCGCTCGTCGTAGGCTGTCAATTCCAGCGACTGATCGAGAAGGACAGATATCTCGACGCGCCTTCGCCGATCGTCCGTGGAGGGGCGCGAGAAGCTGAGCGTGTCCCGGACGACTCCCGAGATGCGTCCGATGTGGCTCATGATCAAGTCCAGCCGCTTGGCGTCCTCCTCGGAGGCGCAGCTCCGTCGCATCATCTGCACGACGGAGGAGATGCTCGCCAGCGGATTCGCCACCTCGTGTGCAACCCCCGCGGCAAGCCGCCCAATGGCGGCCATCTTCTCGGCCTGCAGGATTCCCTCCTGTGCATTCTTGAGGTCTTGATAGGCCTGACCGAAAGCCTCGCCGAGCTCCCTGAACTCCTGGTCCCCCGAGATGACGATCTCCTCCACTGACTCGCCTTGACGCGATCGCCTGATCATCTCCAGGAGCTCGGAAACGGGCTTCGTCAGACGTCGCTGCAGATGCAGAGCCACGACACCGCCGAACAGCAGAGCGGCCAGCAGGGTCACGCAGAGAGTCACCCAGGCCTGATGAACGGTGGCTTCGACGTCATTGCTCCTCGTCGTCAGGCGGGCATGGGCGTGATCGATCATCGCTGTGATCATCGCCGGGACGCGACTGGCGAGGGCGAGCTGTGCCTCTTCCTCGGTGTTCACCCCTCCACGCTCCCTCGTCTCGCGGAGTGACTCCGTCTGGATCAGCCAGTCCTCGAAGGCGTCCCGGACATCCTCCAGGCGTTTCTGAGCGCTCGGGGTGTGATGGCAGGAGCCGCACTGACGCAGCGAGTCCTTGAAGCGCCACACACTGTCGCGGAGCTGTTCTTCGCTTCCCGCGGGCTGGGTGAGGTGTGCCAGTATGTCCCGCTCCATTCGGAGCGCGCTCGAGTTGAGGGTGGTGCGCAGCAGCTGGATGCGATAGGACTCGGCCAGCCCCTCGATCCGCCGGATGCTGCGATCCAGCGATAGGAGCGCTATCGCATCCCCAATCAGGCACAGCGCGAGCAGCAGCGCAAGGCCGATGATGATGCGGCGCCTCATGTCAGGGCTCTCACGGAACGAGACGGAGCGAGTCGGTGGACGTGGCCGGTCGCGTCCTCTCGCAGACGGGATCCGGACCCGCCCAGTCCTGGAAGCTATCCCCCCGCGCCCGGGGGATGCAACCCGGATCCGGGAGGACGCATCCCATCCTCTGGAACGATGGCCATCCTATGGGCACTGGGGTTGATGCTATCCTGCCCGCCGGTCTCCACTCGCGACCGCAAGAATGGACCACAGGGCAGTAAAGAGCACGGTCATCCTCCCCTTGGCGATCCTCCTCGGACTCGTCCTGTGCTCCTTCGTCGTGGGAGCCTACATGCGCGATCGGCAGCGGATCCGCGACGAGGTGGAGGCCAGCGTGGCGAGGATCGAGGGCATTCGGAAGTCCCACATGGACGAGGACTTCAGGACGATGAACTCCGAGCTGAACGTCCTCACCCGAGACGACCGTCTGCGCTCCGCGATGACCGCCCGGGATCGACAGGCTCTACTCGAGCTCTCGGCGCCGCTGTTTGCCCGGCTGCAGACGGGGATCGAGATCACGCACCTCTACTTCACCGACGCGGATCGAGTGAACGTCCTTCGCGTACACAAGCCGGACACATACGGCGACGTCATCGATCGAGTCACGACACTCGAGGCGGAGCGGACGAAGCAGCCCGTGGAAGGCCTCGAGCTGGGGCCGCTGGGCACCCTGACCATGAGGGTCGTACACCCCTGGTACGAGGACGACCGGCTGATCGGGTACCTCGAGCTGGGACACGAGAAGAACCGCATGATCGAGCTCCTCAGTGGTATTCTCGACCTCGAGATCCGGGCTCTCCTGAGGAAGGAGCACCTGGATCGAGGAGGCTGGGAATCCGGCATGCGCATGCTCGATCGCGAAGGGGAGTGGGAGCGCTTCCGAGACGTGGTCCTCACCAGCCGTCTCCCCGAGGGCCTGTCCGAGGACGTCTGCGCCCTTCTGGTGCGACATGACGTGGACGACGTGCCCGAGAGGTTCGAGCGCACCTCCGGAGACCGGAGGTACCGAGTGGCCCTTCTTCCGCTGAACGACGCCGGGGGGCGGGACATCGGGCGTCTCCTGGTGCTCAGGGACGTAACCGATCGCCTGGCCGCCTCCACGCGTTACGTGCTCTCGACCACCCTGGTGGGAATCATCGCCGTCGGGGCCTTGATCGGGGTCCTGATCATCAGCCTCGGGCGCTTCGAGAGGCGGCTGAGGACCTCGGCGTGAGACTCCGGATACGTTCCGGTCCCCTTCGATCCTCCTCTCCGCGCTTCGGGGCGCCTCGAGTTCCCTGTCCCTCGACCTCGGGCCGATGGTGAGCACATATACCGGATTCCGAGCCAGCCGCCGACTGAGGGGCGTGGGGCCTGGTTTGCCGGCCTCCGGCCGGTTCCAGCGAGGTCCCGGGCCACGGCCGCTCCTCATATGCATCCCCGCCTTCTCATGCTCAAGAAGGACGCCGCGCTGTTTCTTGATCTTGAGAACGGGCTGGCCGCCCCGCATCGATGAAGAGGGGCCACCTCGCTCCGGATCAGGCGAGGTGGCCCCAGCAGCTCATCGGAGCATGGACGAACTAGAACTGCAATTGAGACGGATCGTGACAGATTCCGCAGCTCTGCGTGTACGGGATCGGCATCGCGCTCGCGGGCAGAACCCCCTTCACACCGACGTTGTCCTTGGTGGGGACGTCGAAGACGTGCGACGAGACGTCGTTCTCGAAGTAGGTCTCCGTCGTGTCCGCTTCGGTGCCCGTCGGTGGAGAGAGCAGGTAGCCGTAGCGCCCAGATCCGGTCTTGGCGGTCATCACCATGTGGCAGTCCGTGCACTTCGCGGTGACCGGGCCGTGGATCACGCCGAGGACCTCCTCCGTGTGCACCGCCGTGCTCACCACATCGGTGCCGTGGCAGATCATGCAGAGTGGTGAATCCGGCTCGTCCGGATCCGCCACCAGCGCCCGCGTGTGTCCAGTGCCACCGTGCATGTCGTGGCAATCCGAGCAACCCACGAGCTGTCTCTCGTTGCGGTAGTGCTCCGACTTGATGAAGTCGGGTGACTGCTGGTGGTGGCTCTTGGAGTGGTGGAAGTCGGGCCAGAAGCTGCTCGCCTTCGGTCCCTTCCTCGAGACGTAGTCCGCGAGAAACTCCCCGCGGCTTATGCCCGCCGGGGGGAACTCGCTGGCCGCGTTCAGGGGATGGTCCCCGCCGATCGGGTCGGCCCCGGCCTGGCGGTCGTGACAGCGGCCACAGAGCTGGACATCGCGGCTGGGCGACAGGTACTCGGGAGAGACGATCCACCGCGCCTCGTCCGCCGTGACGTGACTGGAGCCGGGTCCGTGGCAGTTCTCGCAGCCCGTGTTCAGGTCGTTGATGTCGCCATCGCCATCGATGTCGTACTCGCCGTTCGGATCCTCCATCGTGTCGCACAGAACCTCCCCCGTGTCGGGATCCTCGTACTGCGTGTAGCCGGTGGCGTGGCATCCCAGGCAGTTCCGGGAGATGTTCTTGGTGATGTCCGGATCCTTGATCAAGTCGTCGGTCTCGTCGCCGTCGGTATCGTTGTCGCTCCAGTAGAAGTCGAGGTGATAGTCGCGGAAGACCCTCCGCGTGCGGTCATAGCGCGAATCGTCGCCCTCGTGCTGGAACTGGAGGAGCGGGTAGAGCCCGTTGCGGTCCTCCCAGTCGATCATGTAGCGCTGCTTGTTGACCGCCCCTCCGTAGGTGAGCTGCGCAACGCGCGTGAGCGGGCTGCTCGCATCGGCGGGGTTTCCCACGTTCTCGATCGTGATCTTGTGCTCTCCGGTGCCCGAGTCCTTCCAGAGCCAGAGGATCGCGTAGACGACGCCCCCACCGCCCGTTGGGTCGGTCAACGAGGTCTTGAACTTGTCAAAGCCCCGGCCCGAATCGTAGTCGTAGTGATAGACGGGTGTCCCTCCCGTGTGGTCGGCAGCCTCGATGAAGTAGGCGAGGCCGTCGTCGATCTCCGGATGGGCACTCGTGTCCTGGAGCGGACTGCTCACACCCGTTACGCGGAAGCCCAGTCGGTGGGCGACCTCCTTCTCCGTGTGGTACTCGTCGTGGCAGGTCAGGCACGCGGTCATGCCGACGTTCACGGCACCTGCGGGGGGGGAGGAGGACAGCACGATGTGCTGGGTGGTGCCCCGTAGCGCGTTCGAGGTGACCGACACGCGACAGAGACTGCCTCCCGGGAAGTGCTCGTTGTCGCCGGCCGCCGGCTCCACGTACAGGAAGAACCTGCCCCCCGGAACCTGAGCGATCTCGTACTTGCCGCCAGCGCCCGTCGTGGCCTTGGTGAACTCAGCCGCCTTTCCCACCACGGCGTCCTCGAGCGGCTCGTCGAAGCCCTCCGTCGTCCCGGCCAGCACGCCGGCGGCGGTGATCTCCTCCGTGGGGATCGCGGAGGTGGGCACGAGGTAGACGGTCGCTCCCACGACTGGGATGCCGGACGGCCCCGAGACCGTCCCTCGCAGGAACATGGCCGGACTCGTGCCGCTGCTCGAGGAGTCGCAGCCCGTGGCGAACGCCACGGCCAGTGGGGCCAGGATGACGCAGAGGCGTCTCCGGAAGAGTCCTCGCCGGTGAGGTGATCGATGGAGGTTCCTGATCGCGGCGGACGGGGGCTGCGCTTGCCGGACGAGCGGCTCGTCGTCGCTGAGGTCGAGGTTGCGGTCGCGATCGAAGTGCAGCCGGTCGTAGCCGGTCCCGGTCCCCTGCGACTCGTCGAGCACGTAGAAGAAGCGGGGCTCGGCCCCCTCCGTCGTGGGAACGCCGGCGAACTCGACGTGCCCGTAGAGGGGCTTCTCCGACCGCAGGTCCGGATGGCGCCGCACCTCTTCGTAGGGCTCCCACCCGCACTCGCCGGACTCTCCGCCGATCAGGTCGTCGAGGCCGTCGAGCTCGAACACCGACACCTCCTCCATCTCGACGACGGTCTCCCCGTCGCCTGGCGAGGCACTCGATACCGGAAGGTATGGGACCGCCGCGAGCAGCCCCGACGCAGGCAAGAGCAGAATGTCGTGCATGGCAGTGCTACACCGTACCCGATCCCTGGTTACCGTGGTTCGCGGACCTAACCCAGGGCCGGCTACGGGCGGGACCGTGGTTACGATGTGGGAACGCGGGGCGGAGCGCCACGCGCGGGAGTACACGACGATGAGTGGATGTGACAGGGATGGGGCCTGCGGCAGCACCCCGGCGGCGGGAGGCGCTGGGGCGCCGCCCTTCCGCGCCCTGGAGCACTTCGCGGGCATGGTCGACCACTGCCTCGAGTTCGTGCGGCCGGCGAAGGAGGGCGGTACGCCGGTGGTCGGCATCCTGTGCGAGTTCACGCCACGCGAGCTGATCATGGCCGCCGGCGGCATCCCCGTCTGCCTGTGCGGCGGCTCGGCGGAGACGATCCCCGCGGCCGAGGAGGTGTTGCCCGCGAACCTGTGCCCGCTGATCAAGTCCACCTACGGCTACAGCGTCATGCAGGCCAACCCCTTCCTCGAGCTGGCCGATCTCCTGGTGGCGGAGAGCACCTGTGACGGCAAGAAGAAGATGTACGAGCTGCTCGCGGAGCGGCATCCGATGTACGTGCTCGAGCTGCCGCAGAAGCCGGGCGATCCCGACGCTCGCGCGCACTGGCGCCGCGAGCTGGAGAAGCTCGTGGCGCAGCTCGAGCAGCGCTTCGCCGTGCGCGTCACCGACGAGAAGCTGCGCGGGGCGATCGCCCAGATGAACCGCGAGCGGCATCTGCGGCGCGAGCTCGCCGGCCTGATGAAGGCCGACTCCCCGCCCCTGACCGGGTGCGAGCTGCTCGAGCTGAAGAGCTTGATCTCCTGCCTGCCCGCCGACCTGGCGCAGTACGAACGCGCCCTCGAGGAGCTCCCCGGGCGCAACCTCGAGCCCCCGCTGGAGGGGCGCGTGCGCGTGCTCCTGACCGGCGTTCCGCTGCCGCACGGAGCGGAGCGCGTGCTGCAGGTCATCGAGTCGAGCGGGGGACTGGTCGTCTGCCAGGAGAACTGCACCGGCATCAAGCCGCTGGTCGAGGACGTCGACCCAGACGCCCCCGATCCTCTGCAGGCGATCGCGGACAAGTACTTCCACCTGCCTTGCTCGGTCATGACCCCCAACGCGGGGCGTCTCGATCTCCTGCGCTGCCTGGCGTCGGAGTACCGGGTCGACTGCATCATCGACCTGATCTGGCAGGCCTGCATCACCTACGACGTGGAGTCCCACCTGGTGAGGAGGCTCGCGGAGGAGGAGCTGGGCCTGCCCTACCTGCGCATCGAGACCGACTACTCACCCTCCGACTCGGCCCGTCTCGGCATGCGCGTCCAGGCGCTCTTCGAGACGGTGGCGAGTCGCACGCCCGCTGGAGACTGATGCACTGCCTCGGAATCGACGCCGGATCGCGGGCCATCAAGGTGGTGCTCTTGGACGCGGACTCCCGGGAGCTCGTGGCCTGGAAGGTGGGCGATCAAGGGGTACGGCAGGTGGAGCTGGCAACCGAGTTGATGGATGCGGTGCTGGAGGAGGCCGGCGTCGCGCGCGCGGGCCTGAACGGCATCGTCGCCACCGGCTACGGGCGCGATGCCCTCGAGTTCGCCGACACGACGATCACCGAGATCACCTGCCACGCGCGCGGCGTGCGCCAGCTCCTGCCCGAGGCGCGCACGATCGTCGACATCGGCGGACAGGACAGCAAGGTGCTGCGCCTGGAGGCCGGGGGCGCGGTGCGGGACTTCTCCGTCAACGACCGCTGCGCGGCGGGCACCGGCCGTTTCCTCGAGGTCGTCGCAGGCCGCCTCGATGCGGACCTCCAGGACCTGGGGCGGCTGGCGGCCAGCTCCGAGACCCCCTCGGCGATCAGCAGCATGTGCGTGGTCTTCGCCGAGACCGAGATCGTCGGGCTGCTCTCCGCCGAGGAGACGGTCGAGAACATCGCAGCCGGCGTCCAGACCTCGATCGCCAAGCGCGTGGCCGCCATGGCCGGGCGGCGAGTGGTCGACCCGGTCGTCTTCACCGGCGGAGTGGCGCTGGTGCCCGGCATGCAGAGAGCGCTCGAGTCGGCCCTGGGGCGCGAGGTCGGCGTGCCCCCCACTCCCCAGCTCACGGGGGCGCTCGGGGCGGCGCTCCTGGCCGCCAAGGGAACCTGAAGCGCGCGGCTCAGTCGTACTCCCGCCCGGCCCACATCTGCTCCAGCTCCGCGCGCCGGCGCTTCCCCGGCTGGCGTGGGCGGTCACTCTTCTGCGGGCAGGGGGGCTGGCAGTCGTGGCAGACGACGCAGTCCAAGGCGCGATTGGCGGGCACCCCGATCTCGACCCGCGAGTTGGGGGCGCAGTCCGTCGGGCAGACCTGGCCGCACTTGACGCAGCCCAGGCAGTCGGGGTCGGGCACCTTGAGGATCCAGAGGCTGACGAAGTTGAAGGGCGCCATCATGGCGCCGATCGGACAGAGCAGCTTGCAGAAGGCGCGCTCTGAGAGGATGACCCCCACGATGACGCCCACCGTCACTCCGCCCTTGATGAGGGTCCAGGTGCTGATCGTGCCCCCCCCGACCAGGTGGGGCAGGGTGACCTGCAGGAAGGAGGCGGGGCAGTAGCGGCAGAAGACGAGTTTCGACTCCTCCCCGTAGAGGAAGGGGACGAGCAGGACCGTCAGGAGCAGCACCACGTACTTGATCCACGAGGTCCACTTGGGGAGCCTGAACTTGCGCGTCGGGATCTTGTGCAAGAGGTCCTGCAGGAAGCCGAAGGGGCAGACCCAGCCGCAGAGCATCCGACCGACCAGCACTCCGATCAGGGTGATCGTCCCCAGCGCGAGCCACGGGAAGAGGTGGTACCCGGAGTAGTGGACGAACACACCCACCGGGCAGGCGAACCAGGAGAGCAGACAGGAGTGGCAGCTCATGACCGGGTTGCAGAGCCACTTCACTTGTCCCCCCCACCACGAGCTGTGCAGGCCGAGGAGGGAGAGGGACTGGACGATTCGTCTGCGCATCGGGCGCTTGCAGGGGGCTCGGAGGTGGCTGCGGGGTGCCGTCTCAGCAGGTGGGAAGTCTACTGGATCATGTTGGCGCGGTAATTCCCCGAGAGCTTGCGGTGATTGCCGTGGCGGATGAGCACCTTGCGCGCGTCGAGGAAGTCGAGCACGGCCAGGGCGTACTTGCGCGACGTTTCGAGGTGGGTCTTGAAGTCCGCCGAGTCGAGTACGCCGTCCCGTTCGATCACCTGCACGACGATCTCCTGGGCCTTGAGCAGCCAGTTGCGGCTCAAGACGACGTTCTTGCCGAGGCGGAAGAGCCGTTCGCGGGCGACCTGGAGCTCGAGCAGGCTCTCGATGCGCCCCTCTGACGCGCCGAGCATCGCCGGCAGCTCGTCGGGGCGAGGCGAGCGGAAGCCGGTGCGCTCGTAGACCTCCTGCAGCCGCTCCATGAGCTCGCGCTCCTCGGCCGCCAGGCCGGCATCGGCCTCCTGCACGGCACCGTGCAGCACGAAGCGCTCCCCCTTGCGCGCCACCAGGCCCTCACCCTCGAGCTCCTCCTGCAAGCGAGACCACAGCGGCAACGGCCAATCGTAGCCCTGACGGAGTTCGCTGATCGAGAGCTCGAGCTTGCCCGCGTCGCACGCCTCCTGCACGCGCGCGGCGGCCAGCTCGAGGCAGGCGCGGTACTCCTCGGCGTGGACGTAGGAGTCGGGGGTGAGCTCGATGACCCTCTCCGCCGCCACCAGCCGCGCGAGACACTCGCCGGCCTTCTCCTCCGTCAGCAGGGTGCCGCGCGCGATCCTCTCGAGCGAGTGGTCGCGCACGCCCTCGCTGGCGAGGAAGTACTCCACCTCGCGCTCCAAGAGCCCGGGGCCCTCGGCCTGCGTGCCTTCGAAGAAGGAGAGGTACCCGCGCAAGCGCTCGAGCGCCTGCCGGCGCCGCGCGCGTTCGCCGCTCTCCTCGCTGCCGATGATCTCACCTCCGGCGACGGTGCGGGCCGGCGAGGCGCGCCGCACGATGAAGCGGTCGCGCACGGCAGCCGCGACCGGCGCCTTGAGAACGATGTGGGCCAGTCCCTCGCCGCCGGCCTCGAGCACCTTCTCCTCCAGCAGGTAGAGCTTGCCCTTGACCTCGCTCGTGCCGGCGTGGAAGGAGATCTCCTCCGCGTTGCGCAGGGGCTTGCCGACACCCGAGACGACCTTGAGGCGCAGGTAGAAGGCGCGCGCGGGTCGTAGGTAGCCGGGCGTGCTCAGGACCTGCCCCCGCTCGGGCTGCAGCTTGCCGAAGTCGGGGATGTTCACCGCCAGGCACTGGCCGTAGCCCCCGTCCTGCGCGTCGCGCAGGAAGCGCTGCAGGCCACGCACGCGGCCCTTCTGGCCGCCGGGCACCAGCTCCACCTGCTGGCCCAGCTCGATCGTTCCATCGAGGGGGATGCCGGTCAGCACGCTGCCGAAGCCCTCGCTCGAGAAGGCGCTCAGGATCGGCATGCGGAAGACGTGGTCCGAGCGGCGCCGCTCGAGCCCGCGCACCTCCTCCACCAGGCCGTCGTAGAACTCGGTCAAGCCGTCCAGGGTCTCCGAGGAGACGGGACAGATGCGCGCGCCTTCCATGAAGGTCCCGACGAGCAGCTCCTCCACCTGCCGACTCACCTCCTCGACGCGCTCGGGGGAGACCATGTCGATCTTCGTCAGGGCCACCATCCCGTGGCGCACGCCGACCAGCTCCATGATCTCGAGGTGCTCGATCGTCTGCGGCATGACGCCGTCGTCGGCCGCGACCACCAGCACCGCCATGTCGATGCCCGAGACCCCGGCGACCATGTTGCGCACGAACTTCTCGTGGCCCGGCACGTCGACGATTCCCACGCAGACTTCGCCGCGCAGCAGGCAGGGCGCGAACCCCAGCTCGATCGTCAGGCCGCGCTCCAGCTCTTCCTTCAGGCGGTCGGTGCTGCAGCCGGTCAGGAGCTTGACGAGCCTGGTCTTGCCGTGGTCGACGTGTCCGGCGGTGCAGATCATCATCTGCACGTCCGCCTGTTGGCGCGGCCGCAGCAGCCCGGGCGGATTCGGACTCACCGAGCCTGCTCCTCGGCGATGCGCACCAAGGCCTGGACCAGGGCGTCGTCGTCACCGTCCATGAGCGTACGCATGTCCAATACCACGGCCCCGCCGCCGATGCGGGCGATGATGGGCGGCTCGCTACGCCTGAGGAGCGCGAGCAGCCGCTCCAAGGAGTGCGTCGGACTACGCAACGCCAGGGCGAAGGTGCGGATCGGGGTCACTGGCATCGAGCCGCCGCCCACGGCGCTTTCGTCCTCCTGCGCAGAGACTTCGAAGGGCAGCCCCTGCGCGGTGATCCGCTGGCACAACCGGGTGGCCCGCTCCTCCAACTCCTCGAGGGGCGCGGCGAGCATGCCCAAGGTCGGGTTCTTCTCGAGCAACGTCTCCGGGTCGAGGAAGAGCCGCAACGTCTGCTCGAGCACCAGATCGGTCAGCTTGCACACGCGCAGCATGCGCGTCAGCGGGTGCTTCTTGATCTTGGTGATCAGCTCGCGCTTGCCGACGATGATGCCCGACTGCGCCCCACCGATCAGTTTGTCGCCACTGAAGCAGGAGATGTCCGCTCCGGCGGCGACGCTCTCCTGCACCGTGGGTTCCTTGGGCAGGCCGTACTGCTCGGTATCGACCAGGGCTCCGCAGCCCAGATCGTCGACCACCACGACGTCGTGCTCGCGCTTGAGGCCGACCAGCTCCTCGACCGAGACCTCCTTGGTGAACCCCATGACGCGGTAGTTGCTGGGGTTGACGCGCAGGATGACGCCGGTGTTCTCGTTGATCGCCCCGGCGTAGTCCCTCAGGTGGGTGCGGTTGGTCGTGCCGACTCGTACCAGCTCGGCTCCGCTTTGCTCGATGCAGTCGTGCATGCGGAAGGAGCCGCCGATCTCGATCAACTGCCCTTGGGAGATCAGGCACTGCTTCCCGCTACACAGGACGTGCAGGATCAGCAGGGTGGCCGCCGCGTTGTTGTTGACGACTAAGGCCGCCTCGGCGCCGGTGATGCGCCGCAGCAGCTCCTCGGTGGTCTTGTTGCGCCCTCCCCGAGCCCCGCTCTGGATGTCGACCTGCATGTTGCAGGGGTGATCGAGCTGGGAGAGGGCCTGCACCGCGCGAGGAGGCAGCACGCAGCGGCCCAAGCCGGTGTGGAGGATGATGCCGGTGGCGTTGACCGCCGGCCTCAGGCGGTCGCATTCGCGTTCGAGCACCTCGGCGCGCACCCGCGCGACGACCTCCTCGATCGTCGGAGGGGCGTCACCGAACCCCAGCTCGCGGCGGTAGGTGCCCAGGACCTCCTGCACCGCCTCCAGGACCACCGGGTGCGAGAACTCGGCTACCAGATTGCGTACCCGGGAGTCCTCGAGGACGGTGTAGACACCGACGAGGTTGCGCCTGGGATCGGTCCGGGCCTCCGCGTCGGTCGGATCTGTCGTCATGGCTCTCGTGGGGTGGCGGAGGTGAATGGGAGTCGAACCCACCTACCGCTGTTGGGCGGTACGACGGCTTTGAAGGCCGCAGGAGCCACCGGGCCCCTATCACCTCCGCGCTTGTGCATTGCCTGCCCGCGGCGGCGGCACCGGATTTCGAGCTGGAACCGGCGCGCAAACCGTGGACGGGCTCAGGGTAGACGCTGCCCCTGGAGCGTGCAAGTCGGCCGACCGCTCGGCCGAACCACCGGGCAGCGGGCTACTTCTTGACCTCGACGGGGGTCTTGTAGTCCTTCTCCTGTTCGAAGGGACCGGTGTCCATGTCGAGGTGCACGTAGTAGGTGCCGGCTTTGACCTTCTTTGATACTCGCCATGAGTATCCGCAGGTACCGCCTCACCCGTACTCGAAACGCCCCTTCTTGATCTGTTTGCCCCGATCGGACTTGATGGCGATCTCGGGCAGGGGGACCTTCCTGCCGTTCTTGCGCAGGTACTTGTACGTCTCCCCCTGGCTGCCCTCGATGTGGAACTTCAGTGAGATCACCGGAGCGCCGTAGCGGGAGGCAGAGGTCGCGGTGGTGACCAGCTTCAGCTTCGGGCCGACCGCGAGCTCGGTCTCCTCCCCCTCCGCGACGGAGAAACGGTGGTCCATGCTGCCGGTCTCACCCTGCAGCTCCCAGATGTCCCTGCCCTTCTTGGCCCGGAAGCCGGGGGTGATCAGGCGGTAGTCGCCGACCGGAACGTTCAGCTCGGTGCCCTTGGCGTTGCTGACCCAGAGCACGTCGCCTCCGCTGACGAGCTCGAGCATGAATCCGGGGTTGGTGACCTTGAGCCTGCCGAGCGGTATGTCCGCCGGGACGATCTCGACGCAGTTCGCCTCGGGGAAGGAGACGTCGTAGTACTTGTCCTCGTAGAAGAAGTACCTGCCCAGCGGCAGCGCCTCGACGTAGGCGGCCTCCAGGTTGGGAGAGCCGCGCCCGACCCAGATCTTGTCGCCCGCCGGCGCCGACCTGCTGCGGGAGGGCGAGCCCTTCTCACCGAACACCCCGTTGCAGTTGGCGTCGAAGACGACCATGTTCGCCCGCTCGCCGTCGAACTCCACCTTGCCCTGGAGGCAGCAGAGCGAGGTCAGGTAGAGCGTCGAGTCCTCCGGCGTCTTGCTCGACGGGCTGTCGAAGCTGACCACGAGACGGGCCCGGACCGAGTAGTCCAGCTCGTCGTCACCCGTGGGCAACTCGACCTTGAAGGGCGGGAAGACGGTGTCCTGACTCGTCGATCCGACGCGCACCGGCTTGCCCCTCAGCCGCTTGCCCTTGGACAGCCTCCCCTCGCCCTTGAGGTCCGCGACCAGGGAGTCGAAGCCCTTGCCCGAGCCCCTGAGCTCGTCACTGGCGAAGGCGACATCGAATCCCTCGATGCCGCCGAAGAAGGTGGTGAAGCGCTGTGGGTTGCGGGACTTGTACCTCGGCTCGTCGATCCCGAGCGGCAGGGAGCCGACGTTGCGCAGCTCCAGCTCTGGGAACACGTCGCCGGCGTTCTTGCCCAGCGAGATTTTCTTGGGCTTCAGCTCGAAGCGCTGTCCGAAGACGGGTGCGAGGAGTGCGACACCCGCGAACAGCCCTGTCATGAGAACTCTGATCATGGTCGGGCCTCCTACCTCAGGGTAACCACCGCTCTCTGGTTCGACGTGCATATTCTCGGTCGAGGTCCGGGACATCCCGTAGGCGGGGAGCGCGTCATTCCCCGGACACGGGCGGGGATTACAGAGTGAGTACATACCAGCCCCGCCCCTGGCCCGACGGAACTGCCACCCTTCAGTGTGCACGCGGCACCTCGGTACCGCGTTACGGCGGCGAATCGCCCAGCGAGCCGGCGTCCCGGCGGCTCCCCGCGAGTGCGTGGACCTGCTCCGATCGAAGACCGCGCAAGTCCTTGAAGGCAACGGGATTGTGGCGGGAGCCCCCCGAATGTGCCCATTGAAGGGGGGCAGTCCAGTCGGGTTCTCGGGGGCGGACCCGGGGGTAACCCGTCCGCGTCGAGGTACACTCGCACCTCCGATGCCCCTGGAGCACGACGACAGCCAACCCCAAGCCCGGCCGGCCCCGCGCCGCAGGAGGTGGATGCGCATCCTCCCCCGCCCCGGGCGCCGGCTCAGTCTGTCCTTCTGGCTCGTCCTGCTCGCGGGCGTGGGCATGCTCGCCCGGGGCCACCCCGCGACCCACGAGGTGCGCACGGAGGATGCGGACGAACTCGCCGATCTCCTCGGCTTCGCCCCTTTCGAGCCGATCAGCGAGTACCAGTTGATCATCGACGCCACCTTCACGGGGGTCGCCCGCCGCGACGGACACCTGTACTCCACCTACGATCGGGCGGCGCCGCCCCAGAAGCGCGCCTGCCCGACATGACTCTAGCGGGCGCAGGGCGGTCACGGTGGCGGCCCACGAGGGACGGTTTATGGATACCGGAAGCAGCACAGGCGGGAAGTTCGCGCTGAGATTGGGCGTCGCGATCGGTCTGTCAGGCGTCGCCCTCGCGGTCGCGGAGGAGCCGCTCGAGGTGCAGCTCGAGTACGTGCGCTACTCCGAGAGCGAGAAGCCCGAGGGGCTCTTCCCGTTCCGCGGCGAGTTCGATCTCGAGAGCCTGCCCGCGGCGCCCAGCGGCGAGTGGACGTTGCCGGAGATCGTCAGCGCGGAGCCGGTCTTCGCGTTGGCGCGCTTCTGCGACGGCGAGCGCTTGCTCCTGCTCGATCGCGCGAGTCAGGAGGACGTCTTCTACAACCGCCTCTACTGCGACGCCAACGGCAACCGCGACCTGACCGACGACCCGGTGATCGGCGAGTCCGATGGGCTGGCGTTGCCGGGACTCTTCGAGTCGACGGCCTTCGACCTGCAGCTCGAAGTGGAGGGGGGGGAGCTCCCCTACAGCGTGCGAGTCATCGCCCACTCGGAGGAGATGATCGCGGTCTTGGCCGAGGGGGAGGAGTGGACCGATCCACTCGACTACGAGGAGTTCGTCGTCAAGCTGCAGGGCAACTGCTGCTACTCGGGCAGCTTCGAAGCGGGTGGGGTCGAGTATCGCGTGCAGCTGGGCGACGACGACGTGGACGGGCTCTTCGGCGAGCGCGTGCAGTACCTCCAGGTCGCGGACTCCAACCCCCGACGCGCCCTGGATGTGAGCGGTGACCTGCTGTTCCTCAGCGACGAAGACGTCGCCGGCGAGCTCGACTCGAGCCGGCTGGGCAACGGGCTCTCCTTGGGGGGCGAGTTGTTCCGGCTCGCGGTCAGTCCGACGGGCACCTGGCTGCGGCTCGAACCGCGCGACCAGGCCCTGGGCACGCTGCGCCTGCCCCACGCTCCTCGGCGCCTCCTGCTCGCCAGTGAGGACAATCGCGAGCACTTGATGGTCCTGCGACCCGCTCGCGAGACCCGCGTCCCTCCCGGACGCTATCGCGTCGCCGGCTACCAGCTCTACCAGCGCGACCCGCAGGGCGACCTGTGGTTCCTGTCGGCGGCCGCAACGCCCCTCTCGAAGTTCGTGACGGTGGCCGAGGGAGCTCGGGTGGAGTTGTCCTTCGGAGAGCCCTTCCTCCCCGAGGCCACCATCCCGGCCACCGACCGCGAGGCGTTCTGCGCCGGTCGCAGCGACCGCGTGCAGATCGAGTTCAGCATCCTCGGCTCGGGTGGGGAGATCGTGGGCGACATCCGACACGTCGCGGGGAGGGCGACCGAGATCGCCCTCGACGACACCCACACCTTCCCGCTGGAGCCGCGCTACAAGGTCATGGAGATGACCGGCAAGGTCGCGGCCGCGGGGGTCTTCGAGTACGGCTGAGGCTTCCTCTGCACGGCCACATGGGTTGGCCCCGACAGCGACACTCCGTACGTCATCGCCTGCACCTACACCGTCGGCCCCTTCGAGGCGAGCCGCGCCGCGGGCAAGATCGCGCCCTTCGTCCCGAAGCGCTGAGCGGGTAGGGCCTGCGGTCGCTCAGACGACCTCGACGGCGACGCCGGCGTCGGCGACCACGTGCCCGACTCGCGCCACGAGCTGCCCGCGGGCGGCGAGCCCGTCCTCGAGGGCCTGCGCGCGGGCCTGAGGGACGGCGATCAGGAGGCCACCGGAGGTCTCGGCGTCGAAGACCAGCTTGACGCGGGTCTCGTCCAAGCCCTCCTCGACGCGGAAGTCGTCCTCGAGCTGCGTCATGGCGCGCTTGGCCCCGCCGGAGAGGAAGCCCTCGACGGCCAGCTCGTAGGCCCCCTCGAAGAGCGGCACCTCGCCGCTCTCGATGCGGAGCGTCACGCCGCTAGCTCTGGCCACGTTGTAGGCATGTCCGACCAAGCCGAAGCCCGTCACGTCGGTGCAGGCACTGGCTCCGGCGGCGGTCATCGCCTCGGCGGCATGTCGGTTCAGCGCCGCCATCTGGCGCGCTGCGGGCCCCAGCTCCTCCGCCGTGATGCGACCCTTCATGCCCGCCGTGGTCAACGTGCCCATGCCCAGCGCCTTCGTCAGGTAGAGCAGGTCCCCCACCCCGGCTCCCGCGTTGTCGAGCACGCGCTGGCGCTCTACCACCCCCGTGACCGACAGCCCGTAGAAGGGCTCCGGTGAGCGCGACGTGTGCCCACCGGCGACCACCGCCCCCGCTGCGTGCACCTGCTCGATCCCGCCGCGGAAGATCTCGCGCATCCACTCCTGGGGGAAGCCCGCCGGGAAGCTGGCGACGTTGAGCACGGAGATCGGCTGCCCCCCCATCGCGTACACGTCGGAGAGCGAGTTGGCGGCCGCGATGGCGCCGTACAGGTAGGGGTCGTCGACGACCGGGGGGAAGTAGTCCACCGTCTGGACCAGCGCGATGGGCGCGTCCTCGTCCAGTCCGTCGGAGCCGAGCAGCGCGACGATCCCCGCGTCGTCGGCGGACTCCGGTCCGACGAGCAGTCTCTCGCTCGATTCACCCAGAAGGCCGCGCAGCACCTGCGCGAGCTCGCCTTGCGGCAACTTGGCCGCTCAGCCGGGGCAGGCGGCGTATTCGGTCAGTCGCTTGCTCGGGGTCTCCTGCATCGCGCACAGAGGATAGCGCCCCGCTGCGGCGCGACCCCGCCATTCCCGGGCAACCGGTCAGCGGGTCGGGTCCTCCCGGCGGGCGACGTGGTGCGGCCAAACGTCGACCTGCGCGTCCGGATGGGCTTCGTAGCGCCCGTCGTTCGCGGGCAGTTCCACCCCGGCCCGATCCAGAGCCGTGTACAGACCCAAGCTGACCGTATTGGCCAGGTTCAGGCTGCGCACACCGGCGCGGATCGGCACGTAGACCCGCTGCGCGCCCTCCGTCTCGAGGAGCTCGCGGTCGAGTCCCCGGGACTCACAGCCGAACACCAGCACGTCGTCCGGCTCGAAGCTCGTTTCGAAGAGGGAGGATCCGCCTCGGGCGGTGAAGAGCTTCAGCCGCCGAGTCAGGGGCCGCCTCCCTCCCTCCTCGAGTGCTCGCCAGCAGCGCGCCAGATCGGCGTGCACGACCAGGTCCACCAGCGGCCAGTAGTCGAGCCCGGCGCGCTTCAGATAGCGATCCTCGAGGGAGAAGCCGAGGGGCTCCACCAGGTGCAGCCGCACGCCGACGGCGGCGGTCAGACGCGCCGCACAGCCGGTGTTGTGGGGGATCTCGGGGTGTACGAGGACGACTTCCACGGGGGCATCCTACGATGAGCTGCGTGATCCCTCTCGCCCTCACCCTGGCTCTGCTCTCCCCCTGCGTCCCGAACCCGGACCGGCGCGCGGAGTACCTCCTGAGGCTCGAGGACCCGGCGCAGGCGCTGCTCGAGGGCGAGCTGCGCCTGACCGGCCTCGCTCCCGAGCCCGGGGAGCTGGAGCTCCAGATGGTCGAGCGCTTCGCGTTCGTCACCCTCGGCGAGCCCCTGCTCGCCGGTCCCCTCGAGGCGCTGGGGACCGCCGGTCCCCTACCCGTGGAGCGCCTCGCTCCCTACCGCTGGCGGGTGACCAAGGGCGACGAGCGGGAGCTCCGCTTGCGCTGGCGCACCCCGCTCACTCACCGCCAACACCCCGAGGTGCGGGGCCGGGACGAGTACGAGTACCCCTACGTGGCGCAGGACCACGGGATGCTCTCGACCTCCACCGCGCTCTTCCTGCCCGTGCTCGATCCCTTCCCGGAGGTGGAGATCCGCTTCGAGCTGCCGCAGGGTTGGGCGGTGCACGCCCCCTGGCCCGAGGACCCCGCCTCGGTCTTCCACCCGCCCGGTCGTCGCGCCCTGGAGCGCAACCTGGTGGCGGTCGGCGCCTGGTCCACCCGCGGAATCGAGGCGGCGGGGAGCCGCGTGACCCTCGGCTTCGCCCCGGGCCAGGAGCCCCTCGAGGAGTACGCCGCCGTCCTGATCGCGCCGATCCTCAGGGCGGAGCTCGAGCTCTTCGACTTCCAGCCCTTCGAGCACTACCTGGTGCTCTTCGGCGAGCCCGACGGCCGCCTGGGGATGGGCGGCTCGCCGAAGGAGGGCTCGATGACCTGCTACGTGAGTCGGGCGCTCGCGGACGAGGCCAACGTGCATCGCATCGCGCACCTGGTCGCCCACGAGTTCTTCCACACCTGGCAGGCGGCGCGCTTCGACGCCCCCGACGAGCTGCGCTTCGTGGTCGAGGGCTGGACCGACTACTACGCCTTGCTCTTGCCCGCCGAGCTCGGGGTGACGCTCTGGAGCGACTTCGAGGAGGCCCTCGAGACGGCCCTGACCCATTGGCGGGCGGACCCCATGGCCAGCGAGCTCTCCCTGGCGGAGGCGGGGGGGCCGCGCTTCTTCAGGGATCTTCGGGCGCAGCGCTTCGTGTACGAGGCCGGGTTGGCGCTCGCCGCGCTGGCCGAGCTCGAGGTGCGCCGCGCGCGCCCGGGGGCGCGGCTCGCGGACGTGCTGCGGCGCTTGACGAACGATCCGCGCTGGTCGCGGGGGGGACGCGCGCCGGGGCTGGGGGACCTCGAAGCGGCGCTGGCCTCCGAGCTCGGGCCGCGGCGGGCACGGGAGCTGGTCGAAATCGCCACGGCGCGGCGCCCGCCGGACCTCACGCGGGCCTTCGCGGAAGCCGGCGCGCCGCTGACCTGGAAGGAGGCCCCCGTCCCGCGCGTCCTGAAGGGCGGGCTCGAGGACCGGCGCCTGCTCTCCCTCGACCCCTTCGGCCTGGCCCAGCTCCTGGGCCTGCGCGCCGGGGACGAGATCCTGGCGATCGACGGGCAGCGCATCGGCTCGAGCAGCGAGCTGCGGGCGGCCTGGCGGCGGATCGGCGCGTCGGTCGAGCTCGAGATCCGCCGCGACGGCGAGCGATCGCGCATCACCGCGGAGGTGCCCTCGATCCTCGCCGCCGATCTGGACCCCATCCCCTGGCGCGAGGGCGGCGGGGAGCGGCGCTGAGCTACCATGGGCGCCATGGACGTCACCCTCAACGCCCACGAAGCCCGGGTGCTCGGAGTCCTGCTCGAGAAGTCCTTCACGACGCCGGACCAGTACCCCCTCTCCCTGAACGCCCTCAGCAACGGCTGCAACCAGAAGTCCAACCGCGACCCGGTGGTCGACTTCAGCGAGGCGGAGGTGACCGTGGCCCTGACGGGCCTCAGGCACAAGCACCTGGTCGGCTCCTCGACCCCGGCTGGCAGTCGGGTGGAGAAGTACCGTCACAACGCCCGGGAGCACCTGGGACTCGAAGAGCGCGACCTGGCGGTCCTCGCCGAGCTCCTGCTGCGCGGCCCCCAGGCCCAAGGAGAGCTACGCGGGCGCGCCAACCGCATGCGCGCGATCGCGGATCTGGAGCAGCTGGGTCGGGTGATCGAGCGCCTGATCGAGAAGGGCTACGCCCAGCGCATCCCCCCCGCCGCCGGTTCGCGGGCGGAGCGCTTCGGGGAGCTCCTGGCCGAGGGTCGCCACCCCGACGGCGAGACGGCGCCCCCCCCCGCCGCTCCGGTGGCCCCTCCCGCGCCCCCCACCGGACTCGGAGTGCGGGTCGAGGCCCTCGAGGAGGAGGTCGCGATCCTGCGCCGTCAACTGGCCGGGCTGGCGGAGAAGCTCGGGGAGCCGCTCGAGTGAGCGGGTCCCCAGGCCACACCGGGCTGCACGGATTTTAGCGTTTTGTTAGGGTGCACCCCCGTGCGCCCCCACCGCGACAGCCGCCTGCCCGGCCGTACCCGCCGCATCCTGCACCTGGACGTCGACGCCTTCCTGGCCTCGGTGGAGCAGGCCAGGAACCCCTCCCTGCGCGGGCGAGCGTTGGTGATCGGCGGCGCTCCCACCAGCCGCAATCTGGTCATGTCCTGCTCCTACGAGGCGCGGGCGCGCGGGGTGCGACCGGGAATGCTCAGCCGGGAGGCGGCGCGGCGCTGTCCCGAGGCGATCTTCCTGCCCGGCAGCTCACAGGCGGCGAACGCCAAGCGCGAGGAGATCGTGCGCATCCTCCTGCGCTGCTCGCCCCTGGTCGAGGTGACGTCGATCGACGACGTCTTCGTCGACTTGACCGGTACCCGGCGCCTCTCGGGCGCGGCCTGCGAGGTGGCCGAGCGCCTGCGCGCCACGGTGCGCGAGGAGGCGCAGATGCCGCTGACGATCGGGATCGCCACCAACCGCACCCTGGCGCGCTTGGCGGGCAAGCTCGCCAAGCCGGGGGGCGTGGCCGAGATCCTGCCCGGCCACGAGCGCGCCTTCCTGGCGCGACTGCCCGTGCGCCACCTGCCGGGGGTGGGCTTCCGCACCTCCCGCGCGCTCGAGCGTTTCGCCATCCGCAGCGTCGGTGAGCTGGCCCTGGTCTCGCGGGAGGTGCTCTTCGCCAGCTTCGGCCCCTTGGGGCTCGTGCTCTACGAGCGCGCGCGGGGGATCGACCCCGATCCGGTCGTCGCGACCCACGCCTTCGACGAGGCGGGACGACTGATCGTCAAGCCACCGCGCTCGATCCGCCGCGACAGCACCTTCGAGCCGGAGGAGGGACGCCGCGAGCAGGTCGAAGCGATGCTCGCCTACCTCGTCGATCGCGCGGCGGCTCACCTGCGACGGCACGCCTGCCTCGTCGGCTCGGTCGAGGTGAACTTGGGCTACGTCGACACTCGCGCCCCGCACCTGCGGCGGCGCGACCCCGACCCGAACCGCTGGCTCTCCGCGCGCCGGCGCCCCCTCTACCCCACGGATGCCACCGCTGCCCTGTGGGAGCATTCCCGCGAGCTCCTGCGCGGACTCCCCCGCCGGCGCGCCCTCGTCAAACGGGTGGGGGTGGCCTTCCTAGACCTGCGAGCAGCGGCCGGACGTCAGGGGCAGCTCTTCAGCGATCCACACCGGGACCGTCCGTTGCGAACGGGAGGCAGCTACGCCGACCGAGCCGCACGTCTCGATCACGTCCTGGACGAGCTACGCACGCGCCACGGTTTCGCGCGCGTGTTGCGTGGAGCGAGCTTGCCCCTGGTGGGCAACTTCACGCTCGCATCCGACGGCTTTGTATTACGAACGCCGTCGCTGAATCAGTGACGGCGTCGAATTCACGTCCTGGCTGCACGGCGACTGGGGGCAGTGCCGTGGGCACTTCCCCCTCCGCGCTCGAGGGCGCAATTGGTGTCCGGAGAGCCGGGCTACTCCTCCTTGGCGGCGTCGTCAGCCTTCTTCGCGGCGTCGTCGACCACCTCCTCGGCGGCATCCTTGGCCTTGTCCGTGTCCTTCTCCTCACCAGTGCAAGCAGCGGTGAGACCCAGGGTGCCCAACGCAAGGGCGGCCATCAGCAGTTTCTTCATAGGTCGAGAATAGGGTGAGAGTTGGTGTTGGGCACGGCGAATCGCCGCCCCCGGCAAGCGGGAGTGTACGGGATGGGCCCGGCCCCATTCACGGCCTCACAGGCCATCCTGGCGCGTCGCCCACCCGCGAGGCGGTGCTGATGGGGCGCGGGACTGGACAGATTTTAGGGATTTGTTAGGGTTCGGTCGAGATCGTCCCATGTACGTTCCGCTCCGAGTTCACGGGCATCATTCCCTCCTGACCGGCGTCGACCCCCCCCACGCGTTGGTCGCACGGGCCGCGGGGCTAGGGCTGCCCGCGATGGCTCTAGCCGACGTGAACTGCCTCACCGGGCTGGTGGATTTCCTGCGCGCCAGCGAGGGAACGGCGGACGTGCGCCCCCTCGTCGCCGCCGAGATCGCCGACGCCGGGGGCCGCGCCGGTCGACTCGTCGCCCTGGTCGAGACCGAGCAGGGCTACCGGAACCTCTGTCGCCTGGTCAGCGCGCGCCAGCTGGGTCGCGACCTGGGCGTGGAGGATCCCGATGAGGAATTCGATCTGATCCAGTACGCCGCCGGTCACCAGGCGGGGCTCTTCTTCCTGGCCGACCACCCGCGGCTTCTGCTCGGTCTGCACGGGCGCGTCCCCGCCGAACGGCTCTTCGCCGCCATCTCCCCCGCCGCACTCCGACTCGGCGGATCGGCGCGGCGGGCGCGGGCCGCAGAGCGCAACACCCACCGCGCTCCGGCGGCCCGCGAGGACGTGAGCGCGATGCTCGCAGCGCGAACCGAGGATGAGCTCAAGCTCCCCAAGTGCCCCGCGCCCGCACCCGCCGTACCCGCCCCGGCGTTGGTCGAGGCAGCCCGAGCCACCGGCGTGGCGACCCTGGCCGTACCCGACGTCTACCACCTGAGCCCCGCGGGCGCCGCCGACCACCGCCTGCGGGTCGCGATCAAGCACAACGCGCTGCTCGAGGACCTGCCGCTCGAGTGGCAAGCACCGCGACCGGCGCACCTACCGACGTTCGCCGAGATGTGTGCCCTGTACGCGGACTTGCCGGAGGTCTGCGGACCCTGGCGCGGGGATGCCGCCGCGAGCACACCCGGAGCCGTGCGACGTACTGCGCTCGTTGCGGAGTGCTGTCATTACACCCCCCCACTCGATGGACTGTACCTCCCCGAGATCCACCTGGAGGGCGGTGAGACCGCCAGCTCGAAGCTCCGCATCCTCGCCTACGAAGGGGCACGCGCGCGTTACGGAACGTTGCCTCCGCAGGCCACACGACGACTCGACTACGAGCTCGCGGTCATCGAGGAGCGCGGATACGCACCCTACTTCCTCCTGGTCGAGCAGATCGCCGACTACGCGCGCCGGCAGGGGATCCCTTGCATCGGACGCGGATCGGCGGCGGACAGCCTGGTGGCCTTCTGCATGGGATTGACCGACGCGGACCCCCTCCGCTACCGACTGCCCTTCGAGCGCTTCCTGAACCCGCAGCGACGCGACCGGCCGGACATCGACCTGGACTTCTGCTGGCGACGGCGGGACGAAGTGCTCGAGCACGTCGGAGAGCTCTTCGGAGTCGAGCGCACGGCGATGATCTCGACCCTCAATCGCTTCGGGATGCGTTCCGCTTTCCGCGAGACGGCGCTGGCGCACGGGATTCCTCCGGCGGAAATCCACCCCTGGTCGAAGCGGCTGCCGATGCTCTCGCGGCCGTGGGACGGGGCGGAGGGGGAGGGAGGTGAAGAGGAACCCGAGAGAGAACGCAACCGCCGCCCCGCCCGATCGTCCCAGGGCGAGCCCACCCGAGAGGGCGGGGGCGGGGGTGGTTCGCGGGGTGCGCGCCGCTCGCTGCCGCGTGCACTGGCCGGGAATCCCCTGGCCGAGGCCCTGCGAACCCTCCCCGAGGCGCACGCCTTCCCCTTCGACGACGAACGCTTCACCCGCGCTCTCCAGGACGCCACCGGACTGCTCGACGCCCCGCGCCACCTCGGCCTGCACCCCGGTGGGATCGTCGTCGCGCCCGGGCCGATCACCGACCTGGTCACCTGCCAGTACGCCTCCAAGCCACACCCTACTCGTGGACAGGTCGTCGTCACCCAGCTCGACAAGGACGCGGTGGAGGCGATCGGTCTGGTCAAGATGGACCTGCTCGGCAACCGGGCACTGACGACGATCGACGACTGCCAGGAGATCCTGCGCGCGGAGGGCATCGACGTCGACCTGGAGGGCCTCCCCGAGGACGACCCCTCCACCGCCGCCACCCTGCGCGCCGGACGTACCCTGGGCTGCTTCCAGATCGAGTCCCCGGGGATGCGCAACCTGCTGCAGCAGACCGGTGCCCGGACGATGGACGACGTCATCCAGGCGGTGGCGCTGATCCGTCCGGGACCAGCGGGATCGGGCATGAAGGACGCCTACATACGCCGCTTTCGTGGTCTCGAGGATCCCACTCCACCCCATCCGCGTCTAGCCGACGTTCTACGGGACACCCACGGTGTGATGCTCTACCAGGAAGACGTGATGCAAGCCGCGTCGCGCGTGGCGGGGATGGACCTGGCACGAGCCGATCAGCTCAGGCGCGCCTTGCAGAAGCACCGCAGCAGCGACCTCGCCACCTTGCGCGAGTGCTTCCACACCGGGTGCAGGACGCAGGGGATCGAGCCCGCGGTCGCCGCACAGATCTGGGAGTTGGTGGCGAATTTCTCCTCCTTCGCCTTCTGCAAGGCCCATGCGGTGACCTACGGGCGCATCGCCTACCATGTGGCCTGGCTGAAGACCCACCATCCCGCCGCCCTTCTGATCGCCTTCCTGGCCAGCGAGACCGGCTACTACCCCGCGCGGGTCTACGTCGAGGAAGCACGGCGACTCGGCGTGCCGATCCTGCCCCCGGACGTCAACCGCAGCGAGGCGACCTTCGCCTCCGAACGCGTCGACGGCGCGCTCGGCCTGCGCATCGGCCTGGGACAGGTGAAGGGACTCTCGGAACGCACGCTGGAGGCGATCCTCGGCACGCGGGACGCGCGGGGTCCCTTTCTCTCCCTGCCGGACTTCCTCGACCGCACCCGTGCCCACGTCGACGAAACCGAGGCCCTGGTGCAGTGCGGCGCCTTCGATGCCTTCGATCGCACGCGCCCCGAGCTCCTGTGGCGGCTACACCTCCTGAAGACCCCTCGGGTGCGACCGCCGCGGGGAGCCGCCCTCGACCCCCAACGCCTGGCTGCCTGTCGGGCGACCCCCGCGCGGCGAACCGCCGAGATCGTGCGTGCGGCGCGCGCGCGTACGGGCGGGTGGACGGGGCGCGGAATCGGGGTCGGTGACGCCGAATTGCCTCCGGGGGCCGAAGCGACCCTCTTCCCCGATCCTGGGCCCGAGGCTCCCGTCCTGCCGGGGTTGCCGGAGCCCGACCGCGAGTCCCGTGCGAAGCTCGAGTTCGATCTGCTCGGCCTGTGTATCGATGCTCACCCGAGCACGCTCTTTCCCTGTCGAGCCGAAGAGCGTCTCCAGGCCCGCTCCGGCGCCCCGCGCCCCGCCAATCCGATCCCCTGCGGTCGTCTGTCCCAGTTCCGCGGTGGCCGGGTCACCCTGCGTGGCTGGCCCGCCGCCACTCGGCGCGTGCGCACGGAACAAGGGCAACTGATGCGCTTCCTGACCCTCGAGGACGAGAGCGGGCTGGCCGAAGTCGTCCTCTTCCCCGACGTCTACCGCAGGGATGGGCGCTTCCTGGCGGAGAAGGGAGTGCTCCTGGTGACCGGCGTGGTCGAGGACCTGTACGGCGCCTGCACCCTGCACGCCGAGCGAGTGTGGTGAGGTGATCCCCGGCGCGGCCTTCCAGGCTCAGGAACCGCGTTCCTGCTTGCGCGAATACCTAAGGCTGACGTTCTGGCGCCCCATCTCGCGCAACCGCGATGGATCCTTCCGGAGCCCCATGTTGTGCGCCTTGGAGACCACGCTCTTCACGGAGCGGTCCAGCTTGCGGGCGATCTCGAGATTGGAGCTGTGGGGGTACAGCTCGCGCAGGATGGCCAGCTCATCCTTGCGCCAGCGCGGCATCCTGGTGGTTTCCTCCGCCGACCGGCTGCGGCGCAGGAAGGCCTTGTCCTTGGCCAAACGCAAGTCGCGGGCCTTCTTCTGCACTTCCGACACCCGGCGCCCGAAGAGGATCGCCAGGTCCTCGTCGGCGCGCGTGCCGTAGACGCGCTTGAAGAGGCCCAGGTCATCCTGGGACCAGTTGCCGGTCTTCCGGATGCGAGCCAGTTCGGCGATCTGGGCCTGCACCTCCTCGGAGCGGCGACCCAGAATGCGGGCGATGGTCGCCACCGGTGAGGCACCCAGGAAGCGCTTCAGGCTCGCCACCTCGGCGGCGGTCCAGGGGCCGGTCTTGGATGGCCCATCGAAGAGCTGGGTGGCCATGTTGCGCACACTGGCCAGGGACCGATTGAGCTCCCGAGCGATGACCGCCTCCTCCTTGAGGCCGTAGAGCTCACGAAAGCGCGCGATCTCCTCCGCAGACCACCGTCCCCGGCGCGAAGCTGCGGTCTTTTCGGCACCCCACTTCGGCTTCACGACGCCCTCCTCGGCCTGGACCTACCCCGATATCGGGACTCGGATGGAGTGTAGCAAGAGATTCCCTTTTGGCGACGCTCTGACCCCGAGAGCCGGGAGGGGGTGGCAGGGATCATTTGGGCATTACTATTCGAGGTCGATTCTCTGGCCACGGCAACAGCAGTTCTCGACTCAGGTGAGCGGGGAAACCTCCGCCTCGTCGTCCAGCAGGTCGCGGTGCAGGTGGGCCCGGACCTGGGCGAGTAGCTCGCGCACCTCCGCCGGGGTGCGCGCCTCCAGGACGTCCTCGGCCAGGCTGTGGCAGTCGTTCCAGGCGGTGTGCCGCACGGCGAAGCGCAGCTCCGCCAGGAAGTTCGGGGAGACGCTGATCATGTCGTAGCCCATGCCGAAGAGGACCAGAGCCATGGCGTAGTCGCCGGCGATCTCGCCGCAGATCGAACAGGGCGTCGCATGTCGCGTGCAGACCTCTGCCACGTGGGCCAGAGCGCGCAGGACCGCGGGATGGTGGGGCTCGTAGAGCTTGGCCACCAGCGTGTTGTCACGGTCGACGGCCAAGAGGTACTGGGTCAGGTCGTTCGAGCCGACGCTGATGAAGTCGACCATCTCCACCAGCTCGTCCATGATCCACAGAGTCGATGGAACCTCGATCATGGCGCCCACGGGGACGTCGGAAGCGGTCTCGTAGCCCTGGCTGATCAGTTGCTTGCGGACACCCAGGAAGATCTCGTGCACCGTCTCGATCTCCTCGACCGAGGTGACCATCGGGAGCAGCATGCGCACCCGGCCGTGCGCGCTGGCCCGCAGCAGCGCCCGCAATTGGACCCGCAGGAGGTCCTGCCACTCGAGGGTCAGGCGCAGGCCTCGCCAACCCAGAGCGGGGTTGTCCTCGTGAGGGGTCTTGAAGTACGGCAGGACCTTGTCCCCACCGATATCCAGGGTGCGGATCGTCACGGCCTTGTCCCCGAGCGTGTCCAGCACGCGCCGGTACATGCGGTACTGCTCCTCCTCGGAGGGGAACTGGGAGCGCTCCATGTACAGGAACTCGGTGCGCAAGAGGCCCAGGCCGTCGCAATGCTCGACGTGGAAGGTGTCGAGGTCGCGGATGCTCTCCATGTTGACGGCCACGGTGAGCTGACGCCCATCGGTCGTGATCGCCGGCAGGCCTGCGGAAGAGGCCAAGGCACGACCACGGCTGTCGCGCTGGCGCCGGCACTCGAGGAAGTGGTCGATGTCCTCCTCGCTCGGACGCAGGTTGAGGGTCCCGTTGTCCCCGTCCACGATCACCGTGACGTCCTGCTCCAGACGCGCCAGGAGGTTGGTGAGCCCCACCACGCACGGCACGCCAAAGGACCGTGCCAGCACCGCGCCGTGGCTGAAGCGCCCACCCGTCTCGGTCACGACCGCCAGAATGCGCTCCCGCGCCAGGCAGGTGACGACCTGGGGGGTGAGCTCGGCAGCGGCGAGCACCACCTGGCCCTTGGCCATGTCCAACTGCTCCTGGTCGCGCCACAGGAGCACGTCGAGGACACCGCGCCAGGGCTCGCTCAGGTCTGCCGCGTACTGGCGCACGTTGGCCCCCTCGAGGCCCTTCATCTTCTCGTGCAGCACGTCGATCAGGCCCTGGATCGCGGTCTCGGCATTGACCCGCTCATCGCGGATCGTGCGCTCGATCCTCTTGAGGGCGCTGGGATCCTCGAGCACCATGCAGTGCACGGCCAGGATCCCGGCGTCCTGCTCGCCGGCGGCCTGCAGGATCGCCTGGCGCTGCTCTTCCAGCCGCGTGGCGGCCTCCTCGATGGCGGCTCTGGTGCGGGCGATCTCGGCGTCGACCAGTCCGGCGGGGATGGTCCAGACCGGGACCACGTCCTGCCGGGCGCCGACCACGTGAATCGCCCCCAGGGCCAATCCCGGGGCTACGGCGGTTCCTTTGATCAGGGGCATGCTGCGGCGCCCGCGCGGCGCTCGTTCGAGAGTGTAGCGTCCCAGTTAGGAAATCCCATTATTGATCCAGTCCCGCCGCCTCCTGTGGCGACGGAGGAGAAGCTCGGACCTGGGGCCCCATTCTAGGCCCCCAGCGGCCGCAGGAGCGACGCATTGCACGCCGCTGGCGGTCCCCGGGCGCAGTCTGACGAAGGGACGCCTCGACGATGCAATCCAGCCAACACGCGACGAATCAGGACGCAGCGTCTACCGAACCCAAGATCCGCACCTTTCCCAGCGAGAGACGCAGGGCCCCGGTGGCGCTGGCCGCCACGTTCCTGATCCTCGGTGGATTGGTCGTCCTGGGAGTGGGCGGCGCCCTGGCGCTGGGGCCGGACCACTCTCCCGCCCTCGCTTGGTACACACGGCGTGCCGCGGACATCGGGGTGCAGCCGGACGCGCTGCTCTCCGCCGGCTGCGCGCTCTTGGCGGCGGGCATGGTCGCCTTCTACCTGCGTCGAGTGGCAGGTGTCATGCTGACTCCGGGTGCCGTCGAGGACGCCCTGGCGGAGGTCGGCGCCGACATGGCGGAGTTCCGCAACAAGCTCTTCGAATTCCAGAACGACCACATCCACTTTCACTCGCAGATCGAGTCGATCCTGTGTGAGGTTCGCGAGCACCGCAGCAAGGACCGCTCCGGAGAGGCGGTCGAAGCCCTGTTCCGAATGGCGGGGAGTCTCGACACCCTGCACGCGCGCTTCGACCAGCGCATAGGCGAGTCGGAGCGGGGCTTGCGGGAGTCCGTCTCCGAGCTGGGCTCCCTGGTCGAGGCGAGCCGGGACTTCCTGCAGGAGAGCCTCGAGCAGGCGGACCAACGCATCGAGACTCTGGGTGCCGAGCTCGAGCTGATCCAAGGGCAGCTGGTGGCGCTCGTGACGACCCCCGCGGGGGATACCGCCTGGAGCGCTGCCACCGGCGAGCCGGATGGGGAAGCGGACCCGGGTGAGTCCGAGGACTCCCTCGAGACTGGCGAACTCGATGAGGCCGCAGGCCTGGACGCGCCCGAGGAGTACTCCGCGCTGGGGAGTGACAGTCTCCTCGACGACGAGCTGGTGGACCATGTGAGCCTCGGGCTCTTGGACGAGCTCGACGACTGCACCCTGGAGGAGGAGGACGCAAGGCTTCCCCTCGCCGCTGCGCCGCTGGACGGGCCGTCGAGCGTGGAAGGCCTCGAGCCCCAACCCGAGGCGGAGCCGACGCCGCCCGCGGATCCGGAGCCCG
Source organism: uncultured Planctomycetaceae bacterium (assembly GCA_964507325.1). Classification (GTDB taxonomy): domain Bacteria; phylum Planctomycetota; class UBA1135; order UBA1135; genus CAZDQL01. Next base: position 468 of record CAZDQL010000025.1, on the reverse strand, counting down.
CCCCCCCCGAGCCTTGGCTGCCCCCGCAGGTGGAGGCCGCGTCTCCGGATGAGACGCTGGCGGAAGGCCCACCGGCTGCCTCTCTCCCGGACCTGCCTCCGGTTCTCGCGCCCCCGGCGGCCTCCGAGGGGAATGAACCCACCGTGGTCAAGCTCGACGACGACCCCCCGTCTGCGCTCCCCGCGCCAGCGCCCGATCGCCCCGAGAGCCGAGTCGAGCAGATGGAGGAGATGCTGCGCGACGGTACGACTGCGGAGATGGTCGAGGGGCTCGACCTGGACGAACCCCAGGCGCAGTAGCGCAGCGGACCCCTCCGGGTCCCTCGCCAGCCGACCGGTCTACTCGGTCGAGGCCTCGGGAGACTTCTCGGCGGAGGTCTCTGCAGGAGTCTCTGCAGGAGTCTCTGCAGGAGTCTCGGCAGGAGTCTCGGCAGGAGTCTCGGCAGGAGTCTCGGCAGGAGTCTCGGCA
>CAZDQL010000024.1:0-71274 GCA_964507325.1 uncultured Planctomycetaceae bacterium | reverse complement strand
CCCCCCCCCCCCCCCCCCCCCCCCCGCCCCCCCCCCCCCCCCCCCCCCCCCCCGCCCCCCCAACTCCTACCACTACCACGCGACGGGCGCCTTCAGCTTCGCCCTGTTGATGGACCTCGGTGGCACGCCCGATCACTACTCCGCCGGCCGTTCCGACGACTCCGTGTCGGTGCAGGGGGCCTTCCGCGAGGAGGACCCGAAGGGCTCCACCCTGCACGGCCTTCTCATCGATCGTTGAGCCCTCGAAACCTCCCATGAAGAGCGCCTGGATCGTCCTTCTGTCGTTCGCAGCCCTGCCGGCGCAGGCCGACTCGCCGCCGAACATCGTGCTCCTCTACGCCGACGATCTGGGGTACGGGGACCTGGGCTGCTACGGCAACGCCCTCCACGAGACCCCCGTGATCGACCAGTTGGCGGCCGAGGGCCTGCGCTTCAGTGACGCCTACGCCAACGCTCCCAACTGCGCTCCCTCGCGGGCGGCGTTGATGAGCGGCCAGTACGCTCCGCGCACCGGGGTCTACACCGTGAACAGCTCGGCGCGGGGCAAGTCGAAGCACCGCATGCTGATCCCGATCGAGAACCGCCCGGACCTGGAGGGGGACGTGCTCACGATCGCCGAGGTGCTGCAAGGGGCGGGCTACGCCACGGCGCACGTCGGCAAGTGGCACCTGGGGGCCGACCCCACCGAGCAGGGGTTCGACGTCAACCGCGGGGGGAGCCGCGCCGGGCATCCGAAGAGCTACCACTCCCCCTACAAGAACGTCCCCCTCGACGAAGGCCCGCAGGGGGAGTACCTGACCGATCGCCTGGCGCAGGAGGCCTGCGCCTTCATCGCGGAGCACGCCGAGGAGCCCTTCTTCCTGTACCTCTCCTTCTACTCCGTGCACACGCCGATCCAGGGGCGCGAGGACCTGGTGGAGCACTACCGCGCCAAGGGACTCGAGGGCAAGGCCGCGGGCTTCGCCGCCATGGTGGGGGCGGTCGACGAGGCGGTCGGCTGCGTCCTCGGTTGTCTGGAAGAACTGCAATTGGAGGAGAACACGCTGGTGCTCTTCTACTCCGACAACGGGGGTCACGGGCGACACAGCGACATGGGGCCGCTGCGCGGCGCCAAGGGGATGCTCCACGAGGGGGGGATCCGCGTGCCGCTGATCGCCCGCTGGCCGGGTCGCGTCGCCCCCGGCACCACCAGCGCCGCACCGGTGATCGGCGTGGACCTCTTCCCCACCTTCGCCGAGCTGGCGCGGGCGGCCGTGCCGGAGGAGAAGGTCCTGGACGGGGAGAGTCTGGTGCCGCTGCTGACCAATGGTGACGCTCCACGGCGCGAGGCGCTCTACTGGCACTTCCCCGCCTATCTGGAGGGCTCGACGCAGGAGCAGGGGCGCTGGCGCGCGACTCCGGGTGGCGTCATCCGCTGCGGGGATTGGAAGCTGATCGAGAACTTCGAGAACGGGCGACTCGACCTCTACGACCTGGCGCGGGACGTGGGGGAGACGCGCGATCTCGCGGCCACTCAAACCAAACGCGCACTGGAGCTTCTCGCCCGTCTCCGGCGTTGGCGCGCGTCGATCGGCGCCCCCGTTCCCACCGAGCGCAATCCCGAGTACGAGGGGCGGTGACGGCGCTCGCGAGCCCCCTCTCGTAGTTCGAGGGCGGAAGGCGGTACCATGCCCCCCCCCGACGGTCGACCGGGTCGACCCACCCATCGCGCATCCCCCCCGCCCCGAGGTCCCCGATGAACTTCAAGCAAGACGGAATTGCCCCCAACGCCAGCCGCATCCTGTGGGCCGGCTTCATGGCCATCCTTGCAGCTGGCCTAGGCTTCGGGATCCGCGGGGGTCTGCTCGCCTACTGGGGCGCCGAGTTCGGCTTCACCGCCAAGCAACTCGGGGAGATCGGTGGCGCCGGGCTCACCGGGTTCTGCTTCGGAATCATCATCGGCGGCGTGGTTTGCGACCGGCTGGGATACGGCAAGCTCGTCCTGGCTGCCTTCCTGCTGCACGTCGTGTCGGCGGTGGTGACGCTCGCGGCCTCTCCGGAGCAGGCGGAGGCGGTCTCCTATCGCCTGCTCTTCTGGGGCACGTTCATCTTCGCCTACGCCAACGGCACCTTGGAGGCGGTGGCCAACCCGCTGGTGGCGACCCTCTTCCCGACCAAGCGCACCCACTACTTGAACATCCTGCACGCCAGTTGGCCCGCGGGCCTCGTCTTGGGCGGCATGGTCGGTTGGATCCTGGGCGAGGGACAGGCGTGGAGCTGGCAGATGCAGTTCGCTCTCTTCCTCGTTCCCACCGTCGTTTACGGGTTGATGTTCCTGGGCCAGAGCATGCCGAAGTCCGAGGCCTCCGAGAAGGGACTCAGCCTGGGCGAGATGTTCAAGGAAGTCGGCGTCCTCGGCGGGCTGGTCGTCTGCTACTTCCTGTTCCTCTTCTTCTCCGAAGGCATGGGACTGGGTGACTTCTACGCCTACGGAATCGCGGGGGTGTGCCTGATCACCATCGCGGTGATCACCAAGTTCTCGATCGGCGCTTGGCTGCTCTTCCTGTTGTTCGTGGCCCACGCCCTGGTCGGGGCGGTGGAGCTGGGCACCGACAGTTGGATCCAGAACATCACCGGCAACATGCTTACCCCGGCGGAGGGCAAGATCCTCTTCGTCTTCACCTCGGCGGTGATGTTCAGCCTGCGCTTCTGCGCCGACTTCATCGAACGGCGGCTGCGCCTCTCCCCGGTGGGACTGCTGCTCGTCTGCGCCCTCCTGGCCGCCCTGGGGCTCAACCTGGTGAGCACCGTCGACACCTTCATCGGCGCCATGCTGGCGCTCGGTGTCTACGCGGTCGGCAAGACCTTCTTCTGGCCCACGATGCTGGCGGTGGCCGGCGACCGCTTCCCGCGCACCGGCGCCGTCGCCATGAGCATCATGGGGGGCATCGGGATGATGTCGGGAGGGTTGATCGGCAGCTCCGGGCTGGGCTACGCCAAGGATCGCTTCGCTGGAGAGGAGCTCCGCAATGCTAGTGCCGCCGTCTACGAGGAGTACAAGGCGGAGAAGCAGAGCGAGTTCCTCTTCTTCGAGGATGTGGCCGGTCTCGACGGGAAGAAGTTCGGCGCTGTCCAGGAGAAGCTCAAGACGGCACGCGCCGAGCTCGCGGAGGCGGGCACCGAGGACCCCAAGGCCGCCCTGGAGCGACTCACCGAGAGCGAGCGCATCGTGCACGAGGTCAGCATCAAGGGCGACCGCCGCACCCTGCGCGTAGACGCCTTCATCCCCTTGGGGATGGCGGTGATCTACCTCCTGCTCCTGCTCTACTTCAAGGTCATCGGCGGCTACAAACCGGTGCGTATCGGTGTGGGTGAGGACGAGTCCGAGGGGTGACCCCGGCGGACCGCTCAATCGTCCCAGTCGTAGCTGTACTCCACGTTGGCGACCATGCCTTCGTGGAAGTAGATGTCGACGTCCTCCACCTCGCCGGGGACCTCCCGTAGGTAGCACCAGACGAGGAACCCGTCGTCGCGGTAGATGCTGTTGGGCCTACCGTAGCGGTCCAGGATCTCCTGCATGGTCAGGAAGAGGTGCCTGCTGCACCACTCCTGCGTGGCCATGTCCGTGCCGTCCTCTCCCCTGTGGGCGCGGTGGAGACGCTTCAGGTCATCCGTGCCGAAGGCGGCGGCGCGATCCACCCAGCCCGGCACGACCAGGCCGCCCGTCTTCTTCACCGCGGCGCTGCGAGCCTCGAAGCCGCGCAGCGCGGCCGCGAAGGCGTCGATCGAGGCTCCCAGGTCCCGGATCTCCTCCATCGACTGGGTCTCTCCCGCCGGGGCGCGCTTGGATTCGACGACGGGCTGGGGTGTGGAGGCGCTGAGCTGGAGGAAGCCCTGCAGGGAATCGAGGGTGCCGCGCAGCTCCCGGATGGCGGCCGTCAGGTCCTCCTCCGCGCCCACGTCCCTCCTGCTGGGGTTGGACCGGGCGAGCGGGTTGCCCCCTTCCTGCGCGTCCGCCGCGGACGATCGGGAGAGGAGCTCGGCTCCACCGAAACCGGCGAGGGCGCCGACGACGAAGGAAGCCAGACTCGCGAGGAGCGGGGTGGTCTTCCGGGGGTCCATGATGCCTGGTCCTGCTCTGGGGAGTTCCCTCTGGGAGGACTAGGCGAGGACGTGGGACAAGGTACGTCCCGTTCCGGGAAAGCGGGTCGCTGCCGCCTCCGCTCGCACGCGTCACCAGGCCCGATAGGGAGCGAAGGTCACGTACTTCGGACGCGAGTCGAGTCGCACGTGGACCCAGAAGACCCCGGTCCCCGCAGTGCTGAGCCAGATCGGGGCGTTGCCCAGTCGCTCGAGCATCGTCGCTCCCACCGTCTGCCAGAGGGCGTGCTGTTGGGCGAGGGGGGCGTGGCGGCTGAAGGCGGCCAGGTGGGGATAGGCGCGTTGCTCCGCGCGGGGTAGGGGCACGATCAAGTGAGCGTCGGCGCCCAGGTTCGGGAAGGCCACGACTTGGTCCTCCGCCGAGGCGCGCCGGAAGTGCTGCGCGAAGGCGTGCGGTTCCGCCGAGACTCCCGCGAGAGGGCGGCTGTCGGCCAACACGAACTCGAAGGGTCGCTCGGAGTTGCTCTCGGCGAGCGGGGGAGTCTCCCAGTAGAAGGCGGAGAAGGGCGCCTCCGCCAGGAGGGTGACGAAGAAGGCACAGAAGGTCGGGTCGTCTCGCCACAGCTGCAAGACCTCCGCGAAACCCAACTGCGCTTCATCGCGCGTGAGCCACAGCTTGCGAACGCGATCCACGTCGACCCACTCGCGGTGCGCCTCCCAATGGGTGGGGTGGGGGGACGTGGGGGAGTCCATGGGGCCTTTCTCCGATCACTCCACGACTAGGGTACCCTCCGCTGCATGGCACACCGACTCCCCCTCCGGCTCCTCGCCTGCCTGACGATCGCCCTGCCCCTCGCCGCTGAACCGGAGGACCCCATCCTGCTCAACGACGACGGCGGGTGGTGCTGGTTCCAGGATCCGCGCGCCCTGATGGTCGGTGACGTGGTGGTCTTCGGCTCGGTCGCGTCCGGCTACCGCGATCCGGAGCGGCGCGGCGACATCGAGGTCACGAGCTACGATCCCGCCAGCGGCGAGATCACCGTCTTCGAGCTCCACGACAGGCTCCAGCTCGACGACCACGACGCGCCGGCGCTCCTCGAGCGCCCCGACGGGCGGCTGGTGGCCGTCTACTCGAAGCACGGCAACGACGAGCTGGTGCGGGTGCGCATCTCCTCCCGCCCGCGCGACGCGGGGGCCTGGGAGGAGGAGCGCCAGTTCGCGGCGGGGGCGGGTGCGACCTACTCCAACGTCTACCTGCTGAAGGGGGTCGCAGAGGGAGCCGGTCGCCTCTACGACTTCCACCGCGGCCAGGGGTGGGACCCCAACTTCCTCGTCTCCGACGACCTGGGCGTCACCTGGACCTACGGCGGAAGGCTGCTCGGGGGACCGGGGCGCCCCTACCTACGCTACGCGAGCGACGGGGAACGGACGGTGCACCTGATCGCGACCGAGCAGCACCCCCGCGACTTCGACAACGGCATCTACCACGCCCTCCTGCGCGACGGGGTGTTGTGCGCCTCCGACGGGAAGCGGATCGCCGAGCTGGGCGAGCGGGAGGTGCGACCGGATGAGCTCACCCGCGTCTTCGCCGGGGACGCCGACCACGTGGCCTGGACCGTCGACCTCGAGCTGGACCGCGCCGGGAACCCGGTGGCGGTCTTCTCCGTGCAACGGGACGGCGCGGGGAAGCCGGGCGGCCAGGGTGGGCTCGACCACCGCTTCCACTACGCGCGCTGGGATGGCAAGGCCTGGGTCCAACACGAGCTGTGCTTCGCCGGCACGCGCCTCTACGCCGGGGAGGACGACTACACCGGCTTGGCCGCCATAGACCCCGACGACCCGCGCGTCGTCTTCGTCTCGACCGACGCGCACCCGGCCACCGGTGAGCCCCTGATCAGCGCCACCGACGAGCGACGACACCGGGAGATCTTCCGCGGCCTGACCCGCGACGGCGGCGCTTCCTTCGAGTGGGAGGCGATCACCCGCGATTCCAGCGCCGACAACCTGAGGCCGATCGTCCCCGCCCGGCACGGAGGCGGGACCTTCCTCCTCTGGCTGCGCGGGACCTATCGCACCTACACCGACTACGACCTGGAGGTGGTCGGGCAGGGGATGTAGGCGGGCGCGGATCGCGCGAGCTCCAAGGCCTTGGCGATCGGTCCGACGATCGACAGGGCGAAGAGCCCCGGCGCCATCGCGAAGGGCGCCAGGAAGCCCACCTGGTAGTCGAGGCCGACGCGCATGATGGCTTCGACCAGCGCGATGACGATCACGACCACCACGCGCCCCCTGCGCGTCGAGACCACCGTGGGTGGGTCGGTGATCATGAAGAACACGAAGAGCTGATACATCGGCCCCGTCAGGGGTGCCACCTCGGACCAGAAGTGCAGGCCGGGCACCAGCGCGCTGCGCAGCCCCGCCAGCGCGATGAAGGCCAGGGCGTAGGTCCCCGTCACGTGCAGGAGGCCGGCGCGGGAGACGACCAACAGCCCGACGCTCCAGATGACCAGGTTGGCCCCCAGGCTGTTGCCCCACTCGTGAGTCAGTTTGGTGAGCACCGGCGCGGCGACCAAGAGCAGTAGGGTGATCGAGAAGTTGGTGGGGTTCCAGAGGTGTCGGCCGCGATAGCGCAGCACGTACTTGGACGCGATCGCCAGGAAGCCCCCCAGGGCGAAGGGCCAGAGTAACCCGTGCACCGGCTTCAGGAGCAACGCCAGGCTGACCCCGGAGATGTAGGGAGAGACGAGCGAACGCGGCCACTTGCCCAGGACCAGGAGCGAGAACGCGCACTCCGTCGCGATGCTGGAACCCAGCGCGACGATCAGACGGTCGTAGCCCCCGAGCCCTCCGTAGAGGGCCTCCGCCACCACGAGGATGAGCGTGTTGAGGAAGGTGACGAGGTGCTTCGGCGACAGCGAGCGCCAAAGCTTGGCAACGCGCCCGATCATGGAGTCGGCTCCCAGATGGAGTGGTAGCGTCCAGGCTCGAGGGCCTCCCCGGCGAGCACCTGCTCGACGCCGGAGGGCCACCGGATGCGCACCTCGTCCGGTCGCTCCGCGTCGCCGAGTCCGAAGTGGACGCGCGGATCGGTCTGGGCACAGAAGCCGCTGCCCGCGGTCACCACCTGCAGCTGCGTCGCCTCGCCGAAGCGCGCCACCACCTCGGCACCGACCGCATCGGGGTTGCTCGTCGTCCCGTGCAGCACGTAGCCGATCCAGCGTGCTGCGCTGGACACGTCGTTCAAGTAGGCGAGCAGCGGCCCGTCCTGATTGGCGACCAGCATGTCCAGGTCCCCGTCGTTCTCGAGATCCGCCAGCACCACCGAGCGCCCGTCGAGAGTGTCCTCCACCCCCACCGCCGAGGCGACGTCCACCATCCGGCGGCCGCTCCTGAGGTTGAGCAGGACGTGGGAGCGCTGGAAGCCCGAGAGGCTCATGTCCTCGAACGGCGGCCAGTTCGCCGCGTCCTCCAGGATGCGACCCGACGCGCCGGCGAGCTTGTCCATCTGGTACCAGTAGCTGCGCTCGGGATGCGCCGACCGGAAGCCGTTCACGACCACCAGGTCCTGGTCGCCGTCCAGGTCGAGGTCACCGAAGTCGGAGCCCCAGGCCCAACCGCAGTCCTGGGCGGCGTGGGCCGCCTCGGCCATGTTGGGGAGCTTGCCACCCGTCGCCAGGCGGTTCACCCGCAGGCTGTTCCCCTGGAAGAGCCAGCCGGACTCCGAGATGTTCGTGACGTACACGCAGAGCATCCCCCGGTTGGTCACGTCGCCGAGGGAGACGCACATGCCGCTCTTCGACTTGTAGTCGAGGCCCAGGCCCTGCGCGAACTCGAAGCGCTCGCCCCCGCGGTTGAGGAAGAGCTCCTCGGCGCCGTAGTCGTTCGCCACGTACAGGTCGATCCAGCCATCCCCGTCGAAGTCCGCGGCGCCGAAGCCGTAGGTCCAGCGATCCCCGCCGATCCCGTAGCGCTCGGTGACCTCCTCGAAGCGCCCGCCGCCGCGGTTCAGGAAGAGGAAATTCGTGCCCCCGTTGTGGGCGAACTCGCTGTCCTCGTGGAGGATGCGGGTCGTCTGGAGGTCCCACATGTCGATCCCCTCGCGGTAGTACCCGCCGAGGACGACGTCCAGGAGACCGTCCCGGTCGACGTCGAGCAGCGCGCCGGCGGCCGCGTTCATCCAGCGGTCGAGCCCGGACTCCTCGGAGCGGTCCACGAAGCGCCCCTCCTCCTGCAGGAAGAAGCGCTGGCGACCCCAGCCGTAGACGAGCACGTCCTGGTCCCCGTCGCGGTCGAAGTCCGCCCAGAGCGAGCCGTGGCTGGCGAACTCCCCCGCGGCGTTCAGGTCGGCGATCCCGCGCTCTGCCGCCACCTCCTCGAACTCCTCACCCGCTCGGTTGTGGAAGAGGGCGTTGGGTGCCCCCTCGCGCATCGTCGTCGTGTAGAGGTCCAGCCACCCATCCGCATCGAAGTCGACCGCGGCCACCGAGGCGCCGGTACCGACGATCTGGGGCAGGATGTGCTCCACCAGCGGATCGATCGTCGGCAGCTCGTGGGCGTGGATCAGACCGAGCTCGGCGGAGGCCTCGGTGAAGCGGAAGGAGTGCCGCATCCCCCGCGCCGCCTCCCCCGGGTTCCGGTGGCCGGCCACGCAGGCGCCCACGATCGCAGCCACGAAGGCGAGGCGAGCGACGTTCAGGCGCCAGGGGCTCGGTGCCGTGGTGGACATCGCGCCACCTACGCGGGCCCACGGGAGGCGTTGGCGGAGATCGTCGACCGACTCCGCGGTCAGTCGTGGTCTTCCAGCGCCTCGGCCGCGATCTCGGCCACGTCGGGATTGGGGTCGTCGAGCAGTGGGCGCAGGGCCTCGATCCCCCGGGGGACGCCGATCTGGCCGAGCAGGTCCGCCGTGTCGCCGCGCAGCGCCGCATCTTCGGAGGCGAGGGACTCGATCAATCCGTCCACCGCCGGGTTCAGTGCCGCCGGGTCCGCCTCGAGGACCCTCTCCACGACCATCATCATCGCCATGCGCGACGAGGTGGCGCTGCGGCACCAGGCGTGCAGGAATCGGGCTACGCCGTGATCGGTCTTCAGGACCGTCTCCGCCGCTGCGTCGAAACGGCCGACGTCGAGGAGCGAGCCGAAGACCGCCTGCTCGTACTCGTCCGTCCCGCGGGAAAGGACCTTGGCCAGGAGCTCGTTGGCGGAGGTCACGCCTTGGATGACGAGACCGTCATCGATGATCGTCATCGGAACCGACCGGGCGCCGAGACTCTCGGCCAGGTCGCCGAAGCGCTGCACGTCGACGACGGTGGTGGTGACCGAAGGACTGGCCGCGGAGAGGCGATTGGCCGCCTGCACCGCACGGGGGCAGTGCGGACAACCGGACGCGATCAGGACCAGAAGCCCCACGGGGTCCTCGAGCCCGGCGAGCTGCGCCTCGTCGAGCTGCCCCGTGCCGGTGATGGAGTCGCCCGACAGGGCCTGCAGGAAGGGCGCCGCCTCCGGGCCCTCGGGCAACGCGGCGTAGTGGATCGTCCCGCGACCGCTGGCGGCGATGCTGAGTGCCGGCTGAACGCGCGGCTCGGCTCCGGAAGCCCTTTCCAGCGCCACGCTGGCTCCGAGGAAGCCCTGCAGCTGCTCGGCGACCTCGCCCAGCGCTGTCGACAGCGCGTTGGAGGCGTCGACTCCGTGCAGGGTCAACAGGAGCTTCTCACCGCTTGACGCGAGCTGCTCGCGAACCTGCTCCAGGTCGGAATTTGAAAGCATGTGCAGACGCTAGGTGGCACCCGGGAGTGTGTCAATGGACCGAGAGCTCCAGCCGCTGCGGCTCGGTCCCGACGACCAGCGTGCGGCGTTCCAGTTCGACTCCATCGCGCTCGACGACGACGACGTAGCGTCCCGGCACCAGATGCAGTGGCGTCTCGTCGCCGAAGCGTCCCAGCCACGCGGAGCGCGCCGGAATACCGGCCGCATCCAGCGCCACGGCACGCGGCCAGGGCTCGCTAACACCCTCGGTCACGAGGGTGACCGCCTGCGTCTCCCGTAGCACGAGCTCGAGGTCCTCGACCGAACCGCTCGTCGCATCGGCGCGCACGGGCAGGGAGGCCATGCTCGGATCGTGGGGGCGAGGAGAGTGGGCGGGAAGGCCGGGCGAGAGGAGTACCCAGACGCCGGGCTCGAGGCCCTGGATCGCGAAGGTCCCATCGGGTCGGCTCCGAATGGACACCTGCCGCGCCCACGCGACGCGGTTGCTCCCCGGTTCCTGCCGGCCCCATTGGAGCTCCGCTTCCACTGGCTCTCCAGTGCTCAGGTGGACATGGCCACGTAGGGCGACCGGTTGGTGCAGGAGCACGTCGCCGAGGTCCAAGGCCTGGCCTGCGACGAGAGTCACGCTGCGCAGGCGCTGGGCCCGACCCTCCGCTTGCGCGATGAACCAACGCCTACCGGGCCAGACATCCTCGACGAGCACCGTGCCATCCAATGCGACTGCCGTCGGTTGTCCCATGGGGAAGGGGTTGTCCACGATCCAGACCTCGCCGGCGATCGGCTCGCCACTCGCCGCGTCGAGCAGCGTCGCACGCAGCGCGCTGCGCAACGCGAGCACGTCTTCTGGATCGACGACGAAGGTCACCTCCTCGGTGGAGGGGTCGACTGGCTGCTTGCGTAGCACCTGGTGAGCCGCCACCAGGGAGAGCCAGGCGGGACCATCTTCGTGCAGGGTCACGGTTCCGTGGACCTCGGGACCCAGCTCGGGACCGCGGTAGCCGTTTTCCCAGAAGGTGCCGATGCCGAAGGTGTTGTTCAGACTGCCGTGCACGTCGGTGAAGACGTCTCCTGGATCCTCGCGGGTGGCGACCGGGACGAGTTGCAGAACTGATGCGCGGATCCCCGTTTCAGCGAATGCCCGAAGCGCAGGAGCGCCCTCCGACGTCACGATTCGCACACGGATGCGCTGCTTCGGTCGCAGCACGAAGTCCACGCGATGGAGGGGCTCGGTGGCCGAGAGCTCGAGGGCTGCTTCGTCGCCGTGGTAGTCGAGTTTCCCGACTTCGGCGCGTCGCGTCTCCAGGCTCAACGGGCCCAAGGAGTAGCGGCCGCTGGCGCCGGTCCGCGCGAAGGTGCGCTCTCCGTTCGGATCTGGCACCACCACGTAAGCATCGTCCAACGGCACCCCCGTGGGGTTGGTCACGACGCCGTACAGGACTACGCCGATGGTCTCTGGCGCCACTGCGGGGGCCGCAGTCGACGGCGTGGCATCGGGGAGGGTGTCCTGTGCAGCGCTCGGGGCCGCCTCAGCGCCGCGCTCCGGCCTGACGAGCGCGGTGTCACGCACCTCCGCAGGCGCTGACGAGTGCTCCTCTGGCGAAACCACGTCGATCGCGGTGGTTCGGGGAGGCAGGAGTGCAGAGACGAGCACGAAGGCCAGGGCGAATCCCATCCCCCCTCCGACCAACGTTCGTGTGCGCAGCCCTTCCACTAGTCATCCCCTCCGTATCGCACGACGAGGCGCTCCTGGCCCACAGTGAACTCCACCCGCTCGATCTCGGTTGGCCCATCGATCGCTCTCAGCACGTAGCGACCCGGTTGGAGGAACAGGTCGCGCGCGAACCGCGTTCCACCCGAGAGCATGAGCCCCCTCGCGTCCTCCAGCACGTAGACGACTCCCGGTCGCGCCTTCCGCCCGCGACGCAGCACGACCGGCGTGCCACGCGGCACGACGAGCTCCACGTTCGTCTCGCGGCTCGTATCGACCATGCGGGCGACGAGCGCCCGGCCGCCGCGGCCCCCGGCACGCAGGAGAGTGGGGCCCGCGGCCAAGTGCCTGATCTCCGCCACGCCCTGGGCGCTCACCCGAATCCCCCAGCGCTGATTGAGGTCACCGGGTCCAGACACGAGCTCTGGTCGCGCGGCAGACAGTCCCACGTCTTCCGCCAACGGTGCTCCAGCCTCGTCGACGATCCGCACGCGAAAGCTCTGCGGGCGACCGAGCACGATCGTCCCCAGATCGACGACGCCACCGGGGGGCACGTCCACCGAGCGCTCGAGTCGCTCCCCCTCGGGACCCCAATAGACCAGGTCCATCGATCCTGGAGGCACCTTCTCGAAGACGAGCGATCCGCCATCGATGCGCGCCTTCGTGTGCACGCCGCCGGCGGGGTGCTCGAGCTTCACACCAGCGGTGATCGGCTGGCCGCCGTCACGCCCTACGACGCGGACTCGCACCTCGCCCCGGATGGCCTCGAGGGCGGCTTCCTCGATGACGAAGACGAGTTCCCCCTCGCTGCCGGAGATGGAACGCGTCTCGAGCACGACGTCACGCAGCACCGCACTGACCCACAGCGGGGGCGCGGCGGTCAGGCGCAAGAGCCCCTGGTGGCGCGGGCCGAGGTCGGACGGCGCCTGACCCTCGGCTCGGGAGAGGAAACGCCCCGCCTTCGAGTGGGACGCCACGCGCCCCCGAACCCCAGGAATGCGCGCTCCAGGCGCTTCGCGAGTCGCGACGACCCCTAGCAGTCGCGCAAGCTTGTCTCTATCGAAACGCCCCATCTCGAGCGCCTCGCCATCAGCGTCCTCGAAGCGCACAGGGAGCGACAGGGCGCGCTCGAGTCGCACGTCGCGTCGCCAGCCGCGCTCCGCAGGGACATCGACTTCGAGGGTCAGTGGCAGGAAACCGGCCTTCGTGACGCGCAGCTCGTGCGGGCCGGGGGCCAGGCCGTGGAGGGCCCAGCCGCCGTCGGGTCTGGCGGTGGCGCGGAAGAGGTGCGCCTGCCCATCCTCGAAAACGACCGGCGCATCGGCCACCGGTGTGCCCTCTTCGTCGGTCACGCGACCGTAGGCGAGAACGCCGAAATCCGGATCGGTTCCGGCGGTCCGGGCGGTGTCGAACGCGCGCCGGCCGCCCGACGAAGCCACGGCCGAATCGGTCGGGGTCGCGGAGGAGCCGTCGTCCACATCCGACGGGGCGGTGGCGCCACGGGTCTCCGCGGTAGGCCGCACTCCACCCTCGGCCGGCGCGCGCGCGAGCCAGAGCGCGATGGCGGAGGCGACGCCGAGCAACGTGCCGGCGAGGGTCCATCTGATGATCACGGCAGGCATCCTCAACTACCCTCCCAACGGCGGTCGCTGTCGGTGAAAGCCCGTCGCTTGCTGGTAGGCGTGGGCCACGGTGAGTAGCTGCCCCTCTCCCATGAGCCGCCCGGTGAAGGTGATCGAGGTCGGGGTGCCGTCGCCCTCCCGGAAGCCGTTCGGCACCACGACCGAGGGGTGGCCCGTGAGGTTGGTCATGAGCAGGTGATCCTCGAAGGAGGGCGCCACGAAGAGGTCGATCCCGGCCATGACCTCCTCCATCCTCGCCATCACCAGCGAGCGGATCCGGTTGGCGCGGATGTACTCCACCGCCGGGATCATCTGGCCCTGCCGGAAGACGTTCGGCCACGCCTGGTCCACCTGACGCACCAGCTCGTCGTCGCGGCCGGAGCGGGTGAGGTCGTCGAAGGCCGCGGCTGCCTCCGCCGTCAGGATGAAGCTGAGAGCGTTCACGGGGAGGTCGAAGTCGAGGGAGATCTCGACCAGGCGGTAGCCCAGCTCCTCGAGGGTGACGAGCGTCGCCTGATCGAGCCGGCGCCGCTCGGCGGCACCTTCCCCTTCGAAGTGCGCCGGCACGTATCCGATCTGCACCTCCTTCGCGGGTCCCTCGCTGGGCCACGCGAAGGAGCCGTCCACCGAGTCGCGATCCGCGGGATCGGCGCCCCGGATGGCGTCGAAGACCAGGGCGCAGTCCTCCGCCGAGCGCGCGATCGGTCCGATCTTGTCCATCGACCAGGAGAGCGCCATCGTCCCCGCGCGACTCACACGCCCGAAGGTGGGGCGCAGCCCGGTGACCCCGCAGCGCGTGCACGGCGACACGATCGACCCCCACGTCTCGGTGCCGATCGCGAACCCGACCAGCCCCGCCGCCGTGGTGGCCGCCGAGCCCGCCGAGGAGCCGCTCGAGCCCTGTTCGGTGTTCCAGGGGTTCTTCGTCTTCGCGTCGAACCAGACGTCACCCCACGCGAGCGCCCCGACGGAGGTCTTGGCCACCAGCACCGCGCCCGCCTCGCTGAGCTTCCTGTAGACGGCGGCGCTGTCGCGTCGCACCTGGTCCTTGTAGGGCATCGCCCCCCAGGTGGTGCGATAGCCGGGCACGGCGAGGAGGTCCTTGGCGCCCCAGGGGATGCCGTGCAGCGGCCCGCGGTAGTTCCCCGCCGCGATCTCCTCGTCCGCACGGCGCGCCTGCTCGAGGGCGAGCTCGTCGGTGCGGGTGATGACGCAGCGCAGGGCGGGGTCGTGCTCCTTGAGGCGCGCGAGGTAGAGGCGTGTCAGCTCCTCGGACGAGATCTCGCGCGCCCGGATCAGGCCGCCGAGCTCGGAGACCGTTCGGAAGGCGAGGTCTGCGTCGGAGGGACGCGACATGGGGATCGGCGAGATGGGTCGCGCGCCGCTGTCGGGCCCGCCGGTGTCGCGGTGCAGGGGACGGAAGCCGAGCGCGGGCGCCACGGCGTTGTCGACCTCGACCGCGCGCAGCTTCTCGAAGCGGGCCAGGTTCTCGTTGAGGCCGCGCAGCATGAGCGCGCGCTCCTCGTCGCTGAGCGACAGGCCGGCGACCCACTCCGCCTCCTGCAGCATCTCCTCGGTGACTTCCGACTCCCCCGCGGCCCGCGCCGCGAGGGCCCGGCCGAGAGTGGCCGAACCGATGCCGATGGCGGACAGCCCTTCCAGAACGGAACGACGGGTGATCGCGGTGTGTTTCATCGAGGTGGCCTCCAGGTGCGGGACGCTAGGGTATCCTCGCCGCCCACATCCCCAGGAGCACGTTCCATGGCCACATCGCAACCCGGGATCCTCGCGCCGGTCCCGCCCCTGGCTCGTCACCAGCTCTACTCCCTCGGCGAGGGCGGCGATTGCCGCGCCGCCCTGCAGGAGCTCTGCCGCCGAGCCGACGGCGAGTCGGTCGTCGTCGGTCTCGGTTTGCCGCTGATTCAAGCGCTGGGAGCCGACGTCGAGGGGATGAAGCCCTTCCCCACCTACTCGGACCGAGGGGTCACCGTCCCCTCGACCCCCTCGGCGCTCTGGTGCTGGCTGCGCGGCGACGATCGCGGCGCCCTGCTGCATCTCTCCCGCGACCTGGAGCGCGCCGCAGCCCCCGCCCTGCGTCTGGAGAAGACGCTCGACGCCTTCATGTACGGCCCGAGTCTCGATCTGACCGGCTACGAGGACGGCACCGAGAACCCCGAGGGCGACGCGGCGCTCGAGGCCGGGACCGTCGCGGGGAGGGGAGAGGGCCTCGACCACTCGAGCTTCGTCGCGGTGCAGCAGTGGGTGCACGACCTCGATCACTTCGAAGCCATGCCCCCCCAGGAGCAGGACCACACCATCGGCCGTCGCAGGAGCGACAACGAAGAGCTGGACGACGCCCCCGAATCGGCCCACGTCAAGCGCACCGCGCAGGAGACCTTCGACCCCGAGGCCTTCGTCCTGCGGCGCTCGATGCCCTGGGCCGACGAACGGCAGGCGGGGTTGGTGTTCGTCGCCTTCGGCCGCTCCCTGGAGGCCTTCGAAGCGCTCCTGGCGCGCATGGTCGGCGAGGAGGACGGCGTGGTCGACGCCCTCTTCAACTTCACCCAACCGATCTCCGGCAGCTACTTCTGGTGTCCACCGCTGAGCGAGGGCGCCTTGGACCTCTCGGCGGTGGGCCTGCGCTGATCCGGCGCTACCGGTCGGCCGAGATCGAGCCGAGGAGCTCGCTCACCATCTCCGGCTCCTGCTCGGCGAGGTCCAGCAGCGGATCGGGGCCGGCGCCGAGCGCGTACAGCTCGATCTCCCGCAGCGCCCCCACCTCGCCGCTGGCGATCAGGCGGTGGGTCTGCGTGCGCACGCTGGTCGCCGCGCCCCAGTAGCTGATGGCGGCGCTGCGCACCGCATCCCGGGTGCCCTCCAGCAGTGGCCGCAGGCTGACCCCGTCGAGCTGGTGCTCGGTGCGGGTGAAGGCGGGGGCGGCGAGGTCCACCAGGGTGGGGAAGACGTCGAGCGTCTCCACCAGCGCCTCGCAGCGCCGGCCGGCCGGGACGCCGGGGGCGCGCAGGATCAGGGGACTGCGCAGGGCGCGCTCGTGCGGCGAGTGCTTGCCCCACAGCTCCGACTCGCCGAGGAACCAGCCGTGGTCGCTCCAGAGCACGACGATCGTCGAATCGCTCAGGCCGAGCTCCTCCAGCGCCCCGAGCACCTCACCCACCTGGCGATCGACGAAGCGCACGCAGGCGAGGTAGGCACGCCGCGTGCGGATCCGGTCCGCCGGCGACAGGGGCCGCGTCTTCTCGAAGGGTGCGTCGTAGCCGTAGAACTCGCCGCTGCGATGCCAGTAGTGCGATTGAGGCTTCTCCGCCGCGCTGGGCGGGGGCACTTCGATCTCCGCCACGGCTTCCCAGTCCCCCCGCGTGGCGACGAAGGGCAGATGCGGCTTGTAGAAGCCGACGCCCAGGAAGAAGGGCTCCCCGCGCTCCCGCAGGGCCTTCAGCTGCGCGACCGCCTCTCGCGCCAGGAGCCCGTCGGGCAATTCCTCGTCGCTCTGCGCGACGAACTCCATCAGGTCGCGGTGCCCTGCGCCGTCCTCCCGGTGGCGGCCGCCCGCGTAGGCGAAGAACGCACCCCAGCCGCGCTTCCAGGCTCCGCAGGGCGTTGCCAGCTCGTCCCAGGCGTGGGGCAGCTCGGGGCGTCCGTCGCCGCTGCCGTCGTAGGCGAAGACCCGACCGTCGGGGGTGTGGGAGATCTTCCCCAGGCACACCGTGCGGTAGCCGCTGCGGCGGAAGAGCTCGGGCAAGGACTGGGCGCCGGGCAGCTCTTCGGCGCGCAGCGCCGCGGCTCCCGAGTAGAGGGCCTGGTTGCCCCGCCGCACACCGGAGCGCGCCGGACTGCGGCCCGTCAGGAGTGCGAACCTCGACGCGCCGCAGGTGGGCACCTGGACGAAGTGGTTGGTGAAGAGCACCCCCTCGGCGGCGAGCCGATCGATGTTCGGCGTCCGCGCGTACTCGACTCCGTAGCAGCCCAACTCCGGGCGTAGATCGTCGATCGCGATCAGCAGGACGTTGAGCGGTGGCCGATCCTCCTCGGCGGCGACCACCGCGCAGGAGAGCAGGTGTGCGGCGAGGAGGGCGAGGGCGGGGACGGATCGCAGCGGTAGATGCACGGTTGGAGAAGGGTGGAGGTAAGGGGACCTACGCATAGTGTGCCGTGGCCGATGGTCGGGGAGGAGGGCGCGCGCCCTGTGAGGTGGACAGGATCCCGACCCGGCGGTATTCCTGGCGGCGACCCCCCAGGAGCAAGGAGCCGCGCGTGAAGACCATCTTCGAGCCATTCCGGATTCACACGGTCGAACCGCTGAACATCACGACGCGCGAGGAGCGGGCACGCCTCCTCGAAGTCGCCCACTGGAATCTGTTCGCGCTGCGCGCCGACGACGTCCTCATCGACCTGCTCACCGACAGCGGCACGGGGGCGATGAGCACCGAGCAGTGGGCCGCCGTCATGCGCGGCGACGAGTCCTACGCCGGGTCCCGGAGCTTCCAGCGCTTCGAGCAAGCGGTGCGCACGATCTTCGGCTTCGAGCAGGTGATCCCCACCCATCAGGGGCGCGCGGCGGAGCACCTCCTCTTCCGGCAGCTCGTGCAGCCGGGGCAGGTCATCCCCAACAACACGCACTTCGACACCACGCGGGCGAACGTGGAGATGCCGGGGGGCACGGCCCTGGACCTGCCCTGCCGGGAGATGAGCGACGTCGCCAGCCGCGATCCCTTCAAGGGGAACATGGACCTGGCGGCGCTCGAGACCACGCTGGAGCGCGAGGGCGACAACGTCCCGCTGGTGATGGTCACCATCACCAACAACGCCGCCGGCGGTCAGCCGGTCAGCCTCGAGAACCTGCGTGGCGTGCACCATCTGTGCCGCAAGCACGGGGTCCCGATGTACATCGACGCGTGTCGCTTCGCGGAGAACGCCTACCTGGTGCAGCAGCGCGAGGAGGGTCAGGGCCGGCGTGCGCTGCACGAGATCACGCACGAGATGTTCGCGCTCGCGGACGGCTGCACGATGAGTGCCAAGAAGGACGGCATCGCGAGCATCGGCGGCTTCCTGGCGCTGCGCGACGAGGAGCTGGCGCGCACCTTGCGGCGCGCGCTGGTGGTCACCGAGGGCTTCCCGACCTACGGCGGCATGGCCGGCCGCGACATGGACGCGGTGGCCCAGGGGTTGGTCGAGGCGCTCGACGCGAGCTACCAGGAGTACCGGCACGCCTCGATCCGCTACGTCTGCGAGCGGCTCGCTGCCCACGGCGTACCCATCCTCCTGCCGCCGGGCGGGCACGCCGTGTTCCTCGACGCGGCCGCCTTCCTGTCGCACATCCCGTGGAACCTGTATCCCGGCCAGGCGCTGGCGACGGAGCTCTACCTGGAGGGCGGGGTGCGCGGGTGCGAGATCGGAAGCGTGATGCTCGCCCGCAGCGATCCGGAGACGGGTGAGGAGCTTCCCGCGCAGAAGGAGCTGGTGCGCCTCGCCATCCCCCGCCGCACCTACACGCAGAGCCACATGGACTACGTGATCGAGGTGATCCAGGCGGTGTGGGAGCGGCGGGCCGAGATCCGCGGAGTCGCCATCACCTCGGCCCCCCCGGTCCTGCGCCACTTCACGGCCGAGTTCCGGCGCGTCGATGCGGGTGCGGGAGAAGGTCAGGGCGACCGATGATCCCCCTCCTCCTCTGCGCCCCCCTCGCCACCGCCCCGGCGCAGGAGGTCTCCCAGGACCGCCTCGCCCTGCAGGGCGCCCTGGAGGCGGCGTGCTGGCTCGCCGCGGTCCAGGTCGAGACCCCCCACGGGCTCGCCTGGCCCGTCGATCCGAAGCGCCCCGAAATCGTGGCGGCGAACCTCTACTCCGGCTGTGCGGGGGTGGTCCTCTTCCAGGCCGAGCTCCATGCCGCCACCGGACTCAAGGACGCCCTCGACGTCGCGCGGCGCGGCGCCGACGAGCTGCTGCACAGGAGCGACGGGCTGTACGATTCCCGAGGGGCCGGGCTCTACACCGGCACCGCAGGGGTCGCCTTCGTGCTCGAGGTGGTTCACGGAGTCACCGGTGAGGAGCGCTACCGGAAGGGCGCGACGCGGCTCCTCGACGAGCTCATCGAGCGCGCCGAGCGGAGCGACGGCGGCGCGCGCTGGAACGACTCCAACGACGTGATCTCGGGCAGCGCGGGGACCGGCCTCTACCTGCTGTGGGCCGCCGAGCGCATGCAGCGCCCCGACGCGCTGGAGTTGGCGCGCGAGGTGGGGGTCGACCTCGTCGCGCGCGCCCGCGAGGAAGAGGCGGGGCTCTCCTGGGCCATGGGCGTGGGCGTCGAGCGGCGCATGCCCAACTTCTCCCACGGCACGGCGGGGATCGCCTTCTTCCTCGCCCGCCTGCACGCCCGCGCACCCACCCCCGCCTTCCACGACGCCGCCACCAAGGGCGCGCGACACCTGCTCTCGATCGCCGACACCAGCGACGGAGGGCTGCGCGTGGCCCACCACTACCCCGGTGGGGAGGAGCTCTTCTACTACGGCTGGTGCCACGGCCCGATCGGCACCGCGCGCCTCTTCCACCAGCTCGGGGAGCTCCCCGGAGGGGCGTCCTGGGGCGCCTGGGTGGGGCGCTGTGCGCAGGCGCTGCGCACCAGCCCCCTACCTGCGGAGCGCGTCGAAGGGCTCTGGAACACCGTCGGCCAGTGCTGTGGGACCGCCGGCGTGGCCCAGTTCTGTCTCGATCGCTTCCGGATCACCGGGGAGGAGGCGGACGGGGAGCTCGCCGCGGCGTTCCTGGAGGACGTCGTCGCCCGCGCCAGCCGCGGCGACGAGGGGTGGAGCTGGCCCCAGGCGGAACACCGCGTGCAGCCCGAAGGGATCCAGCGGCAGACCGGCTACATGCAGGGCGCGGCGGGGATTGGCCTGATGTTCCTGCACTTCAACGCGCTCGAAACAGGGCGCGACGCGCCGACGCGACTCCCCGACGACCCCTTCGGCGGGTGAGCTCCGGCCCCAGGAGGGACCCCGGGCCGCCTCAGCTACCGCGGAAGGACTGCACGGTGATCGAGCCCTTCTTCGTCTTTACGGCGATGTCGATCGAGCCGTGGTACTTGCGGCGGGCGTCGACGCTCTTGCCGCCCACCGCCAGTTGGTAGGCGCCGAAGGGCTTGCCGTTCTTCAGCACCTTGCCGGTGGCCTTCCACTTCTCCGCGGCGTCGAAGACCGGCATCATCCTCCCGCCGGCGGTGCGGAAGATCTTGGTGACCGAGGTGTCGACCCAGCGGTACTGGTCGCCGCCGGTGACCAGCTGGTTGCGGTTCTCGTCGATCGAGTGCGTGACCGCTTCGCCGAGCGAGATCAGGTGGAAGAAGTGGCGTTCGTCGACGGTGAGCTTCATGCGCTCCCCCGTGACCTCTCCCTTGACCTTGTAGTCGGTTTTGGACTCCTGGCCGCTGCCCCCACCCTGCTCGAAGTAGCTGCCCCCCTCGGCCTTCAGGTCGAGCTCGTAACGCTTGCCCTCCTCCACGTACCACCCCTTCAGGTGGGTGGCCCAGCCCATCCCCACGCGGTTGGCCTTCACCACGATCTCGCTGGTCTCCGGGATGCGGTGCACGTACTCCATCTGGTGGTTGGAGTCGAGGAAGGCAGCCGGGGTCTGGGCTTGCGTGTTGCCCTGTACGGCGCGCACTTCGAACTCGTGGGTGGCGTCCTTGAGCACGAGCACGAGCTTGTCCGTCGGCGTGGGCTGGTAGCTGTATCCGCCGAACCTCGTCTGCTTCAGCGTGCCGTGTTTCACGACCTTCCCGGTCAACATGCCGCCACTCTGATAGGTGGCCCCGTACACGCTCTGCACGACCATCTCGCGGGAGACGTAGGCGTTCTGCGCGATCTTGGTGGCCAGCCCGTTGCCGAGCAGGATGGCGTCCTCTTCCGACAGTCCCTTGGTCTGCGCCTGTCCCTGCGCCGTCTGGCCCACGACGCCGGCGTTCCCCGAGCCGCACCCGGGAGCAGAAACCGTCAAGCAGGCCGTGGTGATCCAGATCCCGATTCCCATGACGTCGATCCTCCGCAAGGATGTCCCGAGGATCCGTTATAGCGCCACCGACGGCGTTCGGGCGCTACAACTCGGGGTGCGGACGCAGCACCACCGTGAGGCCGCCGTAGGGGAAGCCGCGGGTGGGGTAGGTGGGGCGCTCCGTCGACTCCGGATCCTCGTCGGGTTCCGTGCGCGAGGGTTCTTCCCGCTGGACCTCGGGGGCTACTGCGGAGGCCTCGCCCAGCGAGGCGCCGGGCAAGGTGAGGCAGACGGACAGCGCCAGTCCCAGAACGGCCAGCCGCGGGATCGCGGTCGTCTTCCCCAGTTGCACCAGGATCCACGCGAGCGAGCGCGACAAGCGCTCTCGCATCTGGTGCAGCGCGCGGTGGCAGCGTGATGCCGCCGTTCCGTTCGGGATGCCGAGCTTCGTGGCCACCTCGGTCAGGCTCCAGCCTTCCAGGAAGCGCAGCCGAATCACGCTCTGGAAGCGGTGCGGGAGCGCACGGACTGCGTCGCGCACCTGCCCGGCCTGCTCTCGCTGCAGGCAGGTCTCCGCCGGACACGACCCGTTGTCGGGCACCAGGGCCAGAACGTCATCGCCACCGATCGGACCCAGGATCCGTCTGCGACGGTCGCCGTGTTGCGCCGTGCGACGCAGCGCGGTCCAGATGTAGGCGTGGGGGTTGTTCGTCGGGTCGGGAGAAGCCCCCGCAGAGAGGATCTGGCTCAGCGTCTCCTGCCAGAGGTCTTGCGCGCGCTCCCGATCGACGCCACAGCGCGCGAGGCTGCGCAGGGCCCGCTCCTGCACGGCGTCGAAGTGGGGCTGCCAGGCTTCGGGATCGGAGTGCAGGGGCATCTCGCTCCCTGGTAGGCCCCAGCGCCCTGACGGTTCCCGCCTTTTGCGCGAAACGAGCGTTCCCCGCCTCTCGGAGCGGATCCGGGGGAATGGGCTACTCTGAGTCCCCCCTTGGCCCCCCCGACCAGGCCTCCCATGAGATACGAGCTCCCCATCCTCGCCGCCCTGCTGGCGAGCTGCGCAGCCCTGCCTTCGCCGACGAGCTCCCCTTCCGGTCAACTTCCCGGTCCGCTGGTGCCTTCCTTCTTCGGCGGCGCCGCCGCCGGGTACGCCACGTTCCACGACTACGAGGAAGACCCCGGCGATCGAGTCGACGACGAAGACACCTCGACGGTCTTCTTCGCGGGCTACCAGTTCAGCCCCTTCTACGCCATGTTGCTCGGGTACTTCGACTTCGGCAGCCTCTACGCAGAAGGTCCCGCCGACGGTGGCTTCACCGACGACATCAGCTACGACGGAATCTCGCTCATGGCTCTGCGCCTGATGCCGATCGATCATCGCTCGGCCGCCTTCGTTTCAGCGGGACTGCTGCACTGGAATCAGAAGGTGCGCTACCGGAGTTCCTTCGGTCCCTTCAACGCAGACGAGTCCGGCACCAGTCCCGCGCTCGGGCTCGGCTACGATCGACACTTGGGAGACGATCGCAATTGGGCCCTACACGTGGCGTACAACCACTTCTTCGAAGTGGGGGACTACGACGCCACGGGCCACGACAGCGACATCGGCCTCTTCTCCGTTGGGGTGCTTTTCCGGCCTTGAGTGCGTAGGAGGGACACCTCCCGTGCACGGCGCAAGGTGGGAATTCCCACGCCAATAGGCTATCCTCGTACGTGCAGCAGTGATGGGCCTGGACCCCTGGCGGATGGCTTCGGGCGACGGTTCCCACCCCAGTGAGGAATGGCGATGAGATCGACGACGGAGGCATCGATGGTCGAGAAGGCGGATTTGGACTGGCCGAACCTGACCTTCGCGTACATGAAGACGGACTACAACGTCCGCAGTACCTGGCGCAAAGGACAAGGCTGGAGCCAACCCGAGTTGTGCGACTCCTTCGATCTCTCTCTGTCCGTCGCCGCGACTTGTCTGCACTACGGCCAGGAGGCTTTCGAAGGGCTGAAGGCTTTCGAAAGCCCCAAGGGACGCCCCCAGATCTTCCGCATCGAGGAGAACGCCAAGCGCATGGTCCGCTCGGCAGAGAAGATCTTGATGCCTGCGGTACCCGAGGAGCTCTTCATCGACTGCGTCCAGCGCTGCGTGCGCGCCAACCTGCGCTTCCTGCCCCCCCACGGCTCCGGCGCCAGCCTCTACGTGCGCCCGCTCATGCTCGGCACCGGACCCCAGGTGGGGGTGAAGCCCGCCGAGGAGTACCTCTTCATGGTGCTGGTGATGCCCGTGGGGCCCTACTTCAGGACCGGCTTCAAGCCCGTGGACCTGATCGTCGAGTCCAAGATCGATCGCGCGGCACCGCAGGGCGTGGGTGACGTGAAGGTGGGCGGCAACTACGCGGCCGGCATGCGCGCCAGCGTGGCCGCCAGGGAGGCGGGCTTCACGGAGGTGCTCTACCTGGACGCCCGCGAGAAGAAGTACATCGACGAGTCCGGTCCGGCGAACTTCTTCGGCATCACCGCCGACGGCCGCTACGTGACACCGGACTCCGAGTCGATCCTGCCCTCGATCACCAACATGAGCCTGCGCACCCTGGCCGAGGACATGGGCCTGAAGGTGGAGCGGCGCCCCGTGGAGATCGAGGAGATCTTCGACTTCGTCGAGGCGGGCTGCTGCGGCACCGCCGCGGTGATCACGCCGGTGGGGCGCATCGTCTACGGCGACCGCGAGAAGGTCTACTGCGCCGACGGCCAGGCGGGGCCGCGCTGCATCGAGCTCTACCAGACGTTGAAGGCGATCCAGGAAGGGGACCGCGAGGACGTCCACGGGTGGGTGAGCGCGATCCCTCTCGGCTGAGGATCTCGCTCGGGCCGCGCGCCCCTCAACTTCCCCAGCCGCTCGCCACCAGGGAGTCGATGATCTCCTGGCCGCGGTGACCGAAGATCGGGTGGTCCCGTAGGGAGAGCTCCTCCGCCATCCGGATCGCGGCGTGGGTGGGAGGCTGACCGCTGTCCCGCGACTCGGCCAGGACCCGCAGGGTGGTCTGGAAGACGGAGTGCTCCCAGTCCCGCGTCAGGTGTCGCTCGAAGTAGGGGTCCTCGGTCATGTTCCCGTACTGCTCGTTGGCGCAGTTGACGATGCCCATGCGGTTGACCAGGAAATCGGGCGCGTAGAGGACGCCGCGCTCGTGCAGCGCCGGACCGTCGCGCTCCGGATCCTCGAGCTGGTTGTTCGCCGCGCCGCACACCAGGCGCGCCCGGATCTCCGGGATCGTGCGCGGGTTCAGGATCGCCCCCGTGGCGCAGGGTGCGAGCACGTCGCACGGGGTGGCGAAGATCGAATCGTCGCCGCGCTCCACGGTCCGAGCCTCCAGCGGGCGCCCCTCCATGCGCGCCAGCACGTCGGAGACCAGCTCCGGGTAGATGTCGCAGGCGACGACGCGCGCGACACCCTTCTCGAAGAGGAGGGAGATCAGCGGCTCGCCGACGTGCCCCATCCCCTGCACCGCGACCGTCTTGCCCTCGAGCGAGCCCAGGCCCAGGAACTCGAGGCCGGCTTCCATGCCGCAGATGACACCCCGGGCCGTGGGCACCGAGGGATTGCCGCTGCCGCCGACGGAGTGGGGGATGCAGGTCGTGAAGCGCGTGCCGGCGTAGACGTGGGCCATGTCCTCCACGCTGGTGCCGACGTCCTCGGCGGTCACGTAGCAGCCCGCGAGGGTGGTCAGGAAGTCGCCGTACTCGCGGTAGAGGGCCGCGCGCACCGCGGGGTCGTCCTTCTCGACCGCGGGGTTGTGGGCCATGACCCCCTTGCCGCCACCCCACCAGAGCCCCGCCAGGGCGTTCTTGTGGGTCATCCCCATCGCCAGGCGCAGTCCGTCGCGCAGGTAGTCCTCGAGTCGGTCGTAGCGCCAGTAGCGCACGCCGCCCGCGGCCTGCCCGCGATGGGTGCGGTGGACGAAGGCCCCCTGGAGGGTGTCGTGCTCCCGGCTGACCTGGAAGAAGAGCCCCTCGTGCCCCTGGAAGTCGCGCCGGTCGGCGCCGACGAAGTCGGCCAGAGGCTCGAGGCAGGCGTGGGAGGCGCGCACCTGCCCGCTGGCCCGGTCGTGGACCAGGTAGAAGCGGGAGATCTGCTCCCTCCTCAGGAAGCGCACGAAGTCCTGGGGACTGAGGTCCAGCAGTTCCGCAGGGTCCTGGATCAGCTCGTCGGCAGCGCGTTCGGTCATCGTGAGGGCTCCGTTCGGGCGGGGGATTATAGGAGCCGCTGCCGAGGCCGTCTCCCAAAGAGAACGCCGCCGCGCCCATCGGGTGCGGCGGCGTACTGCCGGTTGGGGATCTGACGTTCTACTCGCCGCCCAGGAGCTTCTCAGCGGCGTTCTCGATCCGCTCGCGGGAGTTGAGGCTCCCGGACTGGTAGGCGGCCCGCAGGGATTCGATCACGGCCGCCCGATCGGGCTCCTCGGCGGCGCCTTCGACGAACAGACGGGCGGTCTGGGAGACCTCCAGGCTGTCGGCGATGCGCTCCTCGTGGGCACGTCGGGCATCGGTCAGGTGCTCGATCTGCGCCTCGTGACCGGCGCGGGCGCGGTCGATGCGTTCGATCACGGCTCGAACCTCGGAGGCTCGGGCCTCCTGGGCTAGATCCATCCCCTCGACCGCCCTCTCCATCACCTGGCGCGACAGGCGCGCCAGGTCGATTCGGCGGCTGGGGTGGTCAGTGGGTCGGTTGCTGTGGAGTTCCATGCGGTCCTCCTGGTGGGCAGGCGAGGTTGGTCGCCCTCGCTCCCCGGTTGTCGGACGCTGCACGCGGGGAATGAGGGTTTTTTTTCGGATGTCCGGGGGGCCACGACCCAGGGGGAGGCCTCGGGGTCCGTCGGATACGGAATCGGCGCTCCAAGGCCCCAGGATGAGCCATTCCCGGCCTTTTTTTGGGGGTCTTGTGCCCTCCCGCCTCCGGCCGCATCATGCCTCCATCATGCGTCCACGAAGCCCCTGGTGGCCGCCCGCCGCCCTTCTCCTCGCCCTTCCTACCCTTGCGGCTGCCGAGGATCCCCCCGACAGCCGCTCCTGCCGCGCCGATTACGCGATCGAGGCCCGGGTGGTCCCGGCCGAGCGCACCCTCGCCGGCCGGGAGACGATCACCTGGACCAACCACAGCGCGGACTCGGTCGGCGACCTGTGGTTCCACCTCTACCTGAACGCCTACTCCAGCAACCGCTCCACCCACCTCTGGGAATCTCAGGGTGAGCTGCGCGGGGGGCCGGTGCGCGACGGCTGGAGCTGGCAGCGGGTCACCGAGCTGCGCCAGGGTGCGACCGACCTCCTGCCCACCCTCACCTGGCAGCGCCCCGACGACGGCCGCGAGCGGGACTACACCGTCTTCTCGGTCACCCTGCCCGAGCCGGTTCCCCCCGGCGCCTCGCTGACGGTGGAGCTGGCCTGGGAGTCGCTCCTGCCCCGCCTCCGGCGACGCACCGGCGTCAAGGGGGACTTCCTCATGCTGGCCCACTGGTTCCCGAAGTTGGGCGTGTACGAGGGGGGGCGCGGCTGGAACTGCCACCAGTTCCACGCCCGTACCGAGTTCTATTCGGACTTCGGCACCTACGACGTGACCCTCGTCCTGCCGGAGGAGTACGCCGGCAAGATCGGAGCCTCGGGAGCGCCGGCGGAAGCGGAGGCCGTGGCCGACGGGTGGGTGACCGCGCGCTTCGCGGCACCCTCCCTGACGGACCGGGAATACACCGATCCCGTGGCCAGCGTGGCGGACCCGCGGCCCCTGGTGCACGACTTCGCCTGGACCGCCGATCCCGACTACGTGATCTTCGAGGAGCGCTTCCGCTTCGCCGATTGGAAGGAGCGCTTTCCCGCCGAGGTGGCGCAGGTCGAGGCCGCCCTGGGCCTGGGGGTCCACGCCCTCATCCTGCGCGACGTCGACGTATTCGTCCTCTCGCAGCCCGAGCGGGAGAAGCAGGCGCGGCGCTACTACGACGCGACCTGCGCGGCGCTCTTCTTCTACGGGCTGTGGTTCGGCGAGTATCCCTACGAGCGGATCACCGTCGTCGACCCCGCCTGGGGCGGCTCCGCGGCGGGGGGGATGGAGTACCCCACCCTCTTCACCGGCGGCAGCGCGCTCTTCACGGACCCCGGAATGCAGCGCCCGGAGGGGGTCACCGTGCACGAGTGCGGCCACCAGTTCTGGTACGGCCTGGTGGGCAACAACGAGTTCGAGGCGGCCTGGCTCGACGAGGGCTTCGATGCCTACACCGACTCGGAGGTGCTCTGGCGCGTCTACGGCGAGCGGCGCACCGCGACCCTCTACGGCGGACTCCCCGTATGGGGCCGAGCAATCGCCGCCGATCCCACGCCGCACGGGGTGGCCGGCACCCTGACCGGCCAGGGGTGGAACGTGCGCGGCATTCGCTTCGATCCACTCAAGGCCTCCCCCTTCCTCGACTGGTGGCGTGACCAGCCTTGGCTGACCTTCGCCGAGGAGCGCACCGACCAGCGCTGGAGCGACCGCTCTGCCTACCTGCGCGCGCCGGGTGTGGACCCGGTCCTCACCAAGGGCTGGGATTACGCCGACAGGCGGAGCTACCGCGCCAACAGCTACGCGCGCCCCGCGGTGATCCTGCGCACCCTGGCCGGAGTGGTGGGGGAACCGGCCTTCCGGCGCGGAATGCGCCACTACGCAGGGGCCTGGCGCTACCGCCACCCCTATGCGGAGGACTTCGTAGCCGCGTTCCAGGAGGGCGCGGAGCAGGAGCTGGGCTGGTTCTTCGACCAGCTCCTGAGAGGCACCGGCACCATCGATTGGAGCGTGGAGGTCTCCCAGCGTCGCGAACCAATCGTGCGCGGGATGTTCCCCGGCCCCGACGGGGTCTACGCCGAGATCGAAGTGCCCGAGGATGCCGACGTCTCCAGCCAAGCCTGGCTCTACGACGTGGTCGTGCGCCACCAGGGGGGCCTGCACCTGCCCCTCGAGATCGAAGTCGGCTTCGAGGGGGGCGAGCGCCAGACCTTCACCTGGACCCGTGAGGAACAGGAGCAGACCACCTGGTGGCGGTTGCCGCTGGAGCCCGGCTCCGAGGAGATCGAGCGCGTGCTGCTCGATCCCCGCCGGATCTACTTCCTCGACACCGACATGTCCGACAACCAGTGGTACGCACGCCGCGATCGGGTCGTACCAGCGCGCTGGGCCGAGCGGGCCTGGACCCAATACATGCACCTACTGCACTGGTACTCGTCCCTGGGAGGTTAGCCATGCAAGAGAATCCTCCCTTCCTGACCGACGAGCCGGTGCGCACCGGCCCCCTGCTCTTCCTGCGTTCGATCCGCCGCGTGATGAGCCGCACTCCCCTGTGGCTCGTGCCCGCGATCGCCATCGCGCTCTTGGCTTTGCCCGTCGGCTTCTCCTGGCACAAGTGGTTCAGCGGAACCGTGGCCCATCGCTACCTCCCCGACGCGGTGGCGCCCGCCGGCGGCGAGGAGGCTCCCGCCGCCGAGGCGCCCTTCCTGTGGGACGACCAAGTGGTCTCCCTCACGGCCAGCTTCCGCCACGACCACGCGGGAGGTCTGTCAGCGCTGAACGCCCAGACCGCCGCCATGGGCGCTCCCCTGGCTCTGATCGCCATTCTGGTGGGGATCCTGGCCGCCGGGGGATGGTTGCAGGTGATCCTCGAGCGCACCCATGGCCGTGCCAATCGCCGCTTCTGGATGGGAGCGGGGCGCTACCTCTTCCGCTTCGTGCGCGTCTTCGTGCTGGTGTTGGTGGTGCTGGCGGGGTGGCGCTGGCTGCTCTACGGACCGCTCTGGGACGAGTGGGTCTTGGAGCGCTGGTTCCAGCTTCCCGCCGGCGACGGGAACCATCTCGAAGCGCTCGACTCAGAGCTGCACGCCCGCGCCCTCGAATGGGGTCGCGACGGGCTGCACGCCTTGGGGTTCATGATCGTGCTCGCCTGGGGCACCTACACACGCACGCGCCTGGCACGCTTCGATGGCCGCTCGGCGCTGAAGGCGGGCTTCCTGACCGTCTTCACCCTCTTGCGCTACCCGATCAAGACCCTGCGTCCCCTGATCCTGCTCGGGTTCGTGGAGTTGGTCCTGGTGACCTTCGCCCTGGGGAGTCTCTCGCGTTTCCTGGCCACCGGGCTGCCTGAGCGCCCCTCCGTGGGCTTGGTGCTCGTCATGGCGCTGCTCTCCTTCATCGCTCTGGCGGTGCGCGAGATGCTGCGCGGAGCGCGCTACCACGCCGCGGTCAAGGTCAGCCAGGAGATCACCCAGCCGCCGGAGGCCCAGCCCGACCCCTGGCAGGCGATCGGCGGCCCCGGAGGCCCCCAGTACCCGGTCGGCGAGCAGGAGGAGACCGAGTACGTGATGATGTGAGGTGAAGTGGGGGTGTTCCTCCACCCGCGGGACCCGGCTGGCCGAAGGCTCACCCGGTGGCCGGGGCGGTCCCCGGATCGCCCACGGGCGAAGCGAACGGCATCTTCGATAGACACCCCTCTCGCCCAGGCCACCGGCGGGCGGGCCCCAGGTCCGCCCGTTCTCACTGGAACAGGATCCACACCCCGTCGGTGAAGTTGCTCGTCTTCGCCGGGTACTGGTCCCGATACCAGGCCTGGAAGTACCAGGTCTCCCCGGGCTGCACCGCCACCAAGCCGGAGGGGGTGGGGGTCTGGGTCAGGTCGAGCTGTATTGAGGCCAGGCCACTGGAGTCGACGGCGAACACGTTCGACGTGTAGAAGCCGATCTCCCCCGACAGACACAGGTAGCCCAGGGAGTTGGGGGGCATGCTGAAGCCCTGGGTCTGGGAGTTGATGAAGACCCCGTAGCGGCTGGGAGGCATCTGGGTGGCATCCAGACGCACGTCGTTGGCGCTCGCCAACAGGGAACCGAAGGCGCCGATCACGGCGCTCTGACCGGTGGAGTTCAGGTTCGACGGGCCGCAGTAGTTCGTGCCGATCGGGCCACTGCCGTCCCTCCACTCCCAGGAGATCACGTCGTGGTCCTCGGCCGCCCCGCCGGTGCCCCCGGTGAAACCGACCCAGGCGGAGGTGCCGTTGATCAGGTCCATGCCGCCGGTGGGGTTGCCGTTGATGTACTTCCCGCCGGTGGCGAAGTCCCAGGGGACGCTGATCAAGGGGTTGATCAGGTCGTCGACGAAGACCTCCAGGATGCCGTTCTCGTACTGCAGACGGGCGGTGTGCTGCGCGCCGTCGCTGATGTTGCTCAGCACCGAGGCGTTGCCGATGGAGAAGGCCTCGTCGTACTTGCTCGGTCCCGTCCCCCCCGTGTGCAGACTGACGTGGTTGTCGTCGGGATCGCCCAGGCCGGAGTTCCAGGTGTCGAACTCGAGGGCCAGGCAGTTCTCGATCGAGGTGCTCGGGTTCTCGGCGTAGCCCATCCCCGAGCCGTCGTCCCCCAAGGCGCCCAAGCCGGCGGCCGCGTTGTGGATGACGAAGGCCATCCCGTCCGCACCACCCCCGGTCGTGGAAGAGATCTGGAAGGTGAAGGTGGTGACGAAGCCGGAGCTGACCTTCGTCGCCTGGTCGTAGAAGGCGGAGCCCTTCTGACCGGTGGCGGAGGGGGTCACCCGCAGCACGACTCCGGATTGCGCCGCGCTCCCGTTGAGGGCGATCCCGGCCATGTTGGAGAAGTCCGGGTAGCTGAAATCCTGGGCACCCGCCACCGGGGCGAGGAGGAGCAGCGCGATCGAGACGCGGTAAGACATGCCGGGATCTTCTTGGCGACGGGTCTCCGGCCAGGGCGGAGCCGTCACCTCCAAGGTACCCCGCCCGGCCGGATTGGAGCGAGGGCGCGGATAATGCTTGCATGTGTGCGCAATCGTGCTAGATTGCCCCCGTGCCCCAACCCTCCCCCTTCGCCAGCCTGCCCGCAGTCGACCTGCAGCGCTTCCTGCTGCCCGAGCTCTTCCAAGCTCTGGCGGACCCGACGCGTCTCGCCGTCCTGAGCCGCCTGGCCCACGCGCTGCGGCCGGTGACGGTCACCGAGGTCGCCGGCTGCTGCGGTGTGCACCTCTCCGGCGTGTCGCGCCACCTGGCGCTCCTCAAGCGAGCCGGTCTGGTGCGCGCCGAGCGCAGGGGGAGGGAGGTGTTCTACAGCCTGGAGACCGCCGCGCTGACCGGGATCCTGCGGGGCTTGGCGGATCGTCTCGAGGAGTGCCACTGCGGCTGCGCCGACGGAGAAGGACCATGGCGGAAACGAGCAAAGAAGCGCTGAAGAGCGACGAGATTCGCAGGCGGGTGTCGGAGGCCTATCGCACGGCTCTGGAGCGCTCCCAGTCCTCCGGCGGGGGGAGCTGCTGCTGCGGTCCCAGCGAGCCGGTGGTGCCCGCCGGGACCGCCGCCAAGACGGCCGGCTACGCCGACGAGCTGGCCGCCTTTCCGGAAGCGGGGCAGAGCTCCTTCGGCTGCGGCAATCCCCTGGCACTGGCGGGGGTCGAGGCGGGGCAGACGGTGCTCGACCTCGGATCGGGAGCGGGCCTCGACCTGCTGATCGCCTCCGAGATGGTCGGTCCCGAGGGGCTGGTGATCGGAGTGGACATGACCGAGGAGATGCTCGCCACGGCCCGCGCGAACGCCGAACGCAGCGGTCGCGCGAACGTGGAGCTGCGCCGCGGCCAGATCGAGGACCTGCCGTTGGAGAGCGACTCCGTGGACTGGGTGATCTCGAACTGCGTCGTGAACCTCTCCCCCGAGAAGGAGCGCGTCTTCGCCGAGATCCAGCGTGTGCTGAAGCCCGGCGGCCGCTTCAGCATCTCCGACATCGTCGCCCAGGATCTACCCCGGGACATCCTCGAGAGCTTCGAGGCCTACGCCTGCTGCATAGCGGGCGCCATCTCCGAGGAAGCCTACCTGGCCGGCCTGCGCGCCGCGGGGTTGACCGAGGTGCGGGTGGAGGAGCGCTTCGTGTACGACGCCGAGCAGCTGGCGGCGTTGGTGGCGAGCGAGGGCGGGGAGGGGAACGAGGGCATCGCCCCCGTGGTGGGCAAGGTGGCCAGCCTGCGGTTCACCGGCGCGAAGGCAGGCTGAGGCGCCCTAGCCCGGGCTAGTCGACGATCGTGAAGCTCGCCGCGTTGGTCAGGGCGTTGGCGGTGAGGGACTGGAAGCTGAAGGTGCTGCCCACCAGGCCGGGGTCCGTGGGGATGTCGATCGGCAGGGTGCCGGGGGGGCCCGGTGCGCTGGTCGCGGAGGCGAACCAGTGGCGCGGAAAGCCGAGCTCCCAGTCGCCGTAGGGGGTCGAGAAGGGAGCCACCGGCTCGCCGCGCCGCCAGAAGACGCGCGCCGGCGCCCCGGCCGGTCCCCACAGCTCGAGGGTCACGGTCGCGCCGAGGTGCGCCTCTCCAGCGTCGTGCAGGGTCGCCAGCTCGTAGGCGCCCATGTCGGCGCGCTCGACCACGTCGAGGTCGCCGTCGATGGGGCGCACGTACCCGGCCAGGTCGGGTAGGGCGGGTTCGCCGGGGGAGCCCGTGTCGACGCAGGGGCTGTCCCAGCGCAGCCGCAGGTCGCCACCGGCGGGGTCGAAGAAGAGCGGGTCCTCGGAGATGTTCCCGGTGCCGCCGTGCAGGGCGTGTTCGGTGTTGCAGTAGCTGAGGCCGACCGCACCCTGAACGTCGGCACCGTTGCCCCAGGAGATGCAGCTACGCAGGCCGGCGTCGGCGTCCTGCCCGGCGACGACCGCGGTGCCCCAGAAGCCCACGAAGGTGCAACGCTCGATCGTCATGTCGACGAAGTTACTCAGGTCGAGCCCCGAGCCGACGATCCCCACTCCCCCGCGAGTGAACAGGCTGTCGCTGCAGCGCAGGTCGCCGTAGGCCGTGGCTGGATACGTCGGGTGGTTGGGATCGCAGATCGCCTCCACCTCGATGCCGGTCGGGCAGCCGCGGAAGACACAGCGCTCGACGACGACGTCCAGGTAGGCGTCGTACCAATCGGTCCAGACGACGGCGCACACACCGTGGCTCCCCATCCCCTCGAGGACGCAGTCGCGCAGGGTCAGGTCGCTCTCGCACCAGTCCATGAAGCAGTCCACGTAGACGTCGACGCCTCGCGTGGCGCTGCGCAGGGTCAGCCCCTCGAGCGTGCCGCCGTCGTACCAGGCACCGCCGTCGAAGAGGATCCCGTTTCCGCCGCCGTCGACGACGGTGGCGGCCACGCCCCCGACCCCGCGGAAGGTGCGCGTCCCGAGCGGGATCGGAAAGGCCTCCCCCAACGCCGCGTCGTACAGCCCCGGCGCGACGAGGATCAGACCCGTTCCGGAGGAGCCGGCGCGACTGAGCGTTCGCCAGGCGTCGTCCCACGAGGTTCCGCCGTTGGCGTCGTCGCCGCCCACCGCGTCGACGTAGTAGGTCTGGGCCACCGACGGCGCGGCGGCGCAGAGGGCCAGAACGAAGGCGCGAAGTGAGAACATCGGAAGGCCTCCTTGCCCGAATCTCGTTCATCCCAGGGTAGGCGCCCCCCGCGCAGAGCGCGAGGTGGGGGGGCGCCAGGGCCCCGGCCCGCGGGGTCGCCGAGGTGCGCCGTACAATCCGGGCCCATGCGGCCCTGGTTCCACCACATCGCGCTCCTGGCCCTCCTCCTCGGGTGCGCGGCCTGCTCGGGGGGAGACACCCCGTCGCGCGGCAACCTGCACCTCTTCGAAATCGAGCCGCTGCGCATCGACGAGGGGGAGTCGATCCTGCCCGCGCCCTTCCTGGAAGCGCTGGCGGAGGAGAGGGTCTGGATCGTTGGGGAGCGCCCCCGCGGCGACTACTGGCGGCCGGCTTCGGCGGCGGAGGTGCCGCCTTCCCGCCTGCGGAACAGCACGCGCTTTCCGGTGGCGGGTCCCACGCGCCTCCTCACCCGCGAGGAGATCGCCCTCCCCGGTGCGGGTCGCGAGCTTGCCGAGGGAGAGGGTCGCGCTCTGGAACCCGGCGAGACGTCGATCGGGCCGGGCGGGATCGAAGCCGCGCTGCTCCCCGGTGAGCTCGTCCCCGACGGCTTGGAGATCGCCTATCCCACCCTCTCCTCCCACGTGACCGCCGAGTTGGCGGGGACCAGGGGCACTGCCGCCGATGGGTTGCGCCTGCGGCGGCTGAACCTGGAGCAGGAGGAGCGCCGCGTCCTGTACACCGCTCCGCCTTCACGGCACACCTGGCGCGTCGAGATCCCCGCCGACGCCGTGCTGCGCTTCGCCTACGGGCTGCGCGCCCTGGAGTACAGCGCGAGTGGGAATGAGCTGCACCCGCGGACGACCGCAAGCGATGCCGGCGGGGAGGCCCCCCCCAAGACCTCCTTCCGCATCACGACGACCGGCGACGACCGCACAGAGCACGCGCTCTGGGCGGGCGCGGCGTCCCACGCTCGAGCCGACCGCTTCCACAGCGCGACCTGTTCGCTGGAGGCGCTCGCTGGGCGAACCGTGGAGCTCACCCTCGAGGTGGTGAATGCCGCGGGGGATGGCGAAGCGAGCCTGCTCCCCTTCTGGAGCGAGCCGGTGGTGGACGCCCGCGATCCGGACGAGCGCCCCAGTGTCGTCGTCGTCCTGCTCGACACCCTGCGCGCGGACCGCCTCGGCTGCTACGGCTACCCGCGCCGCACCTCACCGGCGCTGGACGCTCTGGCCGCAAAGGGGGTGCGCTACGCAGACGTCACGAGCGCCGCGCCCTGGACCCTGCCGGCCCACGCCTCCCTCTTCTGCTCCCTCTACGCCACCCAGCACGGCGTCTGGTACCGTGAGCGCCTCTCGGAGCGGTTGACCACCGTGGCCGAAGTGCTGCGCGGCGAGGGGTACCACACCTTCGCCGTCACCGAGGGCCTCTTCCTGCACCCGCGCTTCGGGTTGGGGCACGGCTTCGACCGCTACGGCGTCGGCCCGCGCGACGTGGCCAAGACCGTGGATGCGACGATCGAGACGATCCGGGAGCTGCGCGGGCGCTTCTTCGCCTTCGTCCAGACCTACCAGGTCCACGCGCCCCTCGCCCCACCCGCCGCGCAGCGCGCCGCCCTCGTGCGCCCCTACGACGGCGAGCTCCCGCGGGTGGTGAACATGAACAAGTGGGGGGTGCTCGACGATTCCGACCGCCGCTACATCGGCGACCTCTACGACGCGGAGCTCGCCTGGGCGGACGAGAACGTCGCGCGCCTCTTGGCTTTCCTCGAGGAGACGGATCGCCTCGACGACACCCTGATCGTGGTCACCTCGGACCACGGCGAGGAACTGAACGACCACGGCGGCTACGGGCACGGGCACTCCCTCTACCAGGAGCAGTTGCGCATCCCCCTGATTCTCTACCAGAAGGGGGTCTTCGAGGGGGGGCTGGTGGTGGAGGAGCCGGTCTTGGCCGTCGACATTGCGCCCACCCTGGCGCGTACCGCGGGCGCGCCGATTCCGGAGGAGTGGGTGGGGGTGCCCCTCGACGCCGAGGGGCCGCGGGGGCGACGTCCCCTCTTCATCCCCTACTTCACCAAGCCCGATCGGCGCCCGTCGACCGCCTACCGCGAGGGGGCGTTGAAGGTGATCCACTACCCCGGGAGTGAGGAGGCGTTCGACGCAGAGCGGGACACCCAGCTCTTCGACCTGACGGCGGACGGCGGCGAGCGCAGCAACCTCTGGAACGAGCGGTACGAGGAGCTGAACGAGCGCATCCGCGAGCTCTGGCGTCGCTATCCGCCCCGCAGCTCCGGGAGCCGCGCCCACGTGGACAGCGCGATGCAGGAGGACCTGGAGGGGATGGGCTACGCGGGCGGGGACTGAGGAAGGAGTCCCTTCCTTGATTGGGCTCCTGCCAGCGGGGTAGAACCGGGATCGGCTCGGGCCCGGAGGATCCCCATGACGGCCACGTCCCACGATCAGCGGCTGCAGACCGTCAGCCTGCTCGTCCTCGCAACCGTAGCCGCCGGAGCGGCGCTCGTGTGGTTGGGCCCGATGCTGGTGCCCTTCGTCTTGGCGTTCTTCCTGTCGGTGGTGCTGACGCCGGTGGTGGAGCTCCTGGGGCGGCGACTGCATCTGCCTTGGGGGTTGGCGTTCCTCGCCTCGGCGGTGCTCGGCCTGGTGATGCTGACGGTGCTCGGGGGGTTGGTCACCCTCTCGGTGCAGGAACTGCAGGCCAACGAGGACGCCTACAAGCAGCGCTTCAGCGAGCTCCTCGAGAGGGTCGAAGGCTCCTCGATCGGCCAGCAGCTGAGCCTGGACGAGAAGCTCGACGATTTGCACGAGCAAGCCGAGTCGGTCGCCGGCGACCTCCTGACGAGCATGGGGGGCGTGCTCGCCGGCGTGCTCTCCCAGGGTTTCCTGGTGCTCATCTTCCTGATGTTCATGATGTTCGGGCAGGCCAAGGGTGCCTCCAGCGCCGCCCTCTCCGGTGTGGAGAGCCGCATCCGGGGCTACGTGCGCGCCAAGATCATCGTCTCGGTGTTCACGGGGTCGCTCGTCTGGCTGACCCTGGCCCTACTCGGGGTGGAGATGGCGCTGGTCTTCGGGCTCTTCGCCTTCATGCTCAACTTCGTGCCCAGCATCGGCTCGGTGATCGCGACCCTGCTGCCCCTGCCGATCGTCGTACTGGGGGACTACGGCCTGGCCATCAAGATCCTGGCGATCGCCGTCCCCGGGGTGATCCAGTTCGTGGTGGGCAACCTGGTCGAGCCCAAGGTGCTGGGGGAGTCCCTCGACTTGCACCCCATCACGATCCTCCTGGCCCTGATCTTCTGGGGCATGGTGTGGGGGATGGTAGGAGCGCTCCTGGCGACGCCCTTGACCGCCATCGTGCGCATCCTGCTCAGCAAGGAGCCGCTCACGCGACCCGTGGCCGAGCTGATGGCGGGGCGCTGGCCGGGGGGCGGGGCAGGGGAGCCGACGGAGGCCCGGGGGAGCCCGTAACCGTTGAACGCTGTCAGCGAAGAGCCGCTGACACCGGGCGGGAAGGACGCCCGAACCTGGATCGTCGTGGTCCTGCTCCTCTCCGTGCGCAACTCCAAGTAGGTGCCTCCAAGGGGAGCGAATCGCCCTTGCCCCCCGCCCTCGGGAGACTAGAATTCCCGCCCCCATGGCCACCCTCGCCGAACAACTGGACGTCGCCCAGGAGCTCCGCAGCCGGTTCGACCAGCTGTCGGAGAGTCTTTGACTACTCCAGCCATCAAGCCCGAGCTCGAGAGATCGAGAAAGCCCAGTCCCAGCCCGACTTCTGGAACGACCAGGAGCGCAGCCAGGGCCTGATGCGCGAGCTCAAGGCCGCCAAGGCGGTCGTCGAACCGATCCTGCGCTTGCAGGAGATCTTCGAGGAGATCGATACCCTGGCCGAGATGGCCAGCGAGGGGGACGAAGCGGAGGTGGTGGACGACGTCGCGGCGCTGCTCGTCCAAGCCGGCGAGCGGGTCGAACGCCTCGAGTTCCGCGTCATGCTCGGCGGCCCCAACGACCAGGCAGGGGCCTTCGTGCAGATCGCCTCCGGGGCGGGGGGGATCGACGCCTGCGACTGGGCCTCGATGCTCTTGCGCATGTACGCGCGCTGGGGGGAACGCAGGGACTTCGGGGTGGAGCAGGTCGAGTACCAGGAGGAGACCCAGGGCGGCATCAAGAACGCCACCCTGCGCATCAGCGGGGATTTCGCCTTCGGCTACCTGAAGGCGGAGACCGGCGTCCACCGCCTGGTGCGCATCAGCCCCTTCGACGCCCAGGCGCGCCGCCAGACCGCCTTCGCGTCGGTCGACGTGACCCCCGAGCTGGACGACGACATCGAGGTCGACGTCAAGGAGGCCGACCTGCGCATCGACACCATGCGCGCCGGCGGAGCGGGTGGGCAGCACGTCAACAAGACCGAGTCGGCGGTGCGCATGACGCACGTCCCCACCGGCATCGTCGTGCGCTGCCAGAACGAGCGCAGCCAGCACAAGAACCGCGCCACCGCCCTCAAGCTCCTGAAGGCCAAGCTGATCGCCCTCGAGGAGTCCAAGCGCGACGCCGAGATGGCCAAGCTCTACGGCGAGAAGGGGGAGATCGCCTGGGGGAGCCAGATCCGCTCCTACGTCCTGCACCCCTACCAGATGGTCAAGGACCACCGCACCAACGAGGAGACCGGCAACGTCCAGGCGGTGCTCGACGGCGAGATCGACGACTTCATCGAGGCCTATCTGAAGACCCGCAAGGCCGCCAAGGCGGAGTGAGCGGCCTCAGCGCTCGGCGATCAGCTCCGCCAGGCCCTCGCCCAGCGCGCGTTTGAAGTCGCCCGCCCCCAGCTCCCCGGCGCTGTAGCGCCGCCAGAGGGGCGCGAGCACGGCGTGCACTCCGGGCACCCGGGCGTAGCTCCCCTCGTTCACCCCCAGATCGACGTGCTCGGGGTCCAGCACCAAGCGCACGACCTCGGCCGCCGTCAAGCCGTGCAGGGTGTGGCTCACGTGGAGGACGAGCTCCGCGTCTCCGATCTTCGACTGCTCCAGGTGCCTGCGGATGCGCAAGTACAGGTTGGGGGGGTAGGCGGGTCGCGCCTCGCAGTCGTGCAGGAGCTCGTGCAACACCGCCTCCGCCTGGGCCGCGAGCGAGCGCTCGTGGAGGGACACCACGCCGACCGCCCTCCCGTCCAGCATCAGCAGCGTGGACTCCGGCGGCACCGGCGCCGTGACGAGGTGGACGCGCACCGCCTCCGGCGGCCGGCGCATCGTCGTCAAGCGCGTGATGCGAGCCCAGGCGGCCTGCTGCACCTCCGGGTTCAGGGCCGCTTCGAGTCGGGCTCGGCCCTCGGTCGCTCGCTCCAGACGCCGTGGCCACTCCTCTTCCAACCATTGGGCTGCGGCAGAATCGAGGGACGCCCCCAGCACCAGCACCGCCTCCTTGAGCTCCCGCCGCTCCACACCCTCGGCGAGGAACTGCTTCGCGATCCCCAGTCGTCCGTCGAAGGCCTCCAACCAGAGTCCGGGCTCGGCGGTGGCACCCCGGGTGTCGAGCGGGAGCCAGGCCTCGGGCGCAGCCAGCAGGGAGGTCACCGCGCGGACGGCGCCGATCGCATCCCGCAGCGGGTCGTCGGCAGCGATCCTCTCGTCCGTGGACGCCCGCGCGCGGACCTCGAACCAGAGCTCCGGCGCGGGGAGGGTCTCGAAGGCGAACAGCGACGCGGGTTGGGGGGGAGCTTGCTCCTCCTGCGCGCCTGCGGGCCCAGAGAGGAGCGCCGGCAGGAGCAGCGCGAAGAGCCGGGCGGGGCGGTTCATGGCCCGGAGATACGTCTTACAGTGCAGCCTGTGAAGAACATCGAGGTGAAATGCCCCCTGCCGGATCGCCCCCAGGTGGAGGCGAGGCTGCGCGCCATGGGGGCCGACGAGACCTGGACTCGCCGCCAGCGGGACACCTTCTTCGCCGTTCCCAAGGGGTGGCTGAAGCTGCGCGAGCAGGCCGGGGACGCCCCCGAGCTGATCGCCTACACGCGCCCCCGGGACCACGGCGGCCCCCGCGCCTCCGACTACGAGCGCATGCCCCTGGAGGACGCCTCGCGCTGGCTGGCGCTGCTCGGGCGCGCCCTGGAGCGCGAGGTGGTGGTGGAGAAGGAGCGCACCCTCTGGCTCTGGCGCCACACGCGGGTGCACCTCGATCGGGTGGAGGGGTTGGGGGAGTACCTCGAGCTCGAGACGGTCTTGGACGGGATCGACGCGGCGCAGGGACACGCCGAGACCGACGAGGCGATCGCCGCCCTGGCGCTCGATCGCGCCACCTTCCTGGCGGTGCCCTACCGGGACTTGCTCGCCTCCGGCGCGTCACGCTCCGCCGCGCAGGACGAAGAACGGGTTCCATGAAGGCCACCGTCCTCTGCACCCTCTTCCTCCTCGCCCCGCCCTCGATTCCGCCCCAGCAGGAAAGGCCCCACGTGCGCAGGCCCCTCCCGAGCCCCGAAGTGATCGCCGCCCGGCCCCGCGACGGCGGCGACGAGTTCAACCGGCTGGTCTTCGAGCGCAGCCCCTACCTGCTCCAGCACGCCCGCAACCCCGTCGACTGGTACCCCTGGGGGGAGGAGGCCTTCCGCGCGGCCGCGCAGCGGGACGTGCCGATCTTCCTCTCGATCGGCTACTCCACCTGCCACTGGTGCCACGTGATGGAGCACGAGAGCTTCGAGGACCCGGAGGTAGCCGCCCTGATGAACGGGGCCTTCGTCTGCATCAAGGTCGACCGGGAGGAGCGGCCCGACCTGGACCACATCTACATGGCGATCACCCAGGCGATGAACCAGGGACAGGGCGGCTGGCCGATGACGGTGATCATGACGCCCGACAAGAAGCCCTTCTTCGCCGGGACCTACTTCCCAAAACACCAGCGTTTCGGTCGCCTGGGGATGGTCGAGCTGATCCCGCGGCTGGTCCGAATCTGGCAGGAGGAGCGCGACAAGGCGGTCGACGTCGCGGAGCGCGCCGCCGCCCAGATGGCCTCCATGGCGGTGGGCTCCCCCGGAGCGGCCCCCGGCGTCGAAGTGCTCGACGCGGCCTTCCGCGTCTTCGCCCAGCGCGCGGACCGCAAGCGGGGCGGCTTCGGCGACCGGCCCAAGTTCCCCGTCCCCCACGAGCTGCGCTTCCTGTTGCGCTACCACCGGCGCAGCGGCGAGGCGGATGCCCTCGAGATGGTCACCCGCACCCTGCGCGAGATGCGCAAGGGTGGACTCTGGGACCACGTGGGCTTCGGCTTCCACCGCTACTCCACCGACTGGGACTGGCTCGTGCCGCACTTCGAGAAGATGCTCTACGACCAGGCCCTGCTCGCCATGGCGTACCTGGAGGGGTGGCAGGTGACCGGCGAGCCCGACTGCGCCCAGACCGTGCGCGAGATCCTGACCTACGTCACGCGCGACATGACCGCGCCCTCGGGGGGCTTCTACTCGGCGGAGGACGCCGACAGCGAGGGGGAGGAGGGGCTCTTCTACCTCTGGACCGCGGCGCAGATCCGCGCCGCACTCTCCGAGGAGGACGCCGAGCTCGCCCTGCAGGTCTTCGGCGTGGACGAGGGAGGCAACTTCGCGGAGGAGGCCACCGGCCAGCGGACCGGCCGCAACATCCTGCACCTGGAGCGGACCTACGCCGAGCTCGCCGCGGCGCGCGGCGAGGATCCCGCCGCCTTCGCGCAGCGTCTGGAGGCGATCCGCGCCACCCTCTTCGAGGTGCGGGAGCCGCGCGAGCACCCCCTGAAGGACGACAAGATCCTGACCGACTGGAACGGGCTCGCGATCGCGGCCTTCGCCCAGGCGGCGCGCGTGCTCGACGAGCCCGAATTCGCCGACGCCGCCCGGCGCGCGGGAGAGCACCTGCTCGGCACGCTGCGCGACGACGCCGGGCGCCTGCACAAGCTGGCGCGGCTGGGAGAAGTCTCGGGGCAGGGGATGCTCGAGGACTACGCTTTCGCGGTCTGGGGTCTGCTCGAGCTCTTCGAGACGACCCAGGAGGTGCGCTGGCTGGCGGCCGCGCGCGACCTGACCGAGACGATGATCGCCCAGTTCCACGACGATGAGCGCGGCGGCTTCTTCCTCTCTCCAGCCGACGGCGAGGAGCTGTTCGTGCGCCCCAAGGAGCTCTACGACGGCGCGATCCCCTCCGGCAACTCAGTCGCCCTCCTGAACCTCCTGCGCCTCGGGCGCCTGAC
Source organism: uncultured Planctomycetaceae bacterium (assembly GCA_964507325.1). Taxonomy (GTDB): domain Bacteria; phylum Planctomycetota; class UBA1135; order UBA1135; genus CAZDQL01. The sequence goes on along the minus strand of CAZDQL010000024.1, from coordinate 29,511 downwards.
GGGCGAGACGCGCTACGAGGAGCTGGCCCAGCGCACCCTGGCCGCCTTCGCGGGCGATCTCGGGCGCGGGGGCGCCGGCCACACCCAGTGCCTGATGGCGCTCGACTTCGCCCTCGGCCCGACCCAGGAGGTCGTCGTCGTGGGGGAGCGGGAGGCCGCCGACACCTGCGCGCTCCTGTCGGCGATCCACGGGACCTTCGCCCCCAACAAGGTGGTGGTCCTGCGGCCGGCTGGTGGGGACGCAGAGCTCGAGCAGCTGGTGCCCTACGTCGCCGCCCACGAGATGGGCGACGCCGCGACCGCCTACGTGTGCGAGAACTTCACCTGCCAGGCGCCCACCACCGACCCGGACGCGGTGCGCGCGGCGCTCTCCGCCGCCAAACGTACGGATTGAGCGTCACCAAAGCCGCAGTCCCGGCTCCAGCCAGAGCGCCAGGATTGCGGCGTGAAGGACGAGGAACGCCAGGTACAGGTTGCGGAAGCGCGGCTTGAGGGTCTTGTGCCTGAGCAGCTTCATCGCCAGGAAGGAGGAGGGCACCGCCCCCAGGAAGGCGATCAGGTGCAATGCCTTCTCCGGCACGCGCGGCCATTCGCGGGGCGAGGCCCACTTGTCGTACCCCCAGAGGGGCAGGGCGACCACGTTCAGAGTGACCAGCCAGGCCACCAGTGGGTGCCACTCCCTCCCGAAGATGAGCCAGCCGGCCAGGGGCAGGGCCAGGATCGCGGCCACACCGAGGAAGAAGCGCACGGGGTATCGGCGGACGTTCATCCGCGCGAAGCCTACTGAACTGCCCCCCTTCAGTGGGCACCCCGCACCTCGGTACCCGCGCTACGTCGGCGAAGCGCCCATCGAACCGGCTACCCGTCTGTTCCCGGCGGGCCCGTGGGCCTGCTCCGAGGGGAAGAACGCTCGAAGTCCTTGGTGGCAGCGGGGTTGCGACGGGGAGGTCCCCGGAAGTGCACACCGAAGGGGGGCAGTTCAGTAGCCTGGCACGGATGGATGGCGCCCGCCCCTACGGCCCCGAAGGTCCCGAGTGCGAGTGGAAGGAGCGTCTCCCCCGCCCCCACCGCCTGGCGCGCACCCTGGCCGCCTTCGCCAACGGCGTCGGGGGCAGCCTCTGGATCGGGGTCGAGGATCGCGGCGGGGTGGTCGGCGTGGGGAACCCGCGGGACGTGCACGCCGCCCTGCGCCACGTCGCCGAGGAGTGGGTCGAACCCGTCCCCGCTCTCCAGATCGTCCGCCACCGCGTGGCGGGTCGCACCCTGCTTGAAGGGCGGATCGCACCCGCATCCGACGGGCCCGTGCGCGCCTTGCTGCCCTCGGGGGAGCGCCGGGTCTACGTGCGCGACGGCGCCTCCAGCCGACCGGCGACCGCGGCCCAGGTGAAGGCGATGGGGGCGCGCTGTGGGAGGGCGCCGCGGCTCGATGCCACGGGGCGCCGGCTGCTCGCGCTCCTGACCCGTGAGGGTCCCCACACCCTGGCGACTCTGACCCGCGCCGCCCGCATGGGGCGCCGCAACGCGCGGCGTGCGCTGGTGGCCCTGGCCCGCGCCGGACTCGTGCAGGAGGCCCCCGACGGGGGACTCTCCCTCACGCCCCTGGGGCATCGCCGCGCTCGTCCGCAGGTCTTGGCGGCCGGGGAACGGCGCCGCTAGACTGCCCGTTTCCCCCCCCCTTTCCGCATCAGGCCCGGGTGGGCCGAGGTGAGAAATTGAAAGACCGCATCCGACGCGCGCTGATCAGCGTCTCCGACAAGACCGGCCTCGAGGGCTTCGCGCGCAACCTGGCCCAGATGGGCATCGAACTGCTCTCGACCGGCGGCACCCACCGCGTGCTCTCCGAAGCCGGCATCCCGGTACGAGAGGTCTCCGACTACACGGGCTTCCCCGAGATGATGGACGGACGGGTGAAGACCCTGCACCCCAAGGTCCACGGTGGGATCCTCGCCCTGCGCGACGCCCCCGAACACGTCTCCGCGATGGAGGCCCACGGCATCGAGCCGATCGACCTGGTGGTGGTGAACCTCTACCCCTTCGAGGCGACCGTCGCCCGGGAAGGGGTCTCCCGCGCGGAGGCGATCGAGCAGATCGACATCGGCGGACCGAGCATGGTGCGCTCCGCGGCCAAGAACCACCGCTACGTCGGCATCGTCAGCGATCCGACCGACTACGGCCGGGTGTTGGACGAGCTGGAGAAGCGCGAGGGGTGCCTCTCCGACGAACTGCGCGCCGAGCTGGCCTTCAAGGCCTACGCGCTCACGGCGCGCTACGACTCCGCCATCAGCACCTGGCTCTACGAGCAGGACGGGGCGGCCCACGAGGGGGAATCCTCCTTCGCCTCCTCCTTCTCCCTGGCGGGGACGAAGGAGCTCGACCTGCGCTACGGCGAGAACCCCCACCAATCGGCCGCCTTCTACCGCACCGGCCGCACCGGCGAGCCGTCGGTGGCGAGCGCCGAGGTCCTGAACGGCAAGGCGCTCTCCTACAACAACCTGGTCGACCTGGACGCCGCCCTGGCGTTGGCCAAGGAGTTCGACGATCCCTTCGTGTGCGTCATCAAGCACACCAACCCCTGCGGCGCCGCCGCGGCGGAGGCGATCTCCACCGCCCTGGAGGAGGCCTGGTCGGGGGATCCGATCTCCGCCTTCGGCTCGGTGCTGGGCTTCACCCGCCCGGTGGACCTCTCCTCGGCCCAGTTTCTGGTGGACGGCAACCGCTTCGTCGAGGCGATCATCGCCCCCTCCTTCGACGACGACGCCTTCGAGCTGTTGACCCGCAAGCCCAAGTGGGGCAAGAGCGTGCGGCTGCTCGCCAGTGGGGAGTTCGCCCCCTCCTGCCGCGACGGGCGCGACGTGGAGGTGAAGAAGCTCGTCGGCGGGTTCCTGTTGCAGCAGCGCGACCTGAACGCCGAGGGCCGCGAGGCGTTCCGCTGCGTGACCCAGGCCGCTCCCACCGCCGAGCAGCTGGAGGAGCTGGCCTTCGCCAACACGATCGCCAAGCACGTCAAGTCCAACGCCATCGTTCTCGCCGGCGGCACCACCATCTACGGCGTCGGAGCGGGCCAGATGAGTCGCGTCGACTCCGCCCGCCTGGCGGTCGCCAAGGCGGGTGAGCGCGCCGCGGGCTCCGTCATGGCCTCCGACGCCTTCTTCCCCTTCCCCGACGGCGTCGAAGTCGGGATCGAGGCGGGGGTGGCGGCGATCGTCGAGCCGGGAGGTTCGGTTCGCGACGAGCAGGTGATCGCCGCCTGCGACGAGCGCGGAGTGCCGATGGTCTTCTCGGACGCGCGGCACTTCAGGCACTAGCGCGCCAGGTCGGTCTCACGGCTTCGCAAGGCCCCCGGCGTGGATCCTCTACGCCGGGGAGTCCCGCGGTAGGATGCGCCGAGCATGCAGACCCTCGCACTCGCTCTACTCTGCGCCGCGCCGGCGTTCGCCGACGACCCGGTCGCCTCCCACTTGGTGCTTCCCGACGCGCTGCCCGCGGTGGGGAAGACCTTCGAGCTGACCGTCGAGGTCGAGATCGATCCCGGATGGCACATCTACGATCTCTCCGGCCCCGCGCCGTACGCCGACACCACCCTCGCCCTGGCCTTGCCCGCGGGGCTCGAGGCGGTGGGCGACTGGAAGGAGCCCGAGAGCCGCGCCTACCACGAGGGCCCTGCGATCCGCATCTGGTCGCGGAAGGCCGCCTTCGCCCACGAGATGCTCGTCGCCCAGGCGCCGCAGGCGGGGGCCGAGGTCTCCGCCACCCTCGGTTACCAGGCCTGCAACCGGGACCTCTGCCATCCGCCGCGGGAGGTGAAGCTCACCGCCCAGCTCCCCGCGACCGGGGACTCCTGGGCGCCGCACCGCAAGCTGCGCGTGCTCTACGCGGGGTTCGAGGGTGGGCATCGCGAAGGCGTCTTCGCCGAGTTCCTCGCCCGGCACTTCGACCACTCGGCCACGATCCCGCTGGCCGAGCTCTCGCTGGAGTCCGCCCGTGGCTACGACGTGGTCATCGCCGACTGGGTCAGCTACTACGGTTTGGACGGCTACGAGAAGATCGGGGGCAGGCCGCGCAGCGTGCCGATCACGCTCCGCGACGACTTCACCAAGCCGGTGGTGGCGATGACCTATGTCGGCACCCGGCTGCGCCGCGAGCACAAGCTCAACTGGTTGTGACTCTGCCTCTTCAATGAGGCGCACGGGGTGCGCCTCGACCACCCCGTCTTCCAAGGGCCACTTCCGGTGGAGATCACCCTGGAGAAGAACGACTGGGAGCGCGACTTCGACGACCGGGGCGTGTGGGTCGTCCAGACCGGCGAGCCGGGTGAGACCGTCGACTACGGCGTCGTCTCCGACGGCTTCGGCTTCGAGGACTCGCCGGACTGCGAGCGCATCTCCGGCGGCATCAACACCAAGGGCCCGCAGGCGGTCGCGATCGGCCGGCAGGCCAACATGCTGCAGTGGGGCTTCTACGCCGCCCCCGACCGCATGACCGAGAGCGCGCGCCGGGTCTTCCTCAACGCGCTGGTCTACATGACCCGCTTCGACGGCCACGCGCCGCTGGTCGAAAAGGTGGCCACCAGCCGCGACAGGTTGACGCGCATTCTGGGCCGGGTCCGTGAACTCGACGGGATGGAGCATGAGGAGCGCAGGAGCTTCTTCCGCTACCTCTCCGACACCCTCCCGGCCGATTGGGTCACCGCGGTTGGCCTGGATGCGGGGGCGTTTGAGCGACGTTTCGAGGCCGAGCTCGAGTACGTCTACAAGGCCGAGGACGAGCGCGCCTACCGGATCGACGCGGCCCTGCGCGAGCTCGGGGTGTCGAACCGCACCCCCGCGTTCCTGGAGCTCCTGGAGCGGCGCCTCGCAGACGACCCGACCGACGCGGTGGCCCTCGAGCTGGCCGAGCGCTACCTGGGCGAGGCGGGCCACGACGCACCGAGCGCCCTACGCTTCCTGCGCGAGCACGAGGGCCGCCTCTACTTCTCCGACACCGGGGGCTATCGCTGGTTCGTGAACCCCCTGGTCGAATCGGAGCGCTGACGCGCGAGCTACCGCGCCCCGATCACCCGCGCGTAGCGGTAGTACACCTCCATGCAGAGGGTGAAGGTCGCCGTCGAGAAGACGCGGCCGCCCCCCTCCGCCGCGGGGTCGATCGGATCCCAGGAGCCCTTGTGCGGCCCCTCCTTGCGCTGCGCCTCGAGGACGGCCCGCTTCATGGCTCGGTTCCACGTCTTCCAGTGGCGTCCGCCGAGCTGGTAGATGGCGTAGGAGCCGAAGAACCAGAGCTCCGGGTCCCAGCTCTCGCCGTCATCCTCTCCCTTGGGCAGGTGGCCCAGCAGTCGATCCGCCTGCGCGATCATCGCCGGGTGCTGCGCCGGATCCCGGCCGACCAGGAAGCCCCCCAGTAGGGCCATGGCGGTGATCTTCGGCTCGGCTTGCGCCGAGACGCCGTCGATCCACTGCTCGGCATCCGCCAGCGCCGCCGGGCTCACCGTGAGCTTCGCCTCGGTGGCGGACACGAGGGCGAGGAGGACCCAGCCGGTCATCGACGTGTCCGCCTCCCCCACGCACCAGCGACCCTCCTCCGTGCGAGCGCCGGCGAGGTAGTCGACCGCGAGCTGGGCCGGTCGCTGCAACGACGCATCACCGCCGAAGTAGTGCGCCTCACAGAGGGCCAGGGTCGCGATCGCGTGGTCGTGCAGCTGGTGGGGATGGTCCTCCGCCCCGATGCGACCCGTCTTCGGATCCTGCTGGGAGCAGAGCCACGCCAGCCCGCGGGCGACCCCCTGCGCGTGGGGGCCCACCTCCGCGGTGCACCCCTCCCCGAGGAAGGCGAGCAGCGCCATCGCCGTGGCTCCCACGTCGCGGTCGGGGTCTCCGGCCCCGGCACAGGGCCCCTCCACCGGGCAGTGCTTGGCGAAGCCGTCGCAATCCCATCTCCCATCCGGGTCCTGGTGCTGGGCGAGCCAGCCGCCCACGACCTCCTCCTGGGGGGGGGCTGCGGCGACGAGTGGCAGGGCGAGCAGGGCGGGGAGCAGGGAGCTCTGCATGGCGGTCCTCCGATCGCGTTGTGGTTGCGCCCCGGAAACGCCACGCCCGGGGAGCGGTTCACCGCCGATCGCGGGCTTATTCCGCCTGCGGGAGCTCCACCACCCGGATCTCCACCCCGTCGCTCCCCTCGATCACCTTCGCGACCCCCGCCTCCTCGAGCCAGTCGTACACCCGGTCGAGCGGCGTCACCAGCCCCATGTGCGGCACGATCGTCGGCCGCAGGGCGCCGTGGGTGTAGATCTTCGAGAAGATCCCCACCATGTGCTGGCTGGAGGCGTCGAAGATCGCGCCCCCCGAGTTGCCGATGTAGGTGGGGGCGCTGATCATCCAGTAGCGGTTCCCGTCGACCAGGTGGTCGAGGTCGGCGAGCTCGCCCCGCGTTGGGATCGGATCGTTCCCGAGGGGGCAGCCGACGGCGATCATCGGCCGGAAGATGCGCGTCTCGGCCAGCTCCGCCCGGGGGGCAAGTGCCGCGGCGCAGGGCACCGGCTCTTCGGACATGATGCAGAGCAGTGCGGCGTCGATCCCCGTCTCGTAGGCCACCAGCTCCGCGTCGTGGTGCAAGGTGCTGCCATCCTCGAGGTAGACGGTGACCGGGATCGGGGGGTCCTTCTCGAACGAATCGGCGCGGATGTCCCGCACCACGTGCCAGGCGGTCAAGAGGAGGGTCTCGACCCTCCCTTCCTCCAGCTCACGCGACTGGAGCAGCACCCCGCTGCCCACCGTGCTCTCCCCTGCGAGCTGGACGGTCGGGCCGACCATCGCGCGCCAGCGGACGTCCTCCTCGGGCTCCGTCAGGTCGTCGCCCAGCGCGACCAGATCCCGGCTGGTGCGTTCGGCCAGGGTTGCGGCGGCCTCCACGGCGCGGGAGAGGCCCTCCCAGCGCTGCTCACCGCTGCTCTCGAGCTCCTCGAGCCGCGCGCAGACGCACTCCCTCTCCCACTCGGCACGCAGCTCGGCCAACTGGTCGAGCTGGACGCCGGAGCGCTGCACTCGCTCGTCGAGGGCGTCCAGCACCCCGCGCAGCTCCATCAACGCCTCCTCGCCGAGCACTCCGGCCTGCTCCGCCGCCACCAGGCGCGCGCGCAGGGCCCCCAGGTCCTGGTCCAGCGCGCCCAGCTCCGTCCGCATCTCCAGGTCCGCGATGGGGAGCCGGGCCGTCCTCTGGTCGAGCTTCGCCAGCCGCTCCTGCACACCCACCAGCCGCGGGACGCCGACGGCGGCCAACACGGCCAGCGCGGCTCCGGGGATCAGGATTCGATGCATGCGGGCCTCCCAGGGGCGCTCGGGGATGGGGGTCGGGGGGCGCCGAAGAAATGCGAATTCTTCGAGCCGCCCGCCCCATCGGCATTCCTGGCCCGCCTTTGTGAGCCCGAGATGGGATTGTGGGTGGGGATCTACTCGATCCTGACCGCGAGGATCCGGTCCCCCACCTCGATCGCATCCAGCACCTCAAACCCCTCCAGGAGCTCTCCGAAGAGGGTGTAGCGGCCGTCCAGGTGGGGTGTCGGGCGGTGGGTGACGAAGAACTGGCTGCCTCCTGAATCGGGATCCTCGTTGCGGGGCATGCCGAGGGAGCCGCGGGTGTAGGGGCGCGCGGTGAACTCGTGCCGCAGGGCGTCGCCGGTTCCCCGCCAGGTCCCCGCGCCGTTGCCGTCCCCGCGGTAGCAGCCGCCCTGGATCACGAAGTCCCCCACGACGCGGTGGAAGTCGAGGCCGTCGTAGTGGCCGCGGCGCGCCAGCTCGAGGAAGTTGTGGACGTGCACCGGGGCCTCGTCGATCAGGAGCTCGAAGAGGAGGGTGCCCCGTGAGGTGACCACCTCCGCCCGCGGGCGCGGGCCAGCGGGTTCGTAGTCGATCCCCGGGAGGGGCAGGTCGGGAGGCTCGCTGGCCTCCGCTTGCGGCGGCGCCATCGAGGGCGCGCTCCCCAGCTCCTCGAGGCAGGTGGCCGCCACGTGCCGCACCCAGGGGTGGGGATCGCCGCTCGCCTCCGCCAGGAAATCGCGAGCCGCGTCGCCGCCGATCGCCGCCACCGTGCGCAGTGTCTCGAAGCGCACCTCGGGAGCCACGTCCCCGCGCGCACCGTGGAAGGCGGCGCGCAGGGCCGGCAGGTCCTCTGGGCGCGCCTCTTCGCGCAGGGCGATCGCCGCGGCCAGGCGCAGGCCGTTGTCGGGTTGGCCCAACAGCTCGACGAGCCGGTCGTGGGCCTCCTCGATCGGGTTGGCGCCCAGCGCGGCGATCGCCTGGCCGGCGACGCGGGGGTGGGGGTCGCGCGTCAACGGGACCAGGTAGGACACCGCCACCCCGTCGGACAACTCGCCCGCGCACTCGGCGGCCCCCCCGCGCACCACGGGATCGGGATCCGTCGCTGCGGCCCAGAGCACCTCCCGCACCCCGGAGCTGGGGATCGCCGCCTCGCTCACCAGGCCCGCCGCGCGCACGCTGGGGGAGGGGTCCCCGCGCACGCCGCGCAGGAGGCCCGCCACCGGAATCGTGTCGAGCTCGATGGCGCCCAGGGCCTCCACCGCGGCGATGCGCAGGTGGACGCAGGGGGAGTCCAAGGCCTTCCCCAGGGCGTGGGTGGAGCGCCGGTCGCCGTAGCGCGCGAGCCCGCGCGCCGCCTCGACCGCCACGCGCCAGTCCGGATCGCCGAGGGCCTCCTCCAGCGCCTCGCGCCCCGGCCCGTGGGCCTCGATCACCCCCAGGCCCTGGATCGCGAAGAGCCGCACCAGGGCGTGGTCCGCGCTCCGCTGCACGTGGAAGGCGCTGCGCCCCGCCTCCGCCCGGCGCCGCGCGAGGCTGTACAGGGCGCGCCAGACCACCTCGGGGCTCTCGAGGGCCGAGTCGGCGAGGGCTGCGCGCCGCGCGCTGGGGCTCCCCGCCAGCACCCGTGAGGCGACCTCCGCCAGAGCCAGGTCGACCTCCCGGGCGCCGGCCGCGTCGGTCGGCCAGAGCCCCGGCGCAGTCGCCGCCGCCCGGCGCACCTCCTCGACGGGGCTCTCCAGCGCCGCCAGGACCGCTCTCCGCAGCCGCGGCTCGTCGATGCGCCCCGCGGCCTCCACCAGCCGTGCGCGCACCGCGGGGTCGGCGTCCTCCCAGCGCTCCAGGATGGCGTCGGCGGCGGCGGGATCCCCCCGTTGCCCCAGGGCGAAGGCGGCCGCCGCGCGCACCTCGGCCAGCTCGTCGCCGAGGATCGCGGTCAGGGCCCGGGTGACCGCCGCCCCGTGGGAGTCGCGGGGGAGCCGGCCGAGGGCCTGGGTGGCGCGGACGCGCACGTCGGGGGAGAAGGTCCCCGCCAGGATCTCGAGCAGGCCGCCGCCATCCTCCCGCGCGTCCTCCAGACGCGCGATGGCGACCAGGGCATCCCCCGGAGTACGGGGCGGGGCGAGCTGCTGGGGGGTGGCGCTCCCCCCGGCGCCGCGTCCCCGTTCCCCCAGGCGCTCGAGGGTGTGGTCGACGGAAGCGCAGGCCGCCAAGGCCCAGAGGGAGATCGTCGCAGCTTTGAAGTTCATGGGTCGCCTGCCGAGGCCGGGGGTTCGGATCTCCTATGATGGGGGGTCAGGCACGAGCCGGCCAACCCCGCATAGGGCCTCCACGCCAGACGCATGAGCATCGCCAGCATTCCCCAGGTTCTCGACGAGCTGCGCCAGGGGCGCATGGTCATCCTCGTGGACGACCCCGATCGGGAGAATGAAGGGGATCTCGTCCTCCTCGCTGAATTCGTCACTCCCGAGGCCATCAACTTCATGGCCAAGGAGGCGCGCGGGCTGATCTGCATGCCCCTCGACGCCGCCTCCTGCGAGCGGCTGGAGCTCGAACCCCAGGTCTCCCGCAACACCAGCCGCCACGGGACCGCCTTCACCGTCTCGATCGAGGCGGCCACCGGAGTCACCACGGGCATCAGCGCGGCCGACCGGGCGCGCACCGTGGAGGTCGCGGCCTCGCCGGACTCGAAGCCGGAGGACCTGGCGCGACCCGGCCACATCTTCCCCCTCAAGGCGCGGGACGGGGGGGTCTTGGTGCGCGGCGGTCAGACCGAGGGGTCGATCGACCTGGCCCGGTTGGCGGGCTGTCGGCCCGCCGCCGTGATCTGCGAGGTGATGAACGACGACGGGACGATGGCCCGCCTGCCCGACCTCGAGATCTTCGCCGAGCGCCACGGCCTCTCGATCTGCACCATCGCCGATCTGATCGCCTACCGCCGGCGCAATGAGCGGCTGATCGAGCCCCTGGCCGAGCCGATTCCCCTGACCACGGCCCACGGGGAGTTCACCCTGCACCTCTTCCGCTCGGTCATGGACGACAAGGAGCACCTGGCCCTGGCGCGGGGGGTGCCCGATCTCGGGCCCGACGGGACCCGGCCCGCCATCGAGGACCCGGTCTTCGTGCGGGTGCACTCGGAGTGCATCACCGGGGACGTCTTCGCCTCCATGCGCTGCGACTGCGGGCTGCAGCTGGAGAAGGCGCTGCGCTTCCTGGCCACCGAGCCGCGGGGGGTCCTGGTGTACCTCAGGCAGGAGGGGCGCGGGATCGGGCTCGAGAACAAGCTCAAGGCCTACCGCCTGCAGGACCAGGGCCTGGACACCGTCGAGGCCAACGAGGCCCTGGGGCTGCCGGTCGACCTGCGCGAGTACGGGATCGGCGCCCAGATCCTCCACTACCTGGGGGTGCGGCGGATGCGGCTGCTCACCAACAACCCCAAGAAGATGCACGGGCTGTCGGGGCACGGGCTGGAGGTGATCGACCAGCTCCCCCTGGAGACCGACCCCAACCCCGTGAACCTCAAGTACTTGCGCACGAAGCGGGATCGGCTGGGGCACCTCCTGACCGGCATGGAAACCCCCCTGACGGAGTTCAGAGGCCGGGAATAGGGGCTGCCGCCGGTCGTCCCAGCGCGCACCATGGTCCTTCAGCCGATGGACGCCGCCCCCGTCGAAGACTCCGACCTGGTCCGAGAGACCCTGGAGGGCAACCCCCTCTCCTTCCAGCTGCTCGTCGAGCGCTATCAGGGGCGGCTCTTCTCCCTCGTCCGCCACTACACCACCAGTGCGGTGGAGGTCGAGGACATCGTCCAGGAGACCTTCCTCAAGGCCTACAGCCGGCTGACCTCCTTCCAGCACCAATCCAGCTTCTACACCTGGCTGTATCGAATTGCGACCAACACGGTCCTCGACAGCCTCAAGCGCCGCGGCCGGAGCCCGGTGCACGCGGTGGAGGATCCGGAGGCGGGGGGGGGCGAGCTCCACGCTCGCTCGGTCGTGCGTCCCGATGCACGCCTGGAGGAGCAGGAGATCGCGTCGATCACCCGCGCCGTGCTCGACGAGCTGCCGGAGATCTTCCGCACCGTGCTGGTGCTGCGGGAGTTCGAGGAGCTCTCCTACCAGGAGATCGCCGATACGCTGGAGATCTCGATCGGCACGGTCGAATCACGCCTCTTCCGCGCGCGCGCCAAGTTCAAGCAGAAGCTGCTCGCGCGCCATCCCGAGTTCGCTCAGGGGGCAGAACAATGAAATGTGATGTCGCTCTCCCGCTGGTGCCGCGTTACCTCGACGGCGAGCTGACCGAGGAGGACGCCGGACCCCTGCGCGGGCACCTGCTCGCCTGCCCCTCGTGCCGCACCGCCGTGCAGGAGGACACTGCCCTGCGCGCCTGGTTCGTTGCGACCCCCGAAGTCGCGGTGCCCGCGGACTTCGCCGCCCACGTGACGCGGCGCGCGTTCGCCGGCGATCGGGGTGCGGTTCCCACCGCGGCTCGACCGCGGACCGAGTCCGCGGACCGCGGGCGGGAGGACACGGGCCGACTGCTGCAGTTCACCGTGCAGGCCGTGGCGATCGCCGCGGCGGTGTTGATCGTGCTCTCGATCGCCATCCGGCGCCTGGAGCTCCCCAGCGGGGCGGACCTCAAGGCCGACGACGCCAGCAAGGAACAGGCGATCGAGGCCCTCGAGGCCCTGAACCGCGCGGAAGCCGCCCGTGAGGTCGAAGACGAGGACGAGCAGCGGTGAACCAGCCGCGCCTCTGGATCGCCCTCCTGGCGCTGGTGGCCTTCCTGGCGGGGGCCGCCGCCGGGGTCCTGGGCAGCCGCCTCACCCGGGCGGAGGCCGATCGAGGCCCCCTGGAGGATTACGCCGAGCTCCTGATCCGTGAGTTCGACCTCTCGCCGGAGCGCGCCGGCCACCTGCGCGTGCTCTTGCGCGAGTACGAGAACGAAGTAGCGCGCGTCGTCGACCGCGAGAGAGTAGCCTACAACGCCGCCCTCGAGCCCGTCCTGCGGCCGATCGGCACGGAGTACAACCGCATCGTCCGAGACCTGGTGATTCCACCGCACCAACGCGCCCGCTTCGACGACCTCGAGGAAGGCGTGCTCCTCAAATCCACTTCCCGCTGACGCATGGCACGTTCCTGCGGCATTCGACTGGGGCCCCGTCGCTACGAGATCGTCGTGCTCGACGGGAGCGCCAAGAAACACAAGATCGCCGCCTTCGAGGCCGGCGAGTTCGATCCCCTGGCGCCCGACCCCGAGGCGGACGCGGCCAAGACCCTGAAGGAGGCGGCGCGCCGCCTGGGGTTGCCCAAGGAGAACATCGGGCTGGTGATCGACCCGCGCCACGCCGCCTTCCGGCGCGTGTCGATGCCCTTCGCGGACCGCGCCAAGATCGAGCAGGTCATCAAGTACGAGGTGGAGGGCGACCTGCCCCAGTGGGACATCGAGGACGTCGTCGTCGATCACCACGTGACCGGCGGCAGCGGCTCTGACAGCGACATCCTGGTCACCGCGGTGCCCAAGGACGACCTGCAGGCCGCCCTCGACGTCTGCGGCCGGGCCGGGATCGAGCCCCTCGAGGCCGAGCTCGAGACCTCGGCGATGGTCAACGCGGCCCACACGGCGCAGATCTGCAGTCTCGACACCGCCCAGCTCCTGGTGCACATCGGTGACTACTCCACCTCGGTGGTCGTCGTCGATGCGGGGCAGGTGCGGGAGATGAGGGTGATCCACATCGGCGCCCTCACTCACGAGGTCCTCCCCTCCCCGGAGGCCACGGCTTCCGAAGAGGAGGGAGGGGAAGCCAGCGACGAGGAGCAGGAGGCCGAGGAGTCCTCCGCCCCGAACCCCGAAGTCGACCCGATCGAAGCCAGTCGCAGGGTGGACCAGGCGATCAAGCGCATCCGGCGCGAGCTCGGGCGCACCCTGTCCGGAGCGCGCACGCTGCAGGAGATCGAGGCGATCTACGTCTGCGGCATGGAGCTGCCGGGGCTGGTGGGCAGCACCGTGCTCGACGTCCCGGTCTACATCCTCGACTGCTTCGAGGAGGACTCCGGACAGCCCGCCGACGGCTTCGGCCAGCTCGTGGCGGCCTACGGCGCCGCGGTCCGGGAGCTGGGGGGGGGCCTGCTCTCCCCCTCCCTGCGACGCGAGGAGCTGCGCTACACGGGTACCTGGGAGCGGATCGAGTTCCCCCTGGCGGTGGCCTGCCTGCTGCTGACCACCCTGCTGGGGGTGATCGCGATCCTGCAGCACCGCGAGATCAACCTCCTGTTGGAGAACGGCGCGCGCTTCTGGATGAAGAGCGGCGCCAACTTCCTGGTGGGCGAGCCCGAGAAGAACACCAAGGGTCACATGTGGCCGGTCCCCCAGTCGGTGCAGAACTTCGTCAAGCGGGTCCAGGCGGGAGAGGACCCCGGTGACGACCCGCTCGAGACCCTCGATCAGTGGCAGCGGCTGGTGCAGAGCGAGGTCGACGGGCTCGAGAAGAGCCTCGGCCAAGACGCCTCGGTCACGCAACCGCAGTCGGCCCTGGTGGGCACCTACCTGGTGTTGTCGGTGCTGGAGAGCGAGCACGAGAAGTGGCGTCCCTCGCTCAGGAAGATCGTCGCCGAGACCCAGCCCGCCCGCAGTGGCGGCAATCCCGAGTCGGTCAAGGTGACCCTGGACTTCGTGCTCTTCGCCGACGACATGGTGTCCGCCAACCGCCACTACGACGAGCTCCGGCGCGCCTTCGAGAGCGAGCGCGAGTGGTTCGTCAAGATGCCGCTACGGTCGTCCATCGCGCTCGAGAACGGCAAGGGGGTCTCGATCAAGGGCCTGCCGATCACGGTCAACGTCCAGGCCTTCTACGACTCCCTGGGCCAGGAGGCGCGCGTCGCGCAAGGAGGGCCCCAGTGATCAGCTTCCTGAGGAGCCTGACCTTCGCCAAGGTGATGATCATCGCCTGCCTCGGGGCCTCCGCCTACGGGGTGTACCTGGTCCTGCACCAGCGCGAGGAGATCCAGCGCATCACGGCCTCGCTCGAGACCGGAGGCACAGTCGAAAGGCTCATCCGGTCGATCGAAACCAGCGGCGCCAGGTACTCGGAGCTCCGCAGCCAGCAGGAGGGGGACAGCCTGCGCGGTGAGGAGAGCCCGAACACGTACATCGCGACCATCTCGGAGGCCAAGAACATCCGCATCGGGTACGTCAACATCAAACCCTCCACGAGAGATGTCACGCAGACGGTGGAGGACCAGATCTTCGCCATCACGCCCCGCGACAACACGCGCACCTACACGCGCACGGCGATCGCGAACTTCCTGTGGTCCCTGGAGGAGCGCAGCCGTCTGGTGCGCGTCACCCAGCTGACGATCGAGGCCCTGAACAACGATCCCGATCCGAAGCCGAGGGTGAAGCCCGAGGAGTACCCCAGCGACTACTACCGCATCAGTTGCCAGATCACCTGTCGTCGCAAGAAGGGCGCCACGCCCTGATGCGGTAGCAGCGGCGGTGGGCGGTTTCCCCGATCCGACCCCCAAGCTTTCGGGAACTGCTGGTAGAGTCGATCTCAACGCCGGTCGCTGGGACTGCCACCACGGCCGGCCCGGGCGTCATCCGTCGCCCGTCTCCAAAATCTGGAGTGTCTCGGAGGGCACCTGCCGTCGTCCGGGGCAGTCGAGTGGGGTCTCTGCCCCTCCACTCGACACCGTGGGTGTTCACCACCCGCGCGACCGCGCGGAGCCGTCTCGGCGGAGGCGGCTCCGTTTCATTTCTCCTCGATGGTGACCAGGCCCGAGGTGGGGGCGATGCGCAGGACGCGGTACTCGTCGCCGAAGGAGAGCACGACCCGCCCCCCCTCCAACGCCAACCCGTAGGGACCGAAGTGGATCGCGCCCTGAGGTCCGACCTGCGTCTGCTCCACCCTCACGCCGCGGAAGACCGCGTTCTCCGAATACCTGCGCCGGAACTCACCCCCCCCGATGGGAGCCGTAATCGGGCGACCCGCGGCGTCCAGCACCTCGTACCCGTCTCCGTCGGGGAAGAAGGACAGTCGCAGGGCCCGGCGCTGGTAGGCGGCCCGGTCTTGGACGTCCTCGAGGTCCTGGGCGAGGAGTCTCGCCGCACCATCGAGGGTCACACAGGGGCGCTGGAACCAGCTCGTGATGGCGAGGGTGGCAGCGACCGTGACGATCGCGAGCATCAGCATGAGGGACGGCAGCGTGCAGCCCGCTCGGCTCCTCTCGCAGCAGAACCTCACCGTTCCTCGCGCTCCCCAACCCAGGCGTTCGACCAGACCTCGCCCGTCATCGCGTCGTAGCTCCAGCCCGTCGTGCCGTCCACCGCATGTCCCGACCAGGGTACGACCAGACGCACGTCTGCGAGCCCGTTGGCCGGATTCACGGGCAGTCCCCCCGGCAGGTAGGGGCCGAAGGGGAAGTCGCTCTCCCGCACGGGCGCGACGGCCCCCGCGGCATTGCTGGCCATGGTGAGCTGGCGCTCGAGCCAATCGGTGGAGGGCTCGCGATCCAGCCCCGCGGTGGGGGGGAGCCCCGGCCACTGTCCGTGGTCGACGTGGTACTGCTCGATCGCCAGCGCCAGCTCCTGGAGGGCCATCCGGCCCGCGTGCCGCCCTCGGCGCAGAGCGGCCTCCTCGGGGGTGAGCGGCCTGTGCGGGACGCCCGCCACGAAGACGATCATCGCGCTCAGGGTGCAGAGGACTCCAGCGAGTCCGAGGGATCGCTTGGTACGGCGGGGCATGGTGGGGGATCGATGGACCCGTATTCCCTTCGGCGTCCGTTCGGGGTTTCCTTGACGGTGGAAAACAGAATCGAACTGCCCCCCTTCAGTGTGCACTCCTGGGGGGCTCTCGTCGTAACCCCGCCACTGCCAAGGACTTCGAGCGCTGCTCCTCCCGAGCAGGCCCACGGGCTCGCCGAAAGCCAGCGGATCGCCGGCCCAGGAGCCGCACCGGCCCATGGGAGGCGGGTACCGAGACGCCGATGCACACTGAAGGGGGGCAGTTCAGGCGGGCCCAGAGGAGGTGCGGGCCACCTCGCCCGCCAGGGCCGAGGCCAGCACCTCGGGATCCACCGGCTTGTTGAGGCACTGCGCCTCCCTCAGCTCCTCCGGCAAGAGGGCCGTGTTCTCGTACCCCGTGAGGAAGACGAAGGGCTTGCCCCGCTCACGCAGGAGCAGGGCAGCCGGAGCGGAGCTCTGGCCCTGGAGGTCGATGTCGAGGATCGCGGCGTCGACACCGTCGACGATCAGGCTCAGAGCCTCCTCCGCGGTGGGCACCGGGCCGACGATCTCGCACCCCAGCTCTCCGAGCGACCAGCGCATCGACTCGGCCAGGACGTAGTTGTCCTCCACCACGAGGACGCGCAATCCGGCCAGGGGATGGGTATCGGGGGGGGACACAGCGGGCCAGTATAGCAGCGCCCAGGACGCGCCGACCGCCCGTGGCTCAGCCCAGCAACCAGGAGCGCTTGGGATGCCGCATCGCCAGCACGGGGATCTCCGACTGCCGCAGCACGGAGTAGGCGACGTTGCCGAGCACCGCCGCGGCCAAGCCCGTACGGCCGTGACTCCCCATGGCGATCAGGTCGAACTCCCCCTGCAGATCCAGCACGACCTCGGCGGGTCGACCCTCGACGAAGCGCTCCTCGTGCTCGACGCCCTGCCACTCGAAGAGCGCCATGGCGCTGTCGAGCTCCTCGCGGGCGATGCGACGCACGTCGTCGACGACGTAGGTCGGGCCCGCGATCGGATAGCCGGGGCTGGTGGCGTAGGCCACGTCCGGGGGCAGGAAGCAGTGCACCACGGTCACCTTGGCCCCGTACTCCTGCGCCAGGTCGCGCGCCGAGCGCAGCGCCAGGAGGCTCTCCTCGGAGAGATCGGTGGGGACCAGGAGCGACTTGATGTCGCGATGGGGGCCGGGCTGGACCCACACGTCGCAGGGAGAGCTGCCCAGCACCGCTCGGGCGGTGCTGCCGAAGTCGAAGAGCCCCCGCTTCATGTGGGGACCGATCATGATCGTGTCGGCCTCGATGTCGCGGGCGAGGGCGACGATCTCACGTGCTGGGTGGCCCACGCGCACGGCCAGGTGTTCGCGGACGACGAATTGGTGGCGCTCCTCGACCACTCCCTCGATCGATGAGACGACGTGCTCGAAGGTCTTGGCCCCGATCTCCGCTTCCGTCTCCGCGACCAGGTCCGGACGTCCGGAGAGGTCCCCGGGCAGCGGCATGTCGATCACGTGGATGAACTCGAGCGCCGTGCCGAAGCGAACCCGCATGTCCAGAGCAGCCCGTGTGACCTCCAAGGCGTGCGAACCCGCGTCGTATCCGATCACCAAGGATTGGGGATGACCCTCGCGCTTCATGCCGTCCTCCCGGGAGTACTAGCCTGCCGCGCGTAGGATGATACCCGCAAGTCGCGCCCATGGCCCAGCGGGCCGTGGCGCGGCCTACGCACGGGACTCAAGTCCGGAAGACCCGGACCGGGGGGTGGAGCGAGGTAACCGAGCAACAGAAACCACGGTACGCCTCCTTCCCCGAAACCGAACTCATGCTTCCTGCCCTCGGTTACCTCTGGGTGTCTCACCGAAGTGGGACTCCGCACTCTTGTCCAGCCGCCGGGCTCCTGCGATCCGGTGGCGGGTTGATTCTAAGCACGTTCTTGTGCGTAGCCACGCCTTTCGGGCAGGGCAGCGGGGTGGGCGCCTCTCCGCGGGGGCGCCCTGAGTCCCCCCCCTCTCGCTGGCAACCGCCGGGCGTCCCTGCAATGGGTCCCTGGGCCCATAAAGCGGGCCCCACAATCCCACCTGCGGCGGCTCCTCGGTACCCTTGGCGCTCCAAAAACGCCCCGGAGACCCCTCATCACCACCTCGAAACCGATCACTCGGCCACTCGAACCCTACCGGCAGCTCGTCGAAGCGACGCCTGATCTCGTCATGGTCATCGATGACGAGGGACGGGTGCAGTCGCTCAACCCGGCGGCCGAGGCCCTGCTCGGGCGATCCAGCGCCGAGCTGGTGGGGTGCCGGGTGACCGAGCTCACCCACCCCGACGACCGGCGGGAGAGCGAGCGGGTTCGGGTCCGCTGGCTCGAGGAGGGGGCTCGCCATCCCCTGATCCACGAGAGCCGAGTCGTCGGCCACGACGGTTCGGCCCGCCACCTGGCCTGGGTGATGGCCTGTGTGCGCTCCAGCAACGGCCAGGCGTGCGCGGTCGTGGCTCAGGGTCGGGACGTCACCCCCCAGTACCGCCAGGCGCAGGACAACGCCTCCTCCCAGCTACGCCTGCGCTCCGTGGTGGCGGGGTTGCTCGATCCGGTCGTCACGATCGACGACCACGGGATCGTGCTCTTCGCCAGCGACTCGGTGCGCTCCGTCTTCGGCTACACCCCGGAGGAGCTCGTCGGCCGCAACGTCACCATGCTGATGCCCGAGCCGCACCGCTCGCATCACGATCAGTACCTGGCGCGCTATCGGGAGACTGGCGAGACGTGGATCCTGAACACGACGCGCGAGTACGAGGCCCTGCGCAAGACCGGGGGGCGCGTCTGGGTCGAAATCTCGGTGGCTCGCATCGACGTCCCCGGCCAGGAGCGACCCCTCTTCTGCGGCAGCTTCCGTGACATCACGGCCCGCAAGCAGGCCGAGAGCGCCCTGCGCCAGAGCGAGGCCCGCTTCCGCGCCATCTTCGATCAGGAGTTCCAGCTCGTGGGGCTCTTGGCCCCCAGCGGAACCGTGCTGGAGATGAACCGCGCGGCGTTGGAGTCCGCGGGGCTGAGGCGCGCCGAGGTGATCGGACGTCCCTTCTGGGAGACGCCCTGGTGGTCGGGAACACCGCAGCTGCGCGAGCTCTGTCGCGAGCTGGTGGCCGCCGCTGCGCGCGGGGAGTTCGTGCGCCAGCAGGTCGATTTCCCCACCTCGGGTGGGGACGTGCGGGCGGTCGACTACTCCCTCAAACCGATCCGCGGGGACGATGGAGAGGTGATCCTGCTCCTGCCCGAAGGGCGAGACGTCACCGAGCTGCGACGAGCGCAGGCGCGCGAGACGAGCATGCTCAAGGCTCTGGCGACCCTCGGCGAGTCGGCTTCGGTGCTGGCCCACGAGATCAAGAACCCCATCACCTCGATCAACCTGGCGCTGCGAGCCGTGGCCGACAAGCTCGGCGAGGACGAGCGCTCGGTGGTGGAGGACCTGGTGGGCCGCATGCAGAAGCTCGAGGGCAAGATCCGACGCACCCTCTCCATCGCGAAACCGCTCGACCTGGAGCTGGCGCCGGCGGACGTGCTGCCCCTGCTCCTCGGTCCGGTCGAGACCCTGCGCGACGAGGCCGAAGCGCGCCAGATCGAGCTGGAGCTGGAGGTGGAACCGGGTACGCACGCCGTCCTCGTCGACGAGAGCGTGCTCGACGACCTGACCACCAACCTGATCCGCAACGCCATCGACGCCGTGGAGGACGGCGGTCGCATCGCGGTGACGGCGCGCAATGCCGGTGAGCGGATGGTGAAGATCACGGTGGAGGACGACGGGCCGGGGGTGCCGGAGAACCTGCTCGAAAGCCTCTTCAAGCCCTTCGTGACGAGCAAAGGCGACGGCACGGGCCTGGGGTTGGCCCTGGCGCGCAAGATCGCGGAGGAGCACGGCGGTTCCCTGGAAGTGGAGAACGGTAGCGCCCTGGGAGGGGCGCGCTTCACCACCCGCCTCCGGCGCGCCATCGACTAAGTTCGTAGGGCGCCTACGAAGTGGTGCTTAGGCGCATACGAACAAGTGCGACCTGCCCTGCAACTGCGAGAAGGCCCTGGACCCCGGCCTACAATCGAGCCTTGGACCTTCCTCGAACAGTGGTCACCTACGGAGATCAGCAAGGTGATTAGCGTCTACCTCCTCGACGATCAGGCGATTCTACGGGCCGGTTTCAGGAGCCTCCTGGCCGAGATGGACGACATCGAGATCGTCGGCGACAGCGGGGATGCCCGCGCCGCGCTCGAAGACATCACGGAGCAGCGCCCCGACGTCGTGCTTCTGGACATCACCATGCCCGGGCTCAGCGGCCTGGACGCCATCCCGATGATCCGCAAGTCCAGCCCGCGCACCAGCATCGTGATGCTGACCCACCACGAGGGGCAGACCTTCGTCGACCAGGCCCTCAAGGCCGGCGCCGACGGCTATCTCTCGAAGGACTCCGATCCCGCCGAGATCGGACTCGCCATTCGAGCCGTCAAGCGCGGTGATCCCTACGTCTCGCCCAAGGTCTCCGGCGGCCTTGTCAATCAGGTGCGTGGAGGTGAGTCCGGCACCGGCCCCCAGGGGACTGGGATCGCCAGCCTGACCCCCCGCGAGCGCGAGGTCTTCCAGCTCCTCGCGATCGGCCGGAGCAACAAGGAAGTGGCCCGCGAGCTGGGGATGAGCCTCTCCACCGCCAAGAAGCACCGCGAGAACCTGCAGCGCAAGCTGCAAGTCAGCTCCGCCGCAGAACTCGCTCGGATCGCCATCCGGGAGGGCTTGCTCAGCACCTAGCCCCCGCGCCCCGTTGTACGAGCTGCGCCAGATCGTCGTCGGTCTCGCTCTGGAGCCGATACACCAGAAGGTGACCGCTGGAAGCCGGCGCGCGGTGGATCGGGCGCTGTGGCTGGCACGGGCCACCGGGGCCAGGGTGGAGCTGGTGCACGCCGTCGCCGGCGACCTCTTCATCCGCGAGGAAGGCAAGCCCGGCGCGCGGCCCGCCTACGGCCTGTCGGAGGAGGGGCGCTTGGCGCTCGAGGACATCCGTCGGGAGTTCCTCGACGCCGGGATCACCACCTACCTCACCTTCCGCCCCGAGAAGCCCGCCGTGGCGGTCATCCGTCAGGTGCTCAACCAGAGCGCGGATCTGGTCATCGTCGGCAAGCACGACGTGGTCGGCCGGGGCGCCAAGCTCGGCAGCGTCTCCCGTCGGCTCGTCCGGGATTGCCCCTGCCCCGTGTGGGTCGTCAAGGCCGACGGTCAGTCGCAGCCCCTGCGCGTGCTGGCCGCCACCGACCTCGAGGACGTGGGCGGCCGCGCCATCGAGCTGGCCGCCACGTTCTGCGAGCTCTCCGGAGCCGAGCTGCACGTCGCCCACGCCTGGCAGTACGAGATGGCCGACCAGATCAGGGAAGGGGTCGTCGAGGGGGATCCCCACGCGGACCGGGGGGCCCAGGCGCTCGAGGACACACGCCGCCAGGTCGAGGAGCACGCCCACGGAGTACCCGCGCAGCTGCACGTCGGTCGCAATTCCCCAGTGCGCTGCATCCTGGACGGGGTCGAGTTCCTGCAGGCCGACCTGCTCGTCCTGGGGACCTACTCCCGGGTCGGTGTGCGTGGGTTCCTATTCGGAAACACCGCCGAAAAGGTCATGACGCGCGTCGACGGATCGCTCCTGGTGGTGAAGCCCGAGGGCTTCTCTTGCCCACTCGAGATGGGCTGAGGGGCTACGGTCAATTCGCGAAAAGCGTTCGCACCCCAACCCCGGGGTTCGAGCCCGTGCGATCGCCGACCATGGAGATTGGTACGTCGCATGCGCCCCACAGAGATTCTGCACAGCGAGCACCGGATCCTGGCCGGCTTCCTCGAGACCTTCCAACGCGTGGTGGAGGCGGTCTTGCGGGAAGGGGGGGCGGTCGCGCCGGACCTGGGCCTGGGGCTGACCTTCCTCGACGTCTACTGCGGCGCGTACCACAACGAACGGGAGGAGGAGATCCTCTTCCCCGCCCTGAGTGCCCATGGGCTGTCGATCGACCACGGCCCGGTAGCGGTGTTGGGTACCGAGCACGACCGACTGCAGGCGCTCGTGGTGGCCATGCACAGCCAGTACGAAGGCGTGGCCGCCGACGATAGCCGCTCGGTGGAGACGCTGTCGCTCCTCGCCGACGAGCACCGCTCCCTCATCTTGGCGCACTTCAAGACGGAGGAGCAGATCCTCTACCCGATGGTCGACGCCATGCTCTCGGAGGACAAGCAGGCCGAGCTCTGCCAGGGGATGGAGCAGTTCGATCGCTCCCGACCCCAGGGCACCGTGCAACCGGCGCTGCACTCGGTGGGGGAGCTGCGCCAACGCCATGGGCCGGGACGTGGGCGCTCGTACGGGGCGGGGCAGTTGACCCCAGGGCGCTGACGATTCCACGGCGCCGCGCCTTTCCCGGGCCGCGCAAGGCCTGTGGTAGACTCGCCGCGATGTCCCGTCTGCGCTCGATTCTGGTGGCGTTTTGCGCCCCGCTCGTGGCCTGTTCCGGCGCTGGAGACTCCCCGGGAGGGAAGGCGCGCTACGAGCGTCCCGAGCTCTCCTTGGTGATTCCGCGCGACTTGCCCATCCCTGAGCTGGTGGAGAGCTACCGCGTGACTCCGGAGCTCACGGGGTGGGAGGTCGAGAGCCCGCGCAGCCGCGTGATCGAATCGACCAACGGGCCGGCCCTCAAACTGATCGGCCGCGACGGTGGGCGCCACGAGCTCCGGATCGGCTGCGACGTGGAGTACGAGGCCTTCAACCAGGTGCTGGTCCGCGGCCGCTACGGGGGTCGGTTGGGCGTCGAGCTGCGGCTGATGCAGGGGGAAGAGGCGGTCTTCACCGAGAAGCGAATGCTCAACACCGCCGGGGGGCCGAAGGCCGCCACCTTCGAGCGGCCGTGGAACGCCAAAGCGCTGGGTCCCCTGACCGCGATCGAGATCGAGGTCGAAGGCAAGGGGGGGGCGGAGATCCACAGCATCGATCTCGTTCGCACTCCCATCGCCCTGTGGCTGCCCCTGCCGGAGAAGGGCCCCATGACGGTCGCTCTCGGCAACGAATCCCGCGCGGGGGTGGGCCTGGCAGTCGGGGCTCCGCTCATGTGCGAGTTCGACGTCGAGCGCGCCGGCGAGAAGTTCTCCTTCGCCTGCGGCCAACCGGGATTCCTGAACACGGGCGGAGACCGCACGGTGCGGGTCAGTCTCTACGCCGCCGACGGGTCCACCGAGCCGCTCAAGCGGCGCAAGGTCGAGCTCGAGAGCAGTCGCCGCGACCAGCCGGAGTGGCACGACGTCACCCTCTCCCTCTCCGACTACGTCGGGCAGCGCCTGCGCGCGCAGTTCGAGCTCTTGGCGGAGAAGGACCTACCCACCGCTTGCGCCATCGCGACCGTCGAGGTCTACGCTCCCGGCACCCCGACCCCGACGGTCCTGTTCGTCACCTCGGACACGCACCGCGCCGACCACCTGGGCGCCGCGGGCTCCGGCGTCGAGGTGAAGACGCCGGCGATCGACGCCCTGGCGGCCCGCGGGGTGCTCTTCGAGGATGCCTGGGCGAGCACCAACATCACCTCGCCCTCGCACACCGCGCTGATGACGGGCCTCCACCCGCGGGACACCCGTCTGGTGGCCAACACCGGTCGTCTCGGTGGGGAGGCCGAGACCCTAGCCGAGGCTTTCCGCGACGCCGGCTGGGCCACGGCGGGAGTCGTCAGCGTGCGCCACCTGGGTCCGCGCGGCATCGGCTTGGGGCAGGGCTTCGATCGCATGCGCGATCCCCAGGGGGCGCCCTGGGACGCGGAGGATGCCGTGGACGCCCTGCTCGAGTACGTCGACGGGGCGGTGGGCCGTCCCCTCTTCCTCTGGCTGCACATCTTCGACGCCCACGACCCCTACGCACCCCCCAAGTCCCACGACCGCTTCTACTACCCGAAGAAGAAGAACCCCTTCGACCCCGAGCTACCCGATCCGGGATTCGTCGAAGGCACCCTGCCGGAGCATCTCAACACCCTGCGCGACCCGGAGTTCGCCATGGCCCAGTACCGGGCGGAGGTGACTTACCTGGACTCCGAGCTCGCCCGGCTCTTCGAGCATCCGCGCGTGGGATCGGGGTGGATCGCCGTGACCAGCGACCACGGCGAGACGCTGCAGGGGGCGGGCACCTGGTTCAACCACAGCACGCTCTTCCCCACCACCCTACGGATTCCGTTGGTGATCGCCGGGCCCGACGTGCCCGCCGGGGTGCGCGTGTCGTCCCCCGCGGATCAGGTCGGCCTCGGTCGCACCCTGCTCGACCTGGCGGGCCTGGGCTTCGTGGAGTTCCCCGGCGAGAACATCCTGGGGCTGATCGATGACCCCGCTTCCGGATCGGCTCCACGCTTCGCCCTCTCCGCGGGGGGATCCTCCGCCTCGCTGATGGTGGATTCGTGGTTCGCGGTCCTGCATCTGCGCGATCATTCGACGCTGCGGCCCCAAGACCACGAGCGCCATGACTTGGAGCTCTTCGACGTCTCCGAGGATCCCGAGTGCGCCGCCGACGTGGAGGAGGACCATCCGGAGGTGGCCCGCGAGATGCGCTCGCAACTGGTGCAGTGGCTGGGTGCCGCATCGGCCAGCGGGTTGGCCAGGAGCCGGGCGGTCAGCGAGCAGAGCCTGCGCGACCTGGCGGCTCTCGGGTACGCGGGCGACACGCCCGAGGTGGGGGCGAGGGTGTGGATCGACCCGCAGTGCGACTGCGAGCAGTGCGCGCGGTACCGCTGAGATCGACGGCGATCAGAGCTCCCCGAGGGTCCGCTCGGCGTCGAACTCCCCCTCGGGATGCACCCCGAGGCCGAGACGGTTGTCGGTGATCTTGGCCCAGCGAACCAGGAAGGCGTAGAGCTCCTCCTCCCCCGTGCGCAGGGGCACCTCCGCCATGGGGTGGCGCTCCAGGTAGCACTCGCGCAGCTGACGCGCGACGGAGGCGGGCAGGCTGGAGAGGGCCCGGGTGTCGCCTCGCAGCTGAAGGCCGCGCACCTGGATCAACTCCTCGGTCTCCAGGAAGACCGCGGCCGCGGTCGGCGTGGGACCGCGCCCCAGGTGTCCGCCGTGGACCGAGTCCGGGTGGCTGGCGAAGACCAGGACCGGTGCCGCTCGACCACGCGCCCCGCTGGGCAGGCAGAGGGCGTAGTAGAGGGGCGCGACGTAGGGGCCCCCCCCCGCGCTGCGGTCGACGGTGGCCAGCGCCAGGACGTGATGCTCGCGCAGTTGTTCGATCACGGCCCGATGGATGTCGGTCATCGGGGCAGGATAGCTGCCCCCGGTCCGCTCGTGACGGTCCGGGTGTTCAGGCCCCGCGTTGCCCACACTTGCGGGTCGACAGGCCGCGGGCCACAATCTGGCGGTAGCCGCAGGCTGCATCGGTCTCCTCGAACTCCCCGGTGAGATCCCCTTGGACCCCCCCTCCTCTTCGGCCGCAGGCGAGCCCGAACAGGGGTCTGCGGCGGATGAAGCGCTCGAGGTACTGCTCCCGGCCAATCACGAACCAGGGGCGGAAGGCGCAACTGCAGGGGCGTCGATTGCGCGCATCACGGCGTCTTGGATCGTAGGCCTGTCCTGTACCGCGGTATTGGCGTCCGCGCTGCAGATCTCGTCAGGCCAGCGGGAGCACGGCTTCTTCCTGCTCTCCCTCTGCCTGATCGTCTGCTTCGCGGCCACTTGGGGGGACATCGCGACACGGCGCATCCCGAATACCCTGACCTATCCAGCCATCCTCTTGGGGCTGGGTCTGAACGGAATCCTGCCGGGGGTGCTCGCGGGACTCGGTCTGGCTGCGGCGCAGGTTTGGCTGGGATCCCCCGGCGCGATCGATTGCCTGCAGGGGTTCGGTCTGTGCGCAGTGATCGGAATCGTGAGCTTCATGGCGCGCGGACTGGGTGGCGGCGATGTCAAGTTGCTGGCCGCCGTGGGAGCCCTGATCGGCTTCGATGCCGTAGTGGCGGTCCTGTTCAACACTCTGCTCATAGCAGCCGTTCTGGGCATCGCCAACTGGACGCTGCGCGGCAGCCTGCTGCGCCGGATGCAGAAGTTCGCCTGTGCGATCTACTTCAGTGTGGTCCTGCGCAGCGACATGCGTGCGGTCTACGCCTTCAAACCCACTGAAGGACCGTTCGCGCTCTCGCTCCTGATCGGGCTGGTGCTGGCCCAGTTCGTCGCCCTTCACCGCGTTCTCCTGTCGGTGGGATGGTGAGCCCTCTCCCCAAGTTGCGGACGCTGCGGTGGGACCTGGCCGCCGGCCTGGTGGCATGGCTGGGCTTCGACATCATGGCGCACCCCGCGCGCTTGGTTGCCGCCGTTGGTGACCCTCCTCTGTCGTTGTCCTTCGCCTTCGAGCTGGGCATAACCTTGGCGTTCGTCGCCAGTGCCTTCCTCGCGCTGCGCTGGACGGTTCGCCTGGCGCGGATAGGTCGCCGGATGGCGTGGAGCTCTGAGCTTCGAGCGACCCAGGGCACGGTCATGGCGGAGTTCGTGTTGGTCCTGCCGATCGTGCTCCTGCTCATCGGCACGGTGATCCAGGTCGCGCTGATCGCCCAGGCAGCGGTGGTCCTGCGCTACGCCAGCTTCGTCGCAGCACGCTCGGCCATGGTCAGCTTCGAGGCCGAGACCAAGAACGACCTGGGCGCCAATCTCGGTCAGGGTCTGCTGGCCCTGCTCCAGATCCCTCCCTTTCCGGAGTGGGTGGATCGCGAGCGCCCCGAGCGGGCCGCCCACATGGTCCTCGCTGCACTGTCCCCCCGAGCTTCCGGTGCCCATCCCGAGGGCGGCCCGATGGAACGGCTGCTCGAGGCTCAGAGCGCTGCCTGGGGTGGGGGGCATTTCGCACGGCGTATGGCCTATGCACAGTCCGCCACCCAGCTGCAGACGATTCGGGGCAAGCACGGTGGGGGTCTCGGCGGCGCCATGGCTGCCTGGCACGACTCCTGGTCCCCTCTGATCCCCCTTCCGGAGCACGCGGTGCAGCCCGCCAGGCAAATGGCCAGCACGCAGGACATCGGGTACCTGCTTCCCGAGCCACCCTCCCTGGCGTCACTCGTACCCGACTCGATCCCGGTTCCCATCGAGATCCCGGTCCCGGAACCGTTCGACATGGTGATCCCGCCCTTCAAGACGGAGATCGACATCCCCCTGCCACGCGCATGGCTCGCTCCCGCAGCGGCATCGCTCGACGGTGGAGTCAATGCTCTGCGGACCGGGTCGGCTCGGGCGATCCGTACCTACGCGCGCTCCAAGGCCAACGTCGATCCCCTCTCACCTAAGGAGGTGGAGATCACCTTGGTCTACGACTTCAAGCTGGCCGTTCCCAGTTTGCTGCAACTGGCCCCTGGGGTCACCAGACCGGCGCCCGATGGGAGTGGGCGAGCGTT
The DNA here is from genome assembly GCA_964507325.1 of uncultured Planctomycetaceae bacterium. Taxonomy (GTDB): domain Bacteria; phylum Planctomycetota; class UBA1135; order UBA1135; genus CAZDQL01. The sequence goes on along the minus strand of CAZDQL010000024.1, from coordinate 2,071 downwards.
TCGACTGAAGCACGCGGACTTCTTCACCGTTCGGCTGCAATCCACGGGGGGCAGACGCACCCTTCTGGGTCTGTTCCCCGTCGTTCCCGATGCATTTGGCTCTCTGCACAGCATCGGTGGATGGTCCTTTGAAACGGTGCCCAACACACCGCTCTATTGGCGCAACCGCGAAAAATCCAAGGACGATGATGGGGACGGCGACGAGGCTCACGACCTGCGGAAACGCCTGAAGGACGCCCTGGACAAGAAGGACGAGATGGAGAAGGAAGAGGAGAAGAACAAGAAGAAGAAGAAGAAGAAGAAGGGCAAGGACAAGGGGGATTCCAAGGGGGACGGAGGAACCGGTGACTGAGGTCTGTGCATCCCCGGGGTCGAGCGCCCAGACACGCTGTCTTCGATCACTGCCGTTGGACTGCACTACCGGAGCTACGATTACCGGTACCCTTGCTCCTACGGGGAAGCGTCTGCACCGTTGTCAGCGTGGAAATGTCTCGCTGCTCGTGCTCTTCATGGGACTGGTGTTCTACGCCCTGGCGGCGATGACGTGGAATACCGGGGAGCTCACCTCCGCCAAGATCGAAGCCCAGTCCGCCGCTGATGCGGCCGCCTATTCCAGTGCCGTCTGGACCAGCCGTGCCATCAACATGGTCACGGCGACGAATCAGTTGGCGTTGCGGGATGCCTCCGCGGCTGGTGTTGCGGTCGCAGTCCTTTTCGAGGGCACGTGGGTGCTCATAATGCAAACCTATTACTTTGCATCGAAAATAGCCCCACATCTGGCCGGCCTACCAGCGACCCTGCCAATCATCGCGCCCCTCTTGGTGCTGTATACAGCCGACCTGGCGCTCTGGTTGACTTTCATCGCCAAGACGGGTTGGCCCATCATGCCAATCCTGGATCTCGCTGAGCTGATCGTCCATCTGGTGCACATACGGCAATACCAGGCGGATTGGATAGCTGAGCTTCCCGGCCTGATCGCCGCGCAAGAGGCAGAGCTGGAAGCTTATTACGACTGTGACATACAGCTCACGCTCGGCAACGGCTCGACGAGCATCAGCCCTCCCTTGCACCCGGGAACCCAGCTGACGTGCGTCGTGCCTTTCACCGCGCGCTTCGTCTATGACGCTCTGGCGGATGGGAGCTGGCGCAAGGACGTGGTGCTGGACCACATGCTCATCAGTGAGAGCGACTGGGGCTGGGCCATCGGCTCGCTTCTGGGGTACGTGGGCGGATTGACCGGCCTGGGATTCACCCACCATGTGCTGAGCTCCCAACCTCAGTACTTGCCGCTCGAGCTCGGGCCCTACGGCTGGGGTGTGACCTCGGATCCGGCCACATGGGCGGATTTCACGGTGTTGGCGAGTGCGCGCAAGCGGGCCAACAACCAGCAATCGCGGCAGTTGCCGCAGTACCCGCTGCGTTTCATGGCGCCCGGGCTGTTCGGGGAATCCGACAACCTGCGGCCGGTGGCCTACGCACAGGCCGAGACCTTCAATGGGATCGAGGGCCTCTTCTTTGGGGCCGACATCCCCGGAGTCAACCTACTCAAGCCCGTGCTCAGCGCCTACCCGTGGCGAGTCTGGACCGATTGGGGGTGGCAGTGGCAGCCCCGCCTCACTCACGGGAGCCTGGTCCACCCGGGCGTTTTCCAAGGCACCGGGTTGGACCTGAACTCCTTCGGCTCGGCATTCCCCCCCCAATTCCATGAGACCCTGGCCACGCACTGATCGACGGCTCCAGCGGCACGGAACCGCCTTGACCGAGACGGTTCTCGTCATTCCCGTCCTGCTCATCGTCATTCTGATGACCCCTTGGGTGGCACACCTGTTCCTCGATCTCCTGGAGGCACGCACAGAAGCCCACCGGGACACCTACGCCAAGGCCAACACCATGGTGTTGATGCCCGAGGCGCTGATGGACAACCACGTGAACACCGCGATGAGCGCCCAATTCGGGGCCCTGACCACGCGCACGCGACGGCACACCTTTGCCAGCAGCACGGAGGTGCCCGAAGTCCTCCCTGATGTTGCATTCTCGAGTGCCTATGCTGCAGTGGCTGCGGCCCCGAGAA
>CAZDQL010000023.1:35398-74155 GCA_964507325.1 uncultured Planctomycetaceae bacterium | reverse complement strand
ACTTGGCGCTGTACGGGGCGTGGCGCAACTGGGTGCGGCCGCGGTTCAATCGCGATGTGCACAGCCCGGGCGAGATCGCGGGGCTGGCTCCGAGGCGCCTGCGGCCGGCGGAGCTGGTCGGGTGGCGGCAGGACTGGGGGAGGTGGAGTCCGTGCCCGTTCGGGGTGGGGCGCACGGCGGTGGGCCAGGCGGCCTGAGATTCGACTGATCGAAGGAGCGCAGGTACCGATTCCCGGGGAAGCACACCAAAGGGGGGCAGTTCAGAAGAGGTACTTGCGGGGAACGACCACGATCCCCGAGTCGGTGACCGTGAAGCTCTTGCGGTCCTCGACGTGGTCGACCCCGATCTGCGTTCCGGGGGGGATCTCGACCCACTTGTCGACGATGGCGCGGCGTATCACCGAGCCGGCGCCGACGCGCACACCGCTGAAGAGCAGGGACTCCTCCACCGAGGCTCCCTCGTCCACGTAGACGCGCGGCGAGAGGATCGAGCGCGCGACCCGGCCTCCGGAGACGACGCAGCCGCCGCCGAGCAGGGAGTCGACCACCTCCGCGCGGCGTCCCCCCGGCTCCTCGAAGATCGTCTTGGCGGGGGGGTCGTTGTGCCAGAGGGTGTGGACCGACCAGTCGATGTCGTAGAGGTCGATCTGCGGCTCGACCGCGCAGAGGTCCATGTTGGCCTCGTAGAACGCGTCGATCGTCCCCACGTCGCGCCAGTAGGGCTCGGGCCCGCCCAGGCCGCGGAAGGCGTGCACGTAGACCGGCACCTCCTGCGCCACCATGCGCGGGATGATGTCCTTGCCGAAGTCGTGGCTCGACTCCTCGCCCAGGGCGGCGTCGTCGCACAGGCGGTCGGTGAGCACGTCCGTCTCGAAGATGTAGATCCCCATCGACGCCAGGCAGTACCCGGGGTTCCCGGGGATCTCGGCGGCGTTGGAGCGTGGCTTCTCCTGGAAGGAGCGCACCCGGCCGTCCTCGTTCACCTCGAAGATCCCGAACTGGTGCGCCTGCTCCACCGGCACCACCACCGCGCCGATCGTCAAGGGCGCCTGGCGATCGACGTGGTCGCGCACCATGTCGCGGTAGTCCATGCGGTAGATGTGGTCCCCCGACAGGATCACCACGTGCTCCGGTGAGTTGTCCCGGATGGTGTCCAGGTTCTGGTAGATGGCGTCGGCGGTGCCCTGGTACCACTTGCCCGCACCCTGGTGGTGGGGAGGGCGCACCGTGATGAACTGCTCCAGGCGCCGCGGCAGGAAGCCCCAACCGAAACGGATGTGCTCCTCGAGGGAGCGCGCCTTGTACTGGGTGAGTACGAAAATGCGGCGCAGCCCCGAGTGAATGCAGTTGGAGAGGGTGAAGTCGATGATCCGATAGGCGCCGCCGAAGGGCACGGCCGGTTTGGCGCGTGGGGCGGTCAGGGGCTTCAGTCGCTCCCCCTGTCCTCCGGCGAGGACCAGGGTCATCGTGTTCTTGAGGCCGAGCTCGGGAATCATGGATGCGAGAGGGATGAGGGCCGGGGGGGCGTGGAGGCGCTGCCGTACGTTAGCGCCGCGTTGCTCGATCTGGGGGAGTCGATCGGTGGATCTGGCTCGGGCGGAGTCCTGTTAGGGTAGGTCCCGAATTGGCGCCGTGCGCCCAGAAGCAAGAGCCCCTCTCCACTGACCATGTTCGATACTCCCCTGCGCCGCTCCGTCCTGACCCCGCTCCTCCTGGCTTGCGCCGCGCCCCTGCCCGCCGGACAGGAGCGGGCCGTGCCGGTGTTCCGCGACGGTCAGGCCCAGATCGTCGAGGCCTTCCGCGATGCGAAGGACTGGATCCAGCACGACCTGTGGGTCGAGACCGAGTTCGACTCCGACGGGGACGGTCGCCCCGACCGCATGCACGTCGACGTCACCCGGCAAAAGCAGACCGACAGCGAAGGACTCAAGGTGCCGGTGGTCTACGAGACCAGTCCCTACTTCTCGGGGGTCGGCACCACCGACAAGCGCTACTTCTGGGACCCCAAGCACGAGCTGGGCGACGAGCCCCCCGAGCGCAAGTTCCAGCCGGACATCACGCACCGCAGTCGCCGCCCGCTGATGTCGCGCTCCCAGATCAAGCGCTGGTTGCCCAGGGGCTTCGCGGTGGTGCACTCCGCCTCGCCGGGGACGGGCCTCTCCCAGGGTTGTCCGACCGTGGGGGGGCTCAACGAGTCCCTGGCGCCCAAAGCGGTCATCGACTGGCTCGGAGGCCGGGCACTCGGCTACACCGAGCCCGAGGGGGGAGAGCTGGTGGAGGCCTACTGGTGCACCGGCAAGGTGGGCATGACCGGCACCTCCTACAACGGCACCCTGCCGATCGCCGCCGCCACCACCGGGGTCGAGGGCCTGGAGGCGATCATCCCCGTGGCCCCGAACACCTCCTACTACCACTACTACCGCGCCAACGGCCTGGTGCGTCACCCCGGGGGGTACATGGGGGAGGACGTGGACGTGCTCTACGAGTTCATCCGCAGCGGCGATCCCGAGCTCCGCGAGTACTGTGACTGCCACGTGCGGGAGGAGCTCTTCGCCCCCAACCAGGACCGCATGACCGGCGACTTCAACGACTTCTGGGCCACCCGCGACTACCTGGCACAGATCGAGCCCCTGCGGGCCGCGGTCTTCCTGGCCCACGGGCTGAACGACTGGAACGTGATGCCGGATCACAGCGTGCGGATCTACGAGGCGGCCCAGGAGCGGGGCGTGCCGCACATGATCTACCTGCACCAGGGGGGACACGGGGGCGAGCCCCCCTTCGAGCTGATGAACCGCTGGTTCACCCGCTACCTCCACGGCGTCGAGAACGACGTCGAAGACGACCCCCGCGCCTGGGTCGTGCGCGTGGGGGACAAGAGGTCGAACCCGACCCCCTACGCCGACTACCCGCACCCGGACGCGGAGGAGGTGGTGCTCTACCCCCAAGGCGGTGGCAGGAAGGTGGGTGGGCTGGACGCCCAGCGACCCGAACGCGCCGGCGAGGAGACCCTGGTGGACGACGTGAGCCAGAGCGGTGGGAAGCTCGCGGCCGCGCGCTCCTCGAAGCACCGTCTGCTCTACGCCACCGCAGAGCTGGCCTCCCCCCTGCACCTCTCGGGTGCACCGCGCCTCTCGATCCGCCTGGCGGCGGACGAGCCGGCGGCCAACCTCTCCGTCTGGCTCGTCAGCCTGCCCTGGACCGAGGGGGGCGCCATCACCGACAACATCCTGACTCGGGGCTGGGCCGATCCCCAGAATCGCAACTCCCTGCGGGAGAGCCGCCCCCTGAAGCCCGGTGAATTCGTCGAGCTCACCTTCGACCTGGAGCCGGACGACCAGATCGTCCCCGTGGGCCAGCAGCTGGGGCTGATGATCTTCTCCAGCGACAGGGACTTCACCCTCTGGCCGAAGAAGGGCACCGAGCTGAGCGTCGATTTGAAAGGGACTTCCCTCAGCCTGCCGGTGGTGGGTGGGGCGGCGGCGCTGGAGCGGGCTCTCGGGCGCTGACTCGCTATCGCACCCGGCACCTGGGGAGGCTACCGTACGCGGCGAGCCCGCCTCCCCCCGCCCTTTTGGGCTCCGCGATCCCCGCCGTGACCACCGCCACCGTCGCCCCGCGTCCCCTCGTCTCCCTCGAGAGAGAGACCCTCTCTCCCGAGCGCGCGCTGGAGACGGAGTGGCTGGAGACCGACGGCCGGGGGGGATACGCCGCGGGGACCGCCGCCGGGGTGCCGACGCGGCGCTACCACGGTCTCCTGGTCGCCCCGCTGCCGGAGAGCGCGCAGCGCCACCTCTTCCTGGCCGGGATCGAGCTGCGCCTCAGGACCGCCGCCGGCGAGGAGCTCGAGGTCTCCGGGGTCCCCGACGCCTTCCAACTGGTGCCTTGGCCGCGGGCGACCCACGACCTGGGGGGCGTGGCCGTGGTGTGCGAGGTGCAGATGGACCGCGGTCGGCCCACCGCGCTCTGCCGCTTCGAGGTGAGGACCCGGGACTCCCTGACCCTGGAGCTCACCCCGCGCTTCGCCTGCCGCTCCGCGGACGCCCTGACCTTCCAGAACGACGCCCTGCGGCCCGAGGTCGCCCAGCGCGGCGCGCTGCTCCGTTTCCAGCCCTACCCGTCCCTGCCGCCGGTCACCCTGCGGGTCGACACCCCCTGCGAGTGGATCGCAGCACCCCATTGGCAGCGAGGGATCACCTACCCCGTCGACGTGGCGCGCGGGTTCGACGGAGTGGAGGACGCCTTCTCCCCCGGCCGCATCCGGATCGAGTTGGAGTCGGGGGGGGCGCTGGTGGTGGCCGCCAGCCTGCTCGACGATCCGGGGGATCCGAGCCTGCGCTGGAGCGCCCGGGCTGCGGAGCGGACCACCTCCCTCGCCGTGCGCCCCCTCGACCTGGTGCGGCGCCAATCGCTCGCCGCCGAGGACTTCCTCTACCGCGACGCCGCCGGGCGGCTCGGGATCCTGGCGGGCTTCCCCTGGTTCGGGGAGTGGGGCCGCGACACCTTCCTCTCCCTCCCCGGCTTGACCCTGGCCCGCGGACGGGTGGCGGAGGCGTGGGAGGTGCTCGGGGGAGCCCTGCCCTTCCTGCGCGGAGGGCTCCTGCCCAACATCTTCGGAGCCACCCCCGAGGACTCCCACTACGGCAGCGCCGACGCCGCGCTCTGGTTCGTGCGAGCGGTGCGCGCCCTGGAGGTGACGGGGGGGGATCGGGCCGCGGTACGGCGCACCTTCGCTGCGGCCCTGGAGGAGATCGCCGAGAGCTACCTGGCGGGCGCTCCCCTGGGCCTGCACTTCGACGAGGACCTGCTCCTCCACGCCGGTGGCCCCGAGCTCAATCCGACCTGGATGGACGCGCGCGTGGGCGAGCGGGCGGTGACGCCGCGTCACGGCGCGCCGGTGGAGATCGCGGCCCTGGGTTACTTCCTCTTGGCCTACCTGGCGGAGATGCGTGGAAGCAGCGCTTGGGTCGAGCGACGCGACCGCTGCGGGCGCACCTTCCTGGAGCGGCTGTGGCTCCCGGAGGAGGCGCGCCTGGCGGACCTCTGGCGCGCTGGGTGGGCGGACCGCGCCCTCAGGCCCAACATGGTGCTGGCGGCCTCCCTCGAGCTCTCTCCGCTGACCCCGACCCAACGCGGCGCTGTCGTCGACGCCGCCGGACCCCTCCTGACCCCCCGGGGCCTCAGGACCCTGGCCCCGACCGAGCGGGGGTACCAGGGTCTCTACGGCGGCGGACCGGAGGAACGGGACGCCGCCTACCACCAGGGCACCGCCTGGCCCTGGCTCTTGGGCCCCTACGTCGAGGCCAGCCTGCGGGCGGGTCGCGGCGCGCCCGCCGAGCGCCGGCGGCTGCGCGGCCTGTGGGAGGCGTTCGAGGGGGAGCTCTCCCGGGGCGCCCTGAACCACCTCTCGGAGGTCTTCTCCGGGGACGAGCCCCACGCCCCCGGTGGGACCTGCGCCCAGGCCTGGAACACCGCCGAACTGCTGCGCTCCCTGGCGCTCTTGGAGCAGGAGGGGACGTCGTGATCAAGGTCTTGATGCTCGGCTGGGAGCTGCCGCCGCGGATCACCGGGGGGCTGGGAGTCGCCTGCCAGGGGCTGGCGGAGGGGCTGGCGCGCAGCGGCGTCGACCTGCGCTTCGTCCTGCCGCGCCTCTTCGGGGGCGAGCAGATCGAGGGGGGGCGGGTGATCGCAGCCGGCCTGCCCTCGGAGGAGGGCCAGGCCACCGCCGCGGTGTCCTGGGACTTCTTCGGTCCCTACGCCCCCGGTGGCTTCCGGTCGGCCCTGGCCACCGAGGTCGCGCGCTACGCCGCGGCCGTGGCGGAGTTCGCCAAGGGAGAGCCCGCCGACGTGGTACACGCCCACGACTGGGTGACCTTCGAAGGGGGGATCGCGGCCCGACGCACCTGCGGCGCGCAGTTGGTGGTCCACGTCCACTCCTCTGAATACGATCGCTCGCCCGTCACCCCCGACGCCGAGATCGCCGCCCTCGAAGCGCGCGGATTGGAGGCCGCCGACCGGGTGGTGTGCGTCAGCGCCTACACCCGCTCGGTCTTGGCCAGGCACTACCCGCTCGACCTCGACAAGGTGCGCGTGGTGCACAACGCGCTGACGCCGCCGGGGCCGACCGCGACCGATGGCCGGACGACTCCGACGGTGCTCTTCCTCGGACGGCTCACTCCCCAGAAGGCGCCGGAGCGTTTCCTCGAGGTGGCCGCGCGGGTGGCCGAGGAGCTCCCGGAGGCGCGTTTCGTGCTGGCGGGGGACGGCGTGCTGCGGGGGCACCTCGAAGAGCGCGCGGTGGAGCTGGGATTGGCGGAGCGCACGAGCTTCCCCGGCTTCCTGGCGGGACCCGCCCTGCGCGCCCTCTTCAGCGAGGCCTCGGTGCTGGTGGTGCCCTCGGAGTCGGAGCCCTTCGGCATGGTCGTGCTCGAGGCGATGGCCCACGGAGTACCGGTGGTGATGCCCAGCGACTGCGGAGCAGCGGAAACGGTCCAGAGCGCCCTCAAGGTAGACTCCCGGGACGTGGAACTCCTCGCCGACCGCACTCTGGCCGTCCTGCGTCGACCCGCCCTGGCGCGGGACCTGGCCGTCTCCGCCCGCGAGGAGGTGGCACGCCTCACCTGGACGCGAGCCGCCGAGCGCATGCTGCAGGTCTACTCGGAGCTCTGCGGGTGACTTCGATCGTCTTCTACTTCCAGGTCCACCAGCCCTACCGTCTCGCCCGCCGCGAGGAGGTGGAGCGCGGCACGGGAGCGCCGCGCTACTGGGACGAGAAGCTCAACCGGGCGGTCCTCGAGCGGGTGGTGGAGCGCTGCTACCTGCCGATGAACGCGGTCCTGGCGCAGGCGATCGACGCCACCGAGGGGCGCTTCCGCTGCTCCTTCTCCATCTCCGGGACGGCCCTGGACCAGTTCGAGGCCTGGGCGCCGGAGGCCCTGGAGAGCTTCCGCGCCCTGGCGGCCACCGGGGCGGTGGAGATCCTGGCCGAGACCTCGATGCACTCCCTGGCGTCCCTGGCGGATCTGGCGGAGTTCGAACGGCAGGTGGGCGCCCACGCGGCGCGCGTCGAGGAGCTCTTCGGACGGCGCCCGACCGGCTACCGCAACACCGAGTTGATCATCGACGAGGGGATCGCCGCGGCGGTTGAGGCGGCGGGCTACGAGGTCATGCTGGCGGAGGGGGCGGACACCCTGCTCTTCGGGCGCAGCCCGCACCAGGTCTGGCGCCCCGCTTCCTGTGAGCGCCTGGGCCTGCTCCTGCGCGACTACGTGCTCTCCGACGACATCGCCTACCGCTTCTCCAACCGCGACTGGCCCGGCTATCCGCTCTTCGCCGAGACCTTCGCCGAACATCTGGACGAGGTCCCTCCCTTCACGCCCTTCATCGGGCTCTTCATGGACTACGAGACCTTCGGCGAGCACCAGTGGGCCGACACGGGGATCTTCGACTTCATGCGCGCCCTCCCCTGGCGCGTGCTCGACAACCCCAATCTGGACTTCGCCACCCCCAGCGAGCTGGCGGCGGCCTTTCCCGTGCGGGAGCCCCTCACCATCCCGCGCCCCTTCTCCTGGGCGGACGAGGAGCGCGACCTCTCCGCCTGGCTCGGCAACCCGATGCAGCGCGCCGCCCACGGGGCGATCCACGCCCTGGGCCCGGCCGTGCGCGCCAGCGGCGATCCCGAGCTGCTCGCCGACTGGCTGCGTCTGACCACGTCGGACCACGTCTACTACATGGCTACCAAGGAACACTCCGACGCCGAAGTGCACGAGTACTTCAGCCCCTACGACAGCCCCCACGAGGCCTTCATCACCGTCATGAACGTACTGGACGATCTGCGTGCCCGCGTCGATGCCCACGTCGAGAGCTCGACCCACGGAGATCAGCGATGAGCGCCCGACCCGTTCTCTTCGAGGTCAGCTTCGAGGTCGCCAACAAGGTGGGGGGGATCCACACCGTGCTCTCCACCAAGGCGCGCACGGTGCTGGAGCACTACGGGGACGACTACTTCTGCGTGGGGCCCTGGCTCTTCTCCGAGAGCGAGCGACGCCCACCCTTCGACGAGGAGCCCGGCTTCGAGGCCTTCGCCGCCTCCTGTCGGGAGATGGGCATCCCCGTGCGCGTGGGGCGCTGGCGCGTCCCCGGCTCGCCGCGCGCGATCCTGGTCGAGTTCTCCGGCATGTGGGAGCGCAAGGACGGGATCCTGACCGAGCTGTGGGAGACCCACGGCGTCGACTCGATCGAAGGGGGCTGGGACTACGAGGAGCCGGTGCTCTTCGGCTATGCGGCGGGGCAGGTGATCGAGCGCTTCTGGGAGGAGGAGCTGGCGCCGCGCCGCCGGCGCGCGACCGCCCACTTCCACGAGTGGATGACCGGGGCGGGGCTGCTGCACCTGAAGGAACGCTGCCCCGCCGTGGGCACGGTCTTCACCACGCACGCCACCATGTTGGGCCGTGCCCTCTCCTCCCCGGGACACTCCCTCGGGGAGGGTGCGATCGTCGATCCCGACGAGCTGGCGCGCCGGCATCGGGTCACGGCCAAGCACTCCCTGGAAGGGGTCTGCGCGCGCACGGCGGACGTCTTCACCACCGTCAGCGAGCTGACCGCGGCGGAGGCGGAGCTCTTGCACGTGCGCCGCGCCAACCCCCTGACGCCCAACGGCATCGACCTGTCGGTGATCGACGAGGTGGCGGGACCGCTGGGTCGAGAGGAGACGCGCACCCGGCTCCTGCAGTTGGCCTCGCGCCTCTTGGGCGATGACCTGACCGACGCCGCACTCCTGGCCACGTCGGGGCGCTACGAGTTCCACAACAAGGGGATCGACCTGATCCTCGACGCCATGGGGCGCCTACAGGGGCGCGATGGACGGCGGGTGGTGCTCTTCATCCTGGTGCCGGCCGGCAACTCCGGTCTGAGCCCCAGGGTCCGCCAGCGCCTGGCGGGCAGGGACGGGGGCGAGGGGCCGGTGGGGATCGCCACCCACAGCCTGCGGGATCCCCACGGGGACCCCGTGCTCGTGCGCTGCAGGGAGAGGGGTCTGGACAACGCCCTCGGCACGCGCGTGCGGGTGTTGCAGGTGCCGATCTACCTCGACGGACACGACGAGCTGATCGGGCTGCCCTACGAGGGGGTCGTGCGGGCGATGGACCTGACCCTCTTCCCCTCGCACTACGAGCCCTGGGGCTACACCCCCCAGGAGAGCTTGGCCCTCGGAGTCCCGACGGTCACCTCCGACCAGGCCGGCTTCGGACGCTGGGCGCTGGAGGAGGGACTCGGCTCCGCCGACGGGATCAGCGTCTTGGAGCGACACGGTCGCACCTACGAATCCACGGTCGAAGCGCTCGGCGAGGAGGTGCAGCGCTTCCTGCGCGAGGGTCCCTCGGCGGGGGCGATGGGTTCGATCTGCCAGGCCACGGCCTCGCGTACCGCCTGGAGCGGTCTCTTCGCGCACTACCTGGACGCCTACCGGCGGGCGGGGGCGACGGTGGAGACGCGCTTGGCGGGCGGCGCTCCGCTGCGGCGTCGGGTGCCGCGTCCGGTGGAGCTCGGCGAGCCGCGGGACTGCCCGCGGCCCCGGCTGGCCACCTTCGAGGTCGAGGCGACCCTGCCCGAGTCCTTGATGGGGCTGGCCGAGCTGGCGCGCAACTTCTGGTGGTGCTGGGACCCGGAGGGCAGGACCCTCTTCGAGGAGCTCTCCCCCGCCTCCTGGGAGTCGGCCCGCCACAATCCGGTGCTCTTCCTGCGGCGCGTCTTCCGCGACGACCTGGAGGCGCGGGCCGCCGACCCCGGCTATGTCGCCAAGCTGGGGCGGGTCGTCGAGCGCTTCCGCGCCGACCTGGCCCGCGACCAGGGGCAGTGGTGCGAAGGGGTGTCGCCGGAGCACCCGGTGGCCTACTTCTGCGCCGAGTTCGGCGTGCACGAGTCGCTCCCGGTCTACAGCGGCGGACTCGGCATCCTGGCCGGCGATCACCTGAAGTCCGCCAGCGACCTGGCCCTGCCCCTGGTCGCCGTGGGCCTCTTCTACCGCCAGGGCTACTTCGCTCAACGCCTCTCGACCGACGGCCGCCAAGAGGTGGTCGAGCTCGACAACGATCCCCGCGGGATGGCCCTCGAGCGAGTGCGCGACGGGAGCGGGGAGCCGGTCGTCGTGCGGCTCGGGTTGCCCGGACGCGAGCTGCATCTCGAGGCCTGGCGCGCCCGGGTGGGGCGCGTCGACCTCTACCTGCTCGACGCCGACTTCCCGGAGAACCGGCCGGAGGACCGGGCGATCACGCGCTCCCTCTACGGCGGGGATCAGAGGACGCGCATCCGTCAGGAGCTGGTCCTGGGGCGCGGTGGCGCCCGGCTCTTGGCGCGGCTCGGGATCGAACCCAGCGTCTACCACATGAACGAGGGGCACGCCGCGTTCCTGGCCCTGGAGCGCGTGCGGCATTTGATGGCCACGGGGTTGGACTACCCCGAGGCGCGCGAGCTGGTGCGCGCCACCACCGCCTTCACCACCCACACGCCGGTGCCCGCGGGGCACGATCGCTTCCCGCACGATCTGCTGCGTCCCTACTTCGCGGACGTGGCCGAGTGGGCGGGACTGACCTTCTCGGAGCTCCTGCAGCTCGGTCACGCCGAGGGGGATGGGGCCGAGTTCAACATGAGCTACCTGGCCCTCTCCTTCGCGGGCTGGGTCAACGGCGTCAGCCGCCTCCACGGGGAGGTGAGCCGCTCGCTCCTGGCGCCCTTCTGGCCCTCGCTCCTGGAGAGCGAGGTGCCGATCGACTCCGTCACGAACGGAGTGCACCTGCCCACCTGGACCGGTCCCGAGGTGACCGCCCTACTCTGCGAGCCGGGGCGGGCGGTGCGCGGCACCGACTTCACCGATCGCGCCGAAGGGATCGAGCTGGCGGATCTGTGGAGCGCGCGCCGCAGCGCCAAGGCGCGGCTGATCGCCCTGGCGCGACACCGGCTGCGCAGGGCGTTCGTGGAGCGCGACGACTCGCCGCGCACCCTGGAACGCGTCCTGGAGGGGCTCGACGACCGCGCCCTCTTCATCGGCTTCGCGCGGCGCTTCGCGCCCTACAAGCGCGCGCACCTGCTCTTCGAGGACCTGGAGCGGCTGGACGCGATCCTCGCCGACGAGAAGCGCCCCGTGCGCATCCTGGTGGCGGGCAAGGCCCACCCGCAGGATACCCTCGGTCAGGACATCCTGGCCTCGGTGGCGGCCCACGCCCGCGGGGAGCTGCTGGCCGGCAAGGTGATCTTCCTCGAGGACTACGACGCCGAGCTGGGGCGGGCGTTGGTGTCGGGGGTGGACGTGTGGCTCAACACCCCCACGCGGCGCATGGAGGCCTCCGGCACCAGCGGCATGAAGGCCGCCGCCAACGGCGTCCTGGGGCTCTCGATCGCGGACGGCTGGTGGCCCGAGGGGGCCGACGGCCGCAACGGCTGGACGATCGCCGCCGGGCGCGTGTACGGCGAGCAGGAGCTGCAGGATCAGCACGACAGCGTGACCCTCTACCGCCTGCTGGAGGAGGAGATCGTGCCCCTCTTCTTCGAGCGCAACCGCGCCGACACCCCCAACCGCTGGCTCGAGCGCTCGCGGCACGCCCTGGCCACCCAGCCGGCGGTCTTCGACAGCGACCGCATGGTGCGCGAGTACACCGACAAGGCGTACCTGCCCCTCGGTCGGCTCGGGCGCGAGCTGATCGCCGACGGCGGGAGTGGCGTGTCCGCCAAGGCTCTCCGGCGCGCCCGCCTCGAGCAGGGGCTGCGCGGCGTCATGGTCTCCAGCGCGGCGGTGGGGGAGCTGCACGACCTGCGCGTCGGCGAGGCGCTGGAGGCGCGCGTCGAGCTCGTTCTGGGCGAGCTCGAGCCGGAGGACGTGGTGGTCGAGCTGGTCGTGGGGCACGCGCGCGGGGAGCACGATCTGGTGCTCCCCGAGGCGGTGGAGCTCTCCCAGGTCGCCGTCGAAGGGGAGCGGGTGGTCTACTCCGGCTCCCGGATGATGGAGCGCTCCGGGGAGTACGCCTTCGGCCTGCGCTTGCGCCCCCGCGCCGGGGCGCTCGACACCAGCGGGCTGCGCGGTCTGGCGCGCTGGTTGTAGGGGGGTCGGGCTAGCAGTTCCCACTCCTAGGAGCCGGCTGCCGGAAAGCCGCCATCGGCTTGGGGCTGGCCGTGGCGGAGTGCGTGCTCCTCAGTGAAAGGCGGTCCGACGTCATCGGGCTGCGCGAGCACACCACCCCTCAACTACCGCTGGAGGCGAGCCATGCTCACCCGTACAGCCGTTGGTCTGATCACCCTCCTCGCCACCACTGCCGTTGCGAACGCCCAAGAGCGCATTCTCGGCGCCACATACGGATGGCCAGAGGCTCCCGAGCTCTGGGCCATTGATCCGGACACCGCTGAGGCCACGCTCGTTGCCGACTTGGACTACGGAATCAACGGCATGGCGACGAACGAGGACGGTGATTTGCTCATCGTCCAAGCCGACACGATCTACCGAGTCCATCCACACACCGGCGAGAGGACCTTCGTCGCACAGGCAACGGACAACTTCGGCAACCGCGGCATGGCCTACCGCCTGTCCGACGGGGCGCTCTTCTACATTGAGGACGGAGGAGACTGGGATGACGTGCTGGGGTACGTCGATCCCACCACCATGAACCCGACGACCGTGGGAGACACGGGTTTCGACAGCCTCCAGTCCCTGGCGATCGGGCCCGACGAGACCCTCTATTCCTGGGACATGCATGATGGCCTCGTCATCCTGGACCCCGACACGGGTGCGGGAACGGAGGTCGCTGGAGAGAACTTCGGCGTGGGGTCGATCCAGTACTTGACCTTCCGTTTCGGTGAGCTGTACGGCGGCAGATCGAAGCTCTACCAGATCGACCTTCTCACCGGGTTCCCGCTGCTGATTGGCACCCACTCGAATGAAGTGGACGATCTACGCGGCGCCGAGCTGCGAGAGATCGGAGAGCCCTACTGCACCGCCAACGTCAACTCCTCAGGCCAGGCGGCAATCACCAGGGCCTCTGGGAGCACCAGGGTCGAGTACAACGACGTGACACTCGTCGCCATGCAGCTACCGCTCTTCCAGTTCGGCTACTTCCTCGTCTCGCAGAGCGAAGGCTTCGTGCCCAACGTGGGCGGCAGCCAGGGGAACCTGTGTCTGGGCGCTCCGATCGCACGCTACGTCCAGCAGCTCCAGAACAGCGGCCCCCAGGGCAGATTCAGCATCACGATCGATCTGAACGACATGCCCCCCCCGGTCAAGACCCAGGTGTTCCCGGGGGACACCTACTACTTCCAGGCGTGGTTTCGAGACATGAACCCTGGCCCGACCTCGAACCTCACGGACGGGCTGGCGATCACGTTCAAGTGACTCGGGCTACAGCTCCGCGAGCAGACCGGACATCGCCAGCGAGACGTCCGCCAGGTAGGGATCGAGCTCACCGACGCGCGCAAGCGCCTCGAGCAGGTTGGTGAGCACCTCGACGTCCTCCGGACGGCCGCTGCGCGCCAGCGCCTCGACGTAGGCCTGGCCCACGCTCAGGACCGGCACCGCCAGCAGGTTGCGCCGCTCGGCCCACATCCTCTCCAGGGTGTCCAGGACGCGATCCAGGGGGGGATTGTCCGAGTAGCGCAGCAGCGCCAGGGCGCGCACGAAGCGCTCGCGCTCCCGGTCGGCGGGGGAGAGGTCGCGGAAGTCGGACACGATGGCGAGCTGCTCCACGATCGCCGCCAGGGGGCCGCCGTTCTCGGTCAGGTGCCAGGCGTAGCCGAGATGGGCTCCGGGGTGGTCCGACATCGCGATCACGGCCGTGAAGAGCGCCGTGGCGTCGTCGCGACGCCCCTGGGCGGCCAGGGCCTCGGCCAGGATGATCCAGAGGTCGAGGTCCCCCGGCCGTGCGGTCAAGTCCTCGATCAGGGCTTCTTCGGCCACCGCGGGGGCGTGGGTGACCAGGAAGCGACCCCAGGCGGTCGCCGTTCCCGGGCGCAGCTCGTCGAGGGGGACGTGGTTGGTCTCGTCGCGCAGGGTCTCGAGGGCGCGCTCGATCAACTCCACCACCAGGGCCGGGTTGCGCCGCTCGCGCTCCACGCGCAGGCGCAGGAGCTCCAGGGCCGGCAGCGGATCCCTGGGGAACCTCTCGCAGAGCTGCCGCAACCCGTCCACCACGCGCACCTGCTCGAGTCCGGAGTCCTTGGGCACGCCGGGGCGACCGGCGGCCACCAGGGCCTCGACGTAGGCGCGCACCAGGGGATCGTCCTTGCGCTGGCCTTCGGGGGGTAGCGCCAGGCCGAAGGCGGTGGCCGCCTGGCGCAACTGGCCCTGTAGCCGGTAGATCTCGCCCAGGATCATGCGCCCCTCGACGGAGCGACTCTTGGCGCGCCCCAGAACCTCCTCCAAGAGCGCGATCGCCTCTGCGGGCTCGTTGGCGGCCAGGTGCTGGGCCGCCCGATCGAGGGCGTTGTCGATGCGCGTGGACTTGACCGAGCGGTGCAGCGTCGCTGCGCGCCTGGCGCGCAGCGCGAGCCTCTCCTCGTCCCAGGCGGCGAACCCCGCGCCGCGCAACAGGCGCCTGCGGCCATCCCAACCGGGGGCGAAGCGTCGCTGGATGCCCGTCAGGTACTCGTAGGCCTCCTGTGCCTCGGCGAAGCGGCCCCCGCGCTCCAGGGCGCGTGCCCGCAACCACCCGGGCCAAGGGACCGCCTCCGCCGAGGTGATCTCCAAGAGCCGTGGCATGGCCCGCACCTGCCAGCTCCCCCGCTCGATGGTGAGCAAGAGGCCCAGGATCTCCCTCGGATCGCGACCCGCGTCGGCGCTGCCCCGCATCAGCGCCGTGGCGGCCTCGGCTGCTCCTCGGCCGAAGGCGCGCGACAGCTCGAAGGTCTGATCCGCCAGCAGGCAGGCCGCGGCGTGGAGCAGCGCCCACTGGGGGGATTCCGGGTCCTCCTCCAAGCCGGCGCGGGCCATCTCGGCCCCCACCTCGAGGCGCTCCTCCAAGAGGGTCAGGACCGCGTCCAACCAGGGGTCGAGGCGCATGCCGCTCAGCCGCAACTGCTCCGCCAGGAGCGGCGTCGCTCTCCAATCGCGCTCCTCGAGGGCCAAGAGCAGGCGGGCGAACTCCACGTCGCCGTCCTCCAGGAAGGCCTCGGCGCGCTCCAGGGCCTGGAGCGCCCCTCCGCGATCCCCCAGCATGGCGCGCTGCAAGGCCATCCCCTCGAGCACGTCGCCGCCGCGCGTGTCGACGTGGGCGTCGAGCGCTTCGTAGAGGGAGCCCGCCAGCTCGAACTCCCGCTCGCGCATGAGCGCCGTCGCCAGTTCCAGGGCGGTCGTCCTGGGGCGCGGCTCCTCCTCGAGCAGGAGGAGGAAGTGGCTCACCGCCGCCTCCAGTCCGTCGCGCGACGCGTCCTCGAGGCGGGTCTCCACCTCCAAGGCCAGAGCTTCCTCGGCGGTCTCCTCCCCAGTGCGCAGGCGTTCCAGGATCTCGAGCGCCTCCTGCGCGCGGCCCAGGCCGAGCAGGGCCCGGGCGCGCAGCAGGGCACGTTCACCCGCTTCCTCCGGCGTGCCCTCCCGCAGGCAGCGCAGGACCGCTTCGTGACGCCCCTGCTCGAGCAGGTGGGCAGCCATGGTGGTGCGGCCCAGCCCACCGGGATCGAGCCGCATCAGCTCGAGGAACTGGGCATCGTTGAGCGTCTCCAGCCCCAGTCGCGCGAGCAAGGCCCGGGCGGAGGCGTCCATCCCCGACAGGGTGATCCGGTCGAGCAGGTCCACGGCGACCTGCAGGCGGGAGCCGCGGCCCAGTTGGGCGCTGATCGCCACGTCCCAGGCGGGGACCAGGCCGGGGTAGTCCTCCAAGAGTCGGCGTCCGACCCCGAGGGCCGCCTCGTGCTGACCCAAGTCCAGGTGCTTCACCGCGACGCGGAAGAGGGTGTGGGGACCGACGGCGATCGTCGGCATCGGATTGCCCCGCAGTCCCGACGAGCGGTAGACGTAGTCGAAGGTGTAGCCCGCGTCGTTCTCGAGGGAGAGCTCCCCCAGCTCCTTCCAGCGCGGGAAGAGCTCCCGGGTGCGCTCCGGCGCGAGGGACATCGCTTCGGTCCAGCGCTCCTCAGGGAGGCGGTAGCCGGCGTTGGGTATCTGGACGCCCTTGATCGCCAGCCGCAGGTAGTCGTCGGGGGTGATCTGCGCCAGCCACTCCTCCGGAACGGTCTCCCTGTCCGGGGTGAGCGCGTGCACGAGGTCCGCGTACTCCCCGCGCACGTCGCCCAGCTCCCCGCGCACGGTCGCGCGTTGGAGGTAGGCGTACGCCAGGGCCCCGGTGAAGGGCTCCCGCGGCTGTTCGTCCTTCAGGTAGGTGTCCCAGCGCTGCAGAGAGCGCTCCCAGAGCACCTTTTGCTCGTTCACCTGGGCCGCGACGGTGCTCAGGACGGCCTGGTAGAAGAGGCCGGTCTCCTGGATGTCGGGGTCGCGGACTCCGCGTATGGCGCGCAGCACCGGGGCCATGGCCCGCTGCGCGTCGGCCTCGAAGAGCACTCGCAGGGCCTTCTCGCAGAGCGCCGGTCCGGGGTGGACGTCCTCCCAGGAGCTGTGCTGGACCAGGATGCGCGCCCGCTCCTCATCGTCCAGATCGACCAGGGCGTCCAGCATCGCCTCGCGGATCTCGAGGTCGGAGTCCAGGGCCGGATGCAGCTGTGCGGCCTCCCCCAGGGCGATCCCCAGGTCGGCGCGACCCGACTCGGTCAAGAGCTCGATGTAGTCGCTGACGCTCGCTCCATCCGCTCCCCCGGCAAAGGCGCGCGCCAGCGCCGCGCGGGCCTCGCGGTGCAACTGACTGGCCTCCTCGGTGCGGTCGAAGATCGCCGTCAGCAGC
This sequence comes from uncultured Planctomycetaceae bacterium, assembly GCA_964507325.1. Classification (GTDB taxonomy): domain Bacteria; phylum Planctomycetota; class UBA1135; order UBA1135; genus CAZDQL01. The sequence continues at coordinate 57,293 of CAZDQL010000023.1, read as the reverse complement.
TCGCGGTCCTCGATCGAGAAGAGGGCGCGCAACTCGTCCCCCAACGCCCGGCTGGCCTGGTCGCGGGAGTCGAGGGCTCCGAGGCGCACGATCAGCGCCTGCGCCTCTCGAGCGTCCCGGCGCACCAGCTCGGTGCGGGCGAGCTCCACCGCCTCGTCGACCTCCTCGCGCGCCAGGGTTCGGGTGAGGCGGCCGACCTGCCGCCACGCGGGAGTGAAGTCGGGATGGTTGCGGGCCACGGCCCGGGAGTTCACCAGGGCCTCGGCGGTCAGCCCGTCCTCGGCCTCCAGGGCCGCGCAGTGCAGCGCGAGCTCGGGATCCCCGGGGCGGTGCTCGGTGAGCACCGTCTGCAGGTCGGCGCGCGCCGTGTCGTTCTCCCCCAGGGTCTCGAAGACCTGCGCGCGGGTGAGCAACGCCTGGGCCACGATCTCCCCACGTCCCTGGGAGCGCGCCTCCTCCACGATGCGCGTCAGGTCACGGGCGATCTCGCGCTCGTCCCGCGAGCTCTGGGCGAGGCGCTCGCGCGCCTGTTCCAGCGCCTCGACGACTCCCGCGCGCCGCGGTGCGAAGAGCACGCGGCCGACCAGGAGGACTGCGCCGATTCCGAGGAGGATCGCGATGCGCTTGAACCAGCTCATCCTTGGGGAGGGGCGGGGGTCTCGAAGGTGAGGTGCATCAGGCCGTACTTGCGCATCTTATTGAACAGAGTCGTGCGGTTGATGCCGAGCATCTCCGAGGCGGCCTTGCGACTTCCCCGACACAGCTCCAGGGCGCGCGTCAGGATCTGCCGCTCCGGGCCCTCGAGGGCCTCCTTGAGGGTCGGCAGGCGCGAGAGGTTCTCGAGTCCGAGCAGGAGCCCCCCCGTCGGGGCGGCTCCGGCGGCCTCGGGGGGGGCGCCCGGCGCCAGCTCCGGTCCGAGGTCGGCCGGCTCGAGCAGCGCCCCGCGGGCCATCAGCACGGCGCGCTCGATGACGTTCTCGAGCTGGCGGACGTTGCCGGGCCAGGGATGGGCCGCCAGGAGGGCCATCGAGTCGCGGTGCAGGGAGCGCGCGGGCCGGTCGTACTCCCGGGCGTAGCGCTCGAGGAAGCGCTGCGCGAGCAGCGCCACGTCCCGGGGGCGTTCCCGCAGCGGAGGGAGCTCGACCGCCACCACGTGCAAGCGCCAGAAGAGGTCCTCCCGGAAGCGCCCCGCCTCGATCTCCCGCTCCAGGTCGGCGTTGGAGGCGGCGATCACGCGCACGTCCACCGAACAGGTCGCCCCATCGCCGACGCGCTCGAAGGTGCGGTCCTGCAGGACGCGCAGGAGCTTGACCTGCATGTCGAGGGAGGCGCTGTTGACCTCGTCGAGGAAGATGGTGCCCCCGTCCGCCTGCTCGAAACGCCCCGGCCGGTCCTTGACCGCGCCGCTGAAGGCGCCTCGCACGTGCCCGAAGAGCTCGCTCTCCAGCAGGCTGGAGGGGAGGGCGCCGCAGTTGACCACCACGAAGGGAGCCTGGGCGCGATCGGAGTGGCTGTGGATCGCGTGGGCCAGGAGGGTCTTCCCCGTCCCGCTCTCTCCGGTCAGGAGCACGTTGGCGCGCGTGTCCGCCACCGCCTCCAAGGTCGCCAGGGCCTGACGCATCGCCGGGTCGCGGGTCAGCACCTGGCCGAAGGCGTGTCGCTCCGCCAGCCGGTCGCGCAGGTCGCGGTTCTCGCGCTCCAGTGCGCGATGTTCGAGGGCCCCCCCGACCGCGGCGCGCAGGGTGGCCTCGTCCGGGCGGCGGGGCAGCCAGGCGGTGACCGCCTCGGGAGGGGGCGGCGGCTCACCGGGGCGAGGCACGAAGGCGAGCAGGCTGGCACCGGTGCGCCGGAGCGAGTCGAGCAGCGCCGGCTCGAGGACGGCGGGGGAGGCCAGGACCACCTCCCAGGGGTCCTCGGCGTCGGTCCCCGTCGGGTCGACGCGCTCCAGGGCGCGTGTGATGCACCCCTGAGCGGCCAGGCGGGTGGCGAGCCGGCGGGCGTGCTCCAGGTCGTCGTCGACCACCAGCACGCGCCGGCCGCGCAGGGGGGACTCCTCCTCCCGCCGCTGGGGCCAGGGGCGGGGCCGGAAGTCGGGGACGTCGCGGGATGTGGACACGTCGATCTTCTTCGACGTGGAGGGGGGCCCGGCTGAAGGGGTCTGAACTGCCCCCCTTCGATGTGCATTTCGGACGCCGACCCTACGAGTACCGCCTTCGGACCCCGTCCTGAGCGATCTCCGGGCACATGTCTTCCCGCGCCCGCTCCACCTCTCCATCGGTGGGACCTGCTTCAGCAGCCGGGTGCTCCAAGTTGTTGCCGGCAAAGGAGCTACGGCGAGCAGACCCGCGGAATGCCCACCGAAGGGCGGCAGTTCAGAAGGGCCGGGCTGCTAGGCGAGGGGCAGGCTCGCCAGCAGGAGGCGCTCTCCCTCCCGCTCATCCTCCCCGTAGGCCAGATCCCCTCCCTGTCCCTGGAGGATGCGTCCCGCGGCCGCCAGGGCGTGGGCTCCCACCTCGGGCAGGACCCGCCGCAGGCCGTAGGGGGACATGACCTCGGCGGGCTCGAGGTCGGCCAGGGGGCCGGCGGGGAAGTGGATGCGCACCTCGGCGCGGCCCTCGACCTCGCCCACCGCCACGCGCACCACGTCCGCCGCCGAGGAGCAGGCGGCCGCCAGCTGCAGGAGCGCGTCGAAGGCGGGCACCAGGAGGCTCTTGTCGGAGAGCACCTGGAGGTCGTCGTCCCCACGGAAGAGGTAGCGCGGGCTGTCGTTCGACGCTCCGGCCATCCCACCGAGGAGCTCCTCCACCAGGGTCGCGAGGGCGACCACCTGGGCACCGCGCCCGGGCGGAGCGGCCAGGTAGCCGAGGGTGCGCGCGAACTGGGTCAAGCGCGTGACGTCGCGGTCGAGGTCGGCGAGCACGCTGTGCGGGAGGTCGTCCGCGGCGCTCTCCACGTCGAGGCTGAGGCGCTGGGCCAGATCCGCCAGGTCCGCTACCTGGGCGCGGTACCAGGAGGGCGGGGCCAGGGAGGTCTGGCGCGGGGGCTCTGCGACGTCGTCAGGAGCGAGCGCGGCCGCAGCCCAAGCCTGCGTCTCCGCCGCCGCCGCGGTCTCGGTGGCGCCCTCCTCTTCGTCGGCGGGTTCGGCGACCTCCAAGGGCGCCATGAAGAGGTCGATCTCCTCGGGGGTCAGATCGAGGGCGCGCGGATCGTCGCCGTCACCCCCCGCGTGGGGCGAGGGGGATTCCCCGGGCTCGGCGGAGAGCACTCCTTCCTCGAGAGGCGGGGACTCGCTGCCCAGGATCTCCTCGATCGCCTCCAGATCCTCCTCGATCGAGCGCAGGGCGCGCCGGCCTAGGGGCGCTCGGGGGGGCGCGGGCGTCGACTCCTCGTCGCTGCGTTGCGCCTCCTCGCCCCAAAGCTCGAGCTCCTCCGGCTGGTAGGCCTCGTCGGGGGCGACCAAGGCCTCGAGCTGCTCCACGTCCAAGGGCCAGGACCACCAGCGCGCCCCGGGGAGTGCGAGCAGGTCACGCGCGGGCCGGGCGCGCTCGTCGCAGCCGGTGACCAGGATCTCCCAATCGGGGTTGGCCCGGGCGAAGCGCCGCACCAGGCCCAGGTCCTCCACCTCGAGGGCGGCGGCGTCGATCAGGAGACGCCCGCCGGGGTCGGTGCGCTCGAGGAGCTCGACGGGGTCCTCCAGGACCTCGATCGAGGGGGCCAGTGGGGCGGAGAGGTGCGCCTCCGCCAGCCCTGCGAGGGCCCCCCGCAGGCCCGCGGGGCGGCCAGGACCCAGCAGCAGGGCCCAGCGCAGGGTGGAGGGAGAGCCAGCCATGGACAGACTCTATACCGCTGGCCCCGCCGCTCCAAGGAGTCGCATCGAACGCCCTTTGGCTCCACTTCAGCGGGGCCCCCTCTCGAAGGAGAGGCGGCGGCGTCGCGCTTCACGTCGCCCTCCTCGCAGAGGACAATCGCCCCATGACCCGTCCCGGCACCCCGCCCGAGATCTCCGTCGTCGTGCCCGTGTACGACGAGGAGCAGAGCCTGCCGGAGCTGCACCAGGAGATCGTGGAGCACGTGGGGGGCATGGGGCGCCCCTGGGAGGTGGTCTACGTGGACGATCGCTCCCGGGACGGCTCCTACGCCGTGCTCCAGGAGCTCTACCGCGACGACCCCCACGTGCGCGTGATCCGCTTCCGGCGCAACTGCGGCCAGACCCCCGCCATGGCGGCCGGCTTCGAGAACAGCCGCGGCGAGATCGTCGTCACCATGGACGCCGACCTGCAGAACCCCCCCGAGAACGTCCCGGCCCTGGTGTCCGAGCTCGAGCGCGGCTACGACATCGTCGTCGGCTGGCGCAGGGACCGGCGCGACGGCTTCTGGCTGCGGCGGGTGCCGTCGATCGCGGCCAACCGACTGATCGCCCGCGTCACCGGCGCCCAGGTGCACGACACCGGCTGCACCTTGAAGGCCTTCCGGCGCGAGCTGGTCGAGAACCTGCCCATCTACTCGGAGCAGCACCGCTTCCTGCCGGTGCTCGCCATGGGCAGCGGGGCGCGCATCTCCGAGGTGGTGGTCTCCCACCGCCCGCGCCGCTACGGGGAGAGCAAGTACGGGATCTCGCGCGCCGTGCGGGTGGCGGTCGACCTCCTGGCGATCAAGATGATCGCCTCCTTCTCGCGCTCCCCACTGACCTACTTCGCCTTCCTGGCGGCGCCCTTCGCGGTGGCCACCCTGGGCTTCGTGGCCAACGTGCTCCTGCACTCGGGTGAGGTGACTTTCAACAACAACTGGGGACAGGCGGCGCTGCTGACCTTCCTGCTCCTGACGATGGCCTGCGTCTACTTCCTGATGCTGGGCCTCCTGGCGGAGCTGGTGGTCAAGGCCAGCGGGATCCACGGCCGCCGCTCCTACGAGCCTCTGCACACGGAGCCACGGGGATGAGCGCCGAGCAGACCCCCGAAGTCACCATCGTGGTCCCGGTGCTCGACCTCGAGGCCGAGGTGGAGGAGGTGATCGCAGCCCTGGGCCGTGAGCTGGACCGGTTGGGGCGCAGCTGGGAGGCGCTGCTCGTCTTCGACGGGGTCAAGGGCCAGCCGTGGGAGGCGGGCCTGGCGCTGCAGGAGCGCACCGACCAGAAGGTGCGCACCATCGCCCTGCACAAGCCCTTCGGCGAGTCGGTCTGCCTCACCTCCGCCTTCGACCACGCGCGCGGCCAGCTGATCATGACCTCGCCCCAGTACGTGCAGGTCGACCCCCACGACCTGGGGCGGCTCTTCGAGCGCATCGATGGGGGCGCCGACCTGGCGGCCGCCTGGCGCAAGGAACGCATCGACGCGCGCCTGAACCAGTGGCAGTCGGCGGCCTTCAACTTCGTCCTGCGGCACCTGGTGGGGGCCCAGTTCCACGACCTGAACTGCACCCTGCGCGTGATCCGGCGCGACGTCCTGGAGCAGCTCACCATCTACGGGCACATGTACCGCTACCTGCCGGCGATCGCCCACAACCAGGGCTTCCTGGTCGAGGAGGTGGCGGTGCGCCACCTGCAGGAGCGCGGCACGGCGGGCATCTTCGGTCCCGCGGTCTACGCCCGCCGCGGCCTCGACATCCTGGCGGTGATGTTCCTGACCAAGTTCACCCACAAGCCGTTGCGCTTCTTCGGCGCCCTGGGTGGCGCGGGGATGCTGCTCGGCGGCGCGGTGGTGGCCTGGGAGGTCGCGCAGCGCTTGTTCTGGGCAGGGGATTCGGGGCTCTATCAGCGCCCCCTGTTCCTGATCGGGGTGCTGCTCTTCCTGCTCGGAGTCCAGATCGTGGGCTTCGGTTTGGTGGGGGAGATCATCATCTTCACGCAGGCGAAGAACCTGCGCGAGTATCGAATCGAACGCATCCACGAATGATCGCCGCCGGCCTCACCATCCGACCCTCGACCCCCGCGGACGACGACACGCGCGACGCCTTCGTCCTGGAGACCCCGAGCGCGAGCTTCTTCCACCTGGCGGGTTGGCGCCGGGCGGTGGAGCGGGTGATGCGTCACCGCGGACGGGATCTTCTGGCCTTTCGCGGCGAGGAGTTGGTTGGGGTCCTGCCCCTGGTGGAGTGCCGCGGGCTGCGCGGCGGCCGCAACCTGATCTCGGTGCCCTACGCCGTCTACGGCGGACCCGCGGGGGTCGACGCCGACGTCGAGGCGGCGCTCTTGGTCGCCGCCGAGCACAGCGCCGTCGAGGAGCGGTTCGGGCGGCTCGAGCTGCGCACCCGCCGGGAGCTCGACCTGGATGGATGGGCGACCTCCGACCTCTACGCCACCTTCGAGAAGCAGCTCCCCGGCGAACCCGCCGCAGTCCTGGCCGGCATGCCGAAGAAGGCGCGCGCCGAGGCGCGCAAGGCACGCAAGCGCCACGGTCTGGAGCTGGACGAGGGGGCCTGGTTCCTGGCCGACCTGGTGCGCCTCTTCCATCTCAACAAGCGCGCCCTGGGCTCTCCCGGCCTGCCGGAGAGCTTCTTCCGGGCGCTGCAGGAGGAGCTCCCGGGGCGCTGGACCGTCCACCTGGTGCGGCGCGGGAACGAGCCCCTGGCGGCGGTGATGTCCTTCCTGCACGGGGATACCCTGCTCGCCTACTACTCGGGCACCACTCCGGGGGCGGACCGCAGCTACTCGACCAGCAACTTCATGTACCTGGCCCTGCAGGAGTGGGCCATCGAGCAGGGCTTCACGAAGTTCGATTTCGGACGCAGCCGCAAGGACTCGGGGGCCTTCCGCTTCAAGGTGCACCAGGGCTTCGAACCCCAGGACCTGCCTTACCGCTACCGGTTGGTGAAGGACGACGCGCCCCCCAACTTCAACCCGTCGAACCCCAAGACACGCGTCCTGCAGGACACGTGGCGGCGTCTGCCCCTGTGGTTGACGCGCCGCCTGTCGACGCGCGCTTCACGCTACCTGCCGTAGCGCCCGCAGGGTGCGGCGCGTACCCTGGCGGCATGGAGCATCAGATCCTGGGCAATCCCGACTACGGCGAGCTCGCGGTGCGCCTGGCGTCGGGTGAAAAGATACTGATCGAGAGTGGGGCGATGAGCCGCGTGTCGCCCGAGCTCGAGCTCAAGACCCGCACCCTGGGCGGAGTGCTGCCCGCCATGGGGCGCAAGCTCTTCGGCGGGGAGTCCTTCTTCGTCGGCGAGTACAGCGGGCCGATGGGGGGCGAGCTGGCGCTATCCCCTTCGCTCCCCGGGACCGTCCTGCACCGCCGTCTGGATGGCGATGCGCTCTACCTGACCGCCGCCTGCTTCCTGGCCTGCACCCCTGGCGTCAGGCTGCGCACGCGCTTCGGGGGGCTGCGCGCCCTCTTCAGCAGCGAGGGGGCCTTCCTCTTGCGTGCCGAGGGGCAGGGGGAGCTCTACTTCAACGCCTACGGCGCCGTCGTAGAGCGTGACCTGGACGGCGAGATGACGGTGGACACCGGCCATGCGGTCGCCTGGGAGCCGGGGATCGAGTACACGATCGGCGGCATGGGGGGGATCAAGAGCACCCTCTTCTCCGGCGAGGGCTTGACGATGAGGTTCCGCGGCAGCGGCAAGCTGTGGCTGCAGACGCGCAACCTGCCCGCCACCGCCGGTTGGCTCTCTCCCTTCTGCGTGGGGTGACGACATGCGCACCGAGATTCTGCCCAACGGCGCCTTCCACTCCGCCCTGGTCCACCTGGGGCCGGGAGACGCCTTCCAGTCCGACTCCGGCGCCATGTTCCGCGCCTCGAGCAACATCGACATCGACGTCACCACGCGCCCCAAGCGCGGCGGGGGCGGCGGGTTGCTGGCGGGGGTGAAGCGCCTCTTGGGCGGCGACAGCTTCTTCCTCTCCACCTACCGCACCACCGACGACGGCGAGGGGGAGGTGGGGCTCTCGCCGACCTTGCAGGGCCAGGTGGAGCTGATCCGCCTCGACGGCTCCGCCTCCTGGTTGTGCGCCGGGGGCAGCTACCTGGGCTCCGACGCTGATCTGGCCCTGGACCTGCGCTTCCAGGGACTGAAGGGGCTCTTCGGTGGGGAGAACCTCTTCTTCGTGGAGGTCAGCGGCAGCGGCGAGCTCCTGGTCAACGCCTACGGCCGCATCAGCGAGGTGCCGGTGGACGGGGAGCTGATCGTCGACAGCGGGCACGTGGTGGCCTTCGAGTCGAGCCTCTCCTACCGGCTCTCCAAGACCGGTTCGTCCTGGGTGCATTCCTTCCTGGCCGGCGAGGGGATCGTGATGCGCTTCTCCGGCCGGGGGCGCCTCTTCGTGCAGTCCCACAACCCCAAGGAATTCGGCAGCCGCCTGGGCAAGCACCTGCCGCCGCGCCGCCAGTAGGAAGAGAGGAGAAGGCAACGTGGAATACTCGATCCAGTACAAACCGAGCTACAGCCTGCTCGAGGTGGAGCTCGCCGCCGGCGAGCGCATCGTGGCCGACTCCGGGGCGATGGCCTGGATGGAGGGGCCGGTCGACACCAAGACCTCCACCCGGGGGGGCGTCCTGAAGGGCCTCAAGCGCAAGTTCCTGACCGGGGAGAGCTTCTTCCAGAACACCTACAGCGCCACCGGCGAGGGCGCCCGCGTCGCCCTGGCGCCGGGGTGCGCGGGGGACCTGGTGGCCTACCCGCTGGTGGACGCCGAGCTCTTCCTCGAGAAGGGGGCCTATCTCGCCTCCGACCCGGGGGTGACCTGCGATTCCAAGTGGGGGGGGCTCAAGGGCTTCTTCAACGAGGGGCTCTTCATCCTGCGCTGCACCGGCACCGGGATGCTCTTCTTCCACGCCTACGGCGACATCCAGGAGATCGAGGTGGACGGGGAGTACATCGTCGACAACGGCTACGCCGTGGCCTGGGAGCCGACCCTGGACTACCGCCTGACCCGCGCCCGCCGCATCCGCTCCTTCCTCTTCGGCGACCAGATCCTGTTGCGCTTCTCCGGCCGCGGCAAGGTGTGGGTGCAGTCGCGCAGCGCGCAGTCCCTGGCCAACTTCGCCCACCCCTTCCGGAGGGTGCAGCGCAAGGGGGATTGAGGGTCGCCCGGGCCGGCTACCCGCCGAGCACCAGCGCCGCCGCCTCCTCCAGGTCCCGGCAGTAGTGCTCCGGCTCCCGCCCCGCCGCGCGCAGGCGCTCGTACTCCGCCGCGCCCTTGCCGCTGGCGACCAGGATCCCGCGCACCCCGGCGGCGCTCCCCGCCGCGAGGTCGCGCTCGCTGTCGCCCACGATCCAGCTCGCGGCGAGCTCCAGGTCGAGGAGCCGCGCCGCGTCGAGGAGCATCCCCGGCTTGGGCTTCCGGCACTCGCAGTCGCGGCGGTAGGGGGGCTCGCCGACGGTGGGGTGGTGCGGGCAGCTCGCCACGTGGTCGAGCTCGACTCCGCCGCGCTCGAGGGCCGCTGAGAGGGCCGCGTTGACCTCCTGCATGCGCGCCTCGTCGAAGAAGCCGCGCGCCACGCCGCTCTGGTTGGTGACGACCACCAGGGCGTAGCCCGCCTGCGCCAGCCGGCGCAGCGCCTCGATCACCCCCGGCAGCATCTCCAACTGCTCGGGATCGCCGAGGAAGTCCACCTCGCGGTTGAGGGTGCCGTCGCGGTCGAGGAAGACGGCGGGGCGGGTCATCTCTCTACCCGTCCGTCACCCGCTCGAGGTGCACGTGGACCCGGCGCGGGGACTCGCCACCGAAACTCTGGATCGGCTTGAAGAAGTCCTTGGACCCCAACCACAGGGGGAAGCACCAGGTGCGGGGGTCGCCGACGCACTCGCGCCAGAAGACCACCTCCGTGCGGCCGCGAATCACCAGGATGCGCCTGGCCGGCCGGTAGCCGGTGAGCAGGAAGTCGACCTCGCGAGAGGAGGCGTCCTCCAGTTGGATCAGGCAGGGGGTCACGAGACCCGAGTCGGTGCCGTCGATCGCGATGCGCGCTCCCGGTGGGCTGGAGGAGAAGTGCACCGGCCGCGGGGCGGAGCAGCCGAGGGTCACCAGGGCGGCGACGAGGAGGGACCGGCGGAGCATGGGGGCGATTGTCGAGGTGTGGGGTAGGGGGCGCAAGCGCGCCCCCCGTTGGACTTCCTCGACTCGGTGTGGGACCCTTCTTGAGAGCGACGATGGTCGAGCCCCCTCCCACTGCCGTCCGGGCCTCAGAGGCCCCCGTCCCGAGCGGGAGGGGTGGGGCCGCCTGGCTCCTCCTCGCCTGCCTGGTGGGGCTGGCGCGCTTCCACCGCCTGGGGGACTGGAGCCTCTGGTACGACGAGTGCCTCACCCTAGCGGACGGCTGGCACGGGGCCGGAAACTACAACCCCCTCGCCTACGCCGTCATCCGAGCCACGGCCGAGCTCCTCGGGGGCCGCACCGACGAGCTCGCCCTGCGCCTGGCGCCCGCCCTGGCGGGGTGGCTGGTGATTCCGCTCACCTTCTGGGCCTTCCGCCCCGCGGCGGGCGATCGGCGCGCGGCGCTGGCGGCCTTCCTGGTGGCCCTCTCCCCCTGGCAGCTCTACTGGTCCCAGAACGCCCGCTTCTACACCCTGGTCGAGGTCCCCGCCCTGCTCGGCACCGGCCTCTGCCTGCGCGGGCTGCTCGGCGGACGTCGCGTCACCGCCCTGGCGGGCCTGGTGGTGGTCGCCGCGGGGACGACGTTGCAGTTGCAGGCGGCGCTCCTGACGGGGGCCCTGGCCTTCGCTCCATGGATCGCCGCCCGCCTGGCGCGCAGCGGGGACGCGCCTGCGCGCCGGGCCGCTGGTGTGCTCGCGTTGGTCGGGGCGTTGGTCGTCCTGGCCAGCCTGGCCTGGGTGGGGGGTGCCTTTGGCCGCTACGCCGAGATGAAGCCGGTGGACCCTCTGGCGAGCGTCCTGCACCTGGCGCAGAGCACCGCCTTCTTCCTGACTCCCACCCTGGCGGTGGGGGCCCTCGTGGGCGGGATCGCGATCCTCCGGGAGCGCGACTTCCCGGGCCTGCTCGCGCTCCTGATCCCCCTCCTCGTCGGGGGCGCGGCGACCGCCGCCGCGGCCTTCGCCCAGGGCTCGGCGCAGTACGTCTTCGTCGCGATGCCCTTCGTGGCCCTGCTCGCCGTCTGGCCCTTGGAGTCGGCCCCGCTGGCCCGCTCCGCGGGAGCGCGGCTGGCCCTGGTGGCGCTGCTGGCGGCGGCGCCGGGGGCGGGCTCGGGGCTCTACTTCGGCGTGCGGCACGGGGAGCGCCCGCGCTGGAGGGAGGCCTACGGGCTGGTCGACGAGCTGCGCGCGGAGGGGGACGCCGTGGCGGGAATGCAGGGGCCGGTGGGGGAGTACTACCTGCGCCCGGGCTCCACCGACCTGCGCCACCCGCGGTCGGTGGTCTGGATCGACCGTACCCGACCCTACAGCTGGGCTCCCCTGGCCCGCGGCGAGCGGGCGCTCTGGCTGGTGGTGCGCCCCGATTTCCTACAGCTCTGGGGTAGGCAAGAACGCCGTGATTTCGCCGCTTTCCTGCGCGAGGAGTGCCGGCTCGTGCGGCGCTTCGACGTGCATCTGGAGGGTCGGGACCTGGATTTGGAGGTCTACCACCGCCCTTGAGGCCACCCGGGCGCCCCTTCGGCGACGGACGGAGGGGGCAGGCGATCTCGGCGCAGGCGCAACGCGAAGGTAAGAGGGCGCGCCAACGCGGCCGGAAAAGGGCCGTAGATTTGCACTCGGGCCGTTTCCAGGTCCCGCCGATGATCCCACCCGTGGAGGTTGTCAGCCCATGAGTCGATCGCGGACGTGGCCGATTTCGGCCCTCGTGCTACCCCTGTTCCTCTCCTGCTCCGCCCTGGAGGAGGAGGATGGCGGAGGGGGTGCTCCCCCGCAGAGAGAGCCTCTCGGGGGATCGGCGGAGGCGTCGATCGTCTTCACCCAGCTTCCGGCGGGTGCCGCCGTGACCCGCGGGTACGGCCGCGCCTTCGGCATGCTGCGGGCGGACTACGGGGCTGGCTGCCGCCTCGTCCGGTTGGATTCCGACGGGGAGCTGCGCGTCCTCAGCGAGGGGCTCTGCGCGGCCCTGGAGCCCGACGTCTCCTTCGACGGCGAGCGCGTGCTCTTCGCCGGCAAGCGCACGCCGGGCGAGCCGTGGAACGTGTGGGAGGTGGACGCCGACGGCGGCGCGCCCCGTCAGATCACCCGCGACGCCGGCAACTGCCGCACCCCCGCCTACCAGTCGAGCCTGTACACGATCGATTCGCGCGAGCCGTGGATGCAGATCATGTTCGTGAGCGACGTGGCGGGGGCGTTGAACGAGGTGGCCGACGGGCCCGCGTGGAGCCTCTACAGCGCGCGCTCCGACGGCAGTGGATTGCGTCGCCTGACGATGAACCCGAGCGACGACCTGGATCCCCACCTGATGGGGGACGGGCGGGTGCTCTGCTCGAGCTGGCAGCGGATGGATGCGAGTCGCGGGAAGCTGGGGCGCTTCGCCCTCTTCGGCTTGAACGCGGACGGGACCGACTACGCCCTCTACAGCGCGGCGGGGGGCGCAGACGCCGCGGCGCCCGTGCGGCACATGGCCTGCCAGACCCGCGGCGGGTTGGTGGCCTTCGTCGAAGCGGAGGAGGTCGGCTGGGACGGAGCGGGGCGGCTGGGCGCAGTCGGCATCCGGCGGCCCCACCATTCGTACCGCTCGATCACCGCGGCCGAGGACGGACTCTTCCACTCCCCCACACCCCTCCCCGACGGAGCGATCCTCGCCGCCCGGCGCCCTGCCGACGGCAGCGGGACCCACGCCCTGGTGCGGGTCGATCCGGAGAGCGGCGACTTCGAGACGGTCTACGACGACCCCGAGTGGCACGACTTCCACGCCCGGGCCCTGGTGCCGCGTGAGCAACCCGACGGGCGCTCGAGCTCGGTGGCGGAGAAGTTCCCCACCGGCAAGCTCTACTGCCTGAACGCCTACCTGACCGCCCCCGAGTGGATCGGAGCCCTCGAGCCAGGGGCGATCCGCAGCGTGCGCGTGATCGAGGGGGTGACCCTGGCCGCCGAGCGCCGCCGTACGACCCTGGCCGAGGTGGAGCAGACCGGCCGCGCCGGGCCCGGCTCCTCGGTGCACGGACTGGCCCCGCTGGCGGGGCGCCGGGTCCTGGGGGTGGCGCCGGTGGAGAGCGACGGCTCCTTCCAGGTGGAGGTCCCCGCCAACGTTCCGATCCAACTCCAGACCCTGGACGAGGAGGGGCTGGCGCTCTTCAGCTGCGGCTGGACTTGGGCCAAGAACCGAGAGTGGCGCGGCTGCATCGGCTGCCACGAGGATCCCGAGCTGACCCCGGAGAACCGCTTCTTCGAGGCGCTGCGCAAGGACGCGACCCAGCTCCTGCCGCCGGTGGAGGAGCGCAGGGCGGTGACCTTCCTGGACGACGTGCGCCCGATCCTCGACCGGCGCTGCGTGGAGTGCCACGGCGGCGGCCAGGGCACCCTGGACCTCTCGGCGGAGCTCGATGGGTTCTTCGACAAGGGCTACTGGTCCCTGCTCCAGGGGCAGCACGTAGACCGGGACCCCGATCGCTACGTCGTGCCCGGACGGGCGCGGACCAGCCCCCTGGTGTGGCTCCTCTTCGGGCGCAACACCGCGCGTCCCTGGGACGGAGAGGCGGCCGAAGCGCAACCGGCGTTGGCCTGTGGGGGGGGTGCGCCCCTCGAGGCAGAGGAGCGGGCGATCCTCGTGGAGTGGATCGACCTGGGCGCATTCTGGGACGGTGGCGTCTGCGCCCCACCGCAATCCGACGAGACCCACGACTCCGTGGGAGGCAAGCGATGATCCCGAGCGTCACCCTGCAACTCCTGGCCACTTGCGCCTCAGCCGAAGAGCCGGCGCTGCAGTTCCCCACCTTCACCGACGTGACGCAGGAGGCGGGGATCCGCTTCCGGCACCGCTACGGCGACCACGACCTGAGCAACATCGTCGAGGGGACCGGACCCGGCTGCGCCTTCTTCGACTACGACGGGGATGGGAACCTGGACATCTACCTCGTCAACGGCTGCTGGCTCAAGAAGGTGAGCGACAATCAGGGTCGTGCCCTGCGCGGCAAGCTCTCCAACGTCCTCTACAGGAACAAGGGGGACGGCACCTTCGTCGACGTGACCGCAGCCGCCAAGGTCGGGGACCAGGGCTTCGGCATGGGGGTCTCGGCCGCCGACTACGACGGCGACGGCGACGTGGACCTCTACGTCCTGAACTACGGTGCCAACGTGCTCTACGAGAACCAGGGGGACGGGACCTTCGAGGATGTCTCGCGCCAGTCGGGGCTGGCGGACCCGCGCTGGAGCCTGGCAGCCCCCTGGCTCGACTACGACGGAGACGGCGACCTCGACGTCTACGTGGTCAACTACCTGGAGTACGACGAGGGGCGCTTCCGGGACTACTACCCCGCCAAGGGCTACCCCGGACCCCTCTCCTACAAGGGGCAGGGGGACCGTCTCTTCCGGAACGAGGGGGACGGGACCTTCACGGAGGTGACCGCGGAGGCGGGGCTCACCGGCGACAAGAACTGCCGCGGCATGAGCGCCGTCGCCTGCGACCTGGACGGGGACGGCCGGCGCGACATCTACGTCGCCAACGACGCCACCCCCAACTACTTCTACGTCGCCGGCGAGGGGGGGACCTTCAAGGAGAAGGCCCTCATTGCGGGCTTGGCCTTCGGCGAGGGGGGACAGGGGGCCTCGTCGATGGGTCCGGCGGTGGGGGACGTGGATCGGGACGGCCAACTCGACGTGTACGTGCCCGACATGGGCTACGGCTGCCTCCTGGTGCGGCGCGGCAAGGGCTTCGACGACGCCACCACCCGCTCGCGCCTGGCCCTGGCCTGCGGGCAGTACACCGGCTGGGGCTCGGGGCTCGCGGATTTCGACAACGATGGGTGGCTGGACCTCTTCGTCGCCAACGGCAACGCCCACCACGAGTACGGCGAGGAGGACGTCCTGGTGCGCAACCTGCACGACGGGACCTTCGGCGACGTCGCGACGGGCGCCGGCGCCTACTTCGCCGATTCGAAGAGGAAGCTGGTGGGTCGCGGCGCGGCCGTGGCGGACTACGACAACGACGGGGACATGGACATCCTGGTCATGGCCCTCAACGGACCCGCGACCCTGCTGCGCAACGACGGCGGCAACGCTCAGCACTGGCTGAAGGTCGACCCGGTGCCGACGGGAGGGGGACCCACCCTCCTGGGCGCTCGGGTGAGCGTTCACGTGGGGCGGGCGCACCTCGTGCAGGAGGTGGTGGGAGCCAGCGGGTACCTCTCCCAGGGGGACCTGCGCCCGCACTTCGGTCTCGGAGGGGAGCCTCGAGCCGACCGGGTGGTCGTGCGCTGGCCCGACGGCGCGTCGACCGTGCTCGAGGAGGTGAATGCGGATCGGATCCTGGTCGTGGAGCAGCCGACCGAGCCGACCGAGGAGGCTGAGTGATGAAGGCCAGGACGACCTCCGCCGCGCTGGGGCTCTTCCTCTTCGCCGCCGCGGGACTGACCCAGGAGTACGCTGGACCCCGTGTGCAGCCCGTCTACGTGGGCTCCCGCGTCTGCGGCGGTTGCCACGCTGGACCCCACTCCGGCTGGCAGTACGCCCACTGGTTGGGCAGCCCCCACGCCCAGGCCTACGCCAGCCTCTGGACTCCGGAGGCGAAGCGCATCGCCCTGCTGAGTGGGATCCCGGGGGAGCCCCAGGAGTCCCTGGCGTGCCTCGGGTGTCACGCCACCGCCTGGGACACCGAGGGGTGGGAACGCGACGAGACCTTCATCCTCGAGGACGGCGTGCAGTGCGAGCGCTGCCACGGCCCCGGCAGCGAGTACGCCGAAGCCGCGGTGATGACGAACCCGGAGGCGGCGCGCCGGGCGGGGCTGCGCTATCCCAAGCGGGAGGAGTGCGTCAAGTGCCACGCGGCGAAGGGTTCCCACGAGGCGGTGCTCGGCCCCTCGGGGTTCGAGATCGAGGCGTGGAAGCGACGCCTCTACCACGGTCGCCCGGGTGGAGAGGGCGCCCACATGGAGCCGCGCGCCGCAGCCAGCCTCCCCGGCGGGGGTGAAGCCGGCGACGCACCGCTCCTGGTCGGAGCGTCGCGTTGCGCCGAGTGCCACCGCGGGGCGGAGATGGGCTATCAGTTCAGCCGCTGGCGCCACGGGGCCCACTCCCGGGCCTGGGCCTCCCTCGGCACCCCCCTGGCGCGGGAGATGGCGCGCGCAGCGGGCATCGACGGGGATCCCCAAGAGGCCCCCGCTTGCCTCGCCTGCCACGCGACCGGCTGGGGCCAGGGGGACGGGCGTCCAGATCACGGCTTCGACCCCCGCGACGGCGTGCAGTGCGAGAGCTGCCACGGCGCCGGCGCAGAGCACGCCGCGACGCCGGAGACGCCGCTCGGGCTGCGGGAGGGAGGGGCCTGCGCCCAGTGCCACCGCGGCGCCCACGACGAGCCCTTCGACCTGCAGGCCGCCCTGGCGACGATCGCCCACCCCCTGCGCTTGGAGGCGCAGGCCACCGCCGAGCACCCGGACTACAAGACCCCCCTCCACCTGGCGGTCACCCCCGACGGCGACGAGCTGTGGGTCGCCTGCGAGGCGGGGAACTCGGTGATCGTGGTGGACCTCGCAACGCGCGAGGTCGTGGCGGAGATCCCCACCGGCGGTCAGGCCAACGACGTCACCTTCGATCCCGCCGGCCAGAGCGCCTACGTCTCGAACCGGCTGGACGACACCGTCACCGTGGTGGACGTCGCCACCCACCGGGCGCGGACCACCTTCCCGGTGGGGGACGAGCCCCACGGCGTGCTCTTCGACCAGGAGGGCGAAAACCTCTACGTCCTGAACACCGCCGCCGACAGCATCTCGGTCATCGATCCCGAGACCCTCGCCGAGCGGCGCCGGCTCCCGGCCAGTCGCAACCCTTGGTCCCTGGCCCGCTCCCCCGACGGCAAGCGCATGGCGGTCACCAACACCCTGCCCGTCATCCCCGCCTTCCGGGAGACGGCCACCTCGGAGGTCACCCTGATCGACCTCGAGCAGGGGCGCATCGCAACGCGCCTGGGCGTGGTCGACGCCAACCTCTGCATGGGGATCGACTGGCACCCCAGCGGCCGCTTCTTCGCCCTGACGATGGATCGCACCAAGAACCTGGTGCCGATGACGCGGCTGCTGCAGGGCTGGACGATCACCAACGGGCTGGCGATCGTCTGGGAGGACGGGCGCGTGGACCAGGTGCTGCTCGACGAGCCGCACGTCTGCTTCGCCGACCCCACCGACCTGGCCTTCAGCCCCGACGGCCGCTGGGCGCTGGTGACCAGCAGCGGCACCGACCGGGTGGCGGTGGTGGACGTCGAGCAGCTGGTGGCGCTGATCGAGGGCTCGAGCGACTACGAGCGCGAGCACGTGCTGCCCAACCACCTGGGCAAACCCACCGAGTTCATCACGAAGACCCTCTCAGTCGGCCGCAGTCCGCGGGGAGTGACCTTCGACTCCGAGGGGCGCTTCGCCTACGTGGCCAACGCCTACGACGACTCGGTGAGCGTGATCGAGATGGATGCCCTCGAGGTGGTGGACACCATCGACCTGGGGGGCGCGCGCGAGATCACCCAGATCCGCTGGGGGGAGCAGCTCTTCCACAGCGCCGACATCACCTTCAGGCGCCAGTTCTCCTGCCACACCTGCCACCCCGACGGGAACGTGGACGGGATCACCTACGACATCGAGCCGGACGGCATCGGCATGGCGCCGGTGGACAACCGCACCCTGCGCGGGATCGTCGACACGGCACCCTTCAAGTGGGAGGGCACCAACCCCAGCCTCAGCCGCCAGTGCGGCCCCCGGTTGGCGGTCTTCTTCACGCGCATCGATCCCTACACCCCGGACGAGCTGGAGGCGCTGACCAACTACATCTGCACCATTCCCCGGCCGCCGAACCGCCACCGTCCCCTCGGTGCGGACCTGACACCGGCCCAGCGGCGTGGCAAGCACCTCTTCGAACGCGCCTACCGCAACGACGGCAGCCTGATCCCCAAGGAGGACCGCTGCGTCACCTGCCACTTCCCGCCCCTCTACACCGACCGGTTGCGCCACGAAGTGGGCAACCTGATGCAGTACGACCACGACGCCGTGTTCGACACGCCACACCTGAACAACATCTACGACACGGCGCCCTACCTGCACAACGGGATAGCGGCGACGCTGGAGGAGATCTGGACGGTGTTCAACCCCGACGACGCGCACGGGGTGACCAACGACATGACCAAGGATCAGCTCAACGATCTGATCGAGTTCCTCAAAACCCTGTGATCGCACCCATGCAACGCGCCCTGATGATCCCCTTCCTCCTGGCCCTGGCGGCCTGGAGAGCGCCGCAGGAGGCTCCCACCACCGCGGAGCCGGAACTGCCCTACGTCTACCGTCAGTGGGAGCACTACACCACCGCCGATGGACTGCCGAACGACCACATCTTCGCGGTCGAGGTCTTCGAGAACGACGTCTGGATCGGGACCGAGGACGGCCTGGCACGTCTGGACAAGACCACCGGCGAGATCGAGAGCTGGAACGAGGAGGACGGTCTGCCCTGGCGGGTGGTCTCCGCGATCGCCGTCGACCCCGACACCGGGGACGTGTGGCTGGGGCTCTTCGGCGGCGGCCTGAGCCGCTTCAGCGGCGGCCGCTTCGAGCATTGGCACCAGTTGAACAGCGGGTTGGTCAACGACACCGTCTACGGCGTGTGCGTGGAGAACGGCAAGATCTGGGCCGCCACCACCGCCGGCGCCAGTCGCTACGACACCATCAGCGGCGAGTGGTCGATCTTCAACGAGAAGAACGCGCCGATGGAGGAGATCTGGAACTACGGCTGCACCTACGACGGTGGTGACCGCGTCTACCTGAGTGTGTGGGGCAGTGGGATTCTCGAGTACGACATCGAGCAGGGCACCTGGAAGGACTACCTCGATCCCGACGGCGAGATGGAGATCGACCTCTACCGCGACGACGGCATCGTGCACGTGATCACCACCGGCGTGAGCGCGGTGGACGACGTGCTGTGGGTCAGCACCTACTTCGGCGCCTGCCGCTACGACGGCCGTCACTGGCGGGGTTACTACACCCACGAGACGGGTCTGCCGAGCGACTTCTGCAACACCATCCGCGGGCGCAGCGCGGACGAGGCCTGGTTCGGCACCGACTGGGGCCTGGGGGTGCTCACGGACTACGAGAGCGACACCTGGGTGACCTACACCACCGACTACGAGAAGCACGTGGGGCGCGCCATCGTGCGTCGCGGGACCGAGGTGCTCGCCAGCTACGAGACCGGGCCCAACGTCCCCCACGACTACGTGCTGTGGGTGGAGCTCGATGGGAACGACGCCTGGGTGGCCACCTCCAAGGGACTGGGTCACGCCATCGGCGAGGGGTACTACCCCGGACTGCGTCCGGTGAGCGAGCCGCTGGCGGTCGCCGCCCTGCCCGTCGAGTCGGAGCCCCCCGCCTCCCTCGACGTGGACCAGCTCGTGAAGGCGATCGACGTGGGGCCCTACGAGGTCCCCGACCTGCCCCTCAAGCGCGACGTCGACTACGCCCGCTCCGCGGACGACATCGAGCCCTTCGGCGGCGTGGTCCCCTACAAGCGCCACTTCCTCGAGCAGCTCGAGTACACCGGCCCGGGACGGGCGATCCCAGAGCCGGAGGAGGTGGAGACGGTCAAGATCGGCTTCATCGGACCGATCGAGCACACCGTCTCGGTGGCCACCGGAGGCGCCAGCCACGAGGAGGAGCTGGGCAAGGCGATGCTGCGCGGCTCCCAGCTCGCCATCGAGCACGCCAACGAGCGCGGCGGCTACCACGACCGGAAGATCCCCTTCGAGCTGGTGATCGCCAACGACAACGGCCTGTGGGGCGCCTCCGCCGACGTGATCATCGACCAGGCCTACCGGCAGGGCGTGTGGGCGATCCTGGGCACCATCGACGGCGCCAACAGCCACATCGCCATCCGCGTGGCCCTCAAGGCCGAGATCGTGATGATGAACACCGGGGACACCGACCCCACCTTCATCGAGACGAACATCCCCTGGGTGGCGCGCTGCCTCGGCGACGACCGGCAGATGGGCTACCTCCTGACCGACTACATCTACCGCAAGCAGGGCTACGAGCGCGTGGCGGTGATCCGCTCCAGCAACCGCTACGGGCGCTTCGGCGTGCGCGAGATCCGCGACTCGTCGCGACGCCTCAAGCGGCCCCTGATCCTCGAGATGGCCTACCGCGTGGGGACCGAGGAATTTTCGCTGCAGCTGGAGCGCATCGCCGAGTCGAACGTCGACGCGGTCGTCCATTGGGGGGACGGCGCCGATGGGGCGCGGGTCCTGAACCAGATGCGCGCCATGGGGATGGAGCAGCCCTTCTTCGCCTGCGACCGCTGCATCTCCGACGAGTTCATCGAGATCGCCGGAGAGAACGCCGAGGGCGTGCTCTGCACCTCCCCCTGGGACCCCACCAGCGACGATCCGGTCCTGGCGGAGTTCCGCCGCGCCTACGAGGAGCGCTTCGGGCTGGAGGCGGAGACCTACGCGGCCCACGCCTACGACGGGATGAACATGCTGATCGAGGCGATCCAGGCCGCGGGCCTCAACCGGGCCAAGATCCGCGACGTCTTGGCGCACTCCCCGGAGACCCACCAGGGCGTGACCGGTGCGATTCCCCTCAGCGCGGTGCTCGACGACCTGGGCGACGTCTTCCTGGCGCGCATCGAGGACGGCACCTACCGCTACTACTCCCGGGCGGATCTGGAGATCCCGGAAGGGCCCCAGTGAGTCCCTGGCGCTCCCTCGCGCCGCTCTTCCTCGCCGGTGCGGCTTTCGCCCAGGCGCCGGCGCAGGAGGCGGATGGAGGGGCGCGGCCGGTGGGGATCGCCTGGTTCGGTCCCCACGGTGACAAGGATGCGCGCGGCAGCGAGCTCGACCCCTGGCGAGCCGCCGAGTTCGCGATCGCGGATGCCAACCGCGCGGGGGGCTTCGAGGGGCGCCCCTTCCGCTTGATCCCGGTCTGGTCGGAGGACCCCTGGGGCACCGGCATCGCCGAGCTGGCGCGGGTGACCTACGACCAGCGGGTGTGGGCCCTGCTCGGCTCCCCCGACGGCTCCGCGGCGCACCTCGTCGAGCAGGTGAGCGCCAAGGCGCGCCTGGTCTTCGTCAACCCCTCCAGCACCGACCAGAGCGCCAACCTGGCCAACGTGCCCTGGATCTTCTCCTGCGCGCCCTCCGATCGCGCCATCGCCGCCCTGCTCGCACGCACCCTGATCGCAGAGGCGCGCGGCGGGGAGATCGCGATCGTCTCCGCCACCGACCACGACTCACGCGAGACCGCCAAGGCCCTCGTCGGCGAGCTGAGCGAGCTGGAGGTCCCCCTGGCGGGGCACCTGCACTTCGCCCCCGACGAACGCTCCTTCGAGCGGCACCTCGACGCGCTGGAGGAGGCCAGTGCCCTGGCGCTGCTCGCCCCCCCGGCCGCGGGGGCGCGCTTCGTCGCGGCCCTGCGCGCGCGCGAGCTGGACACGACGGTGGTGGGGGGGCCGGCGCTCGCGGGGCGCCGCTTCCTGGAGTGCGCCGGTGCCGTCGCCGAGGGAGTGCTCCTGCCCCAACTCTGGGAGCCGCGGGTGAACGAGCCGCCCCCCAAGTCCTTCCACGCGCGTTTCAGCGCCCGCGTGGGCCATGCCCCTGACTACGCCGCGGCCCACACCTTCGACGCCACCCGGCTGCTCGTGGCGGCGATCCGCCGCGCGGGGCTCGACCGCACCGAGATCCGCGACGCCCTGTGGACCCTCTCCCCCTGGGAGGGGGTGACCGGCCTCATCGAGTGGGACCGGACCGGGCGCAACGCGCGCGCGGTGAACGCCGTCCGACCAGTGCCAGGGCGGGGGGGGGGGGGGGGGGGGGGGGGGGCGGGGGGGCGGGGGGGGGGGGGGGGGG
>CAZDQL010000023.1:0-35388 GCA_964507325.1 uncultured Planctomycetaceae bacterium | reverse complement strand
CGACCAGTGCCAGCACCCCCGCCACCGTCAGGACCAGAGCCCCCCCCAGGAAAGCAACCGCGCCCCATTCGAGGTGGATCATCCCGTATTCGATGAGCACCTGCTCCGCCATCTCGGTCAGCGGACGCGTGACCGCGCGCACCACCCGTGCCAGCAAGCCGTGGCGCTCCGGCGCGATCCAGCCCTTGATCCAGGGGTAGGCGCTGGCACCCCAGAGCCCGAGGGTGGCCAGGACGATCAGGCCGTGGCGTCGCCCGTAGATCCCCGGCAGGGCCAGGGCGGTGGCCGCCAGCACGCCGTACTTCTCCGGGCCCACCAGGTCCCAGTAGCGCAGGGTGCCGTAGAGGTCGATGCGCACCGCCGGCGCAAAGGCGCCCACCCCGATCCCCGCCGCGCCCAAGAGGGCCAGCAGGGCGACGTGGAAGCGGGCGCGACGGCGGCGGGGCATCTTCAAGGCGCCTCGTAGAGCACGCGGCCGCCGACGATGGTGGCCAGCACGCGAGCGGTGGGGATCTCCTCGACGGAACAGGTGAGGAGATCGGTGTCGAGCACCACCAGATCCGCCAGCTTGCCGGGGGCGAGGGAGCCCTTGAGCTGCTCCTCGCAGGCCGCGTAGGCGCCGCCCAGGGTGTAGGAGCGCAGCGCCTCGCTGCGCGTCAGACACTGCTCCGGGTGGAAGCGGCTGCCGTCGGCGAGGCGCCGGGTGAGGGTGGCGTGGAGAGAGCGCAGGGGGTCGACCGGCTCCACCGGCGCGTCGGTGCCGTTGGAGAGGCGCGCCCCGGCGTCGAGCAGGGAGCGCCAGGGGTAGGCCCCCGTGCGCGCGCGCTCCTCCCCCAGGCGCGCGGGGACCCAGGTCGCGTCGGAGGTGCAGTGGATCCCTTGGAAGCAGACGGTCACCCCGAGCTCCCTGAAGCGCGGGACGTCGTCGGGGTGCAGGTGCTGGGCGTGCTCGATGCGCCAGCGGCGGCGTGGGCCATCCTCGGCATCCTCGAGGGTGGCGAAGGCGCGCTGGTAGAGGTCGAGCACCTCCCGGTTGGCGCGGTCTCCGATGGCGTGGGTGCAGAGCTGCAGGTCGGCGGCGAGCGCGATGCGCGCCGTCTCCTCGATCTCGGCGATGGGAGTGGTGTTGAGTCCCGCGCTCTCGGGGCGGTCGCTGTAGGGCTCCAGGAACCAGGCGCCGCGGGAGCCGAGGGCGCCGTCGGAGAAGCGCTTGATGGCGCGCACGGTCAGGTGGTGGTCGGCGTAGCCGACCCACGGGAAGTCGTCGAGGCGCGTCACCAGCCGCTCGTTCGGCTCGCCGAGCATGACCCACAGGCGCAGGCCGAGGGAACCCTCCTCCGCCATCTCGCGCAGGAGGTCCACCGTCTCGAAGCTCGCGCCCGCGTCGTGGAAGCTGGTGATCCCGTGGGCCAGACACTCGTCCCGGGCGAGCTCCACCAGGCGCCGGGGATCGGGGGGCGTGGCGGTCGCCTGCACTCGCTGGAGGAGCTCCTCGGCAGTCTCGAGGAAGACCCCGGTGGGCGCCCCATCGCCGTCGCGCACGATGCGTCCCCCCACCGGGTCGGGGGTCCCGGCGTCGATCCCGCAGGCGGCCATCGCCGCCGCATTGGCGAAGCTCGCGTGGCAGCTGGCGTGCTCGAGCAGCACGGGGTTCTCCGGGCTCACCGCCGAGAGACTGGCGTGATCGGGGAAGCCCGCCAGCGCTGGCTCCGGTCGGCGCTCCCACTGCTCCTGGTGCCAACCGCGGCCGCGGATCAGCTCGCCGGGGCGCGCCTCCTCCGCGGCGGCGGCGACCCTGGCGACGATCTCCTCCCAGCTCGCCGCGCGGGCCAGGTCGAGCTGCACCTTGGAATCGCCGAGCCACAGCAGGTGGGCGTGGCTCTCGATGAAGCCGGGGAGAGCCAGCTGGCCGGCGAGATCGAGGACACGGGTCTCGTCGCCGATGTGCCCTTCGATCTCGGAGCGGCTGCCGAGGGCCACGATGCGCCCGCCCCGCGCGGCCAGCGCTTCCACCTCGCAGGGGCTCTCCTCGAGGGTGACGATGCGTCCTCCCACGAGCACCAGATCGGCGGGGGGCACTCGGGGGAAGGGGGTGGGGGACATGGCCAGGGCGAGCAGCCGGGCGCAGGGCCTCGGATCGAAGGGGTTCGGCTGCGCCGGGTAGCATAGGGGCATGAACGCCCCGATCCCGACCTTCCTCTGCCTCCTCCCCCTGGCCCTCTCCGCCGCCTGCAGCGAAGAGACCACCGTCGCGGCCAAGGAGACCACCGAAGACGCCCTCGACGCGAGCTGGAGGGCGTTCGGAGACACGGTTGGAGCCGCCGCGGACGGCTTGGCGGACCTCGATCCGGACCTGCTCTCCCCCGCCGCCCTGCGCGGCAAGGCCCTCGAGGTCCTCGAGTGGAGCGTCACCCACCTGGAGGAGGCGCGCGACTCCGAGGCCGCCGCCGACCTGGCGCGCGGACTCGCGGCCACCCTCGACCAAGCCGAGGGTTGGCTCGCCAAGGTGGTGGCGGAGCTGCCGGAGCGCGCCGAGCTGAAGGCCCGGGTCGACGCCCTACGGGAGCGCTACGCCGACGACGTCGACGTGTCCCACCTGCTCGGTCCCGTCCTGGCCCGCTTCCAGGCGCTGCTCGACTGACCCCCCGAGAACCCCCTTGGAGCCAGCATGTCTCCCACCCGCAGTCTGCAATGCCTCGCCGCGGCGGCCCTGCTCGCCGTCGGGGGCCACGCCGCCCTCTCCACCCCGCCCAGCCAGGAGGTTCCCCCCACCCAGGCGGAGCGCGACTTCGAGCGCCTCAAGTCCCTGGCGGGGGACTGGCGTGTGGAGGGGCAAGAGCCCATCCCCTGGTCCTTCCGGGTGACCGCGGCGGGCCACGCCGTCCTGGAGACGCTCTTCATGGGGACCGACCACGAGATGATCAGCGTCTACCACATGGACGGCCAGGGGCTGGCGCTGACCCACTACTGCGCCATCGGCAACCAGCCCCACATGCACCGGGTGCCGACCGACTCCCGCGACGAGTTGGCCTTCGAGTGCATCCAGGTGGGGAACATGCAGACGCCGGAAGACCCTCACATGCACGCGGGTCGCATCACCTTCGTCGACGCGGACCACATCAGGTGCGAATGGGTGCAGATGCGCGGCGAGCAGGAGATGGGGCGGCACGCCTTCGATCTGGTGCGGGTCAAGTGAAGCGGCGGGCGCGCGGATGCGCTGCGCTGTCGACGTCCCCTCGAAGTTCTGAAGCCGGCGCAAGGTTTCGAACACATTCGAGGCGCACAACTTCGCCAGCGCGTCGGCGCAGTTGCCGATGGCAACAGGAACGCTGCGACTGACTCCAAGTCCCTGGCGTCGCGGCGCTCGCGAACGAAGATGATGGCATGCGTACTTCAATCCTCCTGCTCTCGATCGTCCTCGCCGCTCCCGTCGCCGCCCAGCGCGGCTTGGTCAAGAACGAAGCGGGCGCCTGCCAGGGCTACACCTTGCTCGCACCGATGCGCTCGCGCACGACCTTCCTGGTCGACATGCAGGGGGAGGTGGTCCACCGCTGGGAGAGCGAGCACGCCCCCGGCAACGCGGTCTACCTCCTGGAAGACGGCAGCCTCCTGCGCTGCTGTCGAGTGGACGGCAACTCGACCTTCCACGGAGGTGGTCAAGGCGGCGGCGTGCAGCGGCTGGCTTGGGACGGAACCGTGCTCTGGGACTACGAGCTCTCCAGCGAGAGCGCCCTCCAGCACCACGACATCGAGCCCCTGCCGAACGGCAACGTCCTGCTGATCGCCTGGGAGCGCAAGGGCCGCGAGGAGGCGCTGGCCGCCGGCCGCGACCCGGAGCGCCTCTCGGAGCAGGGCTTCTGGCCCGACTGGATCCTCGAGCTGGAGCCCCAGGGGACCGATGGGGGACGGGTCGTCTGGGAGTGGCACGCCTGGGACCACCTGATCCAGGACCGCGACCCTGAGCTCGCGAACTACGGCGAGGTCGCCGCCCACCCTGAGCGGATCGACGTCAACGGCGATCTGCGGCGCGCTCGCAAGCTGACCGCTGCCGAACTCCGCCGGCAGGAGGAGCTGGAGCGCCAGATGCGCGCCATGGGCTACGCGGGGGGTGACGAGGAGCAGGAGCAAGAGGAGGCCGACCCGCGCGGGCGCGGCCGCCGCCGCGGAGGCCCCGGCGGAGGAGCCGACTGGCTGCACTCGAACAGCGTCGCCTACGACGCCGAGCGGGACCTGATCCTGCTCAGCGTGCGCAGCTTCTCCGAGGTCTGGGTCATCGACCACGACACCACCACCGCGGAGGCCGCCGGACCCGCGGGAGACCTCCTCTGGCGCTGGGGCAACCCGCGCACCCACAACGCCGGCGACGAAGCGGACCAGCGCCTCTTCGTGCAGCACGACGCGCGCTGGCTCTCCGACAGCGCGTCGGGGAAGGTCCAGATCCTGGTCTTCAACAACGGCGAAGGCCGCCCCGGAGGCGGCCGTGCGAGCGTGGACCAGCTCGCCCTGCCCTCCTTCGACTCCGAGGCGCGCTTCTCGCAGGCCGAGGTGGTCTGGAGCTACGGCATGGGGGAGGGGGAGCGCTTCACCGCCCCCTTCATCTCCGGCGCGCAACGTCTGCCGAACGGCAACACCCTGATCTGCCAGGGGACGGAGGGGCGCATCTTCGAGGTGACGAGCGCAGGTGAGATCGTCTGGGACTACGAGAGCCCCCACGGCGGTGACGTGGCCGAGGGCCCGCCCCCGCCGAGGGGGGAGGGAGAGGACGCTGGCAGGCGCGCCGGCCCGCCCCCTCCCTTCGGCCGCGACGGACGCCGTGGCCCTCCCGGTGGCGGACCGGGGGGTGGGCCCGGAGGCGGTCCGGGCGGCCGCGGGGGCCCCGGCGGGGTCCCCGAGAAGGCGCTCTTCCGCGCGGAGCGGATCGCTCCCGATCACCCGGGGTTGGGGGGGAAGGAGCTCTAGTCCGCCCTACCCGATCCCTCTTCCCAGCGTCCCGAGCAGCCGCTCCACGTCCGCGAGGGTCGTCGCCGGGAAGTTGGCGATGCGCAGGTGGGTCGCCCGCGCCTGTCCGTAGCCGCTGCCCAGGAGGAAGCCCCCGTCGCGCGCCACCGCGTGCCAGCGCTCCGGCTGCTCGACCTGGAGGTTCGCGATGCTGATCGATCGCCAGGCGGGATCGGTGACGTGGGGGCGCCAGGGGAGGTCCGCCGTCTCGATCGCCTGCGCCTTGCGCCTGAGCTGCGAGAGGATCTCGGCGGCGTCCCAGCGCTCCAGGCGCCGCGCGAGGAGGGCGATCGCCAGGACGTTGGGGGTCTCGAGGGTCTGGAAGCGGGCCATCTTCTGCCGCATGACCTCGAGGTCCTGCCAGGGGGCGACCCCGCGGGACGGATCGAGCCGAGCGTCCAGGACCTCCCGGCGCAGGCAGAGCAGCCCGAGTCCAGCCGGGAGGCCGAGCGCCTTCTGCACCGACGCGAACCAGGCGTCGCCGCTCTCCCAGGGCAGCTCGACGGTACCGAGCGACGAGGTGACGTCGACCGCCAGCAGGGCTCGCGGATGAGCGGCGCGCAGCGCCTCGAGCTCCTCGCGCGGCCACATCTGCCCCGTGCTGGTCTCGTTGTGCGTGACCGCGAGGAAGTCGGCATCCTGCGGGATCCCCGCCGTGGCCCAACGCAGCGGCCCGTCACCGGGGAAGAGGAGCTCCTCCACCGCGAGCCCGATGCGCCGCCCCGTCTCGCAGAAGCGCTTCGAGAAGGCGCCGCTGACCAGGTGGCAGGGCCGCTCGATGCGCAGGTTCCGCAGCAGGCACTCCATCGCCGCCGTGGCGGAGGGCTGGTAGAAGACCTCGAAGGAGCGGGGCAATCGGAGCGCGCCGTGGATCCCCTCGACGGCGCGGCGGCTGACCTCCGTGAAGGCCTGGCTGCGGTGCGAGGCCGACAGCAGGTCCGAGCGGGCGATCTCGATCAGCTCGTCGCGAGTCGCCTCGTCGAGCTGGGAGGGGCCTGGGTTGAAGCTGAGCATCGATTCGGGCTCTACCCTCAGGGACTCCTGGGAAGGCTCAGTAGAGGATGCGCGTGCGGATCGTCCCCTCCACCGCGCGCAGCTCCTCGAGCAGCTCGGCGCCCCCCTTGCGCTCGATGTCGGTGACGACGTAGCCGAGGCGCGGGTTGGTCTGCAGGTACTGCCCGAGCACGTTGATCTCCCGCTCGGCGAAGACCTGCCCGACCTGCTGCAGGACGCCGGGTACGTTGCGGTGCACGTGCAGGATGCGGTGCGTCTGCTCCTGCTCGGCCAGGTTCAGCTCGGGGAAGTTGACGGCGCCCAGCGTCGTACCGCGATCGCTGTAGAGAACCAGCTTGCGCGCCACCTCGCGCCCGATCTCCGCCTGCGCCTCGAGGGTCGCGCCGCCGATGTGGGGGGTGAGGATCACCTGTTCCCGGCCGCGGAGGGGGCTCTCGAAAGGGCGGCTGGTCGAGGAGGGCTCGGCGGGGAAGACGTCGACCGCCGCCCCGGCGAGGCGTCCCTCCTCCAGGGCGACCGCCAGCGCTTCGAGGTCGACCACGCGACCGCGGCTGGCGTTGATCAGATAGGACCCGCGCCGCATGCGCTCCAGCTCGCCCCCCGCGATCAGGTTCTGCGTCTGCGGTGTGTCGGGGACGTGCAGCGTCACGATGTCCGCCTCGCTGAGCAGTGCCTCGAGCGAGCCCATGCTGCGCGCATTGCCCAGGGGCAGCTTGGGCGCGATGTCGTGGAAGATCACGCGCATGCCGAAGGCCTCCGCCAGCACCGACACCTGGGAGCCGATGTGGCCGTAGCCGATGATCCCCAACGTCTTGCCGCGGCACTCGAAGCTCTCGCTGGCGCTCTTGCGCCACTCCCCGCGGTGTGCGGCGGAGCTCTTGGCGAAGATCCCGCGCAGCAGCATGACCGCCTCGCCGAGGACCAGCTCCGCGACGGAGCGCGTGCTCGCGTGGGGGGCGTTGAAGACGGGCATGCCGCAGTCGGCGGCGGCTTCCAGCTCGACCTGGTTGGTCCCGATGCAGAAGCAACCGATGGCGAAGAGCTTCCGCGCGCTGCGCATGAGCTCGGCGTCGAGGTCGGTGCGCGAGCGGATTCCCAGCATGAACGCGCTCGCCAGCCGTCGCTGGAGCTCCTCCCGCGGGAGCGCCCCCGAGAGCGTCTCCACGTTGCTGTAGCCACACTCCGCGAAGTACTCCGCCGCGCTGGGGTGGATCCCCTCGAGCAGCAGGATCTCGATGCGCTCCCTGGGCAGTGAGAGGGTCTGGTTCAGCATGTCTCCTCCAGGATGGCGCGCAGTTCCTCGACCGACTCGGCGCTGCGGTCACAGCGCTCGAGCACCACCTCGCGCCGGGCGTGCTCGCTGTAGGCGATGAAGGTATCGATGCAGCCGCGTTCGCGCAGCTCCCAGTCGGTGATGCCGTCCCCGACCCCGATGCGCGGGCGCTCCCAACCGTCAGAGAGCCCTGCGACGGCGCGCCACTTCCCCTCGAGGACGGGATTGCGCTCGGCCAGCCCGAGCAGCTCGCCTCCCTCGTCCCAACGCAGCTCGATCCCCCGCACGCGCTCGGTCGCGATCCCGAGGCGCAGAGCCAGCGGGTGGAGCAGCTCGAGGGGCGCCCCGCTGACGATCCAGAGGGAGTGCCCCTGTGCGTGGAGCTCGCCGATCAACTCCTCCATCCCGTCGGTCAGGAGTCGCCAGGCTCCTTCCCCGAAGGCGGTCACCTCCTCACGCGTCAGCCGGGCGAGCTCGAGGCGCGCGAGGAGCGAGCTCTCGAAGGAGCGCTCCCCCTCCATCCCCTCGCGGTTGATGCGCGCCAGCGCCTCCCTCTGCTCGGGGCTCGTGAGGTGGCCGGCCAGGAGGGCATCGAGACTCTCGACGCGGATGAGTGTGCTGTCGAAGTCGAAGAGGATCGTGGCCATGACCGTGCGCCCCCTCGCGATCCCGACTCACTCGCCGTCGAGGAAGGTCGATTCCTCGGGACCCTTGGCGCGCGCCTGCGGGATAATCGTCGAGATGATAGCAAGCGCTGAAATCCTCGCGCAGTTCCTGCCGTGCAGCGCGACGTGCGCGGGATGGTGCTCGACCTCTGCCTCAGCGGGTCCGGTTCGATACCGACGGGTGAAGCAATCCGCGCGAGGTGCGTAGGCGGGGGCCATGCGTCGATCCCTGCGCCTCTCCGTGCTCCTCGGGCTGCCCCTCGCCTGCGGGCTGCTCTTCCTCGTGCGCCGCTGCGCCAGGCTGCACCTCACGCCGGCGGAGAGGCGGGAGGACATCGAGTTCCTGGCTCGCTGGGCCGACGCGTACAGCCCCTTCGCCGCGCTCGACACGGAGCTGCGCGGCACCCCCGACCACCGCGAGTTCGTGGCGCGCTACGCGGACCTGGCCGAGCAGGCGACGAGCGACCTGGAGTTCGTGCGCATCGTCTATGCGTTCGCCTCCATCCTCGGTGAGCGCGGGCACTTCACCCTCTCGCGCGGAGACGGGACCTGGGGTTCGACGCGCTCCAGGGCGGCCTACTGGCACGACCTCCTCTACCAGCGCAGCCTGGTCCACCCACCCTTCCTCCTGTTGCGCAGCGGCGACGAGTACCTGATGCGGACCGACTACGAGCAGGGGGATGTGTTCGTGCCGCGTGGCTCGCGCGTCGTCGAGGTGGACGGGATGACGAGCCTGGCGTTCCTCGAGCACGTCCGGCGCGACACCTGGGCCAGGCTGGCACCCGGCCCCACGCCGAACCTCGACCGCAGGTTGCTGCTCCTTCCCGAGGGGGAGGGGTTCCGGGGCTGGACGGTCACGTTTGCCCGACCCGACGGGAGTGACGTGACGCTGTTCGTGGAGGCAAAGGCGGGCCCGAATCCCCACCGGACGGAGTTCATCGACGCAGCCGGCGGGAACTGCATCTGTGTGGTGCTCGCACCGGACGTGGGCTACGTCCGGATCAAGGGCTTCGGCATCGAGCACGTCGGGCCGGATCGGGAGACGATGCACCTCTTCCTGGCGCGGTCGGCAGGGTCCTTCTCGAAGCTGATCATCGACCTGCGTCACACGCCGGGGGGAACGACGCCGTACTTCTACGAGAACCTGATCAAGCCGTTCCTCGACGCACCCGTCTCCTATTCGCAGGTGACGGGGGTGCGGCGTCGCTTCCTCGAGGACTACGACCAGAAGTTCCTCGACGCCAGGCGCAACCAGGTCTCACTGCGGGCTTACGAAGTGAGCACCGTCGAGACAACCCCGCCGCCCGCCTTCGCAGCCGAGGAGTGGACCTTCTTCGAGATCACCCGCGAGCTGGAGCCGGGCAACAGCTACCCCTTCGACGGCGAGCTGCTCCTGCTCGTCGATCGTGGAACCGGCTCAGCGGCGGACGACTACTCGAACGCGATGAAGCGCATCGGGGCGGCGCGCTTGGTGGGGCAGCCGACCTACGGCTCGGCGGCGGCCTACGTGGCCCCCTTCGCGATCCCGCTCCCCGAGAGCGGCCTCGAGATCGTCCTGGAGGCCGACATCCTCCTCAATCCGGATGGGAGCATCGATGAGCTCGTCGGGACGGCGCCCGACGTGGAGCTACCCCCCGCCGAGCTGCCCGAGGTCGTGACGCGCGAAGCCCTGCTCGAGGATCCCTGGATCCGGGCGGTGCTGGACGGTTTGTAAGATCCGAGTCGACGACGGGGAAACAGCGCTCATACGCCGAAGTCCTGTGGACCGGCCGCGTCCCGGAGTGAGAGGGAGAGGGCCGTACAATGATTTCGGATCTCCTTGCCCCCTGACCCTCACCCTGGACTGGCACCGTGCGTTCTATCGTCCACACTGCGCTCCTCTCGGCCCTGCTCGTCGCTCCCCTAGTCGCCCAGGATCGCGCGCGAGAACTGGAAGAGCTGCGGCGCAGCATCGCCGAGCTCTCCGCGCGCCTCGACCACCTCGGGAACTGGGTCGAGCACGCTTCCCTCGAGGTGACCGAGCCCGCCGAGCGCCTGGCGGCCTTCCGCGAGCACGAGAGCATGGTCGCGCGCACGCCCCACGACGACGTGGCGTGGCGCTTCCTCGGCCCCACCAACGTCAGTGGTCGGGTGACCGACGTGGCGGTGGCTACGCCGCGCGGGGTGACCTACCGCATCTACGCCGCCACCGCCTCTGGCGGCGTCTGGAAGAGCGAGAACGACGGCACGAGCTGGGAGCCGATCTTCGATCAGGCGGTCACCACCTCGATCGGCGCCCTCGGGCTCGACCCGAACGATCCCGACCGGCTGTGGGTCGGCACCGGTGAGGCCAACATCTTCCGCAGCTCGATGGCGGGGGCGGGGGTCTGGCTCACCACCGACGGCGGCGAGACCTGGGAGCACAAGGGGCTGGCCGCCACCCACACCATCGCGCGCATCGTGGTGCACCCGGCGGACCCCGACGTCGTCTACGTGGCCGCCTCGGGACACGAGTGGACCGACAGCCACGAGCGGGGCGTCTACCGCACCACCGACGGCGGGAAGACGTGGGAGCACGTGCTCTTCGTCGACCCGGGCACCGGCGCGATCGACCTGGTGATGGACCCCATGACCCCCTGGGTGCTCTACGCCGCCACCTGGGAGCGGCGCCGCAAGCTGTGGAACGACCCGCGCAACGACGAGCAGACCAAGGGCAGCGGCATCTGGTGGACGGGTGACGCGGGCACCACCTGGCAGCCCCTGAACGAGGGGCTTCCGGAACCGCGCCACCGCGGCCGCATCGGAATCGACCTCTGCCACGCCGAACCGAACGTGCTCTACGCCTTCGTCGACCACTACGAGGAGGTTCGTGCGGAAGAGGAGGAGGGGGAGGAGCGCGACTCCTACGGCCGCCTCAGGGAGGGCGCCATCCGCGGCGCGGTGATCTACCGCTCCGACAGCCGCGACGAGCCTTGGCGCCAGGTCAGCGCCGACGATCGCAGGATGCAGCGGCTGGGTTCCACCTACGGCTGGGTCTTCGGCCAGATACGGGTCGACCCCACCGACCCGGAGACGATCTACGTCATGGGTCTGGGGCTCAACGTCTCGAACGACGGGGGCGCCACCTTCCGCAGCCTGCGCGGCATGCACGGCGACCACCACGCCCTCTGGATCGACCCCGAGAATCCCCGCTACCTCATCAACGGCAACGACGGGGGCACGGCGATCTCCCACGATGCGGGAGAGCACTGGCAGACCTCCGCGGAGAACCTGCCGGCGGTGCAGTTCTACAACCTGGCCTTCGACTCCGCCGAGCCCTTCCACGTCTACGGATCGGTGCAGGACCACGGCTGCTACCGGCGCGAGATCGATCTGCGCCGCGGCTTCGAGCGCCTGCGGGCGACGGAGTGGGAGCGCGCCCCCGGAGGGGAGGCCTCCCACCACGCCGTCGACCCCACCGACCCGGCGACCCTCTACGCCGAGGGGTTCTACGGCAGCATCTTCCGCACCGACCTCGACACCAGCGATCGGGCCCGGATCGCGCCGCGGGCGGAGGAGGGTGAGGAGGAGCTGCGCGGGCAGTGGCTGGCGCCCTTCATCCTCTCACCCCACAACCCGCGCATCCTCTACCACGGGATGAACCGCGTCTTCCGCTCCCTCGACCGCGGAGAGCGCTTCGAGCCGATCAGCCCCGACCTGACCACGAACGATCCGCGGCGGCGGGGGGACATCCCGTACCAGACGATCACGAGCCTCTCGGAGTCCTCCCTGCGCTTCGGGCTGCTCTACGCCGGCACCGACGACGGGCGCCTGCACCGCACCGACGACTCCGGCGGGAGCTGGCAGGAGATCGGCCTCGACCTGGCGCCCGAGCGCTGGATCTCGCGTGTGATCGCCTCCCGCTGGGAGGAGGACCGCGTCTGGTGCGCCCAGAACGGCAAGCGCAACGACGACTTCGGGGCCTACCTGTGGCGCTCCGAGGACCGCGGCGAGACGTGGCGCGACGTGGCCGTGGGGCTGCCCTTCGGGCCGGTCAACGTGGTGCGCGAGGACCCGGTGCGGCCCGACCTCGTCTACGTGGGGACCGACGTCGGGGTCTACGTCTCCACCGATCGGGGAGTGACCTGGGAGGTGCTGGGGGCGGAGCTGCCCTCGACCTACGTGCACGACCTGGAAGTGCACCCGGAGCACGGCCTCCTGGTGATCGCCACCCACGGGCGCGGGATGTGGGCGCTCGACGTGCGTGGACTGCAAGGGGTGTTGCCCCCCGAGGAGGAGGAAGACGACGACGAGTGAGCCCACGGGGGCGCTCGACGCGCTGCGCGCCCTGCACGCCGAGATCGACCGGGAGGCCGCGCGCATCGCGCGCCTCCACGGGGAGCGGCTGACCTGCCGCCGCGGCTGCGCCGACTGCTGCCGCGACGACCTGACCGTCTTCGAGGTGGAGGCGGAGCGGATCCGCCGCGAGCGCCCGCAGGTCCTGGAGGAGGCCCCCGCTGCTCGCGGCCAGTGCGCCTTCCTCGATCCCCAAGGGGCCTGCCGCGTGTACGACGCCCGCCCCCACGTCTGCCGCACCCAGGGGCTGCCCCTCTGCTGGTTCGACGAGGACGAGGAGGGCGAGATCGAGCGCCACCTCGCCATCTGCGAGCTGAACGCCGAGGGCCCGCCCCTGGAGGAGCTCCCCGAGGACGCCTGTTGGCTGATCGGACCCACCGAGCTCGCCCTGCAGCGGCTCCAGGGAGGCTTCGGCTCCGGCGGCCAGGCCCGCGTGGCGCTGCGCGATCTCTTCCGACGCTGACGGTGGGGGGCGCTATCCTCTGCCCACCATGAAGATCAGCGCGCCCCCGGCCTCGGTTCTCGTACTGCTCCTGGCCCCCCTGGCCCCCGCCCAGGAGGAGGTCGTGCACGACCTCGTCGTGGCCCTCGACCCGCAGCAGGGGCAGATTCGCGTGCAGGACGAGGTGCGCCTGCCGGCCTCCCTCACGGAGGGGAGCGTCGAGTTCACCCTGAACGCCGCCCTGACGATCGACTCCTGCGCGCCGAGGGTCACCGAGGCCGGTGGGGAGGGCGACCTGGTGAAGCGCTACCTCGTCGCCGAGCCCCCCGCGAGCGGCGTGCTGCACCTCTGCTACTCGGGGCCCCTCGCCGACCCCCTCTCCGACCAGAAGGAGGAGTACACCCGCGGCTTCCGCGAGACGCGCGGGACGGTGGGTCCGGAGGGGGTCTTCCTCGACGGCGGCAGCGACTGGGTGCCGGAGTTCGGCGAGCGCATGCTGCGCTTCAGCGTCGAGGTCGCCTGCCCCGAGGGGTGGCACGTGATCAGCCAGGGGAGCGGCA
This sequence comes from uncultured Planctomycetaceae bacterium, assembly GCA_964507325.1. GTDB lineage: Bacteria > Planctomycetota > UBA1135 > UBA1135 > CAZDQL01. The sequence goes on along the minus strand of CAZDQL010000023.1, from coordinate 22,122 downwards.
CCTCCCGCGACGCCCAGGGGCGCGCCCGCTGGGAGTCGGGGGCGGCGATGGAGCAGGTCTACCTCGTCGGCGGTCCCCTGGTCGTCGAGCGTGACACCGCCGGCGCGGTCGAGACCCTGGTCTACCTGCACGAGCCCGACCCGGCGCTGTCGCAGAAGTACCTCGACGCCACGGCGCGCTACCTCGAGATGTACCGCACCCTGATCGGGCCCTACCCCTACGGCAAGTTCGCCCTGGTCGAGAACTTCTGGGAGACGGGCTACGGCATGCCCTCCTTCACCCTGCTCGGCCCGCAGGTGATCCGCTTTCCCTTCATCCTGCACACCTCCTACCCCCACGAGATCCTCCACAACTGGTGGGGGAACTCCGTCTTCGTCGACTACGAGAGCGGCAACTGGTGCGAGGGGCTGACCGCCTACATGGCGGACCACCTGATCCAGGAGCAGCGCGGACAGGGCAGCGAGTACCGGCGCAGCACGCTGCAGCGCTACCGCGACTACGTGCAGGAGGGGCTCGACTTCCCCCTGCGCGAGTTCGTGAACCGCCACAGCGCCGCCACCGAGGCGGTGGGGTACGGCAAGGCCCTGATGACCTTCCACATGCTGCGGCTGCGCCTCGGGGACGAGGCGTTCCGGACGGGTCTGGTCGACTTCTACCGCGCGCAGCGTGGGCGGCGCGCGGGTTTCGACGACCTGGAGAGCGCGTGGGAAGGGGTGGCGGGGGAGGAGCTCGCCGCCTACTTCGATCAGTGGGTCGAGCGCGCGGGAGCGCCGGTGTTGGTGCTGGAGGACGCGCAAGCAGTGGAGGCGGAGGGGGGCTTCGCCGTCGCCGGGCTCCTGCGTCAGGTGCAGGAGGGAGCCCCCTACGCCCTGGACGTGCCGGTGGAGGTGCGCACCGAGGCGGGGATCGAGACCTTCTCGATCGCCCTCCAGGAGCGGGAGCACTCCTTCCGGCTGGAGCTCGCCTCACGCCCGCTGACGGTCGCGGTGGACCCGCGCTTCGACCTCTTCCGACTCCTGGATCCGCGCGAGACCCCGGCCTCGATCGGCCAGATCTTTGGCGAGCCGTCGGTCCTGGCGGTGCTGCCCACGACGACGGCGGAGGAGGCGGAGTTGACGCTCTACCGGGAGCTGATGGACGCCTGGCAGAGCGACCAGCACGCCCTCGAGTGCGTGGGCGACGGGGACCTGCAGGCCCTGCCCGCCGATCGCCCGGTCTGGATCCTCGGCCGCGAAAACCGCTACGCGGCGGGCTTCGCCGACGCCGCCCGCGAGGCGGGAGTGGCCGGGGAGGGCCGCTCGACGGTGGTCATCCGGCGCCACCCCGAGAACGTGGAGCTCGCGATCGGCCACCTGGTGGTCGAGCCGGTGGCGGCCTTCCCCGGCATGGCGCGCAAGCTCCCGCACTACGGCAAGTACTCCTACCTCGCCTTCGAGGGAGAGGAGCCGACCAACGTGGTCAAGGGGCAGTGGACGGCCGAGGGCTCCCCCCTGCACGTCGACCTGCGCCCCGGTGCGGCCGAGGCGCTGCCTCCCCTGGCGCCGCCCCAGCGCGCTGCCCTGGCGGAGCTGCCGCCGGTCTTCTCCAGCCGCGCGCTGCTGGAGGAGGTGGCCTGGCTGGCCGCCGACGAGCGCGCCGGTAGGGGACTCGGCACCCCCGAGCTCGACCAGTGCGCCGAGCGGATCGCCCGCGCCTTGGAGGCGGCGGGCCTGGAGCCCGGCGGCGACGAGGGCGGCTGGTTCCAGAGCTTCGTCGTGGCCGAGGGCCCCGACGGCGAGCCGGTCGAGGCGCGCAACGTGGTCGGCATCCTGCGCGGCACGCGCGCCGACTGGGCCGACCAGTCGGTGGTCCTCGGCGCCCACTACGACCACCTCGGCCGCGGCTGGCCCGACGCCCACGCCGGTGACGAGGGTCGCATCCACCCCGGTGCCGACGACAACGCCAGCGGCGTGGCGGTGCTGCTCGAGCTGGCGCGCAACCTGGCCGCCGAGGGGGCGCGCTCCCGCAGTCTCGTGGTGGTCGCCTTCTCCGCCGAGGAGTGCGGTCGCCACGGCTCGCGCCACTACGTCGAGCACCCGAGCTTGCCCGCCGCCGGGATCCGCGGGGTGGTCAACCTGGACACCGTGGGTCGCCTCCGCGACCAGCCCCTGGCGATCCACGGCACCGGCACCGCCAGCGAGTGGCAGCACATCTTCCGCGGCTGTGGCTTCGTCACCGGCATCCAGAGCAAGAACGTCCCCGGTGGCGCCGAGGGCTCCGACCAGTGGAGCTTCATCGAACGCGGCATCCCCGGCGTGCAGGTCTTCACCGGCGCCCACGGGGACTACCACCGCCCCGGGGACAGCGTGGAGAAGGTCGACGTGGCGGGTCTCGTCAAGGTGGCGACCTTCGTGAAGGAGGCGCTGAGCTACCTCCTGGAGCGGGAGGAGCCCCTGACGGTGACGATCGAAGGGGCTGCCGCGACGGCGCCCCAACCCCGCGCCGGGGGTCGGCGCGTCAGCTTCGGCACCGTCCCCGACTTCGCCTTCCAGGGTCCCGGAGTGCGCGTCTCGTCGGTGGTCGAGAACTCCCCCGCGGCGCGCGCGGGCCTCACGGCGGGCGACGTCCTCCTGCGTCTCGACGGCCAGGTGATCGCTGACCTGCGCGCCTTCTCCGAGTTCCTGAAGACCCTGGAGCCGGGTCAGCGGGTGGCGACGGTGGTGGAGCGCGCTGGAGAGGAGGTCGAGCTCGAGGTGCAGGTGGTGGCGCGGTAGCCAACCCCTCACACAACCGACGCCCCCCCCGCGGCCGCGAGAGGGGCGTCGGCTTCACCCGCCGGCCCGAGGGCCGGCAGGTCGCTTGAGCTCAGATCACTTCTTCACGTCGCCGGTCGCGGCGCCGTGCATCTTGATCTCGACCTTCTCCTCGAGGGTGTCGTAGTACTCCTTCAGGATGGCGATCACCTCCGGCTTGGAGAACTCCTTCGGGACCGGCTTGCCCTCGCTCATCAGCTTGCGGAGCATCGTGCCGGAGAGCAGCAGGCGCGAACCGCCCTGGTAGTTGCCCTCGTCGTCGATGACGGCCTTGCTGTCGTGCGGGCAGGTCTTCATCGAGGCCATCGTGCCGCAGTCGTAGCAGTAGAAGGTCCAGTCGAGGGGCAGGGGCTGCAGGAGCAGCGCGCCCGGCGGGATCTGGTGGAAGATCTTCTGGGCGTCGAAGGGGCCGTAGTAGTCCCCGACGCCGGCGTGGTCGCGACCGATGATCAGGTGGCTGCAGCCGTAGTTCTGACGGAAGACCGCGTGCAGGAGCGCTTCCCGCGGACCGGCGTAGCGCATCTCCATCGGGTAGCCGCCCTGCAGCACGCGCTCGGGGCGGAAGTAGTTGTCCACCAGGGCGTCGATCGCCTTGACACGCACTTCGGCGGGGATGTCCCCCGGCTTCAGCGCGCCCACCAGTTGGTGGATGTAGACGCCGTCGCAGATCTCGCAGGCGATCCAGGCCAGGTAGGCATGGGAGTTGTGCATCGGGTTGCGCAACTGCAGCGCCGCCACCGTGTCCCAGCCGCGCTCCTCGAAGATCTTGCGCGAGTCGACGGGGCGCTGGTAGATCTCCTTGAACATCTCCGGGTAGAAGGACTCGGAGACGACCCTGACCGGACCGGCCAGGTTGACGTCGTGCTGGGCCAGCACCTTGGCCGCGCCGGGGTGCTCGGGGTCGTCGGTGGTGAAGACCTGACGGCACTCGTGGCCCTTGTCGATCTGGTACTTCTCGCGCACCTCCATGGTGCCGATGATCTCGTCGCTCTCGGAGTCCACCAAGGCGACCTCCTCACCGATCTCGATCGTGTCGGCGAGCGCCGGCTCGGCGGAGAGAGTGATGGGGATGGGCCAGAAGAGGCCGTTCAGGGAGGGCAGCGCCATGTCGTCACAGCAGCCCTTCCAGTCTTCATACCCCATGAAGCCGGGCAGGGGCGTGAAGGCGCCGATCCCGAGCATGATCAGGTCGGAGGTCTCGCGACTGGTCATGGGGACCTTTTTCAGACCGGCGGCCTTGGACAACTCGTCCGCGCACGCCTGCCCTTCGAGCAGAAGGGGCTTGAGGTCGGTACCACCGTGGGGATGGATGAGCTTGCTCATGGAGATGACTCCTATCTACAGAGTTGAAGAGCGCAGTCTTCAGGAGGCCTCGCCGGACTGCGGCGAGCTCTCCTCCGTCATGCGTTCGTGGACCAGCGCCAAAGTCCGGTACAGAAGGTGCGCGAACTTGGAATAGGGCAGCGTCAGAAAGAGGCACAGGACGGCGCCCAGGTGTACTACGTAGAGGATGCAGGCGGTGGTGGGGTCGAGCGCCAAGCGCCACAGCTCCACCGCCACGCCGGTGGCGATCACGAGCGCCACCAACCCCAGGAAGAACCAGTCGAAGGCGGTGGAGGAACCCGCCTTCTCGCGGTCCTTCCAGCGCGTCCAGACGAGCATGGCGCCCCCGACGACGAGCAGCACCGCCGAGATGTTGCCCAGGATCTTGAAGGGGTGCGACTGGGGCAGGGGCAGCTTCTCGCCCATCCCGTACATGGCGAGGATCAGGAGCCCGGAAGTGACCGCGGCGCCGATGAAGCCCCAGAGGAGCGCCAGGTGCCCGAGCTTGCGCTGGGCAGAGGTGCCGCAGGAGGAGAAGCGCTTGTGGGTCAGGATCTCGATCACCACCTGGGTCAGATGGCCGAAGAAGGAGCCGCGGCGCTGCACCCCGCGACCGATGAGCGTCCAGAAGCGCCGGCCGCTGGCCCAGACCGCCCAGGTGGCGAAGAAGGTGGCCGGGAAGTAGACGCCGTAGATCAGGCCGTGGGGGACGAACTCGTCGTAGCCGAAGGGGGACTCCGGGATCGCGAAGCCGGTGGCGATGGCGATCAGGACGACCCAGAAGAGGATCGGTACCCCGATCAGGAGCGGCCAGGTGCGTCCCGCCTGGGCCACCAGCTTGCCCAGGATGCGCGGCTGGGCCAAGCGCTCGACCATCGCCGCGCGCAGGACTTGCAGCACGTCGCCGGGCTTGGCGTCCCGCGGGCAGCGGACGGTGCAGTCGTTGCACTGGTGGCAGAGCCAGATCGCCGGGTCGCCGGAGAGGCGCTCGGAGCGTCCCCACTGGGCGTCCAGCATCTGGCGCCGCGGGAAGGGGGCGGCGTCGAGCGCGAGGTCGCAGGCGCTGGAACAGGTGCCGCACTGGTAGCAGCGACCGGCGGTCTCGCCGCCGCGCTCGCGCAACACGGTGCGGAAACGCGCCGCCTCCAGGGCCTCCTTGGTCCGCTCCGTCTTTGCAGGTGCAATCATGGCGGCCTACCTCAGAATCCCTTGTAGGGGTTGGGGCCGATATCCTCAATCAGCTCTGCGAACTCGTCGAAGATCTCTGGGATGCGGGCGAAGTCGTCGCGGGCCACCTCCGTGACCTGCAGGCGCTCCTCCTCCAAGGCCAGACGACCGAGGGTCTCCTGCACGTTGGTCATGCGCCGCTCCGCCAACTCGGAGCCCTTGATGTAGTGGCACTGGTAATCGTCGCCGTGCTTGCAGCCCAGCATCATGACGCCGTCGAAGCCGGTGGAGAGGGAATCCGCCACCCAGACGGTGTTGATCGAACCCAGGCAGCGCACCGGGATCACCCGCACCCAGGCGTTCCACTCCAGCCGGCGCCGGGCCGCCTCGTCCAGGGCGGGCAGCGCGTCGTTCTCGCAGACGAAGGCCAGGATGCGCGGCTTTTCCTCGTCCTCGTCGGGGATCTCGACCGTCTTGATCATGGTGGCGACGAGGTCCACCGAGTACTCGGGGAAGGAGACGATGCGCTCGGGGCAGGCCCCCATGCAGATGCCGCAGCGGCGGCAGCGCTCGGAGAAGTACTCCGGGGTGCCCTTCTCGTCCTCGTTGAGGGTGCCGAAGGGGCATTCCTCGGTGCAGCGCTTGCACTGGGTGCAGCGCTTCAGCTCGAAGTCGGCGATCGAAGCGTCCCCGGCGCGCGGGTGCACCGCCTCGCCGCGCTCGGCAGAGCGGATGCACTGCACCGCCTTCATGGCCGCGCCCCAGCCGTCCTCGCCGGCTTGAGCCGCGTCCATCGGAGCGCGCACGGTGCCGGCGGCGTAGATGCCGGTGCGGCGCGTCTCGTAGGGGAAGCAGATGTAGTGGGAGTCGGAGAAGCCGTACCCGAGCGCGGGCAGGTCGGGACCCTGGCGGTAGTTCAGGTTCAGGATCTCGGTGCTCTCGTGGGCGGAGAGCTCCTCCACCGTCTCGGCGGCGGTGGCGCGCTGGGACTCCGACTCGCTCGTCTCGGCGCGCACCTGGGCGTCCTTGAAGGCGCGGATCGCCTCGCCGTCGGCGGAGTTGGGGACCATCCCCGTGGCCAGGACGACCACGTCCGCGTCCAGGGTGAGGGCCTCGCCGATCAAGCTGTCGAAGAGGTCGACCTCGAGACCCTCGGAGCCGTTCGACCGCACCGCGTTCACCTCGCCGCGGGTGAAGAGGCTCCCGGGTTGGGTCTGCACCGCTTCGTAGAAGTGCTCGAGCTGGCCGGGCGCGCGCAGGTCCTTGTAGACCACCATGCACTCCACCTCCGGGTGGGCGCGGTGGATCGTCGCCACCTGGCGCAGGCTCGCGCCGCAGCATTCCGCGGAGCAGTAGGCCAGGTGCGCCTCGTCCCGCGAGCCGGCGCACTGCACGAAGAGCACGCGCTGGGGCACCTCGCCATCCGACGGGCGTCGCAGGGCGCCCTCGGCGAGCATGCGGTCGAGCTCGAGGGTGGTGATCACGTCGGGGGAGTCGCCGTAGCCGAAGCCCTCGATGCGCTGGGCGTCGTAGGGGCGCGCCCCGGTGGCCTGCACGATGGCGCCCGCGGTGAACTCCTGCGTCTCGCCGGCCGCCTCGACGGCCACCTGGAACTGCCCCGGTTGGCCGTTGATGGAGGCGATGGTGCAGTCGGTGCGCACGTGGATCTTGGGGTGCTCCGCGACGCGCCGCACCGTCTCCTCGGAGTCGCTGGCGTGCAGGTCGTCGTAGGGGGGGACCTCGGGCAGGCGCAGGGCCAGCTCGGCCGCGTAGCCACCGAGGTGTCCGCTCTTCTCCACGAGCTGCACGGGATGACCCAGATCGGCGGCTGCGATCGCCGCCTGCATCCCGGCGACGCCGCCGCCGACCACCAGCACGGTACGCTCGAGCGTCTCCAGCTCGCGCTCGGCGGGTTTGCGGCCCGACAGACGGGCGAGCCCCATGCGCACCACGTCCTCGGCGAGCATGTGCGTGTCTTCGTCGCCGTGCTCGTGGGTCCAGGCCACCATCTCGCGCAGGCTGGCGCGCTCGACGGCGCAGCCCTCGAGGCGGAACTCGCGCGTCTTCTCGCGCGAGGAGCAGGCCGCGATCAGGAGGCCGTCCACCTCTCCGGAGTCAGCCACCTCGCGCAGGCGCGCGACCCCCTCGGGCGAGCAGAGGCCGGGGTGCGTCTCGTTGAGCGCCGCGCCGTGTTCCTCCGCCAATTCCTCGAAGGCGCTCAGGTCGACCGCCTCGCCGATCTCGCAGCCACTACAAGCGAAGAGCCCGAGCTTCTCCATCAGACGCTCCTTTCCGCCGCCGCGAGGGCCTTGGCCGCCGCACCGGTCGCATCCCGCACCGAAGATGCGACGTCCTCTGGTCGTCGCGTCACGCCCGCCACGAACACCCCGGTGTCGGGCTGGTCGAGAGCGAATCCGTCGGGATCCAACTGCACGCCGAAGGGCAGCCGATCGTCCCTGGAAGCGGGGACCATTCCGGTCGCCAGGACGACCAGGTCGGCCTCCTCCTGGCGCAGTCGGCCCTCCTCGATCTCCTCGACGCGCAGGTCGAGACCGCCGCCGGGGCCCTCCTCGATGCGGCCGACCTTGCCCTTCACGAGACGGATCCCCTCCATGGCGGCCACCTCGGTCAACATCTCCTCGTTGCGTCCCGGAGTGCGGCGATCGATGTAGTAGATCGTCACCTCGGCCTCGGGCAGGGCGTTGCGCACGTAGGTGGCCTGCTTGAGGGAGGCCAGGCAGCAGATTGCCGAGCAGTAGGCGAGGTGCTTCACGTCCCGCGAGCCGGCGCACTGGACGAAGGCCACGCGCTTGGGCGCTTCCCCGTCGGAGGGACGCAGGATCTGACCACCGGTGGGGCCGGTGGCCGAGGCCATGCGCTCCATGTTGACGTTCGCGATGACGTTCGGGAGTCGTCCGCCGCCGAGCTCGCTCAGGTTGCCGAGCGGGTAGGGGGTCCAGCCGGTGGCGAGCACCACCGAGGCGACCTCGACCGTCTCCTCGCGCGGCGCGGCGTTCAGATCGATGGCGTCGTACTTGCAGACCTCGACGCAGGCCCGACAGTCGGGGGGGCAAGCGCTGCGCTCGATGAAGTAGCGGCGCGGCGCAGCCTCCGCCCCCGCCAAGCGGATGGCGGGCAGGGTGTTGCCGTTCGACTCCGCGCGCAGGTCGTCGGGGTCGGGGAGCCGCACCGGACAGGCCTTGGAGCAGTCGTGGCAGGTGGTGCAGCGCTCGTTCACGTACTCCGGGGCGGACGTCAGGGTCACGGTCCACCCGTCGGATCCACGCGAGGCGGCCGTCACCTCGGTGTTCGCCAGCAGTCGGATGCGGGGGTTGCGCTCCAGACGTCCGATGTTGACCTCCATCCCGCAGGCCGGAGGGCAGAGCTTGGGGAAGTACTTGTGGTTGCGCAGGACGCGACCGCCGATCGCGGGTGCGCGCTCGACGAGCAGCACCTCACCGCCCGCCTCGGCGGCTTCCAGGGCTGCGGTCAAACCGGAGATGCCTCCGCCGACCACCAGGATCGGCCGCTGGGAAGCGCTACTCATCGGGTCTCTCCAGGGGTTGCCTCGGCTTCGTCGTCGTCCACGCTGCCGCGGACCTTCACCGTCGGCTCGGCGAAGAGGGCGAAGCGCAGCCAGCGGAAGGCGAAGCGCATCAGGGCCTCGTCGTCGTGTTCGATCGCCTCGACCACGTCGTCCTCCACCTCGAAGCGGTGCAGGAAGCTCGACTCGAAGACGAAGCTGCGGAAGGCGTCCAGGTCGAAGCACGCCGTGTGGAACATCTGCATGCGCTTCGGATCGAGCTGGCGGCCGCCGATGAACCAGGGGTGCGACACGATCTCCTGGTAGGTGGTCTCGAGCTCTGCGCGCGCGTTCAGGCCCTGGTCGGCGCGCCAGGCGTCGAGATCCCACTCGCCGCCTTCGTCGTGCCCCTTGCAGAAGGCGTCTTCGAAGAGGAAGTGCACCGGCTCCGGCTGGACCCCCGCTCGCGCCGGCGGCAGGGCCATGCCCACCGGGTACATGCGGCAGGACCAGGGGCGGTGTTCGTAGACGCTGCAGCCCTGTTCCCCGAGGAGCATGCAGCGCTTGTCGTCGGTCTCGCTCATGCGCAGCGTGACCAGCGGCAGGTGCAGCTCCTTGGTGATGGGGGTCAGGGTGTACTGATCGAGGAAGTCCCCCGTCGTGATCCCCAGTTGCCGCGCCATGCCCAGGACGTCGGTGGGGGTGAGCAGGATGTTGATGTCCGCGCAGCAGTCGGTGAAGCAGGGGACACCAGGGTGGCAGGCAAAACAGAAGCGGTCACCCGGCTCGAGTCTTCGCTTGTCGCGCAGGACTTCCGGGAGCTCGGCCTCTTGGCGCTCTTCGGGGCTCGTCATGTCCGTATCCCTGACTCGTGCCTTCTCGAGAGGCGAGGCCAACTCACTGGGCCCCACGACCGACCGCCGCGCCCCATTGGGGGCCCGGTGGAGACCCCAGGCGCCGCAGCGCCTGGGGTCATTACTCTCTAGGACCGTTGGGGGCTCAGCCCGTGACGGCCTTCTCGAAGATGCACGTCACGGGGACCTTCTTCATGGTCCACTCGCCGGTCTCAGCGTTGTAGACGCTGTTGACGAAGACCAGCCAGTTCTCGTTGTCCATCTTCGGGGTGTCCGACCGGAAGTAGTAACCGGGCCAGCGCGTCTCCTCGCGGAAGAGCATGGCGCGCACGTGGGCCTCGGCCTGATAGCTGCGGTGGACGTTCTCCCAGCAGCGCATCAGTTGGTGCAGGTCCGGAGCGCCCAGTTTCTCGGAGTCCTCGCGCAGGACTTGGAGCAGCTCCAAGGCACGGTTGAGGTTGGCCTTGGAGGTCGTGAACTGCGCAGTCACGCCGCCGGCGTACTCGTCCATCAGCTTCTGCAGACGCTGCATGAAGCTACGCGGGAGGATGTACTCCGGGTTGGTCTCGATCTGCGTAGTCTTGTCCTTGTGCTCGTTGAAGTGGTCCAAGGGCAGCAAGACCTTGGTCTTTATCGCCTCGACGGCGTCAGCACCCACGCTACCGTGCGCGGGGCTCTCGTTGACGAGGAAGCGCACCGCGCTCTTGGCGGCGATGCGGCCCTCGGCGTGGGAACCGGACGAGAACTTGTGGGAGGAGGCTCCCGACGCGTCGCCAGCGGCGAAGAGCCCCTGGACGGTGGTCATGTTCTCGTAGCCCCAGAAGTACTCGGGCGGTGCCAGGTCCTCGGGACCGCTCACCCAAGCGCCGGAGGCGCCGGAGTGCGACCCGATGAAGTAGGGCTCGGCCGCCGCGATCTCGGACGGCGCGAGCTCGGGCTGGATGTCGCTGGCGGCCCACAGGATCGCCTGCGAAATCGTCATGTCGAGGAAGTCCTCCCAAGCCTCGGCCTCGAGCTCCTTGAGCTTCTTCTTGGCCTTCTTGGGGTCGTCCTCGCTCTCGGCGATCTTCTGGATGGCCTTGGCGGTCTGCATGTAGATGGGGCCCTTGCCTTCCATCACATCCAGCATCATCAGGTAGTTCCGCAGGTTCGCGGGTACCGGCTTGACCTTGCCGTAGGGGAGCCAGTTCTCCAGCTCGGGGCGGCGGGTCTGCATGTAGGACTCGCCGAGGGCGTTGGTGGCTTCCGCCTTGAAGAGCAGGAACCACGCCCCGACGGGACCGTAGGCGTCCTTGAAGCGCACCGGGATGAAGCGCACTTCCTGGCACGTCATCTCCGCGCCGGCGACGATGGTGAAGTAGGCCGAGGCGCCCGAGTTGAAGGGCGGGTACCAGGCCCGTCCAGCGCCCTCACCGGAGGAACGCGGCTTGAAGACGCCGACGGCGCCGCCCAGGGCGCACAGGGTGGCCCGGGCCTTGAAGACGTAGAACTTGTTCTCGCGAGTGGAGAAGCCCACGGCACCCACGCAGCGGTCACCGTCCATCAGCGGACCGGTGATGAAGACGCGCTCGTAGATGTTGTCGACGCCCAGGGCGTTCTTGGCGGCCTCGGCCACGATGACCTTGTAGGACTCGCCGTTGATCATCAGCTGCCAGCGACCCTCGTGCACGTAGCCCCCGTCCTTGTCCTTCCAAATGGGGAGGCCCCACTTCTCGTAGAGGTGGACGGTGGAGTCGACGTGGCGCGCGATGCTGGCCACCAGGTCCTCACGGGTGATGCCCATGAGGTCGTTGCGTACGTAGTCGACGTAGTCCTCGACGGTGTTGTCACCGTCCTTGAGGCCCACGTACTGGTTGATGGCGGAAAGGCCCATGGCGACCGCTCCAGAGCGGTCGACGGCGGCCTTGTCCACCATGGTGACTTTGAGACCGTTCTGCTTGGCCCAGTAGGCCGCTTCGACGGCGGCCCCACAGGCCGCCATCCCACCACCGAGAATCAGCAGGTCAGTTTCGACTTCTACAGTTTCGAATTGCGTCATGATGATCGGCTCCTGCTACTTCCCGCGGGTCCAGACTTCGCCCAGCCCGAGTGACTCGGGCTCCGTGAAGAGGGTCGGCCCATCGAGGCTCGGCGCGTTGGCCCAGCCACCGGGGGGATCCGCTTGGCCCTCGGCCGTGGTGCGGATCGGGAACTTGAAGCGCTTGACCGAGCCGTTGCGGAACTTGATCGTCCACATGATGGAGTCGGTGGAGCGCATGGGCACCACCGAGGCACCCATGGGAACGAAGTCGGCGTAGCCGCGAACGTCGATGGCGTCCTGCGCACAGATCTTGACGCAGCTATAGCATTCCCAGCACTGCGAGGGATCCTGGTTGTAGGCCTTCTCGGTTTCCTTGTTGAGGACCATGAGGTCGTTGGGACAGATGTACTGACAGGCGGTCTTGTCGAGCGCCTTGCATCCATCGCACTTGTCCGGAACTACATAGCTTGGCATGTTTTACCTCCGCGGGGTCGCCTCCACCGTTTCGCGGCGGAGCGGTGCAAGTTTGCGTCGATGGCCCCGAGAGCTCAGCGCCGTGGGGCGTCTCATCGGGCACAGAGGATGCCGAGGGGGTCGATGGGCGTCAAAACGAAAGCTTCGATGCAGGTGATAGAGCGAGTTGATGTCACCCGTAGAGTCGCTCGCTCCTTCGTGCGCGCTCCTTCGCGTGTACGCACTCCTACGGAGCAGGAATCCCCGATGCAGGTCAGGGATTGGAATGTCCCGTGCGCCAGTTGGCTGCGTAGGCGCGCAGCTCCTCGACAAAGGCTTGGGCAGCGGGACTAAGTTCTAATTTCTTCCACGACAGCAGGACGATCTGCCGCCGCAGGGGGGGGGACACTTCGATGGTGGCCAGGGAATGGGTGTGGGTGGGGGACTCGACCACCATGGCGGGCAGGAAGGCGGCCCCCAGGCCGATGTCCGCCATCCTGAGGACCGTCTCCACGTTGTCGGTGGTGACGACCGCCTCGACGCGGATTCCTATGCGCGAGAAATAGTCCCGTACCAACAGGCCGGTGGGGCTGGTGGGGGCCATCGAGACGAAGTCGGTCCCGGCCAGCTCCTCCGGTGTGACCGTCTTGCGGCGGAAGAGGGGGTGGGTCTTGCCCACCACCAGCGGCACACCTTCCGTCAGGATGACCTCCTGGCGCAGCCGGGGATCGGGGGGGGGATTGGCCATCAGGATCAGCTCGACCTCGTGGCTGACCAGGGCGTGCAGGATCTCCTGGGAGTCGCGGTAGAGGATCGTGGGCCGTGCGCCGGGGTAGCGATCGCGCATCGCCACCAAGAGGTCGGGCAGGAAGTGGATCCCTACGCTGTTGATCGTACCGATGCGCACCTGGCCGTGGACGCCGCTGGAGAGGCGCTCGATGTCGCCCTCGGTGCGGCGGACCAGCTCGAAGAGCTCGAGGGCGTGCTGCTGCAGGATGCGCCCCGCCTCGGTCAGCACCGTACCGCGCGGTTGGCGGTAGAAGAGGGCCTGGCCCAGCTCCTTCTCCAGCTGCTTGACCTGGTACGAGATCGCTGGCTGGGTCATGCTCAGCCTTGCGCTCGCTCGATTGAAGCCGCCTGCCTCGGCTACCGCGAGGAAGCAGCGAAGCTGGTGTAGTTCCAAGGCTGGGCGCCTCCAGGAGTCCGCGTGCGGGGCCACGGCGCCCGGCGCGTGTTCAAGAACCTACCAGCCGGCTCTGAGATGTTCAACGGAAGCGCCCCGAATGATGGACTGAGCTACGGACATCGGCCCGGTTTTTGAGCGCTGAGTCCTGAGCAATTCGAGACCCGCCGCGCCACGACTTTCGATCGACCTACGCTGACGTTCGAAGCGGTCGCACGTGAGGCTCTCACGTCATCAATGCTCTTTATCAGGGGCATCAGCAGCTTGCGTTTGACTTGATCCCCGAGTCCCCAGGTAATGGCGCTCGCAATACAACGTTACGTGTACCCGTCCAGGAGAACGGAGGGCTGCCAGCCGTGACCCGCAACACTCGGGAGCGCTGGTCGAGAGGCTTCGCCGAACGAAGCCGAGCCCGGCCAAGGCCAGGACGGGACGATTGAACCTGCACCGACTTCCAGGGGGCATCGACAAGGAGCTGCCATGACTGTGAAAAAGCGGGAGACCCCGCTGCTGGACCAGCTTGAAGAGGGTCCGTGGCCGAGTTTCGTCAAGGAACTCAAGAAGAGCGCCGGGAACCCGATGACCAACGATCTCTTGGGCCTGCTCGAGCGCTCCTACGCCGACAAGATCGGGCACTGGAAGCACGGCGGCCTCGTGGGGGTCATGGGCTACGGGGGCGGCGTCATCGGCCGCTACAGCGACCTGCCCGACGAGTTCCCCGAGTGCTCCCAGTTCCACACCCTGCGCGTGAACCAGCCCTCGGGGTGGTTCTACACCTCCGACGTGATTCGCAGCATCTGCGACATCTGGGAGAGGCACGGTTCGGGTCTGACCAACATGCACGGCTCCACCGGGGACATCATCCTGCTGGGTGCCAAGACCGAGGCGCTGGAGCCGATCTTCAGCGAGCTGACCGAGCTCGGGTTCGACCTGGGTGGCTCGGGATCGGACGTGCGCACGCCCAGCTGCTGCTGCGGCCAGGCGCGTTGCGAGTGGGCCTGCTACGACACCATGGGGCTGACCCACGACCTGACCCAGACCTTCCAGGACGAGTTGCACCGTCCGGCCTTCCCCTACAAGTTCAAGCTCAAGATGGCCGGGTGCCCGAACGACTGTGTGGCGTCGATCGCGCGCTCGGACCTGGCGGTCATCGGCACGTGGCGCGACGAGATCCAGGTCGACCAGGAAGAGGTCAAGAAGTACGAAGAGGCTGGCGAGGTCGACATCCGCAGGGACGTCACCATGCGTTGCCCGACGCGCTGCATGCGTTGGAGCGACGGTGAGCTCTCGATCGACGACGAGAACTGCGTCAAGTGCATGCACTGCATCAACGTGCTGCACAAGGCGCTGTCGCCCGGCAAGGACCGCGGAGCGGTGCTGCTGCTCGGCGGCAAGGCTCCCATCATCGGCGGCGCGCTGCTCTGCTCGGTGCTGGTGCCCTTCCTCAAGATGGAGGAGCCCTACGATGACATCAAGGAAGTCTGCGAGGCGATCTGGGACGTCTGGGGCGAGCACGGCAACAACCGTGAGCGCGTCGGCGAGTTCATCCAGCGCGTGGGCATGGGCAACTTCCTGGAGCAGGTCGGGCTCGAGCCGATCCCCGAGATGATCATCCACCCACGTACGAACCCGTACATCTTCTACGAGGACGAGTCGGAGGACGGGGAATAGCCCCGGAGGATCATCAGATGACTACTACCCAACCGCAAAGAAAGACCGACATCGGGCCTCCGCACTTCGAGAAGTTCCTGCCCCCGGTCATCAAGCAGAACTACGGCAAGTGGCGCTACCACGAGAACTCCCGCCCCGGCGTGCTGATGCACGTTTCGGAGTCGGGTGACCGGCTGTACTCGGTGCGTGCGGCAACGCCGCGCCTGGTCAGCGTCGAGACGCTGCGCCTCTACGCCGCCATCGCCGACGAGTTCTCCGACGGCCACCTGCGCTGGACGAGCCGCAACAACGTCGAGTTCCTCCTGACGGACGAGTCGAAGATCGACCCGCTGATCGAGCGGCTCGAGAAGGAAGGCTACCCCGTCGGAGGGACCGGACCCGCCATCACCAACGTGGTGCACACCCAAGGCTGGGTGCACTGCCACTCGGCGGCCTCCGACGCCTCGGGCGTGGTGAAGTGCGTCATGGACGAGCTGCACGAGTACTTCGTGACGATGAAGCTCCCCGCCAAGCTGCGCATCGCCTACGCCTGCTGCCTGAACATGTGCGGCGCGGTGCACTGCTCCGACATCGCCATCCTGGGCGTGCACCGCAAGGTGCCCGTGATCGACCACGAGCTGGTCAAGTCCCAGTGCGAGGTGCCCTCCACGGTCGCCTCCTGCCCCACCGGCGCCGTGCGGCCCAAGACCGTCGAAGGCCACGACTCGGTGGAGGTGCTCGAAGACCAGTGCATGTTCTGCGCCAACTGCTACACCGTCTGCCCCGCCATGCGGCTCAACGACCCCGAGAACGACGGGGTGTCGATCTGGGTCGGCGGCAAGGTCAGCAACGCGCGCAGCGAGCCGAAGTTCTCGAAGCTGGCGATCCCCTACCTGCCCAACAACCCGCCGCGCTGGCCCGAGGTGGTCGAGGCGGTCAAGGCGCTGGTCGAGGTCTACGCCGAGCACGCGCGCCCCTTCGAACGCTACGGCGAGTGGATCGAGCGCATCGGCTGGCCGAGGTTCTTCGAGCTCAGCGGCCTGGACTTCACCAAGTACCACATCGACGACTTCGTGCACGCCGGCGAGACCTACAAGCGCTCCTCGCAGTTGCGCCAGAGCTAGGAGACCAGCATGGGCGACGCATCGATAGTGGACCAGGTGGCCGAGGCGATGTACGCCATGGTCAAGGATTACCACGGCAAGCGGAACCTCAAGGCCATGGACCTGACCAAGGCCATGCTCGAGAAGTTCGAGGAGCAGGGCTGCGACAAGAAGTTGTGCAAGCTGGCCATCCGGCAGCTGATCGACTCTGGACGCTGCACCTACTCCTACGTCGGTGGAAGCTACATCGTGCTTCCGCCCGACGCGTAGCGACGCTCCCCGCTCCCCTAGCCCGGACTGGGGACGTCGCCGTTTGGCAACCAGTCAGTCCCTCGCTCGCCCCTGGCCCGCGGGTCGGGAGCGGGTGGGGGACTGACCAGACTTATCAGAGCGAACCGACCATAGTGCGAGCGGGCCGTCCCGCGGCCGCGCGCGGAACCATCTGCGAGACGATCCACCTTCGGAATCGGGGACGAAATGGGCCTACTGAAGAAGAAGAAGACGAAGAAGCCGTTCAAGACCACCGGACGTGGCGCGGCCTCGACCAAGACCTCCGCTCGCCGCCCGGAACAGGTGGACAAGCTTCCCCCCTGCCTGGGTACCTGTCCCTCCGGCAACGACATCCGCGGGTGGCTGACCGTCATCGCCCAGCGCGAGAAGCTCGGCCTCAGCTGGGAGGAGGCGCTCGACCGTGCCTTCATGATCGAGATGGAGACCAATCCCTTCCCCTCGATCATGGGTCGCGTCTGCCCGCACCCCTGTGAGACCGGCTGCAACCGCGGCGTCAAGGAGGACGGGCCGGTGGCGATCAACTCGGTGGAGCGCGCCTTTGGCGACTGGGCCCTGGAGCGCAAGCTCCAAGCCCCGAAGCTGGACGTGGGCGGCCCCTTCAGCGAGAAGGTCGCGGTCATCGGCGCCGGACCCGCGGGGCTCTCCTGCGCCTATCAGCTGGCGCGGCGCGGCTACCCCGTGACCGTCTACGAGGGACTGCCGGAGCCGGGGGGCATGCTGCGCTACGGCATCCCCGACTACCGCCTGCCGCGCGACGTCATCGCCGCCGAGGTCCAGCGCATCGCGGACCTGGGGGTCGACATCCAGTGCAGCAAGACGGTGGGCAAGGACGTCTCCATGGAGGAGATGCGCAAGGAATACGCCGCCATCTTCATCGGCATCGGCGCTCACAAGGGTCGCAACCTGGGGTGCGACGGCGAGGAGGGCTCCGGGGTCTACACCGGCACCGAGTTCCTGCGCCAGGTCGCCATGGGGCAGGCCCCGCCGATCGGCGGCAGGGTGGTGGTCATCGGCGGTGGGGACACCGCCATCGACGCGGCGCGGGTCAGCCTGCGCCTGGGCCTGGACTCCGCCGGCATCGCCAAGCGCGCGGGCTCCAAGGTGACCATCCTGTACCGCCGCACCCGCGAGGAGATGCCCGCCATCGACCTCGAGATCGACGAGGCCTTGGCCGAGGAGATCGACATCGTCTACCTGGCCGCTCCGGACGAGATCCTGCGCGACGCCGAGGGCGACGTGGTCGGGATGCGCGTGCAGCGCATGGAGCTCGGGGAGCCGGACAGCTCCGGCCGCCGGCGCCCGGTCCCGATCGAGGGCGCCACCTACGAGCTGGAGGTGGAGACGGTCATCACCGCCGTCAGCCAGTCCCCCGACACCGACTCCTTGGGGCTGTTCACCGAGGAGGGCTGGGTCGACGGCGACGAGTGGGGCTGCACCAAGCTGGACGGTCTCTGGACCGGAGGCGACAACGTCAACCTGGGCCTGGCCACCGGGGCCATCGGGCAGGGGCGCAAGGCCGCCGAGCACATCCACGCCACCCTGCGTGGCGAGGAGCTGCCCTACGCCGACCGCCGGCCCCCGATCGGTACCGATCGCCTCAAGCTGGACTTCTACGAGGCCATCCCGCGCGCCCAGCGCACGGTGCTCGAGCCCGCGGAACGCCTGGCACACCCCGAGCGCGAGATCGACACCGGCATCAACCTGGAGGACGTCGAGCGCGAGGTCACGCGCTGCTTCTCCTGTGGTTCCTGCTTCGGCTGCGAGCGCTGCTGGATGTACTGCACGCCCGCCTGCTTCAAGAAGCTGCCCGAGGACAAGCTCGAACCGGGGATCTACTACTCGGTCGACCTCGGCTCCTGCGACGGCTGCGACAAGTGCAGGGACGAGTGTCCCTGCGGCTTCCTCGACATGGTCTAGGCACGCCCGAACCGTGAACCCCCATCCCCTGCCCCGCCTGGTGATCGCGGGCCTCGCCGGCGACTCCGGCAAGAGCCTCGTGAGCCTGGGTGTCATCCGCGCCCTCAGGGCGCGGGGGCGGGTGGTGGCGCCCTTCAAGAAGGGCCCCGATTTCATCGACGCCGCTTGGCTGGGGGCCGCGGCGGGGGCCCCGGGCCGCAACCTCGACTCCTACATGATGCCGCGCGAGGCGATCCTGGGCTCCGTCGCGGGAGCGGCGCGTGTCGCCGACGTGGCGGTGGTGGAGGGCAACCGCGGGCTCTTCGACGGCCTGGACGCCGAGGGCTCCCACTCCACCGCCCAGCTCGCGCGCCTGCTCGGCGCGCCGGTGGTGCTGGTGGTCGACGCCACCAAGACCACGCGCACCGTCGCCGCCCTGGTGATGGGGTGCCGCGCGCTGGATCCGGAGCTCGAGCTGGTCGGAGTGGTCCTGAACCGCGTCGGCACGGCTCGACAGGAGCGGGTGATTCGCGAAGCGGTCACGCGCGAGACCGGCGTGCCGGTCCTGGGGGCGATCCCCAGGCTCGCGGGAGAGGACCTGCCCAGCCGCCACCTGGGCCTGCTCCCCGCGGTCGAGCACCCCGAACGGGAGCGCATCCTCGACGAGCTGGGCCGCGTCGTGGCGCAGCACTTGGAGATCGATCTCCTGCTCGAGCTGGCCCAGGGCGCCGCGGCGCTCGCGGCGGAAGCGGTCGACGAGCCTCCTCGCGCTGGCGCTCCTCGAGTGCGCATGGGTGTTCTCAGGGACCGCGCCTTCTCCTTCTACTACCCCGAGAACCTGGAGGCGCTCGAGGCGGAAGGGGCCGAGCTGGTCCCGATCGCACCCCAGGACGACGCCGAGCTCCCGGAGGTGGACGCGCTCTACGCCGGCGGCGGCTTCCCGGAAGTGCACGCCGAGGGACTGGCGGCCAACGAGCGACTGCGGAACGCGCTGCGCGCGCGCATCGAGTCGGGACTGCCCGTCTGGGCGGAGTGCGGTGGCCTGATGTACCTGGCGGAGTCCCTGCGCTGGCGCGGGAAGCAATACCCCATGGTGGGGGCGCTCCCGATCCAGGTCGAGCAGGGGGAACGCCCCCAGGGCCACGGCTACGTCTGCGCGCGCGTGGCGAAGGAGAACCCCTTCGTGCCGCAGGGGAGCGAGCTCCACGGGCACGAATTCCACTACTCCCGCGTGACCTCCGGAATGGGGGCAGCCGACACGGTCCTGGAGCTCGAGCGCGGTACCGGGCTCGGCGAGGGGCGCGACGGCATCCACGCGCGCAACGTGGTGGCGGGCTACACGCACCTGCACGCCCTCGGAGCGCCCCAGTGGGCGCGCTGTCTGGTGGCCGCCGCCAGAGGGGAGCTGCGATGCGCCTGAGGACGCGCTTGATGCAGGCCCTCGAGGGGGAGCGGACGGCCGAGCTGGAGACCCTCGTGGCCGGGGAGCCGCGGGTCGTGCGCCACCTCTTGGGGCTCAGCTACCACTCGGACGACACCCTGCGCGCGGGGGCGCTGCGCGCCCTGAAGACCGCCGCCCGGCACCACCCCGACCTGGTGCAGAACCTGGTGCGACGCCTGGTGTGGGCCATGAACGACGAGTCGGGAACCAACGCCCTGACCGCCCCGGCGGTGGTGCGTGCGATCGCCGAGGAGGCCCCGCGCCTCCTGATCCCCATGGTCCCTGACCTGATCCGGTTGTCCGCGGACCCCGGACTGCAGGAGGGACTGGCGCAGGCGCTGCGCCTGGTGGTCGAGCGCTGCCCGGGCGAAGTGGGCAAGGGCCTGCAGGACTCCCTCAACCAGCGCTTCTCGAACAACGGATGTGGTTGCCATGACCAGTGAAGAGAAACCCGACGAGAAGCGCGACCCCGCGCTGGACTCGCACTTCGAGCGCCTGCGGGCGGAGGTGGAAGCCAACCCCGACTCCGCGGAGGCGCACGGGCGGCTGGGCAACGCCCTGCTGAAGATCGGGCGGGCGAAGAGCGCCGAGGGCTGCCTGTTGCGGGCGGTGGAGCTGGATCCGACCTACTTCCAGGGTTGGATCAACCTGGGCGGTGCGCGCTTCTCGCGCCTCGACTTCGAGGGCAGCCTGGAGGCCAACGGCAAGGCGGTCGAGCTGCATCCGGACGAGGTACTCGGGCACTACAACCAAGGCCTGTCCAATCTCTACCTGGGGCGCGTGGAGCCGATGATGCAGTGCTTCCGTCGCGTCCTGGAGATCGAGCCCGAGAACCCGGGGGGGCACTACCACTTGGCCGTGGGGCTGAACGCCCTGGGTGAGGTCGCCGCCGCGGGCGCCTTCCTGAGGCGCTCCCAGGAGCTGGGCTACTCGCCCGAGCCGGAGCTGGTGCGGGCGATCGACAAGGCCCTCGGCAACAAGGAACAGGGTGGGGGGGTCCTCACCTTCGAGATCGGAAACGACCCGGACGATGGCGTCCGGGAGCAAACCTAGGAGACGAAGAACATGCCCGAATTCAAAGTAGGCGACAGCACCCTCGAAGTCGACGAAGACGGTTTCATCCAGCAGCCCGAAGCCTGGAACGAGGATGTCGCGGCCGCGCTCGGTCTGACCGAGGGGGTCGAGGAGCTCTCCGAGGACCACTGGAAGGTGGTCAACTACCTGCGCGAGTACTACCTCGAGTACGGCGTGGCTCCCATGATTCGCCGCCTCTGCAAGTCGACCGGCTTCAAGCTCAACCAGATCTACGAGCTGTTCCCCTCCGGACCGGCCAAGGGCGCCTGCAAGGTGGCGGGTCTTCCCAAGCCCACGGGCTGCGTCTGAGCCGGAGCGCTCCGAGGTAGACCGCGGGCCAGTCGCCCGTGCCACCGACGGCCACTGGGGTCGGCGGTGGCGGGGCATTCCGCCGGGCGAGCAGAAAGGAGATGCCGAGTTGGAAGACTCCCTACGCCGAAAACGCGAGCACATCGTGCGGGGGTGGACCGAGGAGGCCCTGTCCCTCTTCCCCGAGGACGCCAGGGGCTTCCTGAGCGACAACCGCGATCCCTTCGCCAACCCGGCGGGGACCACGATCGCGGAACAGCTCGCGGTCCTCTTCGAGGCCCTGCTCGAGGGCTTCTGCGACGATGAGGTTCGTCCACCCTTCGAGCGTGTGGTCCAGATCACTTGCGTGCAGGAGGTCCCAGCGTCTCAGGCGGTGGGCTTCGTGTTCAGCCTCAAGGAGCTCCTCCGCGAGAAACTGACGCACGAGCTCGCCGGCCCGCGAGGCGACGAGACCCGGGCCCACCTCCTGGAGCTCGAGCGGCGCGTCGATCGACTCGCCCTGGTGGCCTTCGACTGCTACACCGCCCACCGCGGACGGATCGCCGACCTGCGCGTACAGGAGGTGCGCAAGCAGGTCGCGACCCTACTGCGGCGGGTGGAAGGTGAGTGGGCGGATGGCCCACCCGGCGAACCCGAAACCTGCGCCTCGGGCGGGAGAGGAGTTCTGTGATGAAGGTGCTTATCTCTCTCCTGGTGGTCCTCGTCCTGGTGGCTCTGGCCTACTGGGGCGTGGAGGTCGCGGGCATGACCGGGCTCTTCGGGACGATCATCCCCTACGCGGCCGCACTGCTCTTCGTGGTGGGCTTCGTGTGGCGCATCGTCGGCTGGGCCCGCACACCGGTTCCCTTCCGCATCCCGACGACCTGCGGTCAACAGCGCTCCTTGCCGTGGATCAAGCCCAGTCCCCTGGAGAACCCCTCCAGCAAGGCCGGGGTGGTGGGACGCATGCTGCTCGAGGTCCTGCTCTTCCGGTCCCTGGCGCGCAACACCGTCACCCGGCTGCGCTCCGACGGTGATCTCGCCTACACCTCCACCAAGTGGCT
>CAZDQL010000022.1:19656-75461 GCA_964507325.1 uncultured Planctomycetaceae bacterium | reverse complement strand
GCTCAAGAGCGGTACGGACGACGTGCAGGGAGGAATCTGCATCTTCGAAGACATCTCAGCCCACAAAGCTGCGCAGGAATCCCTCCGCCAGCTCTCCAATGCGGTCGAGCAAACCGCTGACGCGGTGTTCATCACGGACTTCGACGGAGTCATCGAATACGCCAACCCGGCCTTCGAGGCCCTGACCGGCTACGCGCGCGAGGAGGCAGTGGGAGAGACCCCGAGGATCCTGAAGTCAGGCGTCCACGATGACGAGTGGTACCGGTCGATGTGGGAGGTGATCAAGCAGGGGAAGGTGTTCCGGTCGTTGACGGTCAACAAGAGGAAGGACGGAGAGCACTTCTTCTCGGAGCAGACGATCACACCCATGAAGGACGCCGACGGGCACGTGGGCCACTTCGTCTCCGTCTGCAAGGACATGACCGAAGTCAGGAAGCGGCAGGAGCAAGAGCTGGAGCTCCAACTGGCGGCTCAGGTCCAGGAACGGCTCTACCCCGACAGCCCTCCATCTCTGAGCGGTATCGACCTCGCCGGAGCGATTTCCTCGGCCACACTGACCTGTGGCGACTATCTCGACTACTTGACGGTGTCGCCAGACGCGCTGCTGATAGCGATCGGCGACGTCAGTGGGCATGGACTGGGTCCGGCGATGATCATGGCCCAGACACGCGCCTACGTGCACTCTCTGACAGCCTCTGGCCTGGGGCTCTCCGAGATCCTCGCCAGGACCAACGCGTTCCTGATTGCGGATCTGGAGGACGACCGCTTCGTGACCCTGATGCTCGTCCTGATCGACGTCCCCGGTCGACGGCTCTCCTACGCGAGTGCGGGACACACTTCGGGCTACATCATCAGTTCCTCCGGCAGCGTGAAGTTGGAGCTGGAGCACACGGGGGCAGCGATGGGCTTCCTCCAGGATTGCTCCTACGACCTCGTCGAGGACATCGAGTTCGAGGCGGGAGACATCCTGGCGCTCTTCACCGATGGTCTGGTGGAGAACCGGGCGCCCGACGGCACGCTCTTCAAGCCCGAGCGCGCCATCGAGATCATCAAGACACATCACCAAGCGACCTCTCAGGAGATCGTGGACCACTTGCAGGCCGCCGTGCGCGACTTCCGATCCGGCAAGAGCCAGGAAGACGACATCACGATGGCCATCTGCAAGTTCGAGTGAGGCGGCTCACTCGGCTCTGCTCCGGTCGACGCGGCGCAGGCAACGGGCTCGGGGTCAGGGCCCCTCGCCGATCTCGAATGGAGTGGCGGGCAAGGTGCCCAGCAGGAGCCGGCGCCTGCGCTCCTTGCCGTCGGACGTCCTCACGAGCCCTCGGTGGTAGACCTCGAAGATCAGGTTTCCGCGCAGGCCGGGCTCGACCTGCTCCGCGTCGGCGAACAACACGATCGCGGCCCTGCCCTCCTCCATGGTCACGCTCTCGATGGCGACGCCCTCGGGGGGGGCGTCCAGGACCACCTCGACGCTGTTCACCTTGGGCCGCTTGGGGACCGCGAAGCGCACCACCGCCGTGCCGCCGGGCCGCAACTCCACCAACGAGGGCTCGACTTGGCGGACGGTGAAGCGCGAGGCCCGTTGCCCGGTGATGGAGACCAGCAACTCGTCGGCGGGCACCAGGTGGTGAGTGATGAAAGCCTGGATGCGATCGTCCGCCGGCTGCGCCAAGCGGCGGATCTTCTGGCCCCCGACCTGGGCGCGGCCCTCGAGCTCCAGACGCAGCGGGGCGATCCACGGTCGGGCGGGGGCCTTCAAGGTGAGGCGCACCTCGTCGGTGTTCGCGGGCACGCGCGCGCCGGCCAGGGAGAACCCCGGAGGCGGGTCCTTCAGCGCCAGTTTGATCTCGCCCTCGAAGCCGTCCTTGCGCAGGGCGTGCACGGTCATGGCCACCGTTCCGCCGGGGCGGACGTTTAGACTGGACGGGACCACCCGCAGCTCGAAGTCGGGCTGCTGCTTGTGGATGTGCAGGCGATAGGCGTAGGCGGGACCGCCCAGACCTTGAGTGTCCTCCAGGTGCAAGTAGTAGGTCCCCCGGGAGCGCAGCCTCATCGCTAGCCGGGAGTCGGCGTGGTGGGTGGTCAAGCCGGCACCAAGATCGACGTGATCGTCGTTCATCGCCAGCTCGCGCCCGCGCGAATCGTAGAGCCTCAAGACCGAGTCGAGGGGCGAGTGCAGCCGGCGCGCAAAGACCTCCACCACCAGCTCGTCCCCCGAGCGCCCCCGGAACTCGAAGACGTCCCGGTCGCCAGGCTGGTCGATGAGCCCATTCACGATCATGGGGAGCTCGACCTTCTGGGCACTGGCCGCAGTGCCGTTCGGCTCGCTCTCGAGGGTCTCCGGCTGGTCGCCCACCGCGAAGGGGACCCGGTTGCTGGCGCGCGTTTCACTGTCGACCGAGACCCACTGCACCCCCGGTTCGGAGCTGGAGCAGTCCACGCTCAGCTCCCCTTGCGGCAGGTTCCAGCCGCTGACCGTCGTGGTGGTGGCCTCCCCGGCGGGTCCGCCGAGGGGGAAGATGCTGGTCACGAAGGGCAGCTCGCCCAGGGTGATGCGGTAGACGAAGTCCTCGCGCCCACGGTAGATCGAGTCCTTGATCTCGAGGGAGTAGGTGCCGGACTCGGGGATCTCGTAGCAGACGACGGGGTCGGGCTCGAAGCGGAAGTCGTCCGCGTAGGCCAGCTCCTCGCCACTGGAATCGTAGAGCGCCAGGGTGGCCTGAAACCAGCCGGGGACCGCGTCGGCCAGGTAGGGGATCAACTCCCGGGCGTCGACGGCGACCACCAAGCGCTCGCCCTCTGCGGCCCGGAAGCGATAGCGGTCGACGTCGCCGGGGAGGATCTGACCGTTGACGGTGACCGGCAGCACACCGCCCAGCGCCAGCGGCTCCCGGTCCTGGCCCTCCTCATCCCCACTCTCGGTGAGCTCCGGCCAGCCACCGACGTGGAACTTGAGCGGGTTGGAGAGCCCCCGATCGGTCATCAGGCGCAGTTCCCGCTCCCCCGGCGCGGCGTAGCGCGAAGCGGTGATCTCCACGGTGACCGTCTCTGCGATCTGGGCGTTGCGCTGCTTCTTGGGGTCGCGGAACTTCTTGATCAACGCCCGGATCTCGTCGATGGTCATCGAGTCGACGTCGTAGCCGCCGATCGGTCCCTTGGGGGAGTCCGGTTTGGCGTCGCTGCCCGCTGCCCTCCCCCGCGCGCGCTCACGTCGCTCGGTGATCCTCTCCCGCAGGGCGCCGATCTGTCGCTGGGTCAGCGGCTTGCGGAGGTCGGTCACGCGCGCTTCGATGCCCGCACCCGTCACGTGGACCGCGCTGGCCCCATCGAGATGTTGACCGCCGATGGTGAGCACACAGCTGGCGCCCTGCTGTACGCCGGCTGGGAACACGTACCCGATGTGCGGTTCGTCCTGCGCCCCGGCGCTGCCCACCAGGCAGGCGAGGGCCAGGAGCGACGCCAGGGTCTTGCGACAGGGGAGCACAGTCATCACTTCCTCCCGCGCTTCTGGGAAGGGGACTGCATGATCTCGCGCAACCGTCCGCCGCTGGCCTCGACCTCGGAAGCGGCGGGGGTGATCCGCACCTCCCGACCCTGGGGGTGGGACATGGTGCCGTCGACGTCGATGCCGAGCTGCTGGTAGATGCTGCCGACGAGATCCCAGGGGTAGACCGGCCGCTCGGCGACCCGCTCTCCGCGAGCGTCGGAGGCACCGATCACCTGCCCCCCCTGGAAGCCACCGCCCGCGAGGACCGTGCTGAAGACGTGTCCGTGATGGCCGCGCCCTCCGTTCCAGGGGGCCTCCCAGCTGATCTTGGGAGTGCGGCCGAACTCGCCGCCCCACCAGACGATGGTGCTGTCGAGCAGGCCGCGCTGCGCGAGATCCGCCAGGAGCGTGGCGAAACCCTTGTCCAGCTCCGGCAGCTTGCGGCGCATCGTCTCGAAGTGCTGCTTGTGCGTGTCCCAGCCCTTGTAGTTGATGGTGACGTAGGGAACGCCGTACTCGACCAAGCGACGGGCCATCAGGCAGGACTGGCCGAAGGTGTTGTTCCCGTAGCGGTCGCGCAGCTCTTGATCCTCGGTGGAGAGGTCGAAGAGCTCGCCGGTTTCACCGAGGATCAGCTCGTAGGCGCTCTCCTCGCATTCCTTGAGCGCTTTGATGCGCGGGTTCCTCTCGAGCGCGCGACCCAGGGTGTCCAGGTCGCGCAGCAGCTCTCTGCGGTCGCGTTGACGCTGCTTGGAGATGCCCTTGGCCGACACGCCCTCCACCAGGAACTCCTTCTTGCCCGGGTCACCGCCGGTGGCGAAGGGCTTGTAGCGGTTGCCCAGGAACCCCGCCTCGGAGAAGCGCCCCTGCGGCTCCGTCAGCACGACGTAGGGAGGGATCAGCCCCTCGAAGCCGGCGTCGTAGCCCTTGTGCAGGGAGGTGACCGCTCCGACGCAGGGCCAGACCACGCCGTCGCCGGAGGGCCGGCCGGTCTGCACCAGGTAGGAGGCGGTCTCGTGGGCGTTCACCCCGTGGGTCGCACCGCGGATGATCGAGTACTTGTCGGCCTGTGCGGCCAGCTCGGGCAGGAGCTGTCCGATCCGGATCCCCGAGACGTTGGTCTCGATGGGCTTGTTCAAGGGGCCGCAGTAGTCGTTGCCCGCGTCCGGCTTGGGGTCGAAGGTGTCCAGGTGGGATGGGCCGCCCCACATCCAGATCTGGATCACAGCCCGGGCCTGGCCCTCGGGCCGCGGCAGGCGACTCGCGCGGCCCAGGGGGGCCAGGGAGAGGCCCGCCGCTGCACACAGCCCGCTCTGCAGGAAGCTGCGGCGTGTGACGCCCGAGAAGAGCGGGTCCAGCTCGAGGGCGCGCGGGTCGAGGTCTCGCTTGTCGGTCATGCTCTCGTCTCGTCAGTTGGCAGTCGAGCTCGACTGACCTCCCCACGGGTGCGGGAGGGTCTCAGTGCCGGTAGAGGAACTCCGGGGTGTTGATCAGGGCCCAGACCAGATCGGTGACCGCCTCCCGGTTCCCCCGGGACCCGGCCTGGACGTATTCCTGGAAGTACTCCTGGACGGTGGCTCGCTCCCCCCTCGTCGGGTGGCGTGAGAGCACCAACAGGTACAGGCTGTCGATCGCACGGCCGGGGCGGCGGTTGGAGCGGAACAGGGTGCGCAAACGGCCGCTGCCCTCGATCTTGCTGCGAACGTGGCTGGAATTGAGCAGGTGCAGGCGCTGGGTGGGCGTGGGGTCGTTGTCGCGCTCCGACTCCAGGCCGGTGTCGCGCGGCGGGCGACCGAACATCTCCAGGAAGGGACTGGTGATGCTGCCGTCGGTGAGGGCGATGGAGCGCAGGCCCTCGGGGAGGAAGGTGAAGGGCTCGGGAATCGGGCTGGAGTACTCCTCCGTGGTGCCCGTGATCTGACACAGGGCATCGATCAGGACCTCGGCGTCGAGGCGTCGCACCGGGTAGTGGGCGAAGAACGCCTCCGCTCGCGGATCGTCGCAGCGCGGAATGGAGGAGAGTTGGTAGGTATTCGAGTTCAGGATGAGGCGGTAGACCTGCTTCAGGTCGTAGTCGGCGGCGATCAGCTCGCGCTCCAGGAATGCCAGGAGCTCGGGGTGAACGGCCGGGTTGTCCGGGCCGAAGTCGTCCGCCGGATGCACGATGCCGCGTCCCTGCAGCCAGAACCAGATGCGGTTGACGATGCTGGCGGAGAACCAGGGGTTCTCGGGGTCGATCAGCCAGTCGGCGAACACCAGCCGCGGATCCTGCTCCGGCAGGAGGTCGACCTCGGTGCCGTCGGGGAAGCGGGCCGTGAGGCGCGAGCGCTGCGCCTTGCTCTTGCGGCCGCGCTTCTTCTGCGGCTCCTCGCCCTGCGTGGCGTCGAAGAAGACGATCTCCTCCTTCCACTCCATGGTGCTCTTGAAGCCCACCTTGGAGAAGAAGACCGCCATGTCGTCCAGGCGCTCCTCGGGCCAGTTCTTCACCTGCGTGCCCATGAAGGTCAGCGCCACCACGCCGCAGATCGCCTCGGGCCCCTCCCCTTGTAGGGCGCGGTAGAAGTTGACCTGGGGTACGCGGAAGTTGCTGCCACTGGAGGTCAGGAGCTCGCGCACGAAGACGTCGTAGGGCTTGTTCTCCTTGATCGAGGTGCGGATCCAGCGGTGGTAGGCCTGTACCGCGTTGGGCCAGAGGTTGATCGGGAACTCGGCCTTGACGCGCAGCAGGTCGCCCCACTTGAGGGCCCAATAGTCCGCGAACTCCTCGCGCTCCAGGAGCTCGTCGATCAGCGCAGCGCGCTTGCCCGCACTGGGGTCCTCCAGGAAGGAGCGTGCTTGCCCCGGCTCCGGCAGGGTGCCGATCACGTCCAGGTAGACGCGCCGCAGGAAGACCCCGTCGGAGCACAGGAAGGCGGGCTGGATGCCCTGCTCCTCGAGCTGGGAGAAGACCAAGCGATCGATCTCGCCCTGCGGCTCGAGGGCGCTCTCGATCTCGAAGGGAGTGACCTGGGGCCCAGCCAGGCCGGTGGCGGCCAGGGAGCCCAGTGCCGCGCCCCACAGGGCCGTTCGCCAGGCCCCGGCGAGGGGGGAGGAGATCCAGGGCTTGTGCATGGGCGTTCTCGGGCCCAGGCCGGGACGTGGGTCAGCCCAGGGCCGGTTCCTGAACCCGTCATCCGGGCCGTGGCTGCGTTCATTCTGCCGCCAAATCCGGGCGTGTAGGCGCACCATCCCTCCTGACTTGTGCAGCCAGCGTCCCAGGTCCGCTGTCACGCTCTCCCGCGGCCGCGCGGAATGCGGGGGGTGGTGTTTGGCTTGCGTATCCGGGGCTGGCGGCCGTCGGGGTCGTCCTGGACTGCCTCCCTTCCGTGTGCATTCCTGGGCACCTCTCGGGGGCGTAGGCACGCTCGGGTCGTAGCCCTGGCCCTGCTCGGATGCACGCGTCGCGTGCATCTTCGTGCATATTGCGGGCCAGTCGTCATTGCCCATTCCCGACCTCGCTCGGAGTCCGCCATGCTCAGGTTCTCACCTCTGCTCCTGCTCCTCGCCTGCTCTGCGACGCGGTTCGCGGCCGCGGGAGAGACGACGACTGGCCGTGACGACTACCTCGCGCTCGCGAAGGAAGCCTACGCGGGCGGTCTCGAGTCCGTCCCCGCCAGCGTCGAGCGCTGGCGCGCAACCTACGAGCCCATGCACCTCTGGGGCTACGGCCCGCCGGGAGATCCGATCTGGCTCTCACGTCTGGCCGGCAGCCTCTACGCCATCGAAGGAGATGAAGCGTACGCGCGCGAGGCGGCCAAGTGGCTGGCGGCACATCACGAGTTCAAGAGCTACTACCCGCGCGAGCTGCAGCGGGCTCGCCCCGAATACCACGCGGGTCTTCCGACGCTCACGGACTTCTTCCAGCTCCCCTACTACTGCCAGGCGTGGCTGGACATCAAGGACTGCCCCGCGGTGACGCAGGAGCAGCGGGCACGCATCGAGCAGAGCATCGCGGAGAGCGCGGACTTCGTGTTCTACTCGCCGGAGTGGGGGCCGATGAACCGCGCCGTGCTGCGGGCGGAAGGCCTGCTGCTGGCGTCGCGCGCCCTGCCCGAACACCCGGACGCGAAGAAGTGGCTCCTGATGTCGCGCCTGATCGGCGACGACAGCTGGAACAAGTGGGAGGAAGAGGACGCGCAGATCTACCACGCGGTCTGGGTCACGAGCCTGATCCGGTACGCCGATGCCCTCGGGGACGACTCGCTCTTCGAGCACGTCACCTTGCGGTACTACTTCGACTACTTCACGCACCTCATCGCTCCCACGGGAATGATCCCGGCCTTCGGCGATGCGCGCTGGAACGAGGGTTGGGCCGCATACGTCGCCTGCCTGGAGCGCGGGGCCGCACAGTACGGGCGCGCCGACCTCAAATGGGCCGCGCAGCGGATCGTGCAGTCGATGCTCGCCGCGCACGAACGTCCGCTGGGGATCCGGCTCGGGATCGAGCTCGTGGACGCGTATCGCTGGGCGGACGATTCACTGCCCGCCGAGGCACCGCCCGCGCGCAGCGAGGAGGTTCTCGAGGACCTCGTCGGGAAGAAGATCGTGTTCCGCGACGGGTGGAGCGAGGACGCGACGTTCCTGCTCCTCAACTACCGCGACGAAGGGCCGTTCGCTCGCGTTCCGCGCGATTACCTGCGCACGACGATTCCGGTCGAGGAGGAGAAGGGTCACCACGGTCACTCCGACGAGAACTCGATCGTCCTCTTGACGAGCGGCGGCTCGGTCCTGCTGCACGACGCCGGCTACCGCGACAGGATTCCGTCCGGCAAGGACGGGGCCTTCCGCGCGGACTACTTCCACAACCGGCTCGTCGCCCGCACCGGCAAGCGCGAGTGGGAGCAGCCGATCTTCGACTTCCTGCGGAACTCGGGCGCCTACCGTCCGGTCGAGACCGAGAAGATCGACTTCTATCGCTCCGAGGAGGTCGACGTCAGCCGGACGCGGCTCATCGACCGCAAGACGGGCTACGAAGCCGATCGCATCATCGCCTACCTCAAGCGGGACGACCTCTTCGTCGTCTTCGACGTCGTCAAGATCCTGGAGACGGACTTCTACACCTTCACGAACCTCTGGCACGCCCAGCAGGTCGTCTCCGAGGGACCACGACACTTCGTCTGCGTGAACGACGAAGTCTGGAACTTCGGGCTGGACCAGCAGAGGGCGCTCCTCGTGAGTCTCCCTCAGGAGGGAATTCGCCAGACGGGCACCTTCCCACTGCGCCGTCACTACCAGGACGAGACGGCGATCTACCAGACGGCCTCCAGCCACTACCACGCCGGCCAGGTCGAGACCTTCGTCACCGTCCTGGTTCCCCACGACCGCGGAGCGGACGTCGCGCCCCTGAACGCAGGGATTCGGCTGCTCGAGACCGATGAGGGCCGCGATGGCGTCGGAGTCGCGTTGACGATCGGTGGTGACGAACGCTTCTTGTGCGTCAAGACGGACCTGCTGCGCGAGCTCCTGACGGAGAACGTGCGTCCACGCTACACCTGGGAGAGTGGCAAGGTCCGCTACGGCCCGATCGTGACGGACGCGTACTTCACCTACGCGCGCAAGAGCGGAGACGAGCTCCGCTACGCGGCCACGCACCTCATCGGCCTGCACTTCGAGGGGCAGCCGCTCTTCGCCGCCCGAGACAACACCTTCTCGTTGCAGCCCGACGACCACTCGAGCAGCTTCGGCATGCCCAAGTGGCGCGCCTGGGAGGACGTCGTTGACCTGGGAGGCGAGTGAAGCCGCCATGGAGACCGAGGAGCACTTCTACACCGACGACCCGGCGGTCGGGCACCCGGACGTGAGGACCGACCTCGAGGGGGTGGAGTACTTCTTCCTCGGCAATGGACACATCCAGGCAGCCGTTCAGGTCTGCACCTCCGGCATGGGGACCCCTGCGGGTCTGCTCTGCATGCACCCCGAGCGGCATCGGCCCAAGCGCCACGCGTTGACGATGCACCCGGAGGAGGGACTGCTGCCGACCGCACTCCGCATCCGCACGCCGGCCGGCACGGCACAGCCGACGACGGACGAGCTCGAGGCGCGTTGGGTGGATCTGGCAGGCGTCCCCGCGGTCGAAGTCACCTGGGGCGGAGAGGGCGTCTCGGTCGAGGAGGTGTTCTACTGCCCCGATCGCGAGGAGCCGCGGCTCGTGCGCGAGATCCAGCTGCAAGGCCTGGCCAGCCTGGATGAGGTGACCGTCTCCACGCAGCCCGCGGGCGACGAGCTCGAGCGAACGCTCTCCCTCTCTGCCGCGGTCCCGACGCGGCTCAGGATCGAGTATCGGCTCGACGGCGACGCCGTCAGGGCGGACTGGCTCGACGAACGCCCTGATACCGCAGCCGCCGAGTGCTACTGGCAGGCGCTCAATCGCTTCAGCTCCTCCTCGGAGCTCCACGACCACCTGTTCGGCGTCTGCCGAACGCTCCTGCCGGCGATCCCAGCGCACGCGGGCGGCATGGACGCCAGCATCTGGCAGTACAACCGCGAGTGGCTGCGCGATCAGACCGCCGTCGTCCACGCGCGGCTGATGCTCGGCGAGTTCGAGGCGGCGCGGCGCTCGATCGCGCGCCTGATCACGGACTTCGTCAGCGAGGAAGGCGGGACGGTCGACTCCGGGGTGCAACGCGAGCCCGCGGAGACGGAACTCGACCAGAACGGCGAGCTCCTGATGCTGGTCAAGGCGTACGTGGACTGGACGGGCGATCTGTCCCTGCCCCGCGAGCACTGGGAGCGCCTGCGCGCCGTGGCCGAGTACCCGCTGCGGGAGATCTTCCGTCACGAGCCGTCCGGCCTGCTCCACAACCAGCGCGAGTACTGGGAGCGGCACGTCGTCCACGGCGTGGGCCAAGGCCTGGAGCTCGCGCATCAGCTCTACGTCTCCCTTGGGCTGTCCCACGCCGCGCAGCTCGCCGGGCTCCTGGGCGCGGCGCAGGAGGAGCAGCGCTGGCGAATGGAAGCAGAGCGCTTGCGACGGGCGATGCTCCAGGACGAGCGCTTCTCGATGATCGACGAGGGGCGCTTCATCAAGCGCCGAGCCCTGAGCGGCGAGGTGATGCGCACCATCGAGCCGGATCCCGAGAGCGACCTGCCGCGCGGCATCCCGCTCTTCCAGGCAGGCGCGCACGAGCTCGAGCCCGACACGCAGACGCTCTACCCGCTCACCCTCGAATTCGTCGATCCCCAGAGCGACCTGGCGCGCAACACCCTCGACGCCATCGAGCTGCTCTGGAACCAGGGCTGGGAGCAGGGCGGGTACGGCCGCTACAACGCCACCTCGGAAGCCGGTGCGGCGGCGCCCTGGCCGATCACGACCACGATCGTGGCTCAAGCCGCCCTCGAGGCCGGTCTCGACGAGCGCGTCCGCCGCGCGCTGGAGTGGGTCGGCTCGGTCCCCGGGGCCAAGTCCGGCTCCTGGCTGGAGTTCTACGGCAGCTGGCCGGCGCCCCCCTACCCGCAAGTGGGAGTGATCCCGTGGACCTGGGCCGAGATCGTGCGCTTCTTCGTCCACCACCTGTGCGGAGTGCGGCCGAGCCACGTTGGATTGCGCGTGCGGCCGCGCCTGCTCAGCGATCAGGAGCGCACGCAGTGCTCGATCCGGATCCGAGAGCACACGCTCCGGCTCACGGTGCGCCGCACAGCGCGAGGCGAAGAACCCGGCTTCGTCGTCGCCGGAGAACGGCACGCGTACAGCGAAGTCGGGGTCGAGCTGCCCGTTCCGACGGGCGATCTCGACGTGGAGGCGATCCTGCCGGGCTGAGAGCCTAGCGCTGCGCGCAGAGCGCTGCGCACAGCGCGGCCACGTCGCCCAGCTTCTCGCCCAGCTCGGCCGGGACGACCCGACATACGGCGACCGCTCCCGGCAGGGCGTCCTGGGCGAGAACCTCGCGGGCGGGCGCCAGCACCAGCTCGCCCAACCGGTGCCCCAGGGACCCGATCACGATCACTTCGGGATTGAGGAGGTCGAGCAGGATGGCGAGGCCGCGCCCCAGGTGGCGGCCCACTTCGTCGATTACGCCGAGCGCGTCCGCGTCGCCCGCATGGGCGAGCTGCGTGAGCTCGTGGGCGCTGATCGCACCGGCCGCCCAGCGCGCGGGGTGACGCTCGCAGGCCAAGCGCGCGATCCCCGCACCACTGCACCAGGCCTCCCAGCAGCCGGCTTTGCCGAAGGCGGTGGGGCCGGTTTCGGTCAGCCGCAGGTGCCCGACCTCGCCCGCGAGGCTGCTCGTGCCGCGGTAGAGCCTCCCGTCGAGGATCAACCCACCGCCGAAGCCGGTCCCCATCGTCAGGAACACGAGGTTGCGCGCGCCGCGCCCGGCCCCGAACAGCCACTCGGCGAAGGCGCCGGTGTTTCCGTCGTGCTCGACGAAGGTCGGGAGACGGAAGCGCTCGGTGAGGAGGTCGCGGAGCGGAATCTCGTCCCAATGCGGCAGATTCGGAGGGGAGAGGATCACGCCGCGCTCGAGGTCGAGCGGGCCTCCGATCGAGACCGAGAGGCAGCCGACCTCGTACCCGTCCGCCTGCGCGCGAGCGAGCCCATCCCGCACGTGCGCACAGAGCTCTTCGAACACCGGCTC
This sequence comes from uncultured Planctomycetaceae bacterium, assembly GCA_964507325.1. Taxonomy (GTDB): domain Bacteria; phylum Planctomycetota; class UBA1135; order UBA1135; genus CAZDQL01. The sequence continues at coordinate 63,359 of CAZDQL010000022.1, read as the reverse complement.
GAATCCCCGCCGTGGCTCGGTCGCGAAGGAGCTGCGGGAGAGCACGGCTCCCTCGGCGGTACCGAGGACGACCGCGGTCTTCGTCCCTCCGATGTCGAGGCCCAGGATGTGGGGGCTCGCGGACATGCCCTCACTCGTGCCGCAGCGCGACGAGGGGGTCCATGTTCGCGGCGCGCCAAGCGGGATACAGGCCGAAGACCACGCCGACGCCAGCGGAGATCCCGAAGGCGAGCAGAACGTGCTCGGGGCGGATAATCGTCAGGTTCCCCGTCGAGGAGGTGATCACGGCGGGGACGAGTAGGCCGAGCCCCACGCCGAGCACGCCGCCGCAACCGGAGAGCACCGCCGTCTCGACCAGGAACTGGCGGACGATGTGACGCTTCTTCGCGCCCAGCGCGCGGCGGATCCCGATCTCGCGCGTGCGCTCGGTGACGGTCGCGAGCATGACGTTCATGATCCCGATTCCACCCACGAGCAGCGAGATCACGGCGATCGAGCCGAGCACGAGGTTGAAGATGCGCGCCGTCTCCTCGCGCTGCCGCAGGAGCTCGAGCGGCACGATCATCTTCACGTCGTCCTGGGAACGCTCGCCGAGCTCCAGGATCCCGGCCAGGAGGAGCGAGGCGGGAATGACGTCGTCGATCGAGCGCAGCTTGAGCTTGATCTCGGTCAGCTCGACGCGCGTGCGCTCGTAGCTCCCGGTGCTCCAGCGCCGCGTCTCGTCGCCGTAGCGCGCGCGCGACGTGGAGACCGGCACGAACACGCACTCGTCCAGCGGTACGCCGCCGGGGCTCGCCGCGCGCCCCACCGCGTCGAGGACGCCGACCACCGTGAAGCGGGTCTCGCCGGCTTGGAAGCTCTTGCCCATCGGGTTCTCGAGGGGGAAGAGCAGCGCGTTGGCCCCCGACCCCAGGACCGCGCAGTTCTCGCGCCGCTCGACGTCGAGCGGCGTGATCCAGCGCCCCTCGGCCAGCGAGAGGTTCATGATCCCGAGGTACTCGGGCTCCGTGCCGACGACGATGCTGCTCGTCCAGAACATGCCGCGGCGCAGGTTCTGGAGCGTTTCGCGCACCGCGACCGCGTGCTCGGCCTGAGGGAACATCGCGCGGACGCGCGCCAGGTCCAGGTACTTCAGCCCATACACGAAAGGCGTGCGGCCGCTCCCCTGGCTGTCCTCCTCGCTCATCGGCGGCTTCTGGCTGCGCACCATGAGGTTGGTGGGACCGAGCGTCTTGATCTGCTCCAGCGCCTCGTAGTTCGCACCCTCGCCAACCGCGAGCATGGCGATCACCGACGAGACGCCGAACAGGAGCCCCAGAACGGTGAGGAGCGAGCGCAGCTTGTGCAGCAGGAGGCTCTTGACTCCTATCCGGACGGTGTGGAAATGGCCCTTGACCATGGCTCGCGGGGTGCCGCTCGGGACTCGAGGGGGCTAGTCGTCGGACCTCGCGGGCTCCGGATCCTCTTCGGCCACGGTCGCCGCAGCGTCCGCGTCGGACAGCCCGACCCGCAGTGCCTCCTCCTCGGGCAGCTCGGCGCCGGGCGGGCGGACCAGGTGGATGCGGTCGCCGCTCGCGAGGCCGGCCACGATCTCGACGTGCGTGAGGTTGTTGCCGCCGAGCGCGACCTGACAAGCGGTGGGTCCGTCGGGCCCGACCTTCCAGACGAGGTGCGCGTCGCCGCTCCGTTCGAGGGCGGGGAGAGGGACGGTCAGGACGTCCTTCAGGGTCCCCACGGCGATCTCCACCGTGGCGTTCATACCGGGGCGCAGCGTGCCATCGTCGTTTTCCTGGTCGAGCTCGACCCGCACCTCGTACAGCTTGACGTCCCTGCGACGCGAAGGCTTCGGGAGCGTCGAGACCTCGGACACGCGCGCCGGGAAGCTCTGGCCGGGAAACGCGTCGACTTTCACCGTGGCGGGCTGGCCGGGTGCGACCTTGTCGATCTGGGCCTCGTGCACGTCGAGCTCCGCGATCATCGTGGTCACGTCGGGGAGGATGATGATCTCCTGCCGCTCGCGCACCTCCATGCCCTCGTACACCGGCTCGTCCCAGTCGTAGCGGCCGTACACGACGAGGCCCGGGGTCGGCGCGTGGATGACCGCCCTCTCCAGCTGCACCCGCCACTCCGCGAGCCGCTCCTCGGCGAGGGCGAACTCGGCCTCCGAGCTCTCGAGCTCCGCCGCCTCGCGCACCCGCGTCGCCTCGTTCGCGGCCTTCACGCTGGCGAGCGCCAGCTCCGCGTTCTGCACCTCCTGCTGCGTGGAGATCCGGCTCTCGGGCAGCGTGTAGTGGATCAAGAGCTCCAGGCCGTTCCAGGCCAGGGTGTCCTGCGAGAGCTGGCGCTGGTAGCTGATCGTGTCCCGGTCCAGCTCGTTCTTGGTCGCGAATCCGCGGTTCACGAGCGTCTCGGTGTGCCGCAGCGTCTCCGCCGCCAGCTCCAGGTCCGCGCGCGCCAGGCTGATCTCGTTGACCTGCTGCAGGATCTGATTGGCCATCTCGCCCATCTGCAGGTCGAGGTTCCCGGCCCCGATCAGGTCCAGCACGCGGTCCACGAGCCCCGAGTACTTCGACTGGGCCTCGGGGTCGTCGCCCATCTCCTCGTCCAGGAGCGCCTGGAGCTTCTGAACGAGCTCGCCGTTCGTGCCCGCCGTGCTCGCGGCACCTTCGTTCACGGGACGCGCCCGGCCGATCAGCTTCTCGGCCCGCATGCGGGCGATCTCGAGTCGGCTCTGCGCGGTCACCTCGGCCGCCTCGAGCTCCCTCTCCATGATGTCGAAGTTCTTGCGCGCCTGCTCCAGAGCGGCCTTCGCCTTGGCGACCGCGATCGCCTGGCTCGTGACCTTCTCGTCCGTCTCGCTGGCGTCGAGCTCGGCCAGCTTGTCCCCCTCCTGCACGACCGAGCCCTCCGGGACGAGGAAGATGAGTGTGTTGCGTCCCTCGAGCTCGGAGGTGACGCGCGTGTTCTGGGCCGCGTGCAGCTCGCCGCGCTCGCGCACCGTGATGACGAGGTCGCCCCGCGCCACCGTGTGGATGAGCGATGGATCGCGGGCGGCGTCCACGTCGGAGCAGGCGACGGGCGCCGCGAAGCACATCGGGAGGAGGTGGAGGAGCAAACGTCGCTGGGCCATGGCGTTCCGATCCCGGAAGGGAGCCGAAGCGGCACACGGTAAGCGATCGGGCTGGCCGCGGTCGCCGCGACACGGGCCGCTTACACCACCTCGACGGGAGGGACGGCGCGCGCACCCGAACACGATCGTCCACCCCCGGCAGGGCCTCCTGCCGCAGAGCAAGAATGAACTGCCCCCCTTCGTTGTGCTTCTCGCGAGGCCGCTCGTCGTAGCCTCTTCGCTCCAAAGGACTTGGGGCGCCCTGCCCCCGGCGCAGGCCCTCTGGGGGAGGCTGACGAACGGGCACCGGCGAACGCCGGTTCTGGGGGGACCTGAGGTGGGTTCAGAACGCGGTGGTCGAGGCGTCGACAGCCGGATGCACACGGAGGGGGGGCAGTTCAGAACGAAAACGCGAAACCCCGCGATGCCCGGCGCGCCCTGGTGGCATTTCGCGATCCTCCTGCAAAGAGAGTGGTGCCCGAGTGGGGCTGAACGTGCGTCCCGTGCTCTGGATGGCGCTCACACAGGGATACTGGGCATTCCTACCGCATTGGTATGACAATTGCGGTCAATCGGCACATCCCAGAGGGAGGGCGCTCGGCGGTCGGGCCTTCGCGGCGCTGTCGCGGCCTCCAGTCGGATCGGATGCCCCGGTGATTCCCCGCGCAGTCAGAGGCTCAACCATGCTTCGATTCCCCTTCACCTCCTGCGGCCGAGTGCTCTCAGTCCTGGCCGCATGCGGCCTGACCACTGGCGTCGCACTCTCTGCAGAGTCCCCGAGCACCCAGGTCAATGCCACGGTCGGCTTGGGACTGAATCAGGGCCAACCGGCGATCGCGGCCACCCCCAGCGGCGGGTTGGTGGCGGTCTGGCTCGACGAGCGCAACGGCACGGCCGACATCCGCTGGCGTCTCTTCGGGGCCGACGGTGGGCCGCTCGCTGCGAGCGAACAGGTGAACGAGGATCCAATCCGGCGGGTCTCGGAGGAATCCCCGCGCGTCGCGGTCGATGGCGCGGGCAACTTCACCGTCACCTGGAGCGACAGCCGCAACGGTGACGCGGACGTCTTCGTGCGGCAGTTCGATGCGTCCGGGACTCCCTTGGGCGCGAGCCTCGTCGTGAACGACGACGCGGGCGAGGAGGTCCAGGGCTACCCCGACATCGCCTGCGACGCCCTGGGCAACTTCGTCGTGGTCTGGGAGGATTCACGCGGAGACGCTGCGATCTACGCTCAGCGCTTCGGCAGCAGTGGAGCACCGCTCGGCTCAAACTTCCGCGTTGACGTCCCCGCCGAGTTCGCCTTCACCAGCCGGCCGGCCGTGGGCATGAGCCCGAACGGGGCCTTCACGATCGCCTGGATCGACGTGGACCTGTACTTCCCGGAGATCTTCGCGCGCGCCTACGCGTCCGACGGGACCCCTTGGGGTGACCCGCTCTGGGTGTCCGACGACGCCACCGACATGGACCACCAGCGGCCGGACGTGGCGATGAGCGACGACGATCACGCGCTCGTCACCTGGGCGGATCAGCGAGACGCTGGGACGTACGGCGTCTTCGCTCAGAGGGTCGGCACCGCCGGGGCGCTGATCGGCTCGAACTTCCGCGTGGATGAGGCGCAGGGCGGCATCTACAACATGGACCCCGTCGTCGCGCTGGGGCCCTCCAACGCCTTCGTCATCTCCTGGCACGACTACGTGGACGGCCTGCGCTCGATCTTCGGCCAGTGGTTCGCCTCCGACGGACAGCCCTTGGGCCGGAACGTCCTCGTGGCCGAGCCGAGCAGCCCCACGAGCTTCTACTCGCCCGCGATCGCCGTGGACGGCTATGAGCAGACCACGATCGTCTGGGAGTCGATCCGCTACCAGGCGCCGCAGCAGTACGACCTGGGGATGCAGCGCTTCGACAGCGCCCGCAATCCGCTGGGTCCGGCCACGGTCGCCAATGACGACGTGGCGGCCTGCAATCAGGAGTTCCCGGAGATCGCGGCCAACGGCTCGGGGGCCTTCGCGGTGGTCTGGGAGGACATGCGCGACGGCCACGAGGACGTGTACATCCGGCGCTACGCCTCCGATGGAACGCCGTTGGGTGCCGAGACGCTCGTGAACGACGACGCCACGGACGTACACCAGCGCCAGCCCAACGTCGCCATGAACGATGCCGGCCAGTCGGTGGTCGCTTGGATCGACGGGCGTGTCAGCTACAGCGACGTCTTCTTCCAGCTCTACGACGCCTACGGCCTGCCGGTCGGGCCGAACACCAAGGTCAATGAGGGAACGGAGGGCTCGCAGTACGGGATTGAGCTCGCCATGGCCCCCTCGGGCGAGTTCGTCGTGGTCTGGGCCGACTCCCGCTTCGACTTCTACGACGTCTTCATGCAGCGCTACGACGCGACCGGGGCGCCGCTCGGAGGAAACGTCCGCGTCAACACCGATCCCGCGGGCACCACTCAATCCTCTCCGGACGTGGCGATCGACGGTGCCGGCAACTTCACGGTCGTCTGGTCGGAGAACGACGGCCACATGATTGGCTGGAACCTCTACGCTCAGAGCTTCGATTCGTCGGGCGTGCGGCTGGGAGACATCTTCAAGGTCAACGACGGAAGCGGAGGGGTCGCCTACCGCCGGTACTCCGTCCTCGACATGCATCCCGGAGGCTCCACGGTCTACGCCTGGAGGGACAACCGCTCCGGTGAGTACGAGATCTACGCCCGGCGCTTCGACTCCTTGGGCGCTCCCCTGGGTCCCGACTTCAAGGTCAGCGACGACAGCGGACCGGCGCTCAGGACCTCCCCCGAAGTCGCCGTGGATGTCGATGCCTCCTTCACCGTCCTGTGGACCGACTATCGCAGCGACTACCCACAGGTCTACTACCAGCGCTTCGGTGCCAGCGGCAAGCCGGCCCACGGCAATCGCAGCGTGGGGAACGATCTGCCCCCCGCCTTGCAGAGCAGCCCCTCGGCCGCCTACGGCAGGGGCTGCCTGTACGTGACCTGGCAGGGCAATCACCTGCCCGATCAGGGGTACGACATCTGGTTGGCCACCGACCCCGGGGCGCTGGGAAGCGGTGGGTGGCGCTCCACCGGCGGCCCTCCCAAGTGGGGAGGGACGAGGAACCCGTAGGGGCCCGACCCGGTGAGGGCTTGACGGCGCCCCCGCTGGCGAGCAGCAGGGCGCGCTGGCGCTGCCGAACTGCACCATTTTGGGGCATAACGCTGCCGTAGCGGCCGCTCTGGGCCCCTGCGGCGGATTCTCGGCCTTTCTCCTTCGAGCGCTCCGCGCCTGCCCCTGATGCAGCCAGAACCCGCTGGTCGCACTGGAGCAGATCCCCCAAGGAGCACCCGATGACACTCCCCCCTCTCCGCCCTCTCCGGAACTGGATCCTCGGATTCACCGCTCTGCTCGTCCTGGGCCTCCTGGCGCTTCTCTCCCAGCTCGTCGGTCCCGTCGGTGATTCTGGAGCGCCCGAGGCTCGTGGCGCCACGGTGGTCGGGTACTCCTCCGAGGGCTCGGAGTTCATGCTGGACGCGGCCAGGCGAGGAGACTCCTCGACCCGACGGGCGGCGCCGCGGCTCGGGACTCGACGCGGAGCCTACAGCGCAGCCGCCGGTCAGGCGTTCGTCTACGAGTTCGAGCACGACACGCGCGTCAGCGTCACCTCGACCGAGGGGGATGCTGCTCAGGAACTGCACTACCTCCTGTCCGGTCGGGTGCGCCTGAGTGTGCTCGACCGGCGCGAAGACGAGATCCTGGTCGGAATCGCATTCCCCGAGCTCACATTCTCGGCCAGGGCGAGCGGTGAAAGCGCCGACCCGATGCAGCTGCGGAGCATGATCGAGCCGCTCCGACAGCGCACCCTGATGCGCATGAACTCGGGTGGAACCCAGACCGGGTTTCGCTTCCCCGAGGAGTTCGGCGGTCAACAGGAGATGATCGTCCGCGGCGTGATGGCGGGCTTCCAATTCGTCGTCCCCGAGGGAGTGGAGCGGGAGTGGACCACTCGGGAAGAGGACGCGACTGGGTTCTTCGAAGCGCGCTACGAAGAGCCGGTGCGAGAGAACTTGAACGAGCTCCGACGGATCAACAAGAAGAAGTTCGCCTACCTGGCGCAGCCGGGGACCCAGGAGTTCGAGATGCTGCCTTGGATTCGAGCGGCTGCCCACTGTTTGCTCGATCCCGCCCTCGGGTGGATCGAGGAGGCTGACACTCGGGAATCCCAGAGAAACGACCTGGAGGGGCTGCACGTGCGCATCGAGAATCACAGCGCCCTGTGCTTCCATCTGGTGGGCGTCGAGGCCGGCGACTTCGCGGCACCCGAAGACTGGGAGGGGATGTTCGAGCCGATCCGTCCCGCGAGTGACGGAACCCTCGCCCGGGAGCACAAGCGGGAGAGAATGGCCAGGAGGCTCGCCGACGTCGAGCTCTGCGACCTCCTCGCGCAGCTCCTGACCCTCACCGATGCTGGGGCCTACGACTCCGCTGAGCACTACCAGCTCTGTCGCCTGATCAGCTGGAAGCTGCGCCTCTCTCCCGAATGTCTCGACGAGCTCCTGAGCTGGGTCGAGATGCCGGGGAACTCCCGCGCGCTGACCCAATCCCTGCTCGACTGCCTCGCCGACTCCAACACGACGGCCGGTCAGGCGAAGCTGGTCGACTACATGGTCGACCGCGGCCGCCGAGCGGAATTCCGCCTGGCGACCTCATTGGCGATGTTCAACCTCGAGCGACCCGGTCGGGGGACCTTCGAGGCCGTGCGGGGCTTGCTGAGCGACGACCACCTCTCCCCCGAGCTGAAGAGCACCTCCCTGCTCCTGATGGGAGCCTTCGGCCGTGGAGAGCGGGCGGCCGAGCTGGGGGATGCACCGCTGGAGAGTCTGCTCTCGATCGAACAGCAGGCGATCGATTCGGGGATGCTGAGCTCGTGGATCCAGGCCCTGGGGAACACCGCCTCTCCCCAAGCTCTCGAGCGAGTCGCGGCGTACAGCCAGCATCCGGAAGTGCCCGTCCGCGTGGCGGTGGTCACTGCGCTGGGATCACTCCCCGGCCCCGAGCAGGCTGAGATCCTGGGTCAGATCGTCACCGGGGACGCTTCCGAGCACGTGCAGTGCCTGGCCGCGGAGGTGCTCGCCGCCACCGGGACCCAGGAGGCTCTCTTCAAGGCAGCCGAGGTCCTGGCCCATCCCCGCACGGACCTGCGGCGAGCGACGGTGCTCGGGTTGGGGGCGCTGCTGGGCACGAACCCAGCGGCCCTCTACCTGCTCCAACAGGTCGCCGCCGCGGACCCCTCCGAGGAGATACGACTCATGTGCAGCGAGATGCTTTCCTCCTGAAGTCGTTCCCTGCGTGCGTCAGCCACTGCTCCTGACGCCACCTGCCCGCCGGCTGCTGATCCAGCGCCGGCGGGTTTTCTTGTCTGCAATTCACTTCGCTCCGTGCGCCGACGCCCCTGTCGAGAGTGAAGCACTCCACAAGTCAACAGCGCTTCGATCCCACCACTACTCAGACAGCAGGGAACACCCGACATGAAACCCACCACGACAAATGCAAGGCATCTCGCCCTCGCCGTTTCCGCCCTGGTCCTCTCCGGAGCGGCCAGCGCTGGGTCTGGCTTCCATGGTCCCATGGGCCCCGGCTGGGGCGGCAACGTGCCCGGCTACGAGGCTCCCAGCCTTCCCCCGCCTCCGCCCCCTGCGGCGGGCCCGAAGCAAGAGGTCACCGTCCACGAGAAGATCGTCAGCAAGAGCCTGGGGAGCAGCAGCAACGGGGGCACCGGGACGATCGTGGGTCGCATCAAGACCAAGGCCGTCGAGTGCCATCTCGGCACGTTGCGCTATGCCAGCGCCCTGGGCCGCGCCAAAGGGACTCTTCGCATCTTCGGCAAGAGCATCGAGGGTGCGCGCCTGGACCTCTTCGCCGAGGGGCGCAACGGCAAATGGGACGTCAACTCCGCCGGCGAGGCGTCGAACATGATGCAAGGACTCTCCGCGCATGGACATCTGCTGGGGAGAATCGGCGGAATCACCGTCGTCAACCCGCAGTACAGCGCCAGCACCGGCTTCGAGCTCTACAAGGCCCTCAACGTCATCGACGCAGAGTACACGTACTACATCGCCGGCTACATCCCCGTGACGGTCGATGTAGAGGCGGGAGGCAAGATCGTCTACCAGGTCTCGCCCGTGCTGTCCGTCGGTGCGGATGGCCCGATCATCGGTCTGGCGGGGCAGATGCGTGTCGGCGGCTACGGCTCGGCAGAGGCCGGCATCGGCTGGAGCTTCGCCAGTGCCGGCGTTGGAGCCTCGATGTCGTTCTTCCATCTGGTCCCGACCGTCAACTTCGACGTGCGTCCGAACGTCTGGAATGGTGGTCTCTTTGGAAGCTCGACCACCCAGGCTTCTGCGAACAACCCGCTCCTCGGTGCCTGGGGAGACGTCGACGAGGATCCTCCGAAGCTGGAGGTCAATGCCTCTCTCGAGGTCTACTTCTACCCCTTGACTCTGAAGATCTTCCTCTACGCGGAGCTCGACATGCCGTGGCCGTTCAAGGACGTCTACAAGACGCTCACCGTCTTCCACTACAGCACGGGCTACTTCCACAAGGTCTACGACCTGCTGTAGAGAGTCACACTGGACACTCGACAGAAGAGAGGGGGATCCTCGGATCCTCCTCTCTTCTCCATTCCGCTGCCTTCACACCGAGGGAGAAACCACTCACAGCCCCCGCGCTCGCAAGAGCACCCCGAGCTCGGCCAACGCGCGCGCGTGCATCATGCGCGCCGCATCGGGGCTGGGGCGCTGGCACTCCTGGGCCACCGTCTCCCACGATGCGCCGAGATAGTCGCGCATCAGGATCAGCTCGCGCAGGTCGGGGGGGAGCTCGCCGACGCATTCCTCCACGAGGGCTTCCCGCTCCTCATCGCTCAGGCGGTCGATCGGACCGCGGGTCTCGTCCGCAAGCTGGCCGGCGAGGTAGCGACTGGGAGAGGCGGAAGGGGGCGGCGTCATCGACACTGCCCGGTCGGCCTCGCGGCGCTGGGCTCCGTGGTAGTCGGCCGCGGCCAGGATCTGCCGCTCGGCCAGCTTGCACAGCCAGTTGATCAGGCTCGCCTCCTCGCGCGCCTCGAAGTTCTCGAAGGAACGCACGGCCTGCAGGAAGGTCTCCTGCAGGATGTCTCCCGAGTCCATCCTGCCGCGTAGCCTCGAACCGAGGCGCAGCCGCACGACACTGCGCACGCGTTCGTAGTAGCGCTCGAAGAGACGGCCCTGGGCTGACTCGTCACCCGCCTGTGCCTCCCGCAGGAGATCTAGTGAGCGCGTCAGCGGGTCATCCATCGAGGTCGGTCTGGGTACTCAGCGGTTCTCGCCGGAGGACCGCACTTCGCACTGTAGCCGGAAGATGCCGAGCGAATCCACGTCCAGCTCGACCTCCCCTTCCGTCTGCCCACGGGAGAGGTTCCCGATCTCCTCCGCCCGGGCTCGCTGCTGCGGCGTGAGCTCCAGGGGCCGACCGCGCTCGAGCTCGAAGTCGATCATGGCGAAGCCAGCCGCTGCGGGGACGCCGGGACCGGGATGGCTCCTGCGGTAGGTCGCCAGGTCCTTCATCCACTCCTCCAGCGCCGGCTCGAAGTACGGACTGGCGTAGATCAGGAGCTTCTCGTATTCGTCGCTCTCGTCGACGATGCCGGTGATGAGGTGGTGCGTCCCCTCGCGCAGTTGCAGGAACCACGGTTCGGTCGCTTCCGGTTCGACCCTGGGGCCGTCCTCCCGAGTGCCCACCGGTATCGGACAGACGTAGACCTCTTGGTCGTCCTTGTTCCGGAAGACGAACAACCCGTGAACGTACGCCCGCTGCGCGACCTCGAGCACCACGCCCATCGAGTCCCCTGGCCGGAGCACCCCGCCCTCACCGATCTCCACCGGGGTCCATGGTGCGGAGTCCGTGGTCCGGGGGTAGCGCAGCCCCTCGCCGAACTCGATCGCCGGCCCCTGCGTGCCCACGGTGAGCCACAGAACGGTGGCGACCAGCGCAACGGTCAGCATGCCCAGGGTTCCAGTCCAGCGCGGGTCCTTGCGGATGCGATAGCGCACGCCACGCCACGCACTGCGCAAGCGACTGGCGTGCGCGGCTTGCGGTTCGCGACCGTCTAGGTAGCGCTCGAGGTCCTCGCGCAGCTCCGTCGCCGTCTGATAGCGCAGGTGGGGGTCGAGCTCGATCGCCTTCAGGCAGATCGCCTCGAGGTCGCGGGGAACATGGCCATAGGCCTGGCGAGGACGCTGGAAGACCCCGCTGTGGATCCGCATCAGGGTGTCGGCCAGCGACTCGCCTGAGAAGGCGCGCTGCAAGGTGAGCAGCTCGTACAGGATCAACCCCAGCTGGTAGATGTCGCTGCGGGGGTCGGCCCCCACCTCTTGGTTCTGTATCCGTTCCGGGGCGAGATAGGCCACGCTCCCGTAGAGCCCGCGGGTGACCTCTCCGGCGCCAACTGCCTGGGTGTTCCCCGCCAGGCCGAAGTCGAGGATCACCGGGGACCCCCCGCCGATCAGCATGACGTTGCTCGGCTTGATATCGCGGTGCACCACCCCCGCTCCGTGCGCCGCCTGCAGTGTGCGTGCGAGCTCGAGTGTGATCGCCGCGACCCCCCGGAACCAAGAGCGCTTCTCGATCAGCTGGACCTGCCCCTCGCCGAGCGGCAGGCCGAACGCCTCTTCGAGGTCTTCTCCGGTGAGCAGCTGTCCCGGTCCTGGGACTGCGGGGTCCATCCGTTCGCGCGCGTTCTCGACCACCTCGGACAAGGCCGATCCCTCGACCAGGTTCATCACGATGTAGGCCAGATCGCCGTCGTCTCCCGATTCGTGAACGGTGACGATTCCGGGATGGTGAAGGGTCGCGAGGAGCTGCGACTCCCGCTCGAACAGCGCGCGCTGTCTCGCATCCGCGGCCTGCACCGAGGCCAAGACCTTGACCGCGACCTTGCGATCGAGTCGCTGGTCGAGTGCGGCGAAGACGCGCCCCATGCCCCCCGACCCGATCTCTTCCAGGATCCGGTAGCGCCCGGCGATCACGGTGTCGCGGCACAGCTGTCGGGGCAGGAGCTGACTCGCTCGACGAGCCGCTGAGACCAACGCGACCAGCTCCTCGCGCTCCTCCTCGCTCTCCATACCCACCAGCCAGTCGTCCAGCGTGGTCTCGATTCCCTGCTCGCTGCGAGCGATGAACTCCACAGCGGCCCGCTCGACACGACTCATCGAGTCGTCGTGTTCCTCTCGCAGGTCTTCGTGCATGGTCTCGGGACACCCCCAGAGCGAGGTAGCCACCAGGATTCTAGGGGATGGCGTGGGATCGATCGCACCGAGATTCCGCTGCTTCCCGGCTACGTACCCACGTGAACAGGAGTCGCTTCGGTGGCGCCACCTACGCCCCTGTTGAAGAGGGAGGTGCCGGGCTCGAGACCAGGGAGCGAAGGATGAGTCATCTCTTCCGCCGTCACCGAACGCGCTATCATCGGAGGCCGGCGCCGGCTCCATCCGGCACCGGAGATCTGACAGCCATGCAGGGCCTTCTCGTCTTCCTCGTCGCACCGCTCATCGTTCTCGGGACGGACTGGCACGGCCCTTCCCAGGAGCAGGAGCCCGACTCCTCGCCCAAGAAGCTGGCCCTGCTCGTCGGCATCGACGACTATCCCGAGGGCGTGGGGGACCTGCGCGGTTGCGTGAACGACGTGCGGCTGGTGGGGAGATTGCTGGAGCAACGCTTCGGGTTCGCGCCCCAGGCGATCGAGTACCTGGAGAATGAGCAAGCCACCCACGAGCGCATCGTACGCGCCTTCTGCGAGCACTTGATCGAGGGGGCGGGTCCGGGAACCGAGGTGCTCTTCTGGTTCTCCGGCCACGGTTCACGGGTACCCGACATCGGCGCGGTCGACGGCGCCGAGCGCGAAGGCAGGGACTCGTCACTCGTCGCCTGGGACAGCCGCGGGGGCGATCTGGACGGCGCCTACGACCTGGTCGACGACGAGCTGCGCGCGCTGGTTGCGGAGCTGGTGCGCAGGCGCGCCAGGACAACCGTGGTGACCGACGCCTGCCACTCGGCAACCGGGTTGCGTGGCGCTGACGACCAGGAGGTGCGTCAGCGCGGGCTCGATCACGGCCAGCAGCCCTTCGAGCCGCAGCGCGTGGCGGATTTCTGGCCGCAGGGGATCGAGATCCTGGAGGACGACCCCGAGGCTTCGACCCGAGGCTATGTGCATCTGGCGGCCTGCCGCGAGTGGCAGACCGCCAAGGAGCTCGTGCTGCGCCAGCCCACTGGACTGCCCGTCCATCACGGCGCCCTGACCTTCTTCCTGGTCGACGCCCTGGAACGGGCGGAGCCCGGAGTGAGCTACGCGAGCATCGCGGGAGCGACCGCCTTGCGCCTCGCTGCACGCTTCCCCGACCAGACGGTGTGTTGCGAGGGTGAGGTGGATCGCGAGCTCTTCGGCAGCACCTTCATGCCCCCTCCCCCGGGTTTCGAGGCCAGTGCGCAGCCGGGTGGCTTGATCCGACTCAGGGGCGGTCGGGTCCACGGCCTGCGCCCCGAGTCCAGGCTCGCCATCTACGATGGCTTCGACCTGGAGCTCCTCGGGGAGGCCAGCATCCTGCGCGTCTACTCCACCGAGGCCCACGCCCGCTGGGACGGGGAGGCCCCCGCCGGGCTCGCTGAGCGGTACCTGCGCGCGATCGAGATCGAGCGACCCGCGGGTCAGGAACGCCTGCGCATCTTCACGACCGAAGAGGACCTCAGCGAACTCCTGGCGAGCGACGACTACGTGGAGCTGGGCGGGGAGCAAGCGGACTACCGCCTCCTGCGGGAGGGGACCGGGCAGATCTGCTTCTACGGGCCGGGTGGTTTGCGGTCGTGGGCCGAGAGGGAGCACGAGGACCCGCGTGGAGGCTCTCTCGCCGTGCGCCTGCACCAGCGCTTCGAGGACGAGCTCCTCTACCGGGCACTGTGTGCGGTCGACGAAGAGGCCGGCCGGGTTCCGATCGAGGTCCGCTTCTGCGAACCGAACGAGAGCGAGGTGCGGGCAGCCGAAGCGCGCTTCGGTCCGGACTACCCCCTCGCCTCGATCGTGACCGAGGGCGGCCCGCAGGCGGCCGCGGGGGAGGTGCACGTCGTCGGCAGCAGTGAGCTCACGCCCGCACTCATGGTGCTCGAAGTGAGGAACCTCTCCAGCCAGCGGGCCTACGTCATGGCCCTCTCCCTGACGGAGAACCGGACGCGGACGGCGGTCTGGCCCGCACCCAACAGACGGGATCCCGGGCCCCTGGAGCCGGGAGAAGTGCTGCGCATCCCCATCGGCGTCTATGTCGAATCGAGCTGGTCCAACGCCCGACCGATGCGCGACCGCTACCTGGTGGTCGCCACCATCGATCAGCAGTCGGACTTCCTCTCGATCGACTCCAATGCGACGACGCGAGGAACTCCCAGGACCGCCCTGCCTCCCATCATCGCCCGGGCCGCCAAAGCGGACACCACGCGGGGTGGACCCAGGAGCGCGACCAGCGGAGAGCTGATCGGGATCGGCGTGGTCGACCTGCTGGTCGGAAGGCCCCGTTAGAAGTTTGAACGCCTCACCAGGCAGCCTCAGTCAGGGACCTGGCTCGGGTGACTGGACTCACGTAGAATCGGGTATCGGTCTCGAGGACCGGTCACCGTGGCACCTGCGCAACGACCCGCAAGGGGAATCCGCTCCCCGGACGCCGCGCACTGCGCGTAGTGCTCAAAGCTGCATGAGGAAGTGTCCGCCATGACGATCACCAGCATGTTCCCACGAGCAGCGACCCTCACCGCCTGTCTCCTCGCAGTGATCGGCCCCGGCGCTTCCGATGCCGCCAGCCAACGGAAGCCACGTGTGACCTGCACCGCTGAGGCCATCATCCTCGAGTACGACTTTGGTGCGCCCGAAGTCGTCACCGCAGGCGATGGCGCGCGCGTCACGGTCAGCGGGCTCAAGCGCCACAACCAGGAGGGTGAACCGGTCATTCCTGTAGGACACGCACAGATCCTCCTGCCGTCTGGCACGCGGATCGAAGCGGTTACCAGTGAGGCGCTCGACGTGTATCCGCTGCCCGGGACACACGAACTCGAACACGGCGCGGTGCAGTTCTTCCGGCACGTCGGCCCTCCGGCCACGCCGACCCGACCGGATCCCGCAATCTACTCCTCGACGGAGTACTGGCCCCTCGAGCAGCACGCTCTGGTGACCGTCCAATCAGACCGCGGCTACCGGATTGCGCACGTGAATCTCTTCCCTCTCCAGTACGCGCCCAGATCCGGCCTGCTGAGAATGGCGCCGCGGATGAGGCTGACGGTGCACCTAGCCAGCAGCGACTCCCCGTATCGCGTCAGCCCCACGGAGGCCTTGACGCGCAAGCTGCGGCGCCACCTGGACAACCCCGGCGCGCTGGCTTCCTACTCCAATCCGAATCGCGGTGGCGTCACGCCGCCCCCCAACCCCGCCAGCACGTCCCTCACCACGCCGCTGTCAGATCCCAGAAGCCCTTACTACGGGGCGGACTACGAGTACATCGTCATCACCAACGACAGCCTCGCGAACGTGACGGGTCAGTACTCCTTCCAGGCCCTCTGTGACTCGAAGATCAGCCGGGGCATTCCTGCGGGCATCGTCACCACGGACTGGATCTGCGCGAACTACGACGGATCGAAGCCGAGTGGCGGAAGTGACGACGCGACCAGAATCAGGAACTTCCTGATAGATGCCTACCAGGTCTGGGACTCGGAGTACGCGCTGCTGGCCGGTACGGAGGACATCATCCCGGCGCGGATGTTCTTCCATTCGGGCTACACGGTGCCGGCGGACCTGTACTACGGCTGCGTCGATCCGCCCGACTGCACCTTCGACGAGGACGCGGATGGCAAGTACGCCGAGAAACACGACGGCCCGGGCGGTGGCGACGTCGATTTGAGGGCTGAGGTGTTCGTCGGCCGCGCAGCGGTGGAGAACGCCTCTGACGTGCGCAACTTCGTCGAGAAGACACTCGTCTACGAGAGCACTGACGACCCCTACCTGAACGTCGCTGCGACCATGGGCGGCTACCTGGGCTTCGGTGACATACAGGAGTTCAACAAGCCCTTCTCGGAGCTGATGCGGCTCGGCTCGAGTCTCTATCTCGGCCATTTCACTGCGGGTCTGGAGAGCCCCAGCATTCCCAATGCGCGCGACTTCAGCGTGACGACTCTCTACGACGAGGACTACGCGCCCAGCTCGTGGAACCGCGTCGGACACGTGAATCCTCCGTGGGACTACTACAGTGATGGTTGGGATGCGACGACAGAGTTGCTCCCGATCTTGAATGGTGAGGGTGCATTCACGACGCCACAGATCATCTACATAGCCGACCATGGGGACTCGAACTGGGGAATGGTGAAGCTGTGCACCACTCCTCACTCATACAACATGTATGACTGTATCGAGAACCTGACGAATACCGACTATTTCCTCTTTGTCGATGATTCGTGCTGGGTGGGTTCATTCGACGTCGACGACTGCTTCGCCGAAGAGATCACCACCATGGAGCATGGTGCTTTTGCCTGCCTCGTCAACTCGAGAGACGGTCTGGGAGCCAGCGGAAACAACCTCGATTCCGTGACGACCATGTTCATCCGGGAGTTCTTCCACAGCCCGCTCGGTGAGGGCACCTTCGAGCTCGGCCGTGCGCTACAGGAGGCCAGGGAGCGCTGTCTGTGGCGCTTGGACAGCATCGGGTGGTTCCGCTATCAGTACTACGAGCTGACCCTGTTCGGTGATCCGGAGCTGCGGTTGCGGGTAGCGGACAACCTGTAATCCTCCCGGGGAATCACCGCTGCTCGTTCGTTCTCAGCGGCCCAGATAGCGACCCGACCCGGCGACTGCCGTGACGACTGCATCGCGAACCACCCGCCGGCCCCGCAGCCAGACATGGTCGGCGCGCCCGCGCACGCTCTGGCCCTCGTAGAGGCTCTGGTCGGCGGCCTGCTCGTCGCTCGACGCCGAGATCGTCGACACGGCGCCGGGGTCCCACAGCACCAGGTCGGCGTCGCTGCCGGGGCGCAGACAGCCCTTGCGCGGGTAGTGGCCGAAGACCTGCGCCGGGCGGCGCGACGTCAGGCGTACCCAGGCGTTGGGGTCCGCGCCACCCTCGCTCGCGAGCAGCGTGTGCAACAGCGCGAGCCGGTGTTGCACACCGGCCACACCGCCCGGAATGCGCGTGAAGTCGTCGCGACCGCGGGTCTTCTGCTCACGGGAGAAGGAGCAGTGGTCCGTCGCGACGACGTCGAACGCGCCAGCCGCCACGGCCCCGCGCAAGGCGTCCCGGTCCGTGCGCGGTCGCAGGGGCGGGCTCATCACCGCAGCCGCCGCCCGTTCGAAGGGCGCGACGTACTCCCTCTCGTCCCGCCACAGGTACTGCGGACAGGTCTCGGCCAGGACCTCTTGCCCGGCGGCCCGGGCCGCCGCGATCGCATGCAGGGCACCGGCGGTGGAGACGTGCACCACGTACGGGCGACAGCCGGTGCGAGCGGCGAGCAGCAGTGCGGCTTCGACGGCACTCACCTCGTCCTGTGGGGGACGCGAATGAGCGTGGGCCACGGGATCGCACTTGCCGGCGGCTAGCAGGGCGCGCTGGCGCTGCACGATCCGGGCGCCGTCCTCGCAGTGCATCAGGACGGTGAGATCCAGGTTCGCCGCAGCCGCCAGCGCAGCCACCAGATCGTTCCCCTCGAGCCCGATCGTCTCGAGGTAGGCCAGGTAGACCTTCACCGAGCGCGCGCCGAAGCGCTCGACGCAAGTGGCGAGCTCCTCGGGGATCTCGTCGCGCCATCCGGTCACGCTGGCGTGGAGCGCGTAGTCACAGGCGGCACTCTCCGCCTCGCTGAGCCGCGTGGCGAAGGCCGCCGGCAGCGGCTCGTCGCGGGCCGGCGTGACGAAGTCGATGATGCTTGTGGTGCCGCCGGCTAGCGCCGCCCGGCTACCGCTCGCGAAGTCGTCTACGGTGACCGTGCCGGCCACGGGCAGGGCGAAATGTACGTGCGGATCGATCCCTCCCGGCACCAGCCAACGCGCGCGACCCTCGACCATCTCGCAGCCGTGGCGAGCGGCCAGCGCCGTCAGCACCTCGCGCGAGAGCTCGTCCGAGAGGACCTCGGCGATCTGCTCACCCTCGGTCCGCAGATGACCGGGACGAGCCCGATCGCCGTCGGCCAGGAGCGCGTCGACGATCAGGAACCCACTGGACTGCCCCCTTTCAGTGTGCATTCCTGGGGCCCTTTCGCCGTAACTCTCGTACTGACAAAGACTTCGGGCGCTTCCATCTCGAAGCAGGCCCTCCTGCCCGCCGAGGGCCGTCAACAACGGGCCTGACTGGCGAAGCGGCCGGTGGGACGCTGGCGCCGAGGCGCCCGGTGCACATTGAAGGGGGCAGTTCAGAAACCTACCCACGTCAGTCCCTCGCCTCGAGCGTCGAGAGCACGCCCGCCTCGGCGTTGAACTCGGCGATCATCTCGTCCCAGCGCGCCGGCTGCGCGAAGATCCGCGGCCAGATCTCGCGGTCGGACCAGAGCTGCTCGAGGTCGCTCACATCCATCCCCTGCTGCTCGACCCAGGTGTAGTACTTCAGGTTGTGGATCGCACGGCGTTCCGGGAAGGTCAGCTCCTTGGTGTAATCGGTCCGCTGCCCGTGCAGGCAGCGTTCGAAGTCGCGCCCCGCTCGATCGCGGGTGTAGGTGCCCCGTTCCTCGCGCAGCTCGTCGAGACGCGATCCGTACAGGGCGACCGAGTCGGTGGCGACGGTGACGACGAGATCGTCGCGGTCCAGCTCGAACCAGCGCGCGGTCTTGATGGCCGCCAGCACGTTGGCGATGCCCGAGATCCCGAGCAGCGGCAGCTCCTCGACGGCGGCTTCCGCGACCCCTTCGGCGACCAGGACCTCACGACCCGCCGGCTCGTTGAAGAGGCGCAAGAGGCGCAGGCACTCGTCGTCGTCGATGGCCGTGACGACGTCGGTGTTGCGGGCGTTGTGGATCCAGGGCACGTGCTTGTCGCCGATCCCCTCGATGCGATGGCCGCCGAAGCCGCTCTCCAACAGCGTCGGGCATTGCAGGGCCTCCGAGGCCACGACGCGAATCGCGGGCGCGATCGTGCGCAGGTAGTCCCCGGCCGCGATCGTCCCCGCCGAACCGGTGGCGGAGACGTAGGCCGCCAGCCGCCCGCGGCCCTCCAGCAACGACGCAGCCACTTCCTCGACGGCAGCCCCGGTGCAGTGGTAGTGCCAGACGGCGTTGCCGAACTCGGAGAACTGGTTGAAGACCACGACGTCCTCGCGCGTGCGGCGCACCTCCCAGCACTTGTCGTAGATCTCCTTGACGTTCGACTCGCAGCCCGGTGTCGCGATGACCTCGGCGCCGATCTCCCGCAGCCACTCGAAGCGTTCGCGGCTCATCTCCTCGGGCAGGATGGCGATCGCGGTGCAGTCCATCAGGTGGGAGTCGAAGGCACCGCCGCGGCAGAAGTTCCCCGTCGAAGGCCACACCGCCTTGTGGTAGGTGGGATCGAAGCCGCCCGAGATGATCTTGGGCGCGAGGCAGCCGTAGGCGGCTCCAACCTTGTGCGCTCCGGTCGGAAACCACTTGCCGACCAGCGCGACGATGCGAGCCGGGACGCCGGTCAAGGCCGAGGGCAGCTCGAGCCAGTTCACGCCACCGAAGCCACCCCCCCGATCGATGGGCTCGTTCTTCCAGGTGATGCGGAAGAGATTCAAGGGGTCGCGGTCCCAGAGACCGACGCCGCTCAGGCGCGTGCGCACGCCGGCCGGCACCTCGCGAGGATCGCGCATCTGCGCGAAGGTGGGCAGCACGATCCCGCGTTCCCGGTAGCGCGCGACGGCGCGGGCCCGAATCTCGGGATCGGTGACGGAGGCGATGATCGGGATCATGAGGTTCCTTCCGGCGGGGACTCTCCGAAGGCCGTCCAGAGGCGACTCGCCTGATCGCGGCAGAAGCGCAGGATGGCGGGTTCGTCGCCGACGACGAACTCCCCGTCGCGCAGCACGACGCGGCCCTCGGCGATCACGGTCCGCACGTGACGCGCGTCGAGACCGTGGCAGGCGTGAGCGACGAGGTTCCCCGCCTCGAGCGGGGTCGGCGAGCGGTAGTCGAAGAGGACGACGTCGTTGGCGCGCAGCACGCTCGGGTGATGGCGCTCGAGGTAGCGGTCGTTGTTCTCGATCAGACCCCACGCGTCGGTCGGGGTCAGCCCGCTGGCACGACCCGCCAGCAGCGCGGCCCGGGCGCTGCGCAGCACGTCGCCGTGCAAACCATCGGTGCCGACCAGGACCCGACTGCGATCGACGCCGCGCCAGTCGAACTGGCCGACCGCGTTGTTCTGGTTGCTCTCCGGGTTGTGGACGAGCCAGGCCGGCGATCGGTCGACGAGCTCGCGCTCGGCCGGCGACAGGTGCAGGGCGTGCACGAGCAGCGACCCCGGCAGCTCGAGCACGCCGGCCGCGGCGAGGCGCTCGACGACGCGGCAGCCGTGCTCCTCCAGGCAGCGGTCCTGGTCGACCGGATCCTCGGCCACGTGTACGTGGATGCCGGTGTCGTTCCGGCGAGCCAGCGCGACCGCCTCGCCGAGCAGCCCCTCCCCCACCGTGAAGGAGGCGTGCAGGCCGACGAGCCCCGGCCGCCCCGTCCCCAGGTAGCGCTCCGTCTCGGCCAGGCCCGCCTGCGCGGCCTGGGGACCGTCGCGGTCGCTCAACTCGTAGCAGAGCAGGTACGACAGCCCCAGCGACTCGAACGCTTCGGCGATCACGTCGAGCGACCCCGCACTGGCCTGGGGCGACGCGTGGTGGTCGATCACCCGGGTCACCCCGCAGCGCAAGCAGTCGAGGGCGGCGGCCAACGCGGAGGCGCGCACCATCTCCGCGTCGAGGCAGCGGTCGAGGCGCCACCACACGAGCTCCAGGATCTCGGCGAAGTCGCGCGGCGCGCGCGCCGGCGGCGGCATGCCCCGGGCCAACGCCGAGTAGGCGTGGTGGTGCCCCAGGGTCAGCCCGGCGAGCGCCAGCGCGCCGTCGCCTTCGACGACCGTCTGGTCCGGCGACGGCGGCGCCGTCGTGACCTGCAGGCCGCCCTGGGGGCCCGCCTCGACGATCAGGTTCCCGGGACGCAGGTCCCCGGCTCGGCGGTCCCAGAACACCACGTCACGCAGATAGAGGGTCATGGCTTCCCAATCGGCTCGAGGGGCAGGCGGAACCTCGCGCGTCCATCGTAGTGGCGGAACGCGGAGGCGACGGCGGCCGCGGTCGGCACGAGCCCGACCTCACCCACTCCCTTGGCGCCGTACGGCCCCAGCGGGTCGCGCTTCTCGACGCCGATGACCTGGACCGGCGGCGTCCGGTCCATCGGTAGGAGACCCAGGTCCTTGAGGAGCGTGGTCGGCGGTCCGCTCGCCACCTGGGGCAGCTCTTCGCTCAGCGCGTAGCCCAATCCCATGTGCACCGAACCCTGGATCTGACCGCGGAAGAGCGCGGGATTCAGCACCCGGCCCGCGTCGTGGGCGGCGACGACGCGCTCGATCGCACCCTCTTCGTCGAGGAGGACCAGTTGGGTCGCGTAGCTGTAGGAGTAGTGCGTCACGACCTCGCCCGGCGCGCCCGGTGCAGTCGAGCGGTCGAAGCTCCAGCGGCCGCGATAGCGCCGACCCACCAGCTCGTCGAGCGATGCGCCCTGCAGGTCGCGCGCGATGTCGCGGGCGGCGACCAGGAGCGCGTTGCCGACGAGGGACGATCCGCGGCTGGCGGTGGTCATGCCGGCCTCCGCCCCATCGGCGGTCGAGACCGTGACCTCGATCTGCCCGGTGTCGAGGCCGGTCGCCTCGGCCAGCACCTGCTGCGCCACCGTGTTCACCCCTTGGCCCATCTCCGCCCAACCGTGCCTCACGACGACGCGCTCCGGCGACGCGACCTCGACCTCGACCTCGCACCAGTCGGCGATGCCGTTGCCGATGCCGCAGTTCTTGATTCCGCAGGCGAGGCCGCACCAGCGAGCGCCCTGGTACGCGTCCTTCACCGCCGAGAGCGTCTCGCGGACACCGACGCCCTCCTGCAGGACCTGACCGGTCGTGGTCTCCCTGCCCGCCACCAGCGCGTTGTCCCAGCGGAACTGCCAGCGATCGAAGCCACCCTGTGCGCAGAGGTCGTCGAGACACCCTTCGAGCGCAAACGTGACCTGATTGACCCCGAAGCCCCGCATGGCGCCACAGGGCAGGTTGTTCGTGTAGACCGCCCGCGCTTCGACATCGACACGCGGTACGTGGTAGGCGCCGGTGGCGTGGCCAGCGGCCCGCTCGAGCACCTTGCCGCCGACCGAAGCGTACGCCCCGGTGTCGCCGGCGATGCGTGCCCGGAGAGCGGTCAAGCGACCCTCGCCGTCGCAACCCACGGCGAAGTCCATCGTCAAGGGGTGGCGCTTGGGGTGCATCCGGATCGACTCGGCGCGGGTCAGCTTGACCTTGACCGGCCGCTGCAGGAGATGGGCGGCCAGCGCAGCGTGCCCCTGCACCGACAAGTCCTCCTTGCCTCCGAACGCGCCGCCGGAGGGGACCTGGTCGACCTTGACCCGTTCCGGCGGCAGGTCCAAGAGCGACGCCAACTGCTCGCGATCGACGTACACCCCCTGCCCGGGTGAGAACACCTCGACCCCGCCGGAGGCCCACGGACGAGCCACGGCCGCCTCGGGCTCCAGGAAGGCGTGCTCGACCCGCTGGGTGCGGTAGGTCCCGCGAGAGACGTAGGCCGAAGCCTCGAGCGCGGCCTCGACGTCGCCGCCGCGCCGAATCACGGTCTCCTCCAGCAGGTTGCCGCCGGGGTGCACCTCGATCGGGCTCGTGAGCGCGGCTTCCGGATCGGAGAGCGGCGGCAGCTCCTCCGCGTCGACGGCGATCAGCTCGGCGGCCCGGCGCGCGGCGTCCTCCGTCTCCGCGACGACCACGGCGAGCACGTCCCCCACGTAGCGCGTCGTCTCGCCGACCGCGACGAGCAGCGGCCAGTCGCGGCGAATCAGGCCCGTACGCCGGTCGCCCGGCACGTCGGCCGCCGTGAGCACGCGCTCGACTCCCGGCACGGCCTCCGCCGCCGCGAGGTCGAGCGACCGGATCCGGGCACGGGGATGTGGGCTGAAGCGGAGCGCGCCGTGGAGCTGGCCGTCGCAGCGCAAGTCGTCGACGAAGGGCGCCTCCCCCAGCGCCCGCTCGCGACCGCGGTACTTGGGCACGTCGACACCGACGCCGCCGGGCGCGGCCGCCCGTTCCGTCTCGTCGCCGCGTAGGATCGCCGCCGCCCCCAGCACCGCCTCGACGATGGAATGGTAGCCGGTGCAGCGGCAGACGTGGCGGCGCAGGGCGGCGACGACCTCCTCGCGGCTGGGAGTCGGGTTCTCCGCCAGGAGCAGACGCGTCCGCGCCAGGTAGCCCGGCGTGCAGAAGCCGCACTGCACGGCGCCGTGGCGCACGAACGCCTCGGCCAGCACGTCACGGATCTCGGCCGGCAGTCCGGCCAGCGTCGTGACCGACCGGTCGGCGAGCTGTTTCATCGCGGTCGTGCAGGCCAGGCGCGGCCGACCGTCGATCTCGACCGTGCAGGTGCGACAGAACCCCTGGCCCGAGCAGCCGTCCTTGACCGACGTCACGTCCCGGTCGTCGCGCAACCAGGCGAGCAGCCGGCGCTCCGGATCCCCGCTGTAGGTCAGCGGCAGGCCGTCGAGCTCGAAGCGCATCGCGGTCATCCCTCGGCCTCCTGCGACACGACCCGCGCGTAGTGGTCCGGATCGGTCGCGCCCTCGGTGTTGAGCACGAGCACCTGCGACTCGCGGCCGAGCGCGAGTCGCCCGCGCGCCGGGGCCAACTCGTCGGCGGAGAGCAGCGCCAACAGCCCGGCCAGTGCGGAGGCACCCGACTCGCCCGACTCCACGCCGTGACGGTGGTAGGCGCGCATGGCGGCCAGGGCGTAGTCGTCCTCGATCGCGAGGAAGAGGTCGGCGCCGTCGCGCACGATCGGCCAGGCGAGGGGCGACGGCCGCCCGCAACACAAGCCCACCATCAGCGACTGCTGGTCGCCGCTGGCGGCGATCGGCTCGCCGGTGCCGTGGGCGATCGACTCCAGGAAGCAGGCGGACGACTGCGGCTCGACGCAGACGACGCGGGGACGCGCCGCGCCGAAGCGCTGGACGAGGTCGACGATGCCGGCCGCGATCAGCCCCCCCACCCCGGCGGGCAGCAGCACGACGTCGAAGCGGCGCTCGGTCTGCGCGGCGATCTCGGCGAAGAGGGTGCTGTAGCCGGTCATGATCGCGCCGGGGACCTCCCGGTAGTCCTCGTAGGCGGTGTCCGCGATCACCTGCCAGCCTTCACGAGCCGCCGTGCGCGCGCACTCCTCGACGCAGTCGTCGAAGGTGCCGGGAATCTCCCGCACCTCGGCGCCCTCCCCGGCGATGGCGGCGATCCGCGCCGGCGCCGCGTCCGCGGGCAGGAAGATCACCGCCGGCTGCCCCAGGCGGCGCGCGGTCCAGGCGACGGCGCGACCGTGGTTGCCGTCGGTCGCGGCGGTCAGCGTGACCCTTCCCAGGCGGCGCAGCTTCTCTGGATCGTCGAACGCCTGCGGGTCGAGCTCCTCGCCGGTGAGGTCCCTCCAACGCTTCCGGAGAAGCGTGTACATGGCGAAGCTGGCGCCGAGGCCCTTGAACGCCTTCAGGCCGAAGCGGCCGGCCTCGTCTTTGACGGCCAGGCTTCCCAGGCCCAGCTCCTGCGCCAGATCGGGAAGGTCCCTGAGCGGCGTCGGCGCGTAGCCGGGCAGCGAGCGGTGGAACGGCAACTGCGCGCCGGACCGGATCGCCTCGACGAAGGCCAGCTCCGGCGCCGTCCACTGCGGTCGATCGAGTCGCCACGGGTTGAGCTCGAAGCGCGCCATGTCACTCCTCCTCCACGGCGACCAAGGGGTGATCCGCGAGACCGTCGAGCAGCACGGCGAGGGCGGCGGCGCGGCCGAGCGACAGCGGCTCGTCGAGCGCGGTGTGCACCTGCACGTCGCGGACCGCGAAGGTCACCTTGTCGAGGACGACGCTCGCGGTCGCCGTCTCGTAGAGGAAGGTGCCGTCGCGACCCGTGAGGCGCTCCTCGCAGCCCTCTGCGCGCCGGACGATGGTGACCGCGTCGCCGCGGCGCTCGAGGTGACACACCGGCCCTCGGTCGTCGCCGGAGCTCGGCTGCAGCGCCAGGCGCGGCTTGTCGCGATAGGGCTCGCCCGCGGTGGGACAGAAGGTGGTGCAGTTGCCGCACTCGTTGCACCAATCGACCAGGTTGCAGGTCTGGCGGGTCTGCTCCAGCACGAACTCACCATCGGGCACCAGGCGCGGACCGCCTTCGTGCGGCTCGATCCGGACGAGGGCCCAGCGCCTCGGCTGGCTCTCGTAGACCAGGTTGGCGCGGTTGGGACAGACCGACACGCACACGTCGCAGCGCTCCGAGCAGTCGAGGCAGCGTGCGGCCTCCACCCGCGCCTCCGCCGGCGACAGCTCGCCGATCACCAACTCGAAGTCGCCCTGCCCGGTGGCGTTGCGCTGCGGCGGGTGCAGCGCAGGCTGCAGGCGCGCGGCCCGCTCCTGCCACCCGGCGTCGTCGAGCGCGCGCGGCGCTCTCTCGGTCGCGGCGGCGTGCGGGATACCGAGCCTCGCGAGGGCCGCCAGCGCGGCCCGTCGCCCGTCCCCGAGCGCCTCGACCAGGGTCGCCGCCCCGCGCAGGGCGTCCCCCCCGACGAAGACCAAGCCCTCCCCATCGAGCGGCGTGTCGGCGCTCGCCGGTCGCCGCTCCGCATCGAGGAGGTCGCCGTCGAGTGCTTGTCCAACGGCCGTGACGACCACGTCGCACTCGATCGTCTCCCGCTGCCCCGGGACGACCTCGGGACGCGGACGCCCCGAGGCGTCCGGCACGCCGAGCCGCATACCGGCACAGACCAGCGCCAGGCGAGAGCCGCGTCGCGTGACCTCGACCGGCGAGAGGAGCTCGCGCAGCGCGACCCCCTCGTCCCGGATCGCGCGCAGCTCCTCGCGCGCGGCGGGCATCTCGGCGACCGTGCGCCGGTAGACCACCTGCACCGTCCCTCGCGGCGGGACCAGGCGCACCGCCGTCCGCGCCGCGTCCATCGCCGTGTTCCCACCGCCGATCACGACGACCTGCTCTCCGAACGCCGGCAGCGTGCCCCGTCGCGCCGCGGACAAGAAGCGCAGGGCAGGCCAGACGCCCGCCGTATCCTCGCCGGGGATGCCGAGCGGCTGGTCGCGCTGCTCGCCTAGCGCGAGCATGACCACGTCGCAATCGCGGCGCAGCGCCGCGAGACGCTCGCGGTCGACCCGCTCGCCGGTGTGGATCTCGACGCCGGCGGCCTCGAGGCGGCGCCGGTCGAGTGCAAAATCCTCGTCGGTCAGCCGGAAGCTCGGGATGGCGTCGGTGATCATGCCTCCCGCCCGCTCTTTGGCCTCGTAGATCGCGGTGCGGACTCCGTGCTGCGCCAGGTACCAGGCGCAGGCCAGGCCCGCCGGCCCCGCCCCCACCACGGCCGCGCGGCAGTCACTCTCCGGCGGCGCCGGCGGTCGAGCCGGTTCGGAGGCGGTGTGCGCGAGCGTGCGCTTGACGTCCCTGATGCGTACCGGTTCGTCGTAGTTCACCCGCGTGCAGCGCTCGACGCACGGGTGGTCGCAGACCATGCCGGACACCGTCGGCAGCGGGTTGTCGCGCAGCACGACGGACAGGGCCTGCTCCGGATCGCCCAGCGCGGTGCGCTGGCAGTACTCGGGGATGTCCTGTCCCGTGGGGCAGGCCAGCACGCAGGGCGCGGCGATGCAATCGAAGGCAGCGAGCGCGCGCGCGCTCTTGACCGTTCGACCGGCGTGGGTCTCGTAGCGGTAGGCCTCGTGATCGACGACCTCGCGCGCGTAGCGCTCGAGGTTGCCCAGGGCGAGGGTCGCGGCGTCGCCGGTCGCGTCCAGGTCAGCGGCCCTCGCCTCCAGCGCCTCGAGGTACTGCAGCAGGCGTTGGTAGCCGCCCGGTCGCAGGAGATCGGAGCAGACGGTGACGGGCGCCAGCCCCGCGGCCACCAGCGAGGCCACGTTGCGCGCGTCGGCACCGCCGGCGAACGAGATGTCGAGCGCGCCCTCGTGGGCCTCCTGCAAACGGGCCGCCGTCCGCACCGCGATCGGGTGCAGCGCGCGGCCGCTCAGGTACTGCACGGTCTCCGATTCCGGCAGGGTGCTGCCGTCGTTCTTGCAGGCCAGCGTGTTGGTGAGCTTCACCCCGAAGTGGCGGCCGGCGCCCCGGGCGCTCGCGGTCAGCGCTCGAATCAGATCCAGGGCGGCATCCCACTGCAAGTCGTCCGCGAACGCGGCGTCGGGCACCTCGATCGGGTACCCCAGCGCGTCGTTCAACAGGCCCCGAACCTCGTCCGCTCCCAGCAACGTCGGATTCAGCTTGACCGTGGTGTCGAGTCCCCGGTCCTCGAGGAGATGGCGGGCGATGCGCTCGATCTCCTCGGGTGGACAGCCGTGCATGGTCGAGATCGTCACGCTGTCGGCGATCCGGTCCGGAACGGGGATCGCAGCGCTGCCCTCGAAGAACCGCTCGGCGACCGCCAGCCGGTCGGCGATCTCCCCGCGCGCGTCCACGGTCAGACGGTCGATGAAGCGACCGACCTTTGCGCTCGTGATCCCCGCCAGGTCGTAGCCCACGCTCAGGTCCATCACGAAGCCCGGCTCGTCCGGCTCGAGGCAGCCGGCCTCCTGCTGCAGCGCGCGGATCGCGACCCAGGCGTCGAGATACTGCGCGGCGCTGACCTCGATCGGAAGCTCCTGGGACCACTCGCAGTTGTAGCCCACGTCCCGCATGTCGATGCAGGGCCGCGGGATCGTCAGCTCGTCGCGGACCTGCACCGTCTTGAGCTCCAGGAAGCGCGCGCCGCACAGCCAGGCGGCGACCAGGTTCTGCGAGAGCTGCGTGTGCGGGCCGGCCGCGGCCCCGATCGGCGTCTCGAGCCGATGGCCGCGCCGCACGAGTCCGATCGCTCGCTGGCGCAGATCGAGCCGGAAGAGGTCCTGGTGCAAGCCGAACACGGTGCCGCGGCTCGCGCGCTCCCGCACGATCCAATCGAGCAGGCGCGCGAGGTCGAGCGGCACCATCTCGGCGCTCATAGCGGATCCACCACCCGCTGCGCTGCGCGCGCCGCCAGACGCTCGAGCAGCGCGGCCGGGTCGGAAAAGCGGCTGCAGAGAATCATGGCCGCGATGACGTACGGCTTGCAGCCGGCCTGACGGTAGAGGGGCACGCGGAACTCGTCGAAGACGTCGGAGGTGACCTCGCCGCACTCGCAGGAGACGCCGGTGATGTCGGCCGGCAGGCAGTGCAGATAGCGCGCCCCGCGCGTGCGCGCCATGAGGTCCGCGTCGCAGGTCCAGCCGGCGTGCTCCCGATTGGTGGCGAGGCACTCGCCCTCGAGGTCCGCGAGAGCGTCGCGGTCGCCCGCGCGCAAGAGCTCGGTGCGCCGCCGCATCACCGAGAGGGGCGCCCAGCTCTTGGGATAGACGACGTCGGCGCCGTCGAAGGCGTCCCGCATGCGGTCCGTGACGCTGAAGCTGCCCCCGCTCTGGGAGGCCTGCGCCTCCGCCTGCGCGAGCACCTCGGGCTCCAGGTCGTAGCCCGGCGGATGGGCCAGCACGACCTCCATCCCGAGGCGCGTCATCAGCCCCACGATGCCCTGCGGCACCGACAGCGGCTTGCCGTAGCTCGGCGAGTGGGCCCAGCTCATCACCAACTTGCGGCCGCGCAGCGCGTCGAGCGAGCCGAGCTCGTCGACCAGGTGCCGCAGGTCGGCGAGCGTCTGCGTGGGGTGGTCCAGGTCGCACTGCAGGTTGACGACCGCCGGACGGACGGGCAGGACCCCCTCGGCGTGGGCTTCGTCCAGGGCCGCGGCGACTGCGCGCATGTAGGCGTTCCCCGCGCCCAGGTACATGTCGTCGCGAATGCCGATCGCCTCTGAGAGGAACGAGACCATGACCGCGGTCTCGCGCGTGGTCTCCCCGTGGGCGATCTGCGAGGTGCTCTCGTCCAGGTCCTGGACGTGGAGGCCGAGCAGGTTCGCCGCCGACGCGTACGAGAACCTCGTCCGCGTCGAGTTGTCGCGAAAGAGCGCGACCGCGAGCCCGGAGTCGAAGCAGCGCGTCGAGCAGTTGGTCGCGCGCAGGTGGCGCAAGGCGGCGGCCACGTCGAGCAGCTGCTCGAGATCCGCCAGCGAGCGCTCCCAGGTGAGCAGCACGTCCTGGCCGTGGAGGTCCGTCGAACGAGCGGCGATATCGCGCAGGAGCTCGGGCCAGGGGGGGGCGGTCACGATGCGGTCCTCCTCTGTGTTCCCTCGCTCTGGGCCAGGCGCAGCGCGTAGAGCGCGTAGAAGGCGGTGGCCTTGACGAGATGATCGATCGGCACCCGCTCGTTGGGGGCGTGCGCCTGGACCTCGTCCCCCGGGCCGTAGCCGATGACGGGGATCCCGTGCAGCCCGTTGATGGCGACGCCGTTGGTCGAGAAGGTCCAGCGGCCCAACCGGGGCGGCTCGTCGAAGAGCTCCCGCGCCACCTCCACGCCCAGGTTCACGGCGGGATGGTCGGCGGGGAGCACCCAGGTCGGGTAGTACTTCGGCATGCCGTAGCGCAGCCCGGTGTACGCCAGCCCGTCGTAGTGCAGCACCTCGACCCGGGCCTCGGGGTCGGCGAGCGTCGCGCGCACCTCGGCCAGGGCCGACTCCTGCGTCTCGCCCGCGGTCAGGCGCCGATCGAGGTGCAGGCGCGCCGCGTCGGGAATGGCGCAGAGGGACGGCCCGCTCGAGGTGAACTCGGTCACCGCGAGGCTCCCCTTGCCGAGGAAGTCGTCGTCCGCCAGACGCTCGTGCAGCTCGGCGATGGCGAGGCACGTGCGCGCTGCGGGGTAGATGGCGTTGACGCCGCGCTCGGGCGCCGACCCGTGGGCGGAGCGGCCGCGGAAGGAGACCGCGATCTCCATGCGACCGCGCTGGCCGCGGTAGAGCCCCAGGTTGGTCGGCTCGGTGCTGATCACCAGCTCGGGACTCAGCCCGCCCTCTTCGATGAGGTACTTCCAGCAGAGCCCGTCGCAGTCCTCCTCCATCACCGTCCCGGTGCAGATCAGGGTCAGCTCCTCGCCCAGGCCCAGCTCCTGGAGGATGCGTCCGGCGCTGACGAAGGCCGCCGCGCCGCCCTCCTGGTCGACCGAACCGCGGCCGTGCACCCAACCGTCGTGGATCTCGCCGCCGAAGGGGTCGAAGTCCCAGTTGGCGCGTTCGCCCACGTCGACCGTGTCCATGTGCGCGTCGATCGCCAAGACGCGCGGTCCGTGACCGACACGTCCGATGACGTTGCCCAGCGGATCGGTGGAGACCTCGTCGAAGCCGGCCGCGGTTAGCTGCCGAGCCAGCTCGGCGTTGACCTCGCGCTCCTGGCCGCTGAGCGACGGTATGCGCACCAGACGCGCCAGGTTGGCGGCGGTCTCGTCGCGGTGCTGCTCGGCCAGCCGTAGAACCTGATCGGAGGACGTCATTGCGGGTCTTCCTGCGGGGTATCGGGCGCGGGCGCGAAGCCGCCGGTGAGGAGCGCCAGCGTGCGCTCGGGCGTCAGCGGCGCCCCGTAGTCGTCGTACGCGAGGTCGGGACGTGCGGCGCGGATCGCCGACCGCAGCGCGAAGTAGGCGCCGATGCCGTACATCAGGGGCGGCTCGCCCACCGCCTTGGAACCCAGCACGGCTTGGGGGTTGCCGGCCTCCTCCAGGAACGCGACGTCGATCGTCTCGGGCATGAACCCCAGATCGGGCACCTTGTACTTGCCGGCGGTGTCGTGCAGCAGACGCCCCTCGCCGTCGTGGCGCAGGTCCTCCAGTAGCATCCAGCCGAGCCCCTGCGCCAGCCCACCCTCGACCTGCCCGCGATCGACGGCCTCGTCGAGCAGACGTCCGCCGTCGTGCACGAGACGGACGGAGTCGATCGTCGCCGTCCCGCGCAGGCAGTCGAGCGTGACCTCGGTCACGGCGGCGCCGTACACGTGGTAGGCGAAGGGACGGCCCTTCTCGGTCGCCTTGTCGAAGTGCAGCCGCGGCGTCGCGTAGTGGGCGTGGGCCGAGAGGTCGACGCGCGCCAGGAGCGCCGCGGCGACGAGGTCCTCCCAGGACCACTCGGTCGGTTGGCCGCCGACCAGGACCCGGCCGCCCGACACGGTCACGGTCTCCGGATCATCGAGGTCGAGCTGCCGCGCCGCGACCTCGCGCAGCCGCGCCAGGATCTGCAGCGCCGCCAGGCGCGCGGCCATGCCGTTCATGTCCGCCCCGGTGCTCGCCGCCGTCGGCGAAGTGTTGGCGACGCGGCTCGTGTTGGTGGTGTCGACGCGGATGCGCTCCAGGTCGAGGCCGAGGGTGACGGCGACGATGCGGCGGATCTTCTGGTTGACCCCCTGCCCCATCTCGACCGCGCCGGTCGACACGCTCACGCTGCCGTCGCTGAGCGCGTGGACCAGGGCGCCGGCCTGGTTCATCGAGGTGTTGGTGAAGGAGATGCCGAAGCAGACCGGCATCAGCGCCAAGCCCCGCTTGGTGGCTGCGTGGGTCTGGTTGTACGCCTCGACGGCGGCGGTGCGCCGCTCGACGCCGGCGCTCTCCGCGACCTCCTCCCAACAGCGCTCGGCGCGGCAGGCCTCGGCGGTCATGCCGCAGGGAAACAGCGACCCCTCGCGCAAGAGGTTGCGCCGCTGCAGCTCTCTCGCCGGCACGCCCATCTCCTGTGCCGCAGCGTCGATCGCGGCCTCGAGGACGAACATCGCCTGCGGTGCGCCGAAGCCGCGACAGGCGGTGAAGGGCGCCAGGTTCGTCCGGCAGCTGAGCCCCGTCGCCCGCACGTTCTCGATCGCGTAGCTACAGGTGACGTGGAAGAGCGAGCGCTCGAGCACGGCCGGTGAGAGATCGGCCGCCGAGCCCGCGTTCTGGTACAGGGTGACCTCGTAGGCGACGAAGCGTCCGTCCGCGGCGAGCCCCAGCTTGAAGTCCGAGGAGTACGGATGCCGCTTGCCGGTCATGAGCAGGTCGTCGCGGCGATTCAAGACCAGCTTGACGGTGCGACCGGTCGCGCGGGCGCCCAGCGCGGCGAGCACCGCCCAGGGCGTGGCCTGGTCCTCCTTGCCACCGAACGCGCCGCCCAGGCGCCGCACGTCCACCTCGATCGCGTGCATCGGCAGGCCGAGGACGCGGGCGATCTGCCGCTGCACCCCCGTGGGCGACTGGGTGGAGGCGCAGACGGCGAGCGCGCCCCCCTCCAACGGGATGGCCAGCGCGCCCTGCGTCTCGAGGTAGAAGTGCTCTTGCGCCCCCGAGTCCACGCGGCCGGTCACGACGTGCGCGCACTCCGCCCAGGCCGCGTCGACCTCGCCGAGCGCGAAGGTCCGCGCCGGCACGAGCAGTTGACCGCGCGCCGCGGCCCGGCGCGCGTCGGTCGTGATCGGCAGGGGCTTGATCTCGAGCTCGATGGCGTGGCGCGCCCGACGCGCCGCGGCGGCCGAGTCGGCGAGCACCACGGCGACCGGCTGCCCCACGTGATGCACCTCGCCCTCGGCCAGCAACGGCTCGTCCGGCAGGATGGCGCCGATCTGGTTCTCCCCGGGGATGTCCTCCGCGGTCAGCACGCGCACGACGCCGGGCTCCTGCGAGGCGGCGCCGACCTCGAGCCGCTCGATCGAACCGTGGGCGATGGGCGAGCCCAAGACCGCCGCGTGCAGCGTGCCGGCGGGCAGCTCGAGATCGTCGACGAAGACCGCTTCGCCGCGAACGTGCAGGTGGGGATCGCCGTGACTCATACCACCTCCTCGAAGCGCAGCCTGTCGGGCGCGAAGCGCAGCGCGTGGGCCACGAGCAGCCGTCGCGCCAGCTCGCGCTTGTAGGCGGCGGAACCCCGCACGTCGTCGATGGGCGCGATCTCCTCGGCGAGCACCTGCGCCGCCTCGCGGATCGCCGCCGCGTCGAGGGGCCGGCCCGTCAGACAGCGGGCCGTGCGGCCGGCGACGAGCGGGATCGGGGCCACGCCGCCGATGGCCAGCGTCAGGTCTCGCACCACTCCCCCGTCGAGCGTGGCGCGGGCCGCCGAGTTGACTGCGGCGATGTCCAGGGTGTGCCGCTGCGAGATCTTCTCGAAGCTCACGGCGTCCCGAGCCACCCGCGCGGGCACCCGCACCGCTTCGATCCACTCCCCCGGTTCGCGGGCGAGCTGCTTGTAGCCCCGATAGAACTCGCCGAGGGGCAGCGCGCGCCGAGCGCCGCCGTCGACGAGCAGGAGCTCGGCCTCCAGCGCCAGGAGGAGCACGGTCACGTCGCCGATCGGTGACGCGTTGACGAGGTTGCCGGCGACCGTGGCGCGGTTGCGGATCAGGGTCGAGCCGAAGCGCGCGACGATCTCCGGCGCCGCGGGCACCAGCTCGCGGAAGAGGGGGTCGCTCCCCAGTTCCTCGATCGTCACGCCGCCACCGATCCGCACGTGATCCGGCTCGCGCTCGATGCCTCGGAGCTCCGGCCGACGGGAGAGGTGGACGGCCGGCCCACCGGCGAGCAGGTCGGGCTCCTGGACGAGGAGATCGGTCCCGCCGCCGATGAGAACCGGAGCCGCGGTCCCGGGCTCCTCTGCGCCCTGGGCCTCGACCGAGGAGAGGCGCGCGGGCGCCTCGACGAAGGAGGCCGGCACGAATCCCGCGGCCGCGAGCTCCGCCACGCGGTCGCTCGCCGCCGCGAGGGAGGGGCCGTGGGTGCGGCAGAGCCCGGCGACCGCCCGGCGGATCGCAGCGTAGCCGGTACAGCGGCAGATGTTGCCGTCGAGGGCGACGAGCGCCCGCTCCTCCGAGAGCTCTTGGCTCGCCAGGAAGAACCCGGTCAGCGCCACCACGATCCCCGGGAAGCAGAAGCCGCACTGGGGCGCGCCGGCCGCGACCAGCGCTTGCTGGATCGGATTGAGCCCCGCCGGCGGATCGAGCCCCTCGATCGTCACCAGGTGCCGCCCGGCGAGCTCGGCGATCGGCAGCAGGCAGGACGCCACCGCCCGGTAGCGCACGCGCCCGCCCACGGTGACCTCGCCGAGCAGCACGGCACAGGCGCCGCACTCCCCTTCGCCGCACCCCTCCTTG
Organism: uncultured Planctomycetaceae bacterium; assembly: GCA_964507325.1. GTDB lineage: Bacteria > Planctomycetota > UBA1135 > UBA1135 > CAZDQL01. The sequence continues at coordinate 28,976 of CAZDQL010000022.1, read as the reverse complement.
GCGCCGGTCGCGCCGCGCGTCTCCCGCAGCCAGGCCAGGGCCGACCTGGGGTCGCCCGGCGAGACCGCGACGGGGCGATCGTTCAGCAGGCAGAGGGAGGACTCACTCACGAGGTCTCCTGGTGCCGACGGTCGTTCAGCCGGCACTCCACACGCCGCAAGCGCCGTGCGGTCTCTCTCTCGATCGCTATTGCCACCTGGTGCATGGAATGACCCTGCCGCATGCGTGATACCTCGCTGACCACGACCGGACAACGACAAAACGACAGGGAGCGAGCCCACCTCCCTCACCAGCGGCGAGCCGGAATCGCCCCAGTTGGCCGGTGCTGGCAGAAAGACCGGGTCAGACGCAGCCCGTCGCATCGGCCGGCTCGCGTACGCGCCGGGCGTAGCGCGCCGTGAGCGCGCCCGTCCTCAGGCGCCATCTCCGGTTGCCGTCGGCGGCAACTCGGCCACGGTGACGAGCTCCAACATCGACCAAGTCTCCAAGATCGTGTTCAAGCTGACCTTCGCCACCGGCGGCGACACGATCGCGCTATGGGTCGATCCCGTTCAGCTGATCTTCCCAGCGACCGCTCCATCGAACGGCGCTGCGGAGCACACTCCGGAGCGCCGTTCGCGCGCTTCTGCGCGGACCGAGCGGGGAGCTAGCGGCTGCGCAACGATCGCACGGGTCGCACCCCCACCCGCGGGCTGGTGGCGTTGGTCGAGTAGCCCTCGCGCGCCGCGGAGCGAGCAGTGGGCGCGAGCTGCTGGAAGGAACCTCCCCGTGCGATCGCCATGTAGGGATCGCCCTGAGCCTCGCCGCGTTCGCGCCTCGACTCGGAGTCGCCGGGCCACAACTGCCCCCCGGTCGTCCACTCGGCGACGTTGCCCATCACGTCGTGCAGACCGAAGGGGTTGGGGTCGTAGGTGCCCACGCGGCTCGGCCCGTAGCTGCCGTCGGTGAGCCAATCCTCGAAGGGCGTGGTCGTCTCTCCGTGCGCCTCGACGAACATCTCCTTGGCGGTGGCGTCGGCCAGGTTGGCGTGACCTCGGATGGAGGTCACCTCGTCGCCGGTGTACCAGATGCTCTCCGTCCCGCTGCGAGCCGCGTGCTCCCAGCGAGCCTCGGAGGGCAGGGCGAGGTCGAGTTGGCCCAGCACGGTGCGACACTCGGCCCATCCGACCTGCTCCACTGGCCTGCGTCGCGACTCCAGCGGATGGGACTGGCCGTAGGCCGCGGGGTTCTTGCCCGTGTGGCGCTGCCACTGCTCCTGGGTCATCTCGTACTTGCTGATCAGGAAGGGCTCGAGGCGGTGTTCGAGAAGCCCCACTTCCCACTTGGAGAGCAGCGGGTCGACGCGCCCAGGACCCTCCAACACGGCGCCGGACTGCACGTTCCCCCCCGGCACCAGTATCAACACCAAACCGCGACCCTCCTCGCACACGATCTCGCTGCCCCCCGTGCGGCGTCGGGCCGGGGGGCCGCTCGCCAGGTGGGCGAACTCCTGCAAGCCGCTGAGCGGGTCGGATCCGAGGGGAATCAGACCCACCTGGGGTGTGAGGGCGAAACCGGCGAAACGAGGATCCTCGCTCACCCCGCGCACTGCCCTGGCCCAGGCCTCGGCGTGGTCGGTGACCGTGCGCCGCTCCAGCTCGGAGGCGAAGAGCCGCCGGGCCTCGACGCGCTCGAGGGCGGCGGGCAGGTCGACCACCGAAGCCAGGAGCTCGTCCAGCTTGCTCAGCTTCCACGCGTCGTCCGCCCGTTCGAGCGATCCGGAGTCGACCTCCGAGAACTGCTCCAAGCGGGCCACGAGCTGCGCTCGCTGCACACGGTGGCTCGACTCGCGTCCCAACAGCCCGCGCGCGTCGGTCAGCCACTGGTCGATGCGTTGCAGCCGTTGGGGGACCGCTGGCCAGAGCCGGCGCTCGTCCGCCAGGAGCTGCCGCACGAGCACGTGGTCGGTGGACTGGGAGAGCTCGAGGACCAGCTCCTCCTTCTCCTTCAGGGTGCGCGAGGTCTCCAGGTAGAGCGCCAGGGAGACCACGGCGACAGCGGTCAAGAGCACCGCGAAGACGGCGATCGTGCCGGCGAAGCGCGGATTGCGCCGACTCCAGCGCGCGACCCGGCTCAGGGGCCCGATCGGACGCGCACGCACGGCGCTGCCCTGGGCGGCGCGCTCCAGCTCGTCCGCCAACTCCCCCGCGTCCCGATAGCGCTGGTCGAGCTCCTTGTGGAGGCAGGTGTGGACGACCAGCGCCGGATCGCGGGGCACGCCGAGGCGGCGCAGGTCCTCGGGTTCCTCATCCAGGATGGCGCGCGTGATGCCCGCGCGGGTGGGAGCATCGAAGGGCAGCCGCCCACTGAGGGTCTGGTAGAGGGTCACCCCCAGCCCCCAGACGTCCGCCTGCGGGCCGGCGCGGCCCTCCGTGGAGATCAGGGCTTCGGGGGCGATGTAGGCGGGCGTGCCGAGAGCATCCCCGGTGAGGGTCAACGGCGCAGCTCCCTGCTCGAGCAACGCCACGCCCAGGTCGAGCACGACGACCTGATCGTCGGCGGTGACCAGGACGTTGCTCGGCTTCACGTCGCGGTGCACCACCCCCGCCTGATGGGCGAAGTGCAGGGCTCGGGCCACCTCGCCTACGAGGATCAGGAGCTGGCGCAAGAAGTCCGGGCTGTCACGCCTTGCGTCGGCCCACTCGCCGAGCGACACCCCCTCGACGTAGCGCATGGCGATCCAGGCCGAGTGCTCATCGGCGCCCACGTCGTAGACGGTGCAGAAGGCGGGGTGCTCGAGGCTGGCGGTGGCGAGGGCCTCGCGCAACAGACGCGGCGGCGGACCGGTACTCCCGGTGCCGAGTGGGATGACCTTGAGCGCCACCTGTCGCGTGAGGCGCGTGTCGGAGGCCAGCCAGACCACACCTTGCCCGCCCCGACCGAGCTCGCGCTCGAGGCGGTAGTCCGCGATTCGCCGCTCGTCCGGATCCGCGCTCTCGGGGCCCCCGTCGCCGGCCGGGCCGCCGTTGTCTCGGGCCCGTAGGTACTCCGCCGCGACCTCGCGCTCCGCACCAGGGAAGCGCGCCAGGTAGTCGGCCAGGGGGGCGACACGCCCCTCGCGTCGATCGGCGACGAAGCGGGCGACGAAGGCCAGCAGGGCGCTCCGGCCGGACTCATCCATGGCCGGAGTCTACCCAGGACAGCCAGGAAGGCGATGCACCCGACCCGGTCGCGATCGGGTTGGTAGGCTGGAGGTCACGCATGCCTGCGGCCCCCTCCAACGGCTTCGACGCTCTCTACCGCGACGTGGCCCCCGCCCTCTTCTCCTGGATCAGCCTGCACGTGTGGGCGCCCCTGCGCGCGGATCTGGACCCCGAGGACGTGCTGCAGGAGGTGGCCTGTCGGGCCTACGCGGGTCGCGAGAGCTTCGACTCCGAGCTCGGCGACTTCCGGGCCTGGATCTTCGGCATCGCCAAGAACGTCCTGCTGGGCGCCCTGCAGCGGGTGGACAGGGGAAGAGCCGGCCCGGGGCGGGAGTGGTTGACCACCGGCGGCCTGGCGCGACTGCCCGACGAGGCGACCAGCGTCACGGGACACGTGGCGCGGGACGACCAGCTGGCGGCCTTCCTCGAGCGCGTCGAGACGCTGCCCGAAGAGGACCGCCTGCTGGTCATGCTGCGCGGACTCGAGCGCCTGCCCTTCGATGACGTGGGGCGCAGTCTGGGTCTGACCCCGGGCACCGCCGCCAAGCGCTGGGAGCGCCTGTGCGCGCGGCTGCGCGAGGGCAGCGGGCGCGTGCTGCTGGCCGACTGACATGCGCGCGCTCCGGCATCAGGGGCAAAGCGTGAAGGCGATGGCGTCGGTGTAGCCGTAGCCGCTCCCGTCGGGGTGCGCCGGGTCGGAGTAGATGTACTGCGCGTACACGCTCGTCCCGGTGGTCAACCCGTAGGAGCTCATCAGGGCTTGCGAGAAGTGGAAGTTGAACGTCCCGTCGCACGCTCCCGTGTTGCCCCCCGAGTTCAGCGCCGAGCTCATCTCGGGTTGCAGCATGCACAGGCGCAGCCCGTAGCGACTCGTCCCGATGACGGTGTAGCCGCCGGTGCTCGCCCCCGGCGGGTTGGGGGTCAGGCCCCAGAGGAGGTAGCCCGTGGTCTGGCCCAAGACCTGGTTGGCCGTGATGTAGAGGGTGTCCGAACCGGTCAGGCTGCCGTAGCCCGACCAGTCGATCGCGGGAGTGCAGCCCAGGGAGTTCGTCTTGCTCTCGCAGAAGCGCTGCGGCCGACAGCTGTTGTAGTAGAAGGCACCCATGTCCGCACGGGTGAGGTCCGGATCGAGCGGCGAGGTCGGATCTCCCGCGTCCACGCAGGGGGAGAAGATCTCGAGGTGCAGATCGCCGCCGACCTCGTCCACGAACCAGGGATCGGTATCGATGTTCCCGTCACTGCCGGCGTGGGTCGCCGAGCCGTTCGAGTAGCGCAGCTCGCCGGCGGCGAACCCGGTGAAGTTGGAGGTGTTGTTCCAGGCGATGCAGTCCTTCACGGGCCCCGTGAAGGTGCCGCTCTTGAGGATCCCGTCGACTCCGCAGGCGACGCAGGTCGCCTGGCGCAGGGTGAAAGCACCCGCTTGCAGCCTGATGCCCTGGGTAGCGCAGTTGTAGGCGCACAGGCGCTGCGCGACGGAGGGAGCCTCGTGCAGCTCGAAGCCCTCGGCCGCCCCGTGATCCACACGCACGTCCGTCAGCGCCAGCGCTGGCGAGTACGTGGTGACGCCGGCAGTCCCCGCCGTGCCCGTGTAGCGCACGAGTGCGTGCTGGATGATCCCCGTGGCGCCGGCGTAGATGTGCAGCCCACGCCAATCGCCCGCCACGGGGGGCCCGCCGCCCATGTCGGTGTCGCCGCCGATCTCGTCGTCGTAGAAGGAGGTGAAGACCACCGGGTCTTCCACGTCCCCGAGCACGTTCAGCTCTCCGTGAACGTAGACAGTGGCCCCAGTGGGCCACTTGGTCACGACCCCAGGGTTCATCGTCAGCGTGATGCCACTGGAAATCGTGCTAGAAGTGGTCATGACCAGAACACCCTCGAGAATCGAATCCGTGTCGAGGATCAGGTCGTCGCTGGGACTGGGAGCAGTGACTCGCATGTAGTCGCCCGAGGCGTTGCCAGAGGCGCTGTTGCCCGAGAATCCCGGTACGGCGTCCAGGGCCACGCTGTTCACGGCGTAGCGCCCGTTGTCGACGATGGAGCAGCCGCTGATCGTAGCGCCCACCGTGCTGACATTGAGATCGAGGCCATCGTAGAGACCGTCGCGGATGGTGCAGTTGTCCAGGGTGACATCGGCGCCGACGAGCTCGATTCCGGCGGCACCACTGGTTCCTCCATAGCGTACGATCGTCTCGGTGAGCGCGGATCCATCGGCGTCGGAGTAGAAGTAGAGCCCACGCCAGCTACCGGGTGTGCCGCTGGACGGCCCGTCGAGATTGGTGTCTCCGCCATGATCGTCGTCCGCGAAGACAGTGAAGACCACCGGCTCCGCGGAGGTGCCGTTGGTGATCAGCGTCCCGTGCAGGTACACAGAAGCGCCAGCGGGCCACTTGGTGATGACGCCCGGGTTCAGGTTCAGCGTGATCCCCGCACCCACCGTGCAACTCGTGGTCATGACCAGGGCCCCCCCCAGGATCGAATCCGGATCGAGGGTGAGGCTCGCCGTGGGGCTGGGAACCGTGACCCTCAGGAAGTCACCGCTGGCGTTTCCCGAGGCGCTGTTGCCCGAGAAATCCGGGACGGCGTCCATGGGCACGCTCGCCACGGCGTAGCGCCCGTTGTCGACGAAGGAGCAGCCACTGACCGTGGTGCCAACTGAACCACCATTGAGGTCGAGGCCATCGTAGAGGCAGTCGCGGATGGTGCAGTCGTCCAGGGTGATTTCAGTGCCGTTGAGCTCGATTCCAGCGGCACCACTGGTTCCGCCGTAGCGCACGATCGTCTCGGTGAGCGAAGACCCATCACCATCGGCGTAGAAGTAGAGCCCACGCCAGCTCCCGGGTGCACCGCTGGAGGGCCCATCGAGATTGGTGTCTCCGCCGTGATCGTCGTCCTCCATCGCCGTGAAGACCACGGGCTCCGAGCTCGTGCCCGGGCAGGTCAGTGTCCCGTGCAGGTAGAGGGACGCGCCTGAGGCCCACTTCATGACGACGCCCGCCTCCAACGTCAGGTCGAAGGTGGCCGGGACGGTGATCGAGCCCGTCGTCACGAGCGCGCCGCCGAGAACGTTCTGGGTCCCGATCACGAGGTTCGAGGAGGGCGTGAAACTGGTGATGCGCAGGTAGTTGCCGCTGGTGTTCCCCGAGGCGCTGTTGTTCGTGAATCCCGGCACCTCCTGAAGCGGGACGTTGGCTACGGCGTAGCGACCGTTGTCCAAGAAGGCGCAGTTGCTGACGCTGACCCCCATGTCCAGCCCGTTCAGGTCGAGACCGTCATTGAGACAGTCGCGGATGGTGCAGTTGTCGAAACTCGGGCTCGTTCCTCGCAACTCGATCCCCGGGGTGCCCGCAGTTCCCGAGTAGCGCACGGTGACGTAGTCGAGGTCGCAGGCAGCGGCAGTGGCGTAGAAGTGGAGCCCTCTCCAGTCCCCCGGGGAGCCCGAGGAGGGGCCGTCCCCGTTGGTGTCGCCGCCGGCGCTGTCATCCAGGATCGAGGTGAGCACGATCCCGCTGCCCGCAGCCCCGTAGCCGAGCAGGGTGCCTCGCACGTAGAAGTACTGGGAGGCGTAGGCCTTGACGATCACACCGGACTGCATGGTGAGCGTCTTCCCTTCCGGGACCGTGACGCTCGAAACGATGTGGTACACCTGCCCGCTCAAGAGCGGCCCGGTGGTGTCGTCGGAGATGTTCCCCGAGAGGTCGGTCTGGGCGTGGGCGAGGCCGGCAGTGAGGAGGAGCGCGGCCGGGAGGGCCAGTCCACATTTGAGAATTGAGGGGAGTCGCATGGTCATGGGTGCTCCGAGGCAGGACAGGGCTGGCGCGAGCTACGACGCTCCGCCGGGGACACCCGATCTTCAGGAGACGCCGCTGCGCACGACGCGAATCCCGAAAAAAGTCCAGGCCGCGCCGGAGAGGCCCGCCAGCCGCTCAGCGCGACGAGTCGTCGCGCTCCCAGACGTACTCGTCCAGGTCAGCCACCCGCGCCTGCGCGCGCCGGCGAGTGAGCGACTGAACGGCGAGGTACAACGGCACCAAGGGCCACAGCCGCAGGGGCAGCCCGCGCAGCTTGCGAGCGAAGCTCTGCCCGGCGACGCGCTTGCGCCTCCAGAGGTCGGGGAACTTGCGCGCGAGCTCCAGAGCACCCAGTCGGCTGCGGGTCTTGATCTTGATCAGCGCCCGGAGGTTGCGTGGCGCGGCCACCGACGTCTCGGCGTCGGCCACGTCGACGATCTCGCCGGGAGCGAAGTGGGCGCGCACGTACCCATCGTCCGAGATCACCGCGGGAAAGGAATCGAATCGCTGGCGACCGAGCTCGGTCAGGGCGTAGAGGCCGCAGCCCACGTCGCCGGGCCGTTGACCATGGAGGGCCACCCAGACGGCGTAGTAGGCGCGCACCCCCAAGCTACAGCCGTCGAAGTCGATCCGCGCACGGGGCTCGGCGGCCAACACACCGGGAGCGTCGAGCGCGGCCAAGAGACGCTGCGCGTCAGGAGCGCGCAGGATGATGTCGGCATCGAGGTAGATGCGCGGGTAGCCCCCAGCCACACGCTCCCCGGCGTTGAGCGCGGCGGTCTTGCGCGCCTCTTCGATCTCGATCACCTCCACGCGCCCGCCCCCCAGGGCGCGGGCCACTTCGGCAGTGCGATCGCTGCAGCCGTTCGGCACCAAGATCACGCGCACCCCGTCGGACAGGCCCTCCAGCAGGGGAGGCAGGGTGCGCGGCAGGACCGCTTCTTCCTGGTGAGCCGGAATGATGATCACGGGATCCATCGAGGGCCTACTCTACGCCCACCGGGGTTGTCGCCCCAGTCCGGTGGGTCGCCTGGTCTAGCTGCCGGGGGCGCTGGACAGCCGCGCGGGGGGAGCTATAGTCATTGCCATTCCTCGTCCTCGACAACTCGGGACACACTGAGGCCTGCCACATGCCGCGATCATCCCACGAGCGCCTGCCGCTGGCGGTGGTACTTCCCATCGCGGTGTTCCTGATCGCCGTGGGTGTGATCGCAGTGCTGTACCGGTATGCCCAAGACCGGAACGCTCGGCTCGTCGACAACGAGTCTCGGGCGCTGTTGCATCAGGCCGTGATGCGCGTCGAGGAGCGGGTCGATCGCGTCCTGACAGCTCTGTCGGCCGCCCGTGCTCGCGACATGCGGGGCTGGGGCTCCTTCGGGGGGTCCGAGGGCTTCACCACAGCTCTGGTGACCGGTGCTCCGGAGATCCTGACCATCAGTCGCATCGCTGGAGACGATGCGCTCGAGCTCCTCTACCCAGCGGAAGCACCGGCCTGGTTCGACGACCTGCGGGGCGGACTGACGGCTGTGCCGTGGCGGGCCCACGCCCTGGGCGGATCCCAGGTGGTCGTCTCTCCGCCGTTCAGGCTGACGCAGGATCAGCGGGGCCTGGCAGCCTACGTGCCCACCCAGGGGCCCGGTGCAGCGGGCCCCATCATCAACATCGTCTTCGAGATCGACAGCTTGCTCGACCGTGTGGACGAGGTTCTCGACGGTCGGTACAGCTCTCTCCTGCGCTACGTCGGGGAGGACCCGGCCCACGTGTCGATCGTGGCCAGGGACCCGTCAGAAGCGCGCAGCATGGCGGCCGATCCCAAGTTGCTGACGCGCCCCTTCACCGTGGGGGATCAGCCGTGGCGAGTCGAGATCAGCCCCAAGCTCGGAGGCGTCGGCGGAGGGTCGTTTCTGCACAACGAGCTCTTCCTGGTCTTGGGATTGCTGGCGGGCATCGGCCTCTCCCTCCTGACGCGCCAGCACTACCTCGGACGCCAGGCGCTGGCGAGCAGCGAAGAGCGCTATCGCAGTGTCCTGAGCGACATGCCGGACCTGATCCACCGCTACAGGCCCGACGGCACCATCACCTTCGCCAACGAGCCCTTCGCCCGGTACCACGGTCGCAGCGTGGAGTCCCTCATCGGAGCCAACCTCTTCGACCTCTACCCGGCCAAGCTCCACGGCGAGCTCTCACGCGGCATCGACGCCGTGCGTGCCGACGAGACGACGACGACCGAGCGGCGCTCGCTGAGCGCCGGGGGCGCCATGCGCTGGCAGCGTTGGAGCGAACGCGCTCTGCTGGGGCCTGACGGACGGATCGTGGAGATCCAGTCGATCGGGCACGACACCACCGAACA
>CAZDQL010000022.1:0-19556 GCA_964507325.1 uncultured Planctomycetaceae bacterium | reverse complement strand
CGCATCGCGGCCGCCCACGACGGAGAGGGCGCGCAGCTCTTCGAGTGGCAGGCACGCCACCCCGAGCGCGGCCCGTGGTGGGCCGAGGTCCACTTGACGCGAGCCTCCGTGGACGGTCGCGACCGGGTCGTGTCCGCGGTGCGCGACGTGACCGCGCGGCACGATGCGCAGGAGGCGCTGGCCGCCGCTCGCAACCGACTGGCGCGCCTGCTCTCCACCAGCCCGATCGTGACCTACAGCCGCGGCCCCGCCCCCGACTGGGAGACCACCTTCGTCAGTCGCGGATCGGTGCAGCTCCTGGGACTGGATCCGGAGTCCCTGGTCGGAGGTGATGGGGCCTGGCGCGACTCGATTCATCCCGATGATCGCGCCCGTGTCGCACAGGAGCTGGCCGCGGCGCAGGCCGGGGATGCCACCTTCAGCAGCGAGTATCGGCTGAAGAATCGCGAAGGCGACTACATCTGGATCCACGACGAGGCCAAGCTCCTGCGCGGTCCCGCCGATGAGCCGGTCGAGTGGATCGGGACCTGGCGGGACGTCACTGAGCGCCGCCGGCTGGAGCAGCGCCAACGCGCGCTGGTGACCGAGCTCGGCCATCGCATGCGCAACGCCCTGGCCTCGGTGCTCTCGTTGCTCGAGCAGACGCTGGCCGATGAAGGCTCTCCCGAGTCGCTCGCGCGCAGCTTCAGGGGTCGAATCGAGGCCCTGTCGCGCGCCAACCAGGTGTTGGCCGAGGAGAGCTGGGAGAGGGTGGACCTGGCGCTGCTCGCGCAGCGCATGCTGGATCCCCACCGAGAGACGACCGGGGGATGCGTAGTCCTGGAAGGGGAGCCGGAGGTGCTGGCGGCCCGCACGGTTTCGCCTCTCGGCCTCGCTCTCCACGAGCTGGGGTCCAACGCGGCCCGTTTCGGCGCCCTCTCCGTGCCCGGCGGCCGAGTGGAGTTGCGCTGGTGCCGCGAGTCCGGCGAGGGTCTGAGGCTCGTCTGGCGTGAGCTGGGCGGCCCCCCGACAGCGCGCCCTGGCCGCCACGGCCCGGGCCTGCGACTCGTGCGCGGTTTGATCGAGCACGAGCTGGGGGGCACGGTCGCCCTCTCCTTCGCGCCGGAGGGATTGGAGGTGGAGATCGTCCTCGGCAGCTCCACGGCCCCCCTCGCCGCCGGGGCCCAGGAGGTCACAGCAAAGGGCTGAAGACCCCCGCGGCGTTGTCCACCAAGCGTGGCAGCCAACCCCGTTCCGCCATACGGGCGGCGTCGACCAGCACCGAGTCCTCGATGTAGGTGTGCTGCAGCGAGCGCAATTGCGTGGCGAAGGCCGCATCGTAGACCAGGGTGGAGACCTCGAAGTTGAGGTCGAAGCTGCGCTGGTCGAAGTTGGCGGTGGTGATCAACGCCAGGTCCCCGTCGACGGTCATCGTCTTGGCGTGCAGCAGGCCCTTCTGGAACTCGTACACGCGCACGCCGGCCTGCATCAGATCGAGGTAGTGGCTGCGGCTCACCGCTCCCACCAACCAGGAGTCGTTCCGGCCGGGCAGCACGATCTTCACCTCCACCCCCCGGCGCGCCGCGGTGCAGATGCTGGCCGCGTCCAGCTCCCCCGGCACGAAGTAGGGCGTGGTCAGGATCAACTCCCGCCTGGCGCGCTGCAGGGCGGCCAGGGCCAGCTGCTCGAGCGCCTCGTTGTCCTGGCTGGGTCCGGTGGGCAGGACCTGCACCAGAACGCCGTCCTCCGTCGCTGAGACGTCGCAGGTCAAGAGGTCCTGCAGCTTCTCGCCGGTGTCCAGGAACCAATCGCAGACGAAGATGCGCTGCAGGTCGGCGACCACCGGGCCCTCGACGCGCAGCATGCAGTCCACCCACGGCGCGAAGCGCGGCTTGGAGGCGAACGAGGCCTCGGCCACGTTCTGCGAACCGGTGTACCCGATACAGCCATCGATCACCGCCAGCTTGCGGTGATTGCGCACGTCGACGCGCGCCAGGGGCCTGCGCAGGAGGTTCACCGGCAGGGCGCGCACGACCTGGACCCCCGCGGCGCGCAGACCGCGGCAGGTGCCGGAGCGCAGGAAGGGGCGCGAGCCCACGTCGTCGACCAGCACCCGGCAGGCGATGCCGCGACCGGCGGCGCGCATCAGCGCCTCAGCCAGCCGGCGCCCCACGCGGTCGTCGATCCAGATGTAGAAGAGCAGGTGGCAGTGCCCTCGCGCTGCGTCGATGTCGCCGATGAGCAGATCGATCACGCGATCGGTGTCCCCCATCAACCGCAGTCGATTGCCGGCCCGGGGTGGGGTGCCCCCCACCGCTTCAGTCAGGGTGATGGTGAAGCGGTAGGCGGAAGGGGTCTCGGGGCGCTCGCTGATCTCTTCGCTGGCGGGCAGCGCCTGCTGGATCTCGCGCGCCAACTGGGCGTGGCGCTCCCTGCGCCGCTGCCCGAGGCGGGCTTCGCCGACCAGGAACCAGCCCACGATGCCAGCGACCGGCAAGGCGATGATGACGATGATCCACGCCAGGGCCGAAGCGGAACGCCGCGGCCCGCGCTGGATGACGCGCACCACGATCGCCAGCTGCAGGGCGAGCTCCGCCGCGATGAGGAACGCCGGCCACCAGTCGAGGAGGAAGGCCACGACCCGATTCTCGGCTCCCGACCGCTCTCCCCACAAGCTTCTGCGGCGTCAACGGGCCCCGTGGCGCCGGACGGCGCGCAGGGGGAGGTGCTATCATCCGCGCGCTCTCAGGAGGAGCACACGATGACCGATTCCGCCCCCCCGCCGTCTGAAGAAGCACCCGCCGAGGAGGGCGACGAGCGCCTCAACTTCATCGAGAGGATCGTCGCCAAGGACCTCGATAGTGGGGTGGTGTCGCGGGTGCACACGCGCTTTCCCCCCGAGCCGAACGGCTACCTGCACATCGGCCACGCCAAGGCGATCTGCATCGACTTCGGCATCGCCGAGCGTTTCGGGGGGGTGTGCAACCTGCGCTTCGACGACACCAACCCCACCCGCGAGGAGATCGAGTACGTCGAGGCGATCCAGGACGATCTGCGCTGGCTGGGCTTCGACTGGGGGGAGCGCCTGATCTTCGCCTCCGACTGGTTCGAGGACCTCTACCGCTTCGCCGAGCACCTGGTGCGCGAGGGCCTGGCCTACGTCTGCGACCTCACTCCCGAGGAGACGCGCGAGTACCGCGGCACGGTCACCGAGGCGGGGCGCGAGAGCCCCTTCCGTGAGCGCAGCCCGGAGGAGAACCTGGACCTCTTGCGGCGCATGCGCGCCGGGGAGTTCCCCGACGGCTCCCGCACCTTGCGGGCGAAGATCGACATGGCTTCGCCCAACATGAACATGCGCGATCCGGTGCTGTACCGGATCATGCGCGCCACCCACCACCGCACGGGCGATCGTTGGTGCATCTACCCGATGTACGACTTCGCCCACGGGCAGTGCGATGCGCTGGAGGGGATCACCCACTCCCTCTGCTCCCTCGAGTTCGAGAACCACCGCGCCCTCTACGACTGGTTCATCGACCACCTCCCAGTTCCCCACCGGCCTCGCCAGTACGAGTTCGCGCGACTGCAACTGACCCACACCATGGTCAGCAAGCGCAAGCTGGCGGCGCTGATCACGGAGGGGGTGGTCGACGGTTGGGACGACCCGCGCATGCCCAGCCTGCGGGCCCTGCGGCGTCGCGGCTACACCCCGGAAGCGATCCGCACCTTCATCGGGCGCATCGGCGTGGCCAAGTTCAACAGCACGGTGGACGTGGTGCAGCTCGAGAACGCCGTGCGGGAGGACCTGAACCGCCGCGCCGAGCGCCGCATGGCGGTGCTGCGCCCGCTGAAGCTCACCATCACCAACTGGCCCGCGGGCACTGTCGAAGAGCTCGAGGCGGTCAACAACCCCGAGGACGAGGGCGCCGGCACGCGCCGGGTTCCCTTCACGAGTGAGCTCTGGATCGAGCGCGACGACTTCCGCGAGGAGGCGCCGCGCAAGTTCCACCGCCTCAAGCCGGGGGGCAAGGTGCGCCTGCGCTACGCCTACGTGGTGACCTGCGACGAGGTGCTGAAGGATGCGGCCGGCGAGGTCACCGAGCTGCGCTGCACCTACCACCCCGAGACCAAGGGCGGCCAGCCCCTCGCGGAGGGAGGCAAGGTCAAGGGGATCGTGCACTGGGTCTCCGCGCCCCACGCCCTCGAGGCCACGGTGCGTCTCTACGACCACCTCTTCGCCAGCGAGGACCCGGAGGCGGCGCCGGAGGGGGGCGACTGGCGCGACAACCTGAACCCCCGCTCCCTGGAGGTGCTGGAGCGCTGCCGGCTGGAGCCCTCCCTGACCGACGCACCCGCGGGAGTCGCCATCCAGTTCGAGCGACTGGGCTACTTCGCTCTCGACGGCAAGGACTCGCGCGCGGACACGCCGGTCTTCAACCGCACCGTGACCCTGCGCGACACCTGGGCCAAGATCGAGAAGAAGGGCGGATAGCGAGTGCCCGCTGCGGAGTGGAACATCCGCGGCAAGACCGCCGTGATCACCGGCGGCAACACGGGCATCGGCAAGGCGACCGCCACGGAGCTGGTACGGCGCGGCGCGCGGGTGGTGATCACGGCGCGGGACGCGGCCAAGGGTGAGCGCGCGGTGGCCACGATCCGCGCGGAGCTGGAGGATGGCGACGCTCCCGTCTCCTGGCGCTTCCTCGACCTGGCGAGCTGCGATTCGATCCGCGACTTCGCCCGCGCCCTGGAGGCGGAGCTCCCCGCGCTGGACGTCCTGATCCACAACGCCGGACTGATCCTCTCGCAGCGTCGTGAGACGGTGGACGGCATCGAGGCCACCTTCGGGATCAATCATCTGGGCCCCTTCCTCCTGAATCGGCTCTTGGAGGACCTCCTGCGCCGCAGCGCCCCGGCGCGCATCGTGGTGGTGTCCTCCGACGCCCACCGCAACGCCCGCGGTGGGCTCGACTTCGACGACCTGCAGGGGCGGCGGAGCTACAACGGACCGCGCGCCTACAGCCACTCCAAGCTGGCCAACATCCTCTTCACCCGCGAGCTGGCGCGCAGGCTCGCGGGCAGCGGAGTGACCGCCAACTGCCTGCACCCGGGGGTGGTCGCCACCGACTTCACCCGCGACGGCGACGCGGGGGGGCTGTGGGGCTTCGTCTTCAAGTGGTTCCGGCCCTTGATGGCGACCCCGGAGCAGGGCGCGCGCACGGTGGTGTGCCTGGCCTGCGAGCCGGCCCTCGCGGGGACGAGCGGCGGGTACTTCGCCCGCTGCCGTCCGGCCCGACCCGCACCGCCGGCGCTGGACGACGCGGCGGCGCGGCGGCTGTGGGAAGTCAGCGAGGAGCTCTGCGAAGCGTGCACGGCCTCCTCCGAATAGCCCGCGCGATCGACCGCGCGAGTCGCCTCCTGGGCACCGTGGTGGCCTGGCTGACGCTCGCCATGGTCCTGATCGGCTCCTTCAACGCCCTGGCGCGCTACGGGGAGCGGGAGCTCGGCCTGGCCCTCAGCTCCAACGCCTACGTCGAGCTGCAGTGGTACCTCTTCAGCCTGGTCTTCCTCTTGGGAGCGCCGCTCACCCTGCGCCGCGACGGCCACGTGCGGGTGGACGTGCTCTACGGCGGACACTCGACGCGCGCCAGGGCCTGGATCGACCTCCTGGGCGGACTGCTGCTCCTGCTGCCCTTCTGCATCTTCGCGATCTGGATCTCGTGGGACTTCGTGGCCGACTCCTGGGAGCAGGGGGAGCAGTCCCCCGATCCGGGCGGCCTGGCGCGCTGGCCCCTGAAGGCGGTGGTGCCGATCGCCTTCGGCCTGGTCGCCTTGCAGGGGATCTCGGAGATCATCAAGCGCCTGGGGATCCTGCGCGGCCTGAGCCCCGAGGAGGTCGGGCTCGAGGAGCCGGATCCCGCGCCGAGGGGAGAGGGCTGACGTGGCGGGCGAGCTCCTCGGGCCGCTGATGTTCGCGGTCGCCTTCCTGTTGATCTTCACCGGCTACCCGGTGGCCTTCTCCCTCGGCGGCGTGGCGCTGATCTTCGCCTGGCTCGGGGTGCTGGGGGGCTACTTCCCCTGGTCCTTCGTGGCCGCCTTCCCCGAGCGGGTGTTCGGGGTGATGTCCAACCAGATCCTCCTGGCGGTGCCCTTCTTCATCTTCATGGGCACCATGCTGGAGCGCTCGCGACTAGCGGAGGACCTGTTGCGCACGGTGGGTCTGCTCTTCGGTCCGCGACGCGGAGGGCTGGCCCTGGCGGTGGTCGTGGTGGGAGCGCTGCTCGCCGCCGCCACGGGGGTGGTGGGCGCCTCGGTGGTGGCGATGGGGATGATCTCGCTGCCGATCATGAGCCGCTACGGCTACCGCCCGACCCTCTCCACCGGCGTCATCTGCGCCTCGGGCACCCTGGGTCAGATCGTGCCGCCGAGCGTGGTCTTGGTGGTGCTCGCCGACCAGCTCGGCGACGCCTCCGTGGGGGATCTCTTCCGCGGCGCGCTTGTGCCGGGCTTGATGCTGGCGGGGATGTACGCCCTCTACGTGGGCTACGTGGCCCTGCGCCGCCCCGGGGACGCCCCTCCCCTACCGCGGGAGGAGCGCGAGGCGGTCCCCCACCTGGGTCTGGAGGTGATCAAGGTCCTGATCCCGCCCTTGGTTCTGATCCTGGTCGTCCTGGGCAGCATCTTCCAGAGCATCGCCACCCCCACCGAGGCGGGCGCCCTCGGGGCGCTGGGTGCGATCCTCTTGGCGCGGGTCAACGGTCGTCTGTCGCGCGCCGCGTTGCGCGGGACGATGCACGAGACGATGCGGCTGACGAGCATGGTGGTGCTGCTCCTGATCGGCTCCACCGCTTTCGCCTTGGTCTTCCGCGGGTTGCAGGGGGACGTCTGGATCGAGGAGCTGCTCACCAGCCTGCCCGGGGGGCGCGTCGGCCTCCTGGTGGTGGCGAACCTGGCGATCTTCTCCCTGGGCTTCTTCATCGACTTCTTCGAGATCGCCTTCATCATCCTGCCGTTGATCCGACCGGCGGCGGAGGCGCTGGGGATCGTGGGGCAGGACATGGTCTGGTTCGGGGTGATGATCGCCATGAACCTGCAGACGAGCTTCCTGACGCCTCCCTTCGGGTTCTCGCTCTTCTACCTGAGGGGGGTCGCTCCACCGGAGATCAAGACAACCGAGATCTACCGCGGGGTGGTGCCCTTCATCGGGATCCAGCTCGTGGCGTTGGCGCTGGTGGTGGTCTTCCCGGAGCTGGTGACGGGCTTGCTCTAGCCCGTAGTAGTACTCCGCCGCGGCGAACCTCTCTGCCGTCAGTATCGGCCCAGCGAGCGCTCCAGTAGCATGGAGTCGTCATGGAGAAGACCTGCTCACCTACGCTGCGCCACCTGGCCGTAGCACGCTTGGCACCACTCGCCGTCATCGCTATGAGTCCGCTTGCTGCGGCCCAGGTCACCGAGGACCTGAAGCTGCTGCCGAGCGATGGTGCCAGTCTGGGCTCTTTCGGATGTTCGGCTGCAATCAGTGACACGACCACGATCATCGGTGCAACCGACTCCGGAACCACCTCGGGGTCGGCCTATCTGTTCGATGCAATGACGGGACAGCAGCTCGCGAAGCTGCTGCCAGCGGATGGCGTGGCGGCCGACTACTTCGGCGCTGCCGTTGCGATCCATGGCACGCGGGCAATCGTCGGGGCCTACGGTGATGACGACCATGGAGGCAGCTCCGGATCCGCCTATCTGTTCCATGTCGCCACCGGCCAGCAGATCGCGAAGCTCCTGCCGTTGGACGGCGCTGCAGGGGATGGCTTTGGCTCAGCGGTAGGGATCAGTGGCACGCAGGCGGTCGTTGGGGCGTGGAACGATGACGACAACGGATCCACCTCTGGCAGCGCCTACCTGTTCGATTTGGAAACGGGCCAACAGGCCTTCAAGTTGCTCCCCGGCGACGGCGCGGCCCACGACCTGTTCGGTCTCTCCGTGGCGATCGACGACACGACGGTTTTGGTGGGGGCGCCCAGGGACGAAGACAACGGCTACGCTTCCGGGTCGGCATACCTGTTCGACGCAGCTTCCGGCCGACAGCTCGCGAAGCTGTTGCCGAATGACGGTGATGCCAATGCACGCTTCGGAAGCTCGGTGGCGCTCAGTGGCACGCTGGCAGTGGTCGGAGCCCACGGCGATGACGACAATGGCACCTCCTCCGGCTCGGCCTACTCGTTCGACCTGGCCACTGGCCAACAGCTCGCGAAGCTCCTGCCCAGCGACGGAGCCCCGCATGACGCGTTCGGCCACTCGGTCGCGATCCATGGCTCGACGGTCGTCGTGGGCTCGTACGGGGACGACGACAGTGGATCCTACTCTGGCGCGGCCTACCTGTTCGACGCGGCGACAGGCCAACAGATCGCGAAACTGCTGCCCAGCGACGGCGCCGCTGACGATTGGTTCGGCATTGCTGTGGCGATCAGTGCTACGAATGTGGTCCTAGGCGCGGACGGGGACGACGACAACGGCCCCTACTCGGGCTCTGCCTACGTATTCGATATCCTCGACGACTGCAATGGCAACGGCATCCCCGACCAGGACGACATCGCCAACGGCACGAGCCAGGACTGCGACAGCAACGGTCTGCCCGACGAATGCCAGCTCGCGGATCCCGCCCAGGACTGGAACGGCGACGGCATTCTGGACGCCTGCCTGAGCGCCAACTACTGCGACGCTGCACCCAACAGCACGGGAGTCGCCGCCACCATCGGAGCCAGCGGCACCCCTGTCGCCGCAGCGAACGACTTCACCCTCGACGCCTGGGACCTCCCGCTGCACGAGTACGGTTACTTCTTGGCGAGCGAGAGCACGACCTTCGTTCCGGGCTTCGGCGGCACCTCCGGCAACCTCTGCGTGGGCTCCCCCCAGTACCGGTTCAACAACCCCCAAGGGGGGGGGATGATCCTCAACTCCGGCAGCGCGGGCTTCGTGAGCTTCACCCTGGACCTCTCGACCCTGCCCCAGGGGATCACTTTCGACGCCGGCGAGGTCTGGTACTTCCAGCTCTGGTATCGCGACTTCACCACCGTCCCGACGTCGAACACGACGGATGGGATCGAGGTGATGTTCCGCTAGCCGACCTCCTCGCGCAGGACGGCCCCCCGACCCCCTCAACCATCGAGGGTCAATTCGACTTTCTCATCCGCCCCGGGGCGGAGCTCGATGGTCCTGGTGAGGGACCCGAAGGCGGGGTGGGCGGCTCCGATGGCATAGCTTCCGGCGGGGAGTCGGGTGAGGGGCAGGTCGATGCCGAGCTTCTCCTTCGCCACCAAGTCCCGGCCAGCGGGATCGATCACCCACACGCGGCAGTCCAGCGGGGCGCCGTCGGGTCCCCGAACGCTGACCTGCAGACGCGCGACGGGGCGCAGCTCGACCCTTCCTTCGGTGGTCCGGCCGGGCACCAAGGTGAAGATCCCGGTGCCGGAGTTGTTGCCCTCCGCAGCAATCACGGCCCAACGTCCGGCGGGCAGGTCGCGTTCGTGGACGATGCCCCCCGGACGCTCCCTGTGAAGCCCGGTCCTGTAACTGACGGTGGCCTCAGGGCAGATCACAACCTGGGGGAAGCGCGCCGGCCGTCCGTCCGCCCGGATGATGGCGATCCGCATGGCGCACGGCTCGCGGAGGACGAGAAGGACCTCCTGTCCCTCCTCGTGTACGTCGACGATCTCGGTCGCGTAGCCGCGCGTACCATCCGCGTAGAGCGAGTATCGGCCGGGCCGCAGACCATGCAGGAGGAAGACGCCCGCTCCATCGATGTTGGCCCCCCCACCCAAGCGCGCGTGGAGCGGCCTGGCAGCAACCCACGTGTGCTCATCCCCACCTAGCACGCGCCCGCGGAGATCGTAGGTGTCGGTACCGAAGTGGAGCTGAACGACGTGCTCCGCCTGGTCGGGAACCACGAGCGGCAGTTCCTCTCCGTCAGGGACCGCCGTTGGCCGGGTTGCCTTGGGCCACGGCGAGAGCCATGAGTAGGCGGCGCGATAGAAACCGGGATTCAACCGGACTTCGAACTCTCCACGGGCATCGAGGGGGATAGTGGTGCTCCCACCGACTCGATCGTGGACGGCGAGAGTGCCGGTCAGCGGTGCGCCGCAGAGGGTCGCCCGGCCGTGGACCTGGACGCCTCTCTGTGGATCGATTCGCACGCGGATCTCGCGTCTCTCACCTGGCTCGAGGCTGATGTGCGCCAAGAGCGACGAGGGCCCTCGCCACCACCGACTGCGGTACTCGACGGCGTGTTCG
The DNA here is from genome assembly GCA_964507325.1 of uncultured Planctomycetaceae bacterium. Lineage (GTDB taxonomy): Bacteria > Planctomycetota > UBA1135 > UBA1135 > CAZDQL01. The sequence continues at coordinate 9,296 of CAZDQL010000022.1, read as the reverse complement.
CCAGGCTGGAGGCGGAACTCGAACCGTCCGTCGAGGAGTCGCCGGTGGGGATGCCCCAGCCCCAGTTGCCATGCGCGAAAGCCGTCGGGCCGATTCAGCACGTCCACGACGAGGATCGCGGGGCGCTCGTCGCTGAGTTGGAGGGTCACCCCCGCGACCACTCCGCCGGGAAAGGGGTCGACGAACGCCTCGGCGTCGATGCAGGTGAGTCGCACCGGGCCCGCTCCGAGGATCTCGAGCTCGAAGCGACCGGCGTCGTCCGTTTCGGCGTGAGCGGGGCAGGAGCAACTGTGCCCGTCGGGATCGGGGGGAGGATTGATGTAGAAATTCACCCAGTAGGTCTTCGGAACCGCGTGGACCAACCGACCGGGGGCCGGGCGGCCGTCATGGTGGAGAACGCTCCCCCTCACCACGGTGGCACGGGGGAGGACGAGGGTCACCTCCTCGGTCCCACCTCCGCAGTCGACGCTTTCGATCGACGAGCTCCAAGAGCCCAGCTGGGCCCACACCGCCCAGCCTCCACCGTGCAACAACCCGCCCAACTGGAAGTCGGGGCCTTGGAAGATCACCCGGCGGATCCCGGTGGGGCCCGGCATCTTCGGGTCGTATACGGGCCCCGGTCTGGGATCCTGAGGAGCGCACTCGAGTGTGAGCTCCACCTCCCACGGAGCCCCGAGATCGTCGACGACCCGGCCCCGCACACCCCCGGTGGGTTGGAGGGTCAGGACCGCCTCCTCACGGGGGTCGACCTCGGCCTCGGTCCACCAGCATCGTCGGTCGAGTCGCCAGAGGTCGGGGTCAGCGCCGGTGGTCAGGTCCGTGAAGCTCTCCTGCCAGGTGGCGGTGATCGATACCCGCTCTGCACGCAGCACGAGCTCGGCTGTAAAGCCTGTGAACCGAAACGCCCCTGTCTCGTCCGCGAGCGTGACGGACGCCGGGCCGGCAGGGTCCTCCACCACCACGAACGCCCCACTGGCCGGGGCACCTTCCGGCAGCAGGACGCGCCCCACGACGTAGGGCGGGTCGTCTGTCGGAACCTGAATGAGCGAGGGCTTCTTGCTCCGGATCTCGCGCTCGGGCGTCGCGTGCCTCTGCGGCGATGCACGCTCATCGGCGTCTGCCGATGGGGATGGCTCATCCTCCACTGCTCGACGATCGACCACTACGTTGTCGACGGGAGGATGAACGGCCGGCTCGCTCCACTCGCCGCACTGCGACATCCTCGCGATGCCGCAGAGCAGGAGCAATCCGAGGAGCCCGATCGTCCGCATATGCACACTGTAGGGTGCCCCGCGGAGGCGTCTTCGAAATCACCCGCGAACTCAGTAGGAGAAGCGCGCGTACGCCAGCTCCGCCGTCCCGAACCAGCCGAAGCTCCGCTCCCGGAAGCGCCGCCACTCATCCAGCAGGGTGCGGTACTCCGGGTCCTCCGACGCCTCGTCGTCCAGGAGCTGGCGTGCGGCCTCCCGCGCGCCGCGCATGATCTCGGCGGAAAAGGGGTGCATCTCGACCCCCGACTCCAGGAGGCGGGTGAGCGCCGGCGGATTGCGCGCGTCGTAGCGTTCCTGCATCGCCGCGGCCGCCTCGCGGCAGGCGGCGGTGAAGACCGCCTGGTAGTCGCTGGGGAGCTCCGCCCACGCCTCCAGGTTGACCAGGAAGGAGAGGGAGGGACCCGGCTCCCACCAACCGGGATAGAGGTAGTGCTGCGCCGCCTGGTGCAGGCCCAGCCGCTCGTCGTCGTAGGGGCCGACCCACTCCACCGCGTCGATCGCGCCGCGCTCGAGGGCCATGAAGATCTCCCCCCCCGCGAGCACCTGCACGTTCACCCCGAGCGCGGCCATCACCTTGCCGCCCAGACCGGGGATGCGCATCTTCAGGCCGCGCAGGTCGTCGAGGGTCTCGATCGGGCGCTTGAACCAGCCCCCCATCTGCACGCCGGTGTTCCCCGCGGCGAACGGCAGGATCCCGAAGTCGGCGTAGAGGGCACGCACGCGCTCCAGACCCCCGCCCTCGTTCAGCCAGGCGTTCTGCTGGCGCGGGGTCAGCCCGAAGGGAACACAGGTGTCGAAGGCCAGGGCGGGGTTCTTGCCGACGTAGTAGTAGCTCGCCGTCTGCCCCACTTCGACCGAGCGCTTCTGCACCCCGTCCAGGACCTGCAGCCCCGGCACCAGCTCCCCCGCCTGGTAGGTGTCGATGACGAAGGCCCCCTCCGTCATGGCGCTCACCCGCTGCGCCAGGAGCTGGGCGGTGCCGTACATCGCGTCCAGGGAGTCGGGGAAGCTCGAGGCCAGCCGCCACTCGACCCGCTTGCGGGTGTGCACCGCGGGACCCGTCGTCGACTCCGGCCGGCGCAACACCCCCGCCGAGGTCGCCCCCACGATTCCCGCGGCCGCTCCCACCAGACCTCCGGTGAGGAAGATCCGGCGCTGGTTCGTGCGCTCGTCACTCATGGTCGACCGCCTCCTCGACGGCCAGCGGTTGGAGCTTCAGGCAGGTCAGGCTGCGCCAGAACCACTCCACGGGACCGAGGCGGAAGTGCATCATCCAGAGGGGACAGAAGAGCAGGTACCCCGCCCAGAGCGCCCCCACCACGAGGAGCTGATCCGCGACGTCGTGCGTCCCCCACCGGCCGAAGGCCCAACCCTGGTAGACGAGGACGCAGACGAGGCTCTGGACGAGGTAGTTGCTGAGGGACATGCGCCCCACCGCCGCCAGGGGGCGTGCGAGGCGGCGCACGATGGCGTTGGAGCAGGCGAAGAGCAGCGCCCCCACGAGCCCCAAGGCCATCACCGCGGCGCCGACGTGGCCCGCGGCGAAGGCGATCGTCCGCGCCTGGCTCGTCAGCTCGCCCTGCCCCACGACCTCTTGGAGCTCAGGCCAGAGCCCCAGCCCGGTGAGCGCCGCGCCCAGCACCAATCCGACCCCCGCCACGGCCAGGTAGCTGCGACGCCGAGCCGCCCCGGCGAGAAAGCCCGTCTTCGCGAGCGCCATGCCGATCAGCATCAGGCCGCCGCAGCGCAGGAGCTCGAAAGTGGAGCGGAAGACCCGCCACCAGACGACCTCCGCCCGCCAGCGCGCTTGCTCGAGCCAGGTTCCCTCGTGAGCGGCGCGCTCCACGTCGGGGGCGTAGAGCTCCTCGAGGGCAGCGTCGCGCTCCTGGAACCAGACGGGGGCGACCGTCTCCTGCGCGGAGAAGGCGCGCCGCAGCTCGGGGACGAGCTCCTCGTGCAGAGCCGACACGACGAGCACGGTGCCCAGGGTCAGGAGCACCCCCACCGGCAGCCTCCGCAGAAGGAGCGCCACCACCCCACAGGCCGCGTACACCATCAACAGGTCACCGGACCAGAGCCCGTAGGCGTGCGCCGCGCCGATGCCGAAGAGGAAGACGAGGCGCAGGAGCTGCTGCGCGAATCCCCGCTCGCCGAGCATGACCACACCGGCCCCGAAGAGCAGGGCGAAGATCGCGATCGCCTTGCCCTCGACGAGGAGCTCGCCGAGGCCCCACGTCCAGAGGTTCGCGGGCTCGAGTCCACCGGCGGCGAAGGTCGGGTCGTCCAGGGCGCCGAAGGGGCGGGCGAAGAGACCCACGCTGACCACCACCATGCCGAGCACGGCGAAGCCGCGCAGGGTGTCGAGCTGCAGGTTGCGCGCTGCCGGAGGTTTGGGAGCGCCGGAGGCCATCGGAGGGATGATACCCTCGTGGTCCGCGAGTCTCCCCATGTCGATGTACTCCCGCTTCGCCGCCGTCTACGAGCGGATCTTCCCCTTCCGCGAGGGGGTCTACTCCTTCCTGCGCGAGGCCTCGGGTTCCGCGACCGGGCGCGTCCTGGACGTCGGCTGCGGGCCGGGGCACTACGCGGGTCGCTTCGCCACCGACGGCGGGGAGGCGGTCGGCATCGACCTCGACGAGGCGATGATCGCGGCGGCGCGGGAGCGCTATCCACGGGCGAGCTTCCAGCGCCTCGACATGACGGCCCTCGACGCCCTCGAGCCTCCCTTCGACCTGATCTTCTGCATCGGCAACGTCGCCGCCCACGTGGACCGCGAGGCCTACGACGGGGTGGCTCGCGGGGTCGCCGAGCTGCTCGCGCCGGGAGGGCGATGGGTCGTTCAGACGGTCAACTGGGACGCGATCCTCGCCAGGGGCGGGCACGACTTCCCGCCCCGCGAGCTGGACGGAGAGGGGCTGGCTTTCCTACGGGAGTACCAGGACTTCACCTCCGAGGAGGTGTGCTTCGTGACTCGACTCCAACGGGGCGAGGAGGTCCTGTACGAGGGTCGCACGGCGCTCTTCCCCCAGCGCGCCGCGGATTTCGGCGCCTGCCACCGGCGCCAGGGCCTCGCGACCCTCTCCCACTTTTCGGACTTCGGGCGCGCCCCCTTCGATCCCCTCGGAGGCGCCGCCAGCATCCTCGTCTGCGAGCGGGATTCCCACTAGGGAGAACCCTCAAGGGATGCCCCCGGGCGCCCGATCCAATCCACCGCAGATCCGCTGATGAGCACCCCGCCGGACAAGGTGGAAGGGGTCATACCCGAGGAAGAGCCGCAGGCCCAGCTCCTGCGGCACTACCTGCAACCGAGCGCCGACGATCCTTCGCGACAGCGGAGGATCCTGCGCCAGGGGGAGGTCGTCGCGGAACGGACGCCCGGCGAGGGGGACGAGGCGCTGCTCGACTTCGAGCACGGCGCGGGGATCGTCGTGGATGCAACGGGTGACGGTGCGCGCTGGATCGCCGACGTCACCTGCTTCGGCTACCTGGAGACCAATGGTCAGGACGTTCCCAGCATTCGGTCGCCGGTCTCGATCACCGAGGACCGGATGCGCGCCTACGTCGAATTGCGCTCTCCGGGGGCCGATGAGCAGGGGCTCGCGGTCGAGGAGATCGGCGCGGCCCTGACCGCCGCCGGCGTCGTCCACGGCGTCCGACCCGCGGAGATCGAGCGCGCCCTGGAAATGCTCAACCTGCGCGGGAGCCTGCCGCGGCCGATCTGCCTGGCACGGGGCGACGCATACGAAGCCGGCCGCCCCGCGCATCTGGAGCTCGCGATCGGAGCGGAGCTGACCGCGGGAACCGTGGGGCGAGGCGAGGGGCAGATCGACTTCCGCGAGCGCTCATCGGTCAAGAACGTCTGCGCCGGGCAGCTCATCGCGACCTGGAGTCCGGCCACTCCGGGCACGCCTGGGTGCCGCGTCGATGGAACTCCGCTCCCCACGGAGAAAGTCGAGAGTCGACCGGTCAAAGCGGGCAAGAACGTCGCGGTCCACGAGCAGGAGGACGGCTCCCTCACCTACGAGGCTGAGATCGACGGCATGCTCGACGTCGGGAACGGCAGCGAACTGTCGGTGGTCGACGTCCTGCAGATCGACGGGGATGTCGACTACGGAACCGGTAACCTGAACGCGACGGGGGCGATCGTCATCCGAGGCTCGATACGCAGCACCTTCCGGGTGGCCTCCGAGAAGGACGTGATCGTGCACGGCTCGATCGAGGACGCCAGGGTCGAGGCGGGTGGCGCGATCGAGGTCCAGCAAGGCATCGTGGGTGGTGAGTTCGGCTTCGTCACGGCGGAGTCGACCCTCCAGTGCACCCACGCCCAGAACGCAAAGATCAGGGCCGGTGGTGACGTGACGATCGGCCGCATGGACATCGGCAGCGAGATCCGGAGTGGGGGCCGCATCCTGGCGACCGCGGCCAACGGGATCCTGCGGGGAGGGCGCTACTCGGCACTCAACGGGCTCGAGGCTCGCGAGCTGGGCTCGGAGTACGGGGTGCCGACCTGGATCCAGGTCGGTCCGGGGCCGGAGGTGGTCGCGGAACTGCGCCGGGTGCAGGGGGAACTGCGCAAACTGGCGGAGGAGCAGCACCAGGCCCTGCAAGAGGGGAGTGAGGCGCAGCGTCTCAAGCTCGAGAAACAGGAGCGCGAGCTCAGGGTCTGGGAGATCGAACTGAACGAGCTGCTCGCCAGCACGCCGCCGGTGATCAAGGTGGAGAGCGTCATCCACGCGGGAGTGGAGCTCCACAGCGCCGGGGCCCACTTGAAGACGGATCACCACATCAACCACGTTCGCTTTCGGTTCGACTCCGATGAGGGGGAGATCAAAGCGGAACCGCTTTAGACGGTTGGTCGTACCATCGTCGTTGGTCCCGACCCACCCCTTCTGAATCGACACCATGACCCGGCTGCTCTTCCTCTTCGCTTTCGCCCTCCTTCTCGCCCCGCGGACCCCTGCCCAAGGGACGCGCCTCCTGCGCCAGCCCACGGTCAGCGCGGAGCACGTCGCCTTCTGCTACGCGGGGGACGTCTGGATCACCGCGCGCAGCGGAGGGGACGCGCGCCGCTTGACCAGCATCCCCGACGTGGAGAGCCAACCCTGCTTCTCCCCCGACGGCCGCCATCTGGCGTTCACCGCCGGCTACGACGGCAACCGGGACGTGTACGTGGTTCCGATCGAAGGGGGCTCGCCGCAGCGCCTGACGTGGCACCCCATGCCCGACACGGTGCTCGGTTGGTCGGGGGATGGGGAGCGCGTGCTCTTCTCCTCCGGGCGTGACAGCGCGCCGATCCCCTACGGCAAGCTCTGGAGCGTGTCCGTCGAGGGAGGGCCGGCGGAGATCGTCGCCGACCTGCGGCTCTGGACCGGCAAGCTCTCCCGCGACGGGAGTCGGCTCGCCTACCAGCACGTGCGCCCCGCCGACCAGGAGTGGCGCAACTACCGCGGAGGCCAGACGCACCCGATCTGGATCCTCGATCTCTTCGACCACGATCACGTCGAGGTGCCTCACGAGGGGAGCCAGAACTGGGACCCCTGCTGGGTCGCAGGCAAGGTCTACTTCCTCTCCGATCGCGACCTGGCGATGAACCTCCACGTCTACGATCCGGAGACGGGGGAGGTGCGCCAGCTCACTCACTACCGGGACTTCGACGCCAAGCAGCTCGAGTCGGACGGTGAGCGCTGGCTGGTGTACGAGGTGGGGGGCTACCTGCACCTCTTCGACGCGGTCTCGGAGACCCACACCCAGCTCGAGATCGAGGTGCGCGGCGACATCCCCTGGCGCCGGCCCCACTGGGAGAGGGTCGGCGAGATGCTGACCTCGCCGGGGCTCTCCCCCACCGGCAAGCGCGCCGTCTTCGAGGCGCGCGGCGACGTCTTCACCGTCCCGGTGGAGGAGGGGGACTGGCGCAACCTGACCGCCACCCCCGGCGTCGCCGAGCGGGCGCCGAGCTGGGCCCCCGACGGAGAGCATCTGGCCTGGTTCTCCGACGCCTCGGGGGAGTACCAGCTCATGATCGGCACCCAGGACGGGCTCAGCGCACCGCGCGCCATTCCGCTGCGGGAGAAGAGCTTCTACTACACCCCCGTCTGGTCCCCCGACGGCCAGACCCTGGCCTTCACCGACGAGGGATTGAACCTGTGGACGATCGACGTCGAGTCGGGCGAGCAGAAGCTCGTCGACACCGACGAGTTCGCCCATCCGGTCCGCACCATGGACCCGGCCTGGTCGCCGGACTCCAAGTGGCTGGCCTACGCCAAGCGGCTCCCGACCCACCAGCACGCAGTCTTCCTGTACTCCCTCGAGAGCGGCAGCACGCATCAGCTCGGCGACGGGTTGTCGGATGCGACCGACCCCGTCTGGGACGCGGGGGGCAAGTACCTCTACTTCCTGGCCAGCACGAACCTGGCCCTCAACATCGGTTGGTTGGACATGACCTCCTACGAGCGCCCGGTGCAGCGCTCGATCTGGCTCGCGGTGTTGGCCGACGGGGAGCCCTCTCCCTTCGCGCCCGAAAGCGACGAGGAGCCGGTGAAGGAGGAAGAGGACGAGGGAGACGAGAAGCAGGAGGAGGCGCAGGAAGCGGCACCCGAAGGGCAGGAGAAGGACGCCGAGCAGGGGGTCCAGGTCACCGTCGACCTGGAGGGGATCGACCAACGCATCCTCTCCCTGCCGGTCGGTTCCGGGAACCTCGCTGCCCTGGCTGCCGGTCCGGAGGGGATCCTCTTCTACGGCGAAGCTCCCTCCTCCTCCGGCCGCCGCTTCGGAGGGGTGAGCCTGCACCGCTTCGAGCTCTCCAAGCGCGAGTCCAAGCCCTTCCTCACCGGCGTGAGCGCCCTCACCCTCTCCGAGGATCGCAAGCAGATGCTGGTGCAGGCCGATGGGCAGTGGCGCGTGGTGGGAACCGGAGCGCCCCCCAAGGGAGGTGATGGCCGCCTGGCCACCGCGGAGATCCGCGCCAAGGTCGACCCCCCCGCCGAGTGGGCCCAGATCTTCCGCGAGGCGTGGCGCTACCAGCGCGATTTCCTCTACGTGGAGAACGTGCACGGCGCCGACTGGGACGCCGTCTACCGCATGTACGAGCCGTGGGTGGCGCACGTCGGTCACCGCGCCGACCTCACCTACCTGCTCGACATCCTGGGCGGGGAGGTCTCGGTGGGACACTCCTACACCGGCGGCGGGGACACCCCCGACGTGGAGCGCGTCTCGGTGGGCCTCCTCGGCGCGGACCTGGTCGTCGACTCCGGCAAGTACCGCATCGCCGAGATCTACTCCGGCGAGAACTGGAACCCCGGCCTGCGGGCGCCCCTCTCGGCGCCCGGCGTCGACGTGGGGAGCGGCGACTACGTGCTGGCGGTGAACGGCGTGGAGATCGCGCCTCCGCGCAACTTCCACGAGGTGTTCGAGGGCACCGCGGGGCGCCAGACGGTGCTCGAGGTGAACGACCGCCCGACCCGGGAGGGCGCCCGCGAAGTGACGGTCGTCCCCACCGGGAACGACTACGGCCTGCGCCAGCGCGCCTGGATCGAGGGCAACCGGCGGCGCGTGGACGAGCTCTCCCAAGGCCGCCTGGCCTACGTCTGGCTGCCCAACACCGGGTTCGGCGGCTACACGGCCTTCAACCGCTACTACTTCGCCCAGCAGGACCGCGACGGAGTGGTGGTCGACGAGCGCTTCAACGGAGGCGGTTCCGCCGCGGACTACATGGTCGACCTGATGGCGCGCCGTCCCCTGGGCTACTTCAACACGCCGATCGGCGACCGCCGCCCCTTCGCCACCCCGGCGGCGGGGATCTGGGGTCCCAAGGTGATGCTGATCAACGAGAGCGCGGGCTCGGGGGGGGACCTGCTGCCCTACATGTTCCGCGAGATGGGATTGGGCCCGCTGATCGGGACCACCACCTGGGGCGGCCTGGTCGGCATCTACGACGTCCCGCCCCTGATCGACGGCGGCATGATGACCGCACCGCGCACCGGCTTCTTCGACCTCGAAGGCAACTGGGCGGTGGAGAACGAGGGGGTC
>CAZDQL010000021.1:0-75624 GCA_964507325.1 uncultured Planctomycetaceae bacterium | reverse complement strand
CTGTTCCTCGAGATGGAGGACCTGGGCTCCGGGCCCCGGGCGGGGGCTGCCTAGAGACCCTGGATCGGAAGCGCGGGCGGCTTGGTTCGCGTCACTGGTTCAACATGTCGCGGATGCGACCGCTCTGCGTCACGTCGGCGGGCTTCCGACCCTGGGAATCGGTGATGTTCGGGTCGGCGCCGCGCCACAGCAGGATACCGACGAAATCCTCGTCCCCGCGCTCGGCGGCCTCGTGGAGGGCCGCGTCGCCGTAGTAGCTGCGCGCATCGGGAGAAGCTCCGTGGAGGAGCAGGGAGACGAGGATGTCGCGCTGCTCGTCCTCGACGGCGGCGTACACCGGGGTGGTGAGCTTGCCCCTGCCGTCCAGCTGGGCGCCGCGAGCGATGAGCAGCTCCACCAGACCGCGATCCCCGATGCGCACGGCGTCGGTGAGCAGGTCCTGGTCCTCCCGTCCCGCCGTCAAGCTCGCGCCCTTCAAGACGAGCAGCACCATCACCGCTCCGTGGCCGCCGCGGGCCGCCGCCTGGAGGGGAGTGCCTCCGAATTGCGTCTCGTAGTCGATCCCGGCGCCGCGCTCCAGGAGCCACTCCACCATCGGGAAGTGTCCGTTCCCCGCCGCCGCGTGCAGGGGACCCTCCCCGCCCTCCCAGATCGGATTCACGGAGGCGCCGAGCTCGGCGAGGTACTTCGCCATCTTCACGTGCCCGCGCATGGCGGCGCAGTGCAGGGGAGAGTCGCCCGAACCTTCGTGGTGCGTCGCATCGGCACCATGCGACACCAGGAGGCGGGCCATGGAGAGATCTCCGTTCCGCGCTGCCATCGCCAGGGGGGCCTTCGCGTCCGGGGGGCCCTTGATGTCGAAACTCGAGTTGGCGACATCGGCTCCTTGCGAGAGGAGGTACTCCACGACGCGGAGATGCCCGACCCTGACTGCCTTGTGCAAGCGTGTGCCGACGCAGGGCCATTCCTCCGTGTACCACTCCACCCTCTCGTCGACGTCCTTCCCCGCGGCGACGTGCTCGCGGGCGGCCTGCAGCGCGCCATCCTCGTCTTGGGAGACCCGGGCGGACGAGAGCCCCGGGGTGAGCAGGAGAGCGATCGCGCCGAGGAGGGCACGGGACGGAGAACGAAGCGTGAGCAGCATGGGGGCGTCTCCCTTCTAGGTGGAATGGAGTTGATCTTCGTCGACGGTTCTATCCTACCTCTGCGCGGGATGGGGGGAGGAGCAGGCGCGGGGCGCGAGCCCTACCAGCCCGCCGCCTGCCCGTCCTTGCGCGACTCGGAAGCTCCGTAGTAGACCCCCGTCTCAGGATCGCGCAGGATAGCTTGGTAGCCGCCGTACGGTCCGACCTTCCAGACCGTCTTGTGCCCGCGGCCGACCAGAGTGCGGATCACCTCGTAGTCGAAACCGGTTTCGAGGGACAGCTCGCCGCCGTCGGTCATCCGCTCGCCGGTCGGCTCCGAGGAGCCGGAGTGCAGGATCCGCGGCGCGTCACCCGCCTCCTGCAGGTTCATGTCGAAGTCGACGAGGTTGATCACGATCTGCGCGTGAGCCTGAGGCTGCGTCGCGCCGCCCATCACGCCGAAGGCGACCCACGGCTGGCCGTCGCGCGTCAGGAACGCCGGGATGATGGTGTGGAAGGGCCGCTTGCCGGGAGCGTAGGTGTTGGCGCGCCCCGGCGTCAGATCGAACAGCTCGCCGCGGTCCTGGAGCACGAAACCGAGTCCCGGCGGTGTCATCCCCGAGCCCATGCCGCGGTAGTTGCTCTGGATCAGGGAGACCATGTTTCCGGCCTCGTCCGCGGTGCAGAGGTAGATCGTGTCGCCCGCTTCGAGCTTGGAGCTTCCCGCGGAGACGCGTCGCGCTGCCCGACGCGAGTTGATCTTCGCACGACGTTCAGCGGCGTACTCCTTCGAGATCAGGACGTCGACGGGGACGTCGACCAGCGCCGGATCGGCGTAGAAGCGAGCGCGGTCCTCGAAGGCCAGCTTCTTCGCCTCGACGAAGTGGTGCACGTGGTCGGCGCTGCCGAAACCCATCGCGGCGATGTCGAAGCCCTCGAGGATGTTGAGGATCTGCAGGGCGGCGATCCCTTGACCGTTCGGCGGCAGTTCCCACAGCTCGACTCCGCGGTAGCTCGTCGAGACCGGCGCGACCCACTCGCCGCGGTGCTCGGCGAGGTCGTCGTAGGACAGGAAACCCCCATTCTCCTGCATGTAGTCGGCGATCGTGCGCGCGATCTCACCCTCGTAGAAGACCTCGCGGCCGCCCTCGGCGATCTCAGAGAGCGTCAGCGCCAGGTTCGGATTGCGCCAGATCTCCCCCTTCCGCGGGCCGCGGCCGTTCAGGGTCATCTGCTCGCGGAAACCCGGGTAGCGCGAGAGGAAGCGCGCACTTCCCGCCCAGTAGTGCGCGATCAGCTCGCTGACCGGAAACCCCTCCTCGGCGTAGCGGATCGCCGGCTCGAGGATCTCGTTCATCGGCAGCGAGCCGAAGCGTTCGTGCAGCGCGAACCAACCGTCCACCGTGCCGGGCACCGAGACGGGCAGCGGGCCGTAGGCGGGGATCTCCTCGATCTTCTGCTCCTGGAAGTACGCGAGGGTCAAGCTCTTCGGCGAGCGCCCGCTGCCGTTGTAGCCATGGAGCTGCTTCGTCTTCGCGTCCCAGACGATCGCGAAGAGGTCACCTCCGATGCCGTTGCCCGTCGGTTCGACGAGTCCCAGCACCGCGTTGGCGCAGATCGCCGCGTCGATCGCGTTGCCGCCGTTCTTCAGGACGTCGAGTGCGGCCTGCGTCGCCAGCGGCTGGCTCGTCGCGGCCATGCCGTGCTGCGCGATCACCTCGGAGCGGGTGGCGAAGGTGCGGCCGGTGATGCGGTCCTGCGGCAGGGCGAGCAGCGTGGTGGAGAGGAGGAGGAGGGTGCAGGTCGTCAGGAGGATTCTCATGATCTCTGGGCGGTCAGGGTCCGACGACGGCGTCGAAGCTCGGGGGAGAGTACGGCTCGGGCTCCCAGTATGCCGAGTCCGCTCCGGCAGCGAGTCTAGGACTGAAGCCAGACTGCCACTCGATCCGATCAGGTCCTTCTCGATCCCGTCTCGAGGTCAGATGCGCGGGATACGTCCAGGCGATATCATCCCGCAGAGCGAGCAGACCATGGGCAGCAGAGCCAAGACCCTGTGTGAGTGGAAGAAGGAGTGGTTTCGGGAGAGGTTCACCGAGTTCCGCGCCATCGTCTCCAGGCCCCGGTTCGCTTGTCGGAAGTGTGGGCGAGCCGCCAAGGAGGAGCAGTGGCTCTGCAAGCCGATGACCCTGCGCCGTCTGGCGGGCGCTCGACCGAAGGACAAGTGAAGGACGCGCTTCCCCGGCTCCGCGAGCCAGCCTGCGCTGCGAACCGCGCCGTCACGCAGGTGTGGAACTCGCTACGGGCTCGCCGAGCTGGGGCCCGTCGTCAGGATCGATCTCCGAGCCGCGCACGGCGGAACAGGGGCAGCCGCCGACAAGACCGCTTGACCAGGTCCCTCGGGCGCTGAAAGACCATGTCCTTCAGGACCCAGGCCAGCTTCTCCGGTTTCGTTGCCCTCCGGGCTCGATGGCCGTAGACAGTGGGGTAGCCCAGGCAGGGAAGGAGGTTGCCGGCGACGCTCTCCAGTACCTCGACTTCCCGCGCAGAGAGCTCCTCCTTCCAGGCTGAGATACGAGAGGGCTCGGGTTCGCCGCCGATCAACCGATGTTGGGTCTCGGTGTAGGTCGGCAAGTCGAAACCGGATCCCGAGAGGATCTCCGGCTCCCAATCCAGCTCCAGGAAGGCACTGATGCTGCGGAGGGTCTTCTCAGGCTCGGCCACGAGGTCTTCGTAACGGACCCTGATCAGTCTGTCTCCCAACAGCTGCTCGGCGGCGAGACCGTTCCCGACCTGGGAGGCCCACCATTGGGAGCCCCTGTGGATGTCGTGGAGACCCCAATCGAGCTTGCGTATCGACGCGACGACCGCCCGGCCATCCCGAACCAGATGAATGAACTTCGCCGCCGGGAAGAGGTCCACGATCAACATGGCGAAAGCGAGATGTGTTCCCGTGTGATCGATCCAGACCTCGGCATCTCCCTTTTGGACGCTCGTCGCGTAATCGCGGACCACCTCCAGAACGAGATCCTCGAAGGAGTTCACACGCTCATCCGGGTACCCGTTCTCGGGCAGGCTCGTGTTCCAGGTCTGGAACCTCCAGTGGGACGCGAAACCCCGCAGGGCCGCTGCTTGGGACTCTCTTCCCCAGGGCTGGGGGAGGGTGAGGAAGACGCTGAAGAGGAACTGGGACTCCGGGGTCGCGACGCAACGGGAATGACCTCCCAGGAGCGAGCCGAGGAGGGTCGTGCCGCTCCGCCCACAACCGACGATGAACACGGGCCTCAAGGTCTTCATCCGTTCAGCTTCCCCCCGAGATTGGCCAGGCGTCCCCTCCCCGGGGAGCACCCCGGAGAATCGGGACCCTACCCTACTCGCCGCCGAAGTTCTCCTCTTCGCACGCAGTCACCCGGCTAGCGTGAACTGGGGCCGGGACCGCTCATCTTCCAGGCCGCCTCGTAGCTCGTGCTCCGACCTCCCCCGGGGCGCTGGACCAGGAGCCCCTGGCGGACCATGTTGGCGATCTCCCGCTGGGCGGTCGCCCGGCTCGCCCGGGTCATCCTCACGTACTTGCGGGTACAGAGGCCGCCGTCGATCCCGTCCGGTCCGGCGTCGAGCAGCATGTTCAGCACCGTGAGCTGGCGTTCGTTCAACGCCACGCCGCCGTGGCACTGCCAGAAGCGGGTCCTGGCCAGCGCGCGCTCGATCCGGCCCTCGGCCCTGGCCATCGCCCTCTCCAGGCACTCCAGGAACCAGCACAGCCAGCCGGTCAGGTCCCCGTTTGAGGTCTGCGCCTCCTTCAGGGCACTGCAGTAGGCGTGGCGTTCGTCCAGGATCTGGCTCGACAGGCCGTACAGGCGGATCGGCGACTGCTCGTCCTGGGCCAGGGCCATGTCGGTGATCGCCCGGCCGATCCGGCCGCTGCCGTCGTCGAAGGGATGGATGCTCACGAACCAGAAGTGGGCGATTCCGGCGCGAACCAGTCCCTCCTCGGATTCGGCCGAAGCCTCCCACCAGTCGAGGAAGCGCTCCATCTCCTGCGAGACCACGTCCGCGGGCGGAGCCTCATAGCAGATCTCGGCGTCGCCGGAGAGGAAGGGGATGCGGATCATCGACGTGCGGTGCCGCCTCCAGGCGCCGACGGCGATGCGGTTGATGCCCGAGAAGCCCGAAGGGAAGAGGGCGGCCTGCCAGCCCTGCAGCCGACTCACGGTCAGGGGGGCCGAATGATTCGTCGTGGCGTCCAAGAGCACCTCGACGAAGCCGTCGACGTGACGCTCGGCGGGCCGGGCCCCATCGATGATCATCCCGAGCTGCCGAGTGATGGCGGAGCGCACGGACGGCTCCCCGAGCCTCTCCGACTCGATCGCCGAGGAGGCGATCGCCTCTTCGGCGAGGACGTCCACGCGCAGCTTGGCCAACACGGAGGCGCGGACTCCGCTGCGCACGTCCGGTCCGAGGCTGGCGGCTTGACCAAGAATCCTCCCCTGCCGGCGTCTGGTTGTCCCGATGAGGGGCAGGAGCCGGCTTGCGTCCCATTGGAATCCCTCGGTCCAACGGGGGAGCTGCCAGATGTAGTGCGCGCTTTGCATCACGCGCGCAGGCCTTTGAGGAAGGCCTGCGCCTCCTCGGCTGAGTCGATTGTACACGAATGCGCCTCACCGGGCGAATACCACGAAAACCGCCCGGATTCGCCGCTTTTGCCCTCGACACGGCGCCAGAAGCTGAAAGAAGGGAGCCACGCCCCGCAACCCGTGGGGCCCTGCGAAGAGCAGGAGGGCTCATGAAGATCTACATCTCACCTGAAGAGGTGGCCCTTCGTGACGGCACCAAGGTGCAGGTCCGCGCATTCGAGCCCGTGGACGCGAGTCTCCTCCAGCGTTTCTGGGCCGAGTTGCCCGAGGGAGACCGCATGTACCTGCGCAATGACGTCACCAAGGAGAACTGGATCGATCTGTACATCTGGAGGCTCGAGCACGAACAGACCGTGCCCATGATCGCTGTGAGCGAGAACCGGGTCGTGGGCAGCGCAACCCTTTACCGCCGGGAGTCGGGCTGGTCGGCTCACGTCGGCGAGATCCGAGTCGCAGTGGCTCCAGACTTCCAGGGGAGGGGCCTGGGGAAGCTGCTGGTGAAACCGCTCGTTCGCGCCGGTGTGACCCTGGGTCTCGACCAGCTCATCGCTCACCTCGTTGACAACCAGGTCTCAGCCCGACGGCTGCTCGAGGGCATCGGCTTCCAACAGGACGCCGTGCTGAGCGGACGGGTGAAGGACGCCCACGGCTTCCGCAGGGATCTGGTCGTGATGTGCAACGAGATCGGGCACGTCTGGGACGCGATGGAAGAACTGGTGTCGGACTACAACCCGATGCACGAGTAGGAGGTACGCCGAGATGGAGCTGTGGCGGAAACCACTGGACATCGACGAGGTGGTGATCCCCCGTGGGGAGGTCCATATCGTCGAAGATCGCTGCAAGGGCTGCGCGTTCTGCGTCGAGTACTGTCCCAAGGACGTGCTGGTGATGTCGGAGCGCTTCAATCGGAAGGGCTACCACCCACCAGAGGTCGTCAAGCACGGCGAGTGCGTCAACTGCAATCTGTGCGAGGCGATCTGTCCGGACTTCGCCATCTTCTGCCTGGAGTCGGCGGCGACCGGCTCCGACGGGGGGACGGTGGTGAGCGGAGCGGCCGAATGAAAGCCGCTCGAAGGCCGCGTATTGGCAAAGGAGGCACCAAGTGAAAACCGATCCTGCAGGCGTGCTGACGGGCGTCCACTACCTCGATGGTGACTTCGCCTGTGGCGAGGGAGCGATGGCCGCCGGCTGTCGCTTCGTCGCGGGATACCCGATCACCCCCTCGACGGAGGTGGTCGAGCGCATCGCGAAACGATTCCCCAAGATGGGCGGCACCTTCATCCAGATGGAGGACGAGCTGGCCAGCATGAGCGCCGTGGTCGGGGCCTCCTGGACGGGCACCAAGTCGATGACCGTCACCAGCGGCCCCGGCTTCAGCCTGATGATGGAGAACATCGGCCTGGCCGCGATGATGGAGACCCCCTGTGTGGTGGTCAACGTGCAACGGGGTGGGCCCTCCACGGGCCTGCCGACGATGGTGGGTCAGGCGGACATGATGCAGGCTCGCTGGGGGTCCCACGGGGACTACGAGCTGATCGCCCTGTCGCCGCAGTCCCCCCAGGAAGCCTTCGATCTGACCATCGACGCCTTCAACCTCTCCGAGACCTACCGCGTCCCCGTGCTGGTCATGATGGACGAGTGCGTGGGCCACATGACCGAGAAGGTCGTGATCCCGGAGGCCAACGAGATCGAGATCGTCCCGCGCGTCCTGACCGACAAGACCCCGGACGAGTACTGGCCCTACGCGACCAACGGGAACATGGTCCCGGAGTTCGCGCGGGCGGGCGACGGATACCGCTTCCACACCACCGGGCTGACCCACGATGAGCGCGGCTATCCGGTGATGAGCGCGGAATGCCAGGACAAGCTCGTCCGGCGCCTGGTGGACAAGATCTCGCTGAGCACCGAGGAGATCATCAATCTGCAGGAAGTCGAGGTCGAGGGCGCCGATGTGGTCGTGATCGCCTACGGCATCACCGCCCGCGTCGCGCGCATGGGCATCGAGCTGGCCCGGGAGAAGGGCGTCAAGGTGGGATTCATGAGGCTGATCACCGTCTGGCCCTTCCCGGAGCGGCGTATCCGCGAGCTCTCGCAGCAGGTCAAGGCCTTCGTGGTCCCCGAGATCAACCTCGGTCAGGTCGTACTGGAGGTCGAGCGCTGCGCCGGCGATCGGGCCGAGGCGTGGGCCGTTCAGCACAGCGGCGGTGAAGCGCACGACCCCGAGGACATCGCAGAGGCAATCGTGAAGGCAGCCCAATGAGTACCACCGACATGCCGACACTCGAGAGCGGGACGGAGCCGGCGCACCCCATCGCTCCGTACCTGCGGATGGACCGCATCCCGCACATCTGGTGCCCGACCTGCGGCATCGGCACCGTGGTCAAGTGCTACGCCAAGGCCCTGGAGGAGACCGGGGTCGACCTGGACAAGGTGGCCGTGTGTTCCGGCATCGGCTGCACCGGGCGGGTGGCCGGCTACATGAAGCTGGACGCCTTCCACAGCACGCACGGCCGGGCGGTGCCCTTCGCCGTGGGGCTGAAGCTGGGCCGCCCCGAGCTCCTGGTCACCGTCTTCTCCGGCGACGGGGATCTGGCCGGGATCGGTGGGAACCACCTGATTCACGCCGCCCGGCGCAACCAGGACCTGCTGGTGATCCTGGTCAACAACTTCATCTATGGCATGACCGGTGGCCAGAACGCGGCCACCACTCCGCCAACGGCGAAGTCCTCCACCATGCCGTTCGGCAACTACGAGCGCCCCTTCAACCTGCCCCACCTGGTGGCGGCGGCCGGGGCGACCTACGTCGCGCGCTGGACCTGCCTACACATCCGGCGCCTGACCAAGTCCTTCGGCGAGGCTCTCGAACGCCGGGGCTTCCGCTTCATCGAGGTGATCGCTCCCTGTTCGACGCTCTACGCACGCCTCAACCGGCTGGGCACGGGGCTGGACCTGATGCGCTACTACCACGACAACTCGGAGATCCGCAACGGAGCGGACACTCGCGAGCTCGGCATCAAATTCCAGGACGACCTCGTCTGCGGGAAGTTCGTCGATCAGGAGGAGCCGACCTTCCTCGATCGGATGCAGGAGCACTACCGGGAGCTCTTCGGCGACGAGTACGTCCCCATGCCCCCCGAAGGAGGGTTGATCCATGCAACGGGCTGAGATTCGCATCACGGGCTTCGGTGGCCAGGGCGTGGTCCTCTCGGGCATCATCATCGGTAGAGCCTGCGCGGTGTACGCCGGCATTCACGCCACGATGATGCAGAGCTTCGGGCCGGAGGCGCGGGGAGCCTCCTGCAGCTCGACGCTGGTGGTCGCCGAGACCGAGATCCTCTACCCCTACGTGCGCAAGCCGAACATCCTGATCGCGATGTCGCGGGACGGCTATGCGAAGCACGGGAGCTTGCTCGGACCGGACGGCACGCTCCTCTACGAAAGCGACCTGGTGGAGCCCGAGCTGATGGAGGGGCAGAAGGCCTTCGGGATCCCCTCCACGCGCATCGCCGAGTCGCTGGGACGCTCGATCGTCCAGAACATCGTGATGATCGGTTTCCTCTCCGCGGTCAGCGACGTGGTCTCGAGCGAGCACATGCGCCAGGCCGTGCTGGACTCGGTCCCCGCGGGGACCGAGGACCTGAACATCAGAGCATTCGAGGCGGGGCTTTCCCACGCCCAGAAGGAGTACGGAGTGGAGGTCGAGATCGCCCCCGTCCAGGGGTGAGCTCGACTGCAGATCGGACGGAACTCCCATGATCGAACCAGAAGACGCGCTGAGCGAATCGCCCTCCCCCGAGGTCTCCGAGGAGCCGGAGGGCCCGAGTGAGCCCAAACGGGCGCTGGTCATCGGCGGCGGGATCGCCGGGATCCAAGCGGCCCTGGACCTCGCCAACGCGAGGGTGCGCGTGACCCTGGTGGAGAAGTCTCCGACGCTGGGCGGCCGAATGGCCCAGCTCGACAAGACCTTCCCCACCATGGACTGCGCCATCTGAATACTCGGCCCCAAGGCGATGGATGCCGGTCGGCATCCGCTCATCGAGGTGGTCACCTGCGCGGAGGTCGTCGATTGCGACGGCGAGCCGGGGAACTTCACCGTCAAGGTGCGCAAGAACCCGCGCTGGGTGATAGAGGATCAGTGCGTGGCCTGCGGCCTGTGCGTGGACGCCTGTCCGCAGGTCGGCGGCAATGAGTTCGATCAGGGCCTGAAGGCGCGCAAGGCGATCTACCGCCCCTTCCCCCAGTCGGTCCCGGCCTCCTACGTGATCGACCGCGACTCCTGCCTCAACGGCAAGATCCTGGTTTGTCCGCACTGCATGGACGCCTGTGACGTCGACGCCATCGACTTCGACATGCCGCCGGAGGAGCTCGAGCTCGCCGTGGGCTCCATCCTGGTCGCGGTCGGCTTCCAGGAGTTCGACGCCCGGGCGCTGGGGAACTACGGCTACGGCCGCTTTCCCGACGTGATCACCAGCCTCGAGCTGGAGCGCATGCTGAACCCCTCGGGGGTCACCAGGGGCCACGTGGTGCGGCCGTCCGACAAAGTGACGCCGCGGCGCATCGTCTTCATCCAGTGCGTGGGTGCGCGCGGCGAGGGAGGGCGTCCGTACTGCAGCCGCTTCTGCTGCATGAACGCGGTCAAGGACTCGATGCTGATCCGCCAGCACGATCCGGACGTCGAAGAGGTGAGCATCCTCTACACCGACCTGCGCGCCTTCGGCAAGGGCTTCGACGACTTCGTCCAGCGCTCCTTCGACGAGAAGAGCGCCGAGTACGTGCGCGGCCGCCCGGCCAAGATCGAGCAGGCCGCCGAGAACGGCGGCCTGGAGGTCTTCGTGGAGGACACCCTGGGCCACGAGCAACGGCGCATCGGAGCGGACCTGGTGGTGCTCTCGGTGGCCGCCGCGCCCAACGACGGCGCCAACCAGTTGGCGGAGGTCCTGGGGATCGAGACGGACGACTACGGCTTCTTCGCCCGCGAGGACCCGGCCATCTCGGCGGTGGAGAGCTCGCGCGAGGGCGTCTACGTCTGCGGCAGCGCCATGGGGCCGCAGGTCATCCCCGACTGCGTGGCCCAGGCCTCGGCGGCGGCGGCGCGTGCGCAGCTCTTCCTGACCGGGGACCGCATCGAAGAGCAGGAGCCCGAGGTCGAGCCCCTCGACCTCTCCGGGCCGCCGCGGATGGGGGTCATGGTCTGCCACTGCGGTATCAACATCGCCGGCGTCCTGGGGATCGAAGAGCTGACCGAGTTCGCCGGCACCCTCCCCGGGGTGGTGGTCTCCGTGCACGACATGTTCGCCTGCTCCTCCACGGGACAGGACGCGCTGATCGAGCTGGTTCGCGAGCACGATCTGAACCGGGTGGTGGTGGCGGCCTGCACGCCGCGCACACACGAGCCGGTCTTCCGCGGCGCGCTGGCGGGGATCGGCTTCAATCCCTACCTCCTGGAGATGGTGAACATCCGCGACCAGTGCTCGTGGGTGCACACCGGCGATCCAGCGCTGGCGCAGGAGAAGGCGCGCACGCTGATCCGCATGGGCGTCGCACGGGCGCTGCATCTCGAGCCCCTGCAGGAGGGGCAGGTGCCGATGGAGAACGCTGCCCTGGTGATCGGCGGGGGGATCGCCGGCATCCAGGCGGCGACCGACCTGGCCGAGCAGGGCTTCCCCGTGACGCTGGTCGAGAAGGCCGGCCGCCTCGGCGGCCGTCTCGCCGGCCGGGACCTGAAGCACATGTACCCGAACATGCGCCGCGCCTCCGAGGTCCTGAAGGAGAAGTGCCGCCGGCTGAAGGAGAGCGGGGCCGAGGTGCTCTTGAACAGCGACGTGGAGGAGATCACCGGCTTCGTGGGCAACTTCCAGGCCCGGCTGAGCGGCCCTGACGCGAAGGAGCTCTCGATCGGGGCGATCATCCTGGCCGTCGGCGCCGACCTCTACGACCCGACCGGCGAATTCGGGTATCGCCGCTTCGCCAACGTGCTGACCAGCGTGGAGATCGAGCGCTGCTTCGCGGCGGAAGAGACGGGGATTCGCATCAACGGGCACGTCCCCAAGAACGCCAGCTTCATCCTGTGCGTCGGCTCCCGCGACTCCGAGTGCTTCAGCGGGTGCTCCCGGTACTGCTGCCCGACGGCGATCAAGCAGGCGATGCGCCTGGCCGAGCAGGGCGTGGACACGACGGTCTTCCACCGGGACATCCGCACCATCTCGACCGGCGCCGAAGAGATGTACCGCGAGGCACGGGGCGTGGGCGTGCTGTTCATCCGCGTGCCCCCCGGGCAGAAGCCCGAGGTGGTGGGGGAGGGACGGGCCCAGGCGGTCCGCTGCTACGACGACCTCCTCGACCGACCGCTGGAGGTCCCCACCGACCTGGTGGTCCTGGGCGTGGGCATGCGGCCGCGCGAGCCGGAGACGAGCCGCTTCCACGAGATGCTCAAGACCCCGCTGGGTCTCGACGGCTTCTTCCTCGAGCGGCACCCCGAGCTGGCGCCGGTGGAGACCGCCGTCGAAGGGGTCTTCCTCGCGGGCACGGTGCAGGGTCCCAAGGACGTGGTCGACAGCGTCGCGCAGGCCTCGGCCGCGGCGGCGAAGGCCTCGGTGCTGCTGGCCCACGATTCGGTCACCCAGGATCCGGCGGTTGCCGCGGTGGTCGAGGAGCGCTGCCGGGCCTGCGGCGAGTGCGTCACGATCTGCGACTTCCAGGCGCCGCAGCTGGAGGAAATCGCCGCGGGCGAGATGGTCGCCCGCATCAACGCCTCGCTGTGCAAGGGCTGCGGAACCTGCGCCGCGTGGTGTCCATCCGGGGCGATCGCCTCGCGGCACTTCACCGATCAACAGATCGCGGCGCAAATCGATGCCTTCTTCTCCGAGGAGGTGCCGGCGTGAGCATCGTCAAGAACGAGGGGCGGGGAGCCGCCGGGGCAGGTGCGGGCTGGAACCCGCGCATCGTGGTCTTCGCCTGCAACTGGTGCTCCTACGCAGGCGCGGACACGGCCGGGGTCTCGAGGATCCAGCACCAGCCCCACTTCCGGATGATCCGGGTCATGTGCTCGGGGCGCATCCAGCCGAGCTTCGTCTTCCGGGCCTTCGAGAAGGGGGCGGACGGCGTGTTGGTGTCGGGCTGTCACTTCGGTGACTGCCACTACATCTTCGGGAACCACCGCGCGGTGGAGCTCTTCGACAAGACGAAGAAGATGATCGAGCTCTTGGGCGTGGAAGAGGGACGCCTGCGGCTCGAGTGGATCAGCGCGGCGGAGGGAGCTCGCTTCGCCGAGGTCATCAACGAGTTCACCGATCATGTCCGCGCGCTGGGGCCCAGCCCCCTGTCGCCGACGCTAGAGCCCGTCGGAGCTGTGGAGGAATGAAGATGCCGGGACTCCTGGAAGTCGCCAAGCAAACCAACGCCTGGGCGTGCTACGACTGCGGCAAGTGCTCCGCGAGCTGTCCGATCACGCGCGCCGGCGGGGCCTACAGCCCCCGACGGCACGTGCTCGCCACCAACCTGCGTCAGGAGAGCGAGCTCCTGGAAGGCGGAGAGCTCTTCACCTGCCTGACCTGCGGCCAGTGCGACGACCGCTGCCCGTCCGAGGTGCAGTACGGCGAGCTGGTACGACAACTGAGGGAGATCGCCCACGGCAGCGGGGTGGAGCCCGAGTGTCCGCACGGTGGGGGCCTGCAGTCGGTGATGCGCATGATGGCCTCCGGAGGCACGCGCCAGAACCGCCTCGAGTGGCTCGACGACGACTTGCGGACGCAGCCGGAGACGGGGGAGTACTTCTTCTGGACCGGCTGCACGATGTACTACGACGCGTTCTTCGGGGAGCTTGCGCTGGACGCGCTGGCGGGGACGCGGGCGACGGTGAAGGTCCTCAACCAGCTGGGGATCGAGCCGGTGGTGTCGGCCGAGGAGCGCTGCTGCGGCCACGACCTCCTGTGGAACGGAGATCGCGAGAGCTTCGAGGCGCTCGCCCGCCACAACGTCGGCCTGGTGGAGAAGAGTGGGGCCAAGACCCTGGTCTGCTCCTGCGCCGAGTGCCTGCGGACCTGGAGGACCGACTACCAGCCGTTCTTCGAGGGCCCCCCGCCGCTGATCATGCACATCAGCGAGATCGTCGCCGTGCACCTGAAGGAGATCGACTTCGAGCCCAACGGCGAGCGGCGGGTGACCTTCCAGGACCCCTGCCGCATGGGGCGTCACCTGGGGGTCTACGACCCACCGCGGGAGGTCCTGGAGGCGCTCCCGGGGGTCGAGCTGAGCGAGATGAGGCGCTCGGGCTCCAAGGCGCTCTGCTGCTCCGGAGGGACCTGGTCCGGCTGCGATCGGATCAGCAAGACGATCCAGGTCGACCGGCTGCGCGAGGCCCGGGCCACGGGCGCGGAGGTGCTGGTGACCGCCTGCCCCAAGTGTCAGATCCACCTTCGCTGTGCGGCGAAGGATCCGAATCTCGAAGACGAGCTGACGATCGAAATGAAGGACCTCGCCGAGCTGGTGGCGGAAGCCATGTACCGGAACGGCGGTGGGGGTGAGCGAGTGCAGAACACGGAGACGAACGATGATTGAGAAGGTCACGAGCAATGGTGAGCTCCGCGTAGGGGTCTTCGTCTGTGACTGCGGCTTGAACATCGCCGGGGCGGTCGACTGCGGAGCAGTGACCGAATACGCGGAGACCCTCCCCGACGTGATCTGTGCAGTCCGCAACAAGTACACCTGCGCGGATCCGGGGCAGAACGAGATCAAGGACGCGATCGCCGAGCACCGCCTGAACCGGGTGGTGGTCGCCTCCTGCACCCCGCGGCAACACGAGCCGACCTTCCGCCAGTGCGTACTCGAGGCGGGCCTCAACCCCTACTTGATGGAGATGGCCAACCTCCGCGAGCACTGCTCGTGGGTCCACCCGGGCGACCTGGAGGGGGCTACCCAGAAGGCCAAGGACCTGGTCGCCAGCGCGGTGGCCCGGGCGCGCTTCCTGGAACCGCAGGAGGAGCTCTCGGTGCCGGTCACCGAGCGGGTGCTGGTCATCGGCGGCGGGGTGACCGGGATCGAGGCCGCCCTGGAGGTCGCCGAGGCGGGGCACCAGGTCACACTCGTCGAGAGGGAGCCGTCGATCGGTGGGATCATGGCGCAGCTAGACAAGACCTATCCCACCATGGACTGTTCCATATGAATCCTCGGCCCTAAGGCCATTGATGCCGGTCGGCATCCAAACATCGAACTCCTCACCTTCTCCGAAGTCGAAGACGTCTCCGGCTACATCGGGAACTTCACCGTCAAGATCAGAAAGAAGGCGCGCTACGTAGACTACACCCTGTGCAACGCCTGCGGTGAGTGCGAGAAGGTCTGTCCGGTGGTCAAGCCGGACGAGTTCCAGACGGGACTCTCCTCGCGCAGGGCGATCCACATCCCCTTCCCCCAGGCGGTGCCCTGCTCCTACATCCTGCGCATGGAGGACTGCCTGGGGAACAACCCCATCGCTTGCGGCAAGTGCGCCGACGTCTGCGAGAAGGAGGCGATCGACTACGACGATCACGACGAGATCGTCACCCGTGACGTGGGAGCGGTCGTCGTGGCCATCGGGCTCGACGTCTACGATCCCACCGAGATGGACGAGTACGGCTATCGCAGCTACCCGAACGTCATCACCTCGATGGAGTTCGAGCGCCTGATCTGCGCCGGCGGCCCGACGGCCGGACACTTCGTCCGTCCCGGCGACAAGGAGCGGCCCAAGCGGATCGGCTTCATCCAGTGCGTCGGGTCACGCAGCCCGAAGACCGGCCGGCCGTGGTGTTCCAACATCTGCTGCATGAACACCATCAAGGACTGCCTGCTCCTGGCGGACCACTACCCCGACGTCGAGAACGTCGTCTTCTACCAGGACATCCGCGCCTTCGGGAAGTCCTTCGAGGACATGTTCCAGCGCTCCAAGGAGGCTGGGACGCGCTACGTCCGGGGCCTGCCCGGCGACATCGAGGAGGACCCGGAGACGGGCAATCTCATCGTCACGGTGGAGAACACCACCAGCGGCAAGCTCGAGCGACACGAGCTCGACATGGTGGTGCTCTCGGTGGGGGTCGAGCCGCCGAAGGACCTGGCCAAGATCTCCAGCCTGCTGACCCTGTCGAAGACCTCCGACGGCTTCTTCATGGAGTCGCACCCCAAGCTGAAGCCGGTCGACGCCCCCACCCGGGGGGTCTTCTTCGCCGGCTTCTGCGAGTCCCCCAAGGACATCAAGGACTCCGTGTGCCAGGCGGGGGCAGCGGCCTCGCGCTCCGGCGCCCTGCTC
The DNA here is from genome assembly GCA_964507325.1 of uncultured Planctomycetaceae bacterium. GTDB lineage: Bacteria > Planctomycetota > UBA1135 > UBA1135 > CAZDQL01. Next base: position 59,593 of record CAZDQL010000021.1, on the reverse strand, counting down.
AACGCCGGCAAGGTCAACATCGAGGCCATCACCAGCCGTATCGACCAGGAGCTGTGCAAGCAGTGCGCCCTGTGCATCCCGGTCTGCCCCTACGCGGCGATCCAGGGAGAGAAGGGCGAGACCACGACGGTGATCGAGGCGGCCTGCGCCGGCTGCGGCAACTGCGGCGCCGCCTGCCCCTTCGGGGCGATCACCATGCGGCACTTCACCGACGAGCAGCTCATCAGCCAGGTGCGCGCCATCCTGGCGGAGGATCCCCAGGACAAGGTGTTCTGCTTCGCCTGCAACTGGTGCTCCTACGCCGGGGGCGACATGGCCGGCATCTCCCGCATCCAGTACCCCTCGACCAACCGCGTGGTGCGCACCATGTGCTCGGCGCGCGTCTCCGAGGAGATGGTGATCGAGGCCTTCCGCTGCGGCGCCCCGGTCGTCCTGGTCTCCGGCTGCCACTACGCGGACTGCCACTACATCAACGCCAACCGGCAGACCTACGAGCGCATGCAGCGCCTGTGGAACAAGCTGGACAAGAACGGCATCCGGCCCCAGCGGCTGCAGCTCGAGTGGATCAGCGCCGCGGAGGGGCAGAAGTTCGCCAAGGTGATGTACCAGATGGAGGAGCTGCGCAAGACGGTCACGCAGGAGGAGATCGATCACGCGCGGGAGGCTCTCAAGCCGAAGAAGAAGAAGAAGAAGAAGGCGGCCAAAAAGAAGGCCGAGCCCGACGCCAAGCTCGAGGAGACCGCCACGACTTCACCGGAAGCCAAGGGGTGAGCGCCATGGCCGAGATCACGATGGAGAAGTTCGAGTGCATGATGTGCGGGCATGAGTACGAGCTGAAGGTCGAGCAGGGTGAGGACAAGGAGCGCTCCTGCCCGAAGTGCCGCTCGAACAGCATCCGGCATCACAAGAAGAAGAAGGTTCGGGCCAAGAAGGAGTGAAGCGCATGTCCGTGAGCCCCGAAGAGTGCGTGCGCATCGACTTCGCCTTCCGGCGTGAGCTGGCGGAGAAGATCGAGGGCGATCTGGCCAGCTTCTGCTACCAGTGCGGAGCCTGCGTGGGCGACTGCCCGTCCACGACCTACGGCAGCGGATTCAATCCGCGCGACATCATGCTGAAGGTGCTCTACGGGCTGGGAGACGAGCTCCTGACGGCGGAATCGGTCCTGTGGCAGTGCACGAACTGCTACACCTGCCACGAGCGCTGCCCGCAGGAGGTGAAGCCGGTGGAGGTGATCATCTCGCTCAAGAACATGCTGGCGGACCGGGGGATCTACCCCGACAGCGTGACCAAGGTCATCCAGACCTTCGAGTCCACCGGGCGCACGGTCCCGCTGAGCCAGGCGGTCACCCGCATGCGGGAGCGCTTCGGCCTGCCGCCGCTGAGCCCGGTCCCGATGGACGAGCTGCGTCCGCTCCTCGGGGGCGACGAGGCAGAGGAGGACGGGCAATGATGCGCGCTGCCTTCTTCCCCGGCTGCCTGATCCCGGGCCGCTTCCCGGCGATGGAGTTCGCCATCCGCCACACCCTGCCCAAGGTGGGCGTGGAGATCATCGACCTCGAGGGCGCGTCCTGCTGCCCCGATCCGATCTACTTCAAGTCCAAGGACAAGCTCGCCTGGCTCTCGGTGGCGGCGCGCAACCTCTGCCTGGCCGAGGAGCAGGGGGTCGACCTCTTCACCAACTGCTCGGGGTGCACGGCCACGCTTTCGGAGGCCTGGCACCTCCTTCAGGACCGCGACCTGCGCGACCAGGTGAACGAGCGCCTGGCCCAGATCGGTCGTGAGTACACCGGCAAGACCCGCGTGCGGCACGTGGTGGCCATGATCCGCGACGCGGTGGGCATCGAGGCGGTGCGCGAGAGCGTGGTCCGCCCGCTCGAGGGGCTGAAGGTGGCGATCCACTACGGCTGTCACCTCCTCAAACCCAGCCGGATCATGCAGGTCGACGATCCCAACGACCCGCACGTGATGGAGGACCTGGTCCGCGCACTGGGCGCCGAGCCCGTGCGCCACCGCAACTGGCACCTGTGCTGCGGCAAGGCCTGCCAGGGCGGCGAGATCCCCTCCAACATGATGCGGGACCTGTTGGGAACCGTGCAGGCGGAGGAGGCCCAGATCCTGTGCATGATCTGTCCCACCTGCTTCGGCCAGTTCGACCACGGGCAGCTGCAGGTCTCCCGCAAGTTCGACGAGGACTTCCACACCCCGCCGATCTACTACTTCCAGCTGCTGGCCTTCGCCCAGGGGGTCCCCTACGACGAGCTGGGCGTCGAGCGACAGCGCTTCAAGCCGGAGTGCCTGCGGGAGTACGAGGCGGAGTCGAGCGGCGCGTCGGCCAGCAGTGCCTGAGGCTGGCCGAGGGCTGAACAGCATCGGATCCCCCCGCTCCCATCTGCAAGCAACGAGACGACATCGGGCGCTGCGCGATCACTGTCGGTCGACGCGCAGGGCGGTCGGCTCTCCGGTCGTTCGCAGCTCGACCTTCAGTGTGGGTTCCTCTGAACCGGCGAAACGACAGGTCACCTGGACTCGGAAGGGGCCCGTGGGCACCGTCAGAGAGCTCTCGTCCACGGGGAAGCGGTCGAGCTCCTGCCAGGCGGCGTCGTAGAGCACCATCTCCGGCCCGTCGATCCAACGCAGGGCCTGCCCGGGCTGCAGCGAAGCGCCCAGGTCGACCTCCCGGCCGGCGAGCTCGAGAACGAGCTCCTCGGCGGCGACCTTGCCGGTGCAGCGCAGGATGACGCCGATCGGTTGGGCGGCGAAGGGGTTGTTCACCTCGAGCTCCGTCGTCGTCGGCATCCCCGGCTGCTCCCGACGCGCGTGGGTTCCCTTGGAGGAGTGGACCTCGCGCAGCACCCAGCCCTCGTCCGTCTCCGCCAAGGTGAACTCACGAGAGATGTCCTGCAGAGCGGGCAGGAGGGGCGCCGGGAAGGCTCCGGCGAGCCGGGCAGTCTCCCAGATGCGGATCGCGTCGAGGATCCGGTCGCCGAAGCCGTTCCTCGCCACTGCGTCCTGACTGGTAACGAAGGCGAAGCCCGCGTTGAATCCGGCGGAGCGCGCCATCAACCACTCTGCGTCCTCCAGGCTGGTCGCCGCGTCCATCAAGAACCAGCCGAGCATCCTCGGCATCAGGTTGCGTTCGAAGTAGCGCTGGTTCATCAGACGATACTGCGTCTGGCTCTCGCGAAAGCCCGCGTACCACGGCTCGCCCCAGTTCATGCGGGTGTAGATGTGCCAGAAGTAGTGACCCGGATTGCTCGCGTCGTTGATCACGTGGCCGCGCAGCTCCGGCTTCAACGCCTCGTACCACCACTGAGCGAAAAGCGTGCGTCCGTACTGCCCCATGCCGGTTGACCAGTTCCCCTCGAGACCATCGAAGGAGAGCTGGCGCAGTCCGGTGTGGTTGAAGAGGCTCGCGATCGTCTCGGCGACCCGCTTGCTCAGCGTCGCGTCGGTCAGGAAGGTGCGGTAGCCGTGGTCGATCAGCTTCTTGACCTCCATACCCCGGGGGTGCGCCGTGGCGCGAGTGCCGAAGGCACCGCGCTTGCAGTCCAAGAGGCGCTTCCCCTCGACTCGACCGTACTGGATCAGCTCGTCACCGCAGCGGGCCGTGCGCAGGGCACCGAGATTCTCGAACCAGCCTCCGTCGGCGACCACGAGCTCCACGGCGTCGGCGTCGACCGCCGTCACGAGGGTGGTGGTCCCGACCACGGCGAGCCCCGGATCCGGCACGGGGGTGACCAGGGGGTCATTGGTCGTGATGAAGTTGCTGAGCGTGTGCACCCCGACCCCGAGCCCGTGCGCACGCGCCTTGTCGACGCAGGCCTTCAGACCGTCCCACCCGTTCGGGAATTGGGCCTCGTTGAGCTCGAACGTTCCCCACGTCGAGAACGGTCCCCCGTGATAGACGTATTTCAGACCGGCCCGCAGGGTGAGCTCGATCGCCTCGTCGATCGAGTCCTCGCCGAAACCGATGATCAGGTAGGCCGCAGTCGCTCCTCGCGCGGTCTTGGCCCACTCTCCGTCGATTGTCGGGTGGGGGAGGCCCTCGGCGATCTCTATCGCCCCTATGGTCGCGAGCGCGTCGTCGACCGGGCATCCGAAGAGCGCGATTGCGGAGCCGACGATCCCACCGTCGTCGAAGGCGGGGGCGACGAAGCGCGGATGTCCCCAGTTCTGGACCACTCGATCCCTGACGCGGCTGCGCGTGTAGGCCTGAAACGTGCTCCCGAAGTCGGTCCGGAGCGCCGCATCACCGCGGTAGAGCTCCTTCACCTGCTCCCCGACATCGGAGTAGTCGCTCTCGGCGAAGATGTTGTAGCTCGGCATCTGGTCGTGCTCGTGGGCCGCGGCGCCACCGATCGTCTTGGCGTTGAGCCCCTGCAACCCAAGCGCGTAGCGCTTCCCGCGCACGACTCCGATCGTCTCGCCGATGGAGCCCTGGATGGTGGTCGGATACGGTCCCCACATCAGGAGCTCGACCTGCGACGCGAGTTCGGGTGGGTCGATCGAGACCACCTCGAAGCGCAGATGGCTCGCGTGCTCCGTGACCCACAGTCCCACGCTCACCCCTCCGGCGAAGCCCAGGACCCAGCGCTCCCCCGCGCGGCGCAACGACTCGGGCTCGAAATACTCCCCCCCCACACGGATGCGCGCGAGTGGAGCGGAGTGCTCGCCCGGCCGGTAGTCCACACCGTCTCGGGGATCGACGAAGGCCGTGAAGCGTCCCGTAGCATCGATCGTCGCGTGCAGCGTGTCGGTGCGGAGCTCGTGCGACGGCAAGACGGCGAGGCAGCTCAGAAGGAGGGGGGTCCACATCGGGCGCGATCTCGTGCTCGTTCGGGGTCGATGGCGAGGGAGGCGCCAATGGTACGTGAAGCGCGCGCTGGCGATCTGCGACCTCGACCACTGATGGCCGTCAGCATCCATCTTCAGCGTCGCCGGGCGAGGTGGTCAGCCAATACGGCCTTCCTCTGCTCAGCCCTGCTTGTCGTTTGGGCCCCTCAGTCCCGGAGGTTCGCTTGTCGCTTCGCCAGACGACTCCGTCTACGCTGCGCCAACACATCCTCACGCTCCCTATCGGGTCGGGGTCGGGTCGCCAGCAGGACGATGGGAAGCGGTGCGAAGAGCATCAGGATCCCCCCCAGGATGCCCCCACGTACACCGATCTGGGCCATCTCCCATCCTCGGTAGCCGATGATGCACATCCAGGCCAGTGCGCACGGCCAGAGGAAGAGGCTCCACCGATCGGGGAACAGACGCTCGCGGAGGGTGCTCAGGAGCGGCACTTTGCTGACCTTTTTCGCTAGCCTTGTCCGCCCCCGCGAGGCGGACATTCCGTGTTGTGCCGGTCGGGGACTCACCGTCGGAGCGCATCGACCCCTCCAGCTCGCGGAAGCGTCCCAGATGCCCCTACTTCTTCCGGGGCACGTCGAGTGCATACTCCGCCGGCCGCACGCCCTTCACGTGCGCGGCGAAACCGAACCAGGACGGCGTGAACTTCCCCACGCAGCCGACGTCGCTGCGGGCGGGGATCTCGGCCTCGAGCCCCACGGCCCAGTAGCAGGAGTTGACCAGCGCGCGGCGGACGCCCTCGCTCGCGAAGTCCGGGGCGGCGCCGATCGTCGAGCAGACGACCCGCATGGCGGGCCCCGCCTCGCGCGCGATCTCGCGCGTCCACAGCAGGGGCATCAGCGGATCGTTCTGCCCGCCCTCCACCGCGGGGGAGTCCGGCTCCATGCCCGCGAGCACCTGGCCGTGCAACACCACCGTCGCGTCCTCCGGCAGGTCGCGGATGCCGTACACGTCCGTCGGCCCCCAAACGTCGTCGACGCCGCGCAGGATGGGGTGCTCGGCGTGCTCCGCAGCGGGGACTCCGCGCGTGCTCTGGCGTCCGTGCTCGCCGTGGTGGTTGACCCAGGTCTCCCCCAGGATCTGCCGGCCGAAGCCGCCGGGCCACTCGTCGTTGCGCCAGGAATAGCGGGCGTAGGGGCTGTCGGGACTGCGGCGGTAGTCGAAGGCGTGCGTCGCGGTGCGCAGCCCGAGGATCGGCTTCCCCGCTTCCACGTAGTCGACGAAGTGCTTCATCTCCTCGTCGGGGAACTCGCGGAAGCGCGTGAAGAGCACCAGCAGGTCCGCCTCGCGGAGAACCTCCAGCCCCGGCAGGTGCGTCTGGTTGGTGGGGTCGATGGTCCCGTCCTCGGGATCGAGGGAGAAGAGCACCGTGCAGCGGAAGCCGTGCCGCACGGCGAGGATGCGCCCCAGCATCGGCAGCACCTCTTCGGAGCGGTACTCCTCGTCGCCGGCGACGAGCACGACGTGCTTGCCCGCGCCGGGCCCCTCGCCGCCCGCGAAGACGACGCCGGGGCCGGGCTTGCGGGCGTCCTGGGGCGCAGCGTGGACCAGCCCCGCCAGGAGCAGCGGTGGCAGGAAGGCACAGGGTCGGGTCTGCAGCATGACGGTCTCCCGCGATGGCGTCCGGGTGAGGGTGGGGGCCCCCACGATAACCGCGGACGGCGACGCACGCCGGGCTCGTGGTCCGGCCCGGAGTGCGTCGTGCGACCCGCGCCTCCCACGGAAGCGGGAGAGCGCGCTTTCCGATCCGCCGCTCAGCGCCCGTCGCCAGCGGGAAGGCCGAGCTTCTCGCGCCAGCGGGCGATCAGCTCCCGCTGCTCGGAAGCGTACTCCGACCACTCCGCGGGCTCGCCCGTGAGCCGGGACAGCTCGCGCAGGACCACCGGCCGGGTGGTAGACCGGTGGATGTTGAGCTTCCAGTGCGGGAGGTCTTCCAGCACCTGCTCGACGAATCCGAGCTCGAAGAGAGCGTGCACCGCGGCCGGGCTCTGGAAGCGCTCCACGGCGCGCGAGAGCATCACGGGATCCCGCTGGCGGGCGGCGACATCCACGACCATGGCGATCTGCTGGTCCCCCCAGGATTCCAGGGCGAGCGCGTGCTCTCCCAGGACGAAGCGGGCGAGCTCGTCTCGGTGGCCGCCATCGACCAGCCCCCCTACCAGGCGGCGGGTCTCGATCCGCCCGGATCGCGCCAAGTCGATGCAATCCTCGAGCAGGCCGAGCTCCAGGGCGGGAGTGATCAGCGCCCTTGGCTCGGCGCTGGCGAGCAAGGCCGTGCGCATCGCCTCGCGATCACCGAGGAGAACCAGACCGCGCGCCCCCACGGCGCGCCTGTGCCCGCGGCCCTCATCCAGGGCGAAGTCCAGGAGTCGGCCGCGCTCGCCCCGCTCGGCCAGCTCCTCGGCCAGCGCCTGTTGGATTCGGGGCAGGTGGAGTTGCCCCATGAGGTTCCCGATGTTCCAGTCCGACAGCGCCAGGGCCACCTCCGACCGGGCATCCCGCAGCTGCTCCTGGAGCCGACGACCGGCATCACCGAGCCCGGGTCCGAGCTCGTGGGTCCTGACCTCCAAGCCCAGGGGCTCGGGGAGCCGGAGCTGTTGGAGGAGTCCGAACGCCCTCGCTCGAATGCCGTAGTCCGGGTGGGTGACGGCGGAGATCAGGACGTCGGGGTCCCGGGTCTTGAGGGCCTCGAACGCGCGCTCGGCGATACCGGCCGGGTCCTCGGAGGGATAGAGCGCGCACAGCGCCCGCAGCACCTCCACGTAGTCGTGCTCGATGGCGTAGTCGACCACCTGGCCCTGCCGATCGATGGGAAGAGCCTCAAGCACGTCGACGAGTGGGGCCTCACCGGGACCGGCCCGGAGAACCCCGGCGAAGATGCCGCCGTCCGGATCGCGGAGCAGCGCGGCAACGATCTCGCGCGAAACCCCTTCGAGGCCGAGCCACAGCGCCATGTACCGCACACGAGGCGAAGGATCCCGGAACGCGAGCTCGCTATACCTCGCGAGCAAGTCGGGAGGGAGCAGGCCCTCGGCCAGCTGGTGCACCCGGACCCGCACTCGCTCATCCGCGGAGGCCTGGGCCGCGAATACCAGGCGCGTGGCCAGGCTCTCCTCGTCCGTGGTCGGGACCTCGCGTTGCAGATCCTGCGCGATCTGGTCGTCCCTCGTTCCGACGTTCTGGCGACCGACGAGCTGACGGTAGGCTTCGGTCGGAGCGAAGATCGTGGTGATCAGCTCAGGGTCCTTTCGATCGAGCCCCAGTCGCAATGCACCCAGGCGGTCGAACCAGCGCATCCCGGGCTGGCCCGAGAGGGCGAGCCTGTACACGTGCTCGCGCAGGACTCCCTCGGTGTGCTCCAGCAGCAGCTCGAGGGGCCAAACGGGCTCCGCAACGCGAGCCGTGGACTCCAGGATCGTGCTCTGGTGGTACGGAGTCTCCCGCGTCATGCGCTCGAGCAGCTCCGAGCGGTGCTCGGGATTCGTCGAGAGGGCCAGGCGACTGAACCCGTGGAGTCTCACCGCCGCCTCGGGATCCTCGAGCAGGAGATCGAGCACCACCCGCGGCGGCTCGCCCCACGTGGAGCTCGCGACCTGCCTCGCGATCTCATCGCGCCGGGCCGGGGGCAGCGAGGGGAACACGGCCCGCAGTCGTTCCCCGACGGGGGTCTCGCGACACAGGATCGGGAACGGCCTCGTCCCGCCGGGCAATCCGGCCATCCAGGCTCCCAGGGCGTCGCGGCCCTCGCGCGTGGGGGGGAAGGACGCCAGGAAGTGGTCGAAGACTTCGCCGGCGGTTGGGTGCAGGCTGCACACGAGGAAACTCAGGACGGTGTCACTGACCTTGCTCCGATCGAGGAGCTCGGGACTGCGTGCGGCGACGGCCGCCAGGGCGGCCATGGCGTCGTCCTCCTTCCTCGGCGCGAACAGCTCGATCAACACGTCGTCGAACTGCGTGGACTCACCGTAGGCGAGCGCCACGACTCGCTCGGGCAGGGGATCCCGGTCGTAGTTGGGAATGCCCGCGAGGGCCTGGCGAGCGGTCTTCTCGTCGCTCATGAAGACCAGGTCGAGCAGCTTCTCGCCGTGCTCGTGCCCCAGCGCTGTTGCCCAGAAGCGCAGGACGGTCGCGAGAGAGCTCCCGTGCCGGCGGCTCTCGTTCAGGATCTGCTCGGCCGTCAGAGTTCGGAACACGTCTTCGAGACGCTTGAGTGAGATCCCTCGCCGAGCATCCTCGGCGAGGAGAATGTCGCGCAGATCGTTGCGCGCCTGCTGCACGGCTTCCGATTCGCCACCGCCGGGAACGACCGGGCTCTCCAGCGCCTCCCGCGCACGAGGGGCGGCCTGGGTGTCGCCGAACTCCTCGACCACTCGACCGAGCAGTTCCTCGGCGACCTGGGCCTCGTCGCGTGCCCGCGCGATCATGCCCATGCGCCACAGAGCGCGGGCGACGAGTTCGCGATCCCCGGCTCCGCCGAGGTCGACGCAGCGGCGATACGAGCGCAGCGCCGCCTCCAGGTCCGCCTCGGCGGTCTCCTGGAACCAGCCTTCGACGTACGCCTCGCGAGGGGTTTCGACGACAGGATCCTGAACCGCGGGCGGGAAGCAGGATGCGAGAGCGAGTGCAACGACGGGAACGATCATGGTCAACCTCCGTTTGCCAATCGGACGACTCTATTTGGCGGATCCGTCACGAGTTGTTGTCATACAGGTGTCACATCCCGGACACCGTTCGATCACTCCGCTTGGCCTCGATCCGGAGGCGTGAAGCGATACCCGATCCCGTGCACGGTGCAGAGGATCTTCGGATCGGAGGGATCCTCCTCGATCTTCTTGCGCAGCTTCAGGACGAAGTTGTCGACGGTGCGCTGCGTGGGATGGGAGCGCGGATCCCAGGCGTGGTCGAGGAAGTCGCTGCGGCGCAAGGGCTCGTCGGGGTGCGAGAGGAAGAGCTCGAGCATGCAGGCCTCGGTGTGGGAGAGCAGGGACTCCCGCCCTGCTCGCCATACCCGGAAGAGCCGCAGCGAGATGCGCAGATCCCCGAAGGTGACGTCCTCCGGCGCCGCCGTGCCGCCAGCGTCCCCTTCGACCTCGCGCAGTTGCGCCCGCACCCGGGCCAGGAGCTCGGCCAGTCCGAAGGGCTTCCTGACGTAGTCGCACGCGCCGAGGTCGAGCGCGCGCACGATGTCCGCTTCGCCGTCGCGCGCGCTGACCACGATCGTGCGTGGCGGCGCGGCGAGCCCGGGCGAGCGCCGCAGGAGCTCGAAGCCGCTCATCCCCGGGAGCATCAGGTCGAGCAACAGGAGCTGGATACCACCCTGCCGCAGTCGCTCGAGCCCCTCCTCGGCGCTGGTGACGAGCTCGGCCTCGATCCCCTCGAACCTCAGGTTGTCGACCATCCCTCGACCCACGGCGGGATCGTCCTCGACGATGAGCACTCGGCTCACGCTTCCTCCTCCAGCGGGCGAACGCCGGGCAGGACGACGCGCGCGCGCGTCCCACCGTCGCTCGGGAACTCGAGGGTCAGATCACCCCCCAGACGACGCGCTCCCTCGCGCGCCAGGTACAGGCCCATGCCGGCCCCGCCTGCGAGGGCTCGGCTGCCGCGACCGCGCACCCAGCGCTCGAACACGCGTTCGCGCTCCTCCGCCGGGATGCCCGTTCCCCGGTCGCGCACGGTGGCGATCCAGGAGTCGCCATCGACCTCCACGCGCAGTCGGACGCGCGCGGGAGGGGGGGAGTAGCGCAGCGCGTTGTCGAGCAGGATCTCGAAGATGCGGCGCAGCTCCTCCTCCGTCGCGTGCACGCGAGCCGTGTCGCTGGGGGCCTCGAGCTCGACCGAGCCCCCGCCCGCTTCGACCAGACCGCCGAAGTCCGCTGCCAGGCGGTCGAGCACGGGCTGGGGATCGATGAGCGCGCGCTCTGCCCCGGACAATGTCTCGCCGCGCGCCGCCTCCGCCACGTGGTCGACGATCCCGCCCAGCCGCATCGCCTCGCGTTGGATCGTGGTGACGTACTCGGGCACCGCCTCGGGAGCGATGCGGTTCTCGGCGAGCGACTCGGAGTACATGCGCAGCACGGTGAGCGGAGTCCGCAGCTCGTGCGTCACCTCGGCGATCAGATCGCCCCGCAGCGTCGCCAGACGTCGGGCGTGTCGCTCCTGGTTGCGGAAGGCGCGCAGGGCCAGGAGGGCGAGCAGGGCGTAGGCGGCGAGGCCCGCGCCGAGGAGCCAGCGCGGGTTCCAGGCCCCGAAGGGCGAAGTCTCGCCGCTGGTGATCCTCAGGGCGAGCTCCCCGAGGTCGACCGGCAGACCGGGCCGTCGGATGGCGCCCATCTGCACGAACGCGCTCGCCTCGCTTCCCTCGTCGGCCTCCCGGGCCCTCTCGCCCTGGGGCCCCCTCCATTCGGTGAGCCACGCGTCCAGTCCGCCGACGCGCAGCGCGGTGGGCTCGGGATCACGCTCCACGAGGAACCACCCCGGGGCGATGCGCACCAGGATCGGGATCGAGCCGGGCGTGGCCCGAGCCGATCGCTGGGCGAGCCTGCGGCGCCACTGGGGACGGCTCCTGCGCTCCGCGATCCGTTCCCTCAGGCTGCGCACTCGCGGATCGTCGGCGGGGAGCGGGCGCAGGGCGTGGCCGACGAGCACGAGCTCCTCGAGATCCGTGGCGCGCGCGTCGATCTCCTCCACCCATCCCGCCGCGGCCTCCAGCGCGGGCTCGAGGCCCTCGACCAGCCTCCTGCGGTGGACCTCCGCCCAGCGCCGCCAGGCCTGCGATTCCTCCTCGGCGAGGAGCCCCGCGGCTCGCTCTGCGAGCTCGATCGCGCGCTCGGGCCGGTCGAGGGCCCGCATCGCGTCCGCGGCCGCGAGCGTTCCCAGGGCCTTCGTCCTCGGATCGGGATCGCGCAGCGTGCCTTCGAGGGCCTCGAGAGCCTCGACCCAACGCCCCGCGGCGCCGCGAGCGTGCGCGCGCAGGAGATCCGGATGGGCGAGCGCTTCTCCCTGCGGCTCCGCGCGAATCGTCACCGCGTCGTGCCCCAGGTCTTCCCCGCGCAGGGTGAAGCGCACCGAGGTCTCTCGCAGCGATCCCGCCTCGTCCCCCCGCTCCCTGCGGAGGGCGTCGAGATCACCGGCGAGATCCCGGCCGAGGGCGGCCAGCGCCTCGGCGCGTCCGAGCTCGAGATGGCGTTCCTCGAGGGAGCGGATCCCCCGATGGCCGAGCCAGGCCACGAGCGGCAAGGGACCCACGGTCAGGAGCAGGATTCCGGCGAGCGACCCTCGGCGCTGCATCACGCCCTCCAGTCTGGCGCATGACAGGGGGTCTTTGTCATCCCGATGTCATTCCGGGGCCGTTCCCAGGCCCCAGCCCGGTCCCTGGGGGGTCCGACGTCAGGCCCAGGCCGAGCTCACTCGAGCAGCGCCTTGGCGATCGCGTGGGCCAGCGAACCCGCCGAGCACGCCTCGCTGTTCGAGATGACGGCCACGGAGAGCTGCGCCTCGGGGTAGTAGGCGAGCATCGAGTTGAAGCCGTTGATGCCGCCCCCGTGCCGTACGGCTCTCTGGCCCGCGTGAGCCCCGAGCCCCAGTCCGAAGCCGTATTTCGTCTCCTTGCCGTCGTTGAGCACGTAGGGCGTGGTCATCAACTCGTAGGACTGCGGCGAGACGACCTCACCTCCGACCAGGGCGAGCTGCCACTGCACGAGCTCCTGCGCGGTGGAGAGGATCGCGCCCGCCGCGCCGGGCTGGCTCATGCCGATCAGCGCGTCGTTGGCCAGCTCGCCGTCGATCATCCGGTACCCCTGCGCCCGGTTCTCGATCAGTTCCATGTTGGAACCGTAGCGCGTCCGCGTCAGGCCGAGGGGCGAGAGGAGGCCGGCGCGCAGGTGGTCGGCGTAGCTCTTCCCCGTGACCTCCTCGATGATCATCCCGAGCAGGTAGTACCCCGTGTTGTTGTACAGGAACCTCTCGCCCGGGGCGAAGTCGAACGATTCGCCTCGGAGGAGGGTGAGCAACTCCTCGTGGGTGAGCTCCAGGGGCACGGTCTTCAGCCAGCGTTCGCCGAGGCTCGTGTAGCTCTTGATGCCGGAGGTGTGGGTGAGCAGGTGGAGGATCGAGACCTCGTGCCCCTGGGTGGGGAAGTCGGGCAGGTGGTCGTTCAGGAGATCCTCGAGCGTGAGCTCCTCCTGCTCCACCAAGCGCATGACCGCGGCGGCGGTGAACTGCTTGGTGACCGAGCCGATGCGGAACAGGGTGTCGACGTCCACGGGCACGCCGTGCTCGGCCTCCGCGATCCCGTAGCCCCCGGCGAGCACGAGCTCGTCTCCGATCGCCACCGCCACCGAGAGCCCGACCGCTCCCGGCTGCTCGAGGGTGCGCGCGATGAGTCCCTCGATGCGCTCGCGCAGCTCCTCCTGGTCTCGCGTCGCTGCGACCGCGGATTCGGGGTCTTGCGGGAGAGCCGTCGGGACGGCCGGCCCGAGAGCGAGGAGCGCCGACGTCAGGATCGCGGCGACGATCGAAGCGGGAAGGGAGCGGAGGATCAGCATGGTCGGGCCCCTGGCTGGGTGGAGTCGTGCATTCTCCTCCGGCCTGTGCGCCGTGTCGATTGCGACCCGCGTCAGATCTGCATGGGATTCGCGTAGCGGAGGATTGACGGTTTTGGGGGCCTACACCCGTCGGCACTCCCCGGAGCTCGTTCAGGTTGCTTTGGTGGCCGTCGCGATCGATCGGGCAGGCTACGATGGCGCCTCGTGGTTGCGGGGACGCAGCACTGAGATGTTGACCGGGTGCAACGTTCTGGTCTGGCTGCTGATGCTCACGCCACTGGTCGTGGTGGCGGTCCTCTTCGTCGTGTCACCCTGGCTGGGTGCGGTCGGGTTCGGCATCCTCGTGGTCGCGATCGTGCTGTATCTCGGTGGTGGGTTCCTCCTCACGAGGAGGCGCGAGTGCTGCCCGGGGTGCCGGGAGAAGAAGCTGAAGTGGATCAACGCCTTCCTGGCGAATCGGCCGCCGAACTACACGTTCTACCGCTGCGAGGGCTGCGGCCGGGAGTACGTGAGGGTGGACGGGGAGGCCGCCATGACGGAGCGGGAGGAGTCGCGATTCAAGAACTCGCCCGGCTGGGACGTCGAAGGACGGGTCGGAGGCAAGCGGGGGACTGGCCCGCCCGGATGACCTCCATGCAGCAGGGCGATCTGATGCCGAGGGGATTCCCCACCGCGGGTGTGCTCAACCTGCTCCATTCCATAGCCGCGAGCCGACTCGGCACATAGGAGAAAGGACGGGATTCAGGCTCATCTCGAGCCTGACGGTCGACTCGACGGAACTCACGGCCGTTCGTCCCCATCCAACAGCCTGGAGGATCTCGAGCATGGCCCCGACCCGACAGATCGCCTCGCTTCTCGCCGTCCTTGCCGGCGCCGTTCTCTTCGCCGATTGCGGCCGCGCGCAGCTGAAGATCAAGTTCAGGAGCAGGCACTGCGACGTGTGGACGCAGAGCGCGACTCTGCGGACTCTGCGAGCGGGACTTCCAGGGACCTCCAGGACCGTCGAACTGGGCGCTGCGCGCAACGAGTGGGAGAGCTTCCAGATCCTGATGCGCTCCGATCTGCCGCTCGTCGGTGTGGACCTCTTCCCAGGCGACCTCGTGGGGCCCGGCGGCGCGGTCATCGCGGCGGGGGACGCGGTGCTGTACCGGCAGCACCAGTTCGAGATCACCTCGCCCTCCTGGGGCGTGACGAGCTTCACCCCCGGCTGGTATCCCGATGCGCTGATCCCCTTCTGCAACCCGATCACCGGTGAGCGGTTCACCGACCCGAACAACCTGCTGGCGGCGCCCTTCGATCTCCCGCCTGACGAGACACACGGCTTTCTCGTCGATCTGCATGTGCCCGTCGGCGCGCCGGCAGGTGTCTACAGCGGCTCCTACCAGCTGCGTGCCGGTCCTGGTTTCCTGGGTGACATTCCGGTCTCCCTCACGGTGTGGAACTTCGACCTGCCCGACGTTCCGACGCTCAGAACCGACTTCGGCGCGCCGGAGCATCAGATCCGACACCTGGCCTGGCTGAACGGGGAGACCCACAGCGAGGCCTGGTGGCAAGCCGTGGCCGACCAGTGCAACGAGCTCCTCTCGCGCCACCGCCTCAACGCCACCCTGAAGGCCTACACGATCTACTTCACGGCGAACGACCTGCAGCCCGACGGTTCGTTCACGCTGCCGGGAGCCTGGCTGAACACGATCCAGGCCTTCCTCGACGCGCAGCCGCTCAATGCGGTACGGCTGCCCTTCAGGGGAACTCCGACGGTGAAGGAGGTCACGTTCGGCTCCGCCTGGTACGACGAGAACACGTATCAGCCGGGAGACCTCACGACGACGCGCCGCGACCGCCTGCTGGCCTACCTGGGAAGCTGGGACCAGGTGATCGCCTCGATGACCGGGATTCAGGACGTCTTCTTCTACGTCTACCTCTGTGACGAGCCGAACACGGCGGCGGCGTACGCGTACGTGCGCGAGCTCGGAACGGCGATCCGTGGTGCCGGTTTCCAGCACATCGAGGTCCTGGTGGTCGAGCAGACGACTCCCGACGTGACCGCCTGGGGAGACCTCTACGGCGCCATCGATACCTGGGTGCCCTACTTCCTGTCGTTCGACCCGGTGTCCGCCGCGGCGCGCAGGGCCCTGGGCGAGGAGATCTGGACCTACACCGCAATGACCAGTTGGGGCGGAGGCATGTCGTGGCAGACCGACCTCCCGTTGATCAACCACCGCATTCCCACCTGGGTCGCCTGGCGCCACGAGATGTGCGGGCTGCTCTACTGGTCGATGGCCTACTGGTGGGGACCGAACTACGCCGATCCCTGGTCGATCGCTCACACCTACGAGAACACCTGGATGGGGAACACCTACGACTACAACGGTGACGGTGTTCTGGTCTATCCCGGCGACCAGGTGGGCTACGACGGCATCGCACCGAGTCTGCGGCTGAAGGCGATCCGCGATGCGGTCGAGGACTTCGAGTACCTCACGATCGCAGACGCTCTCGGACGTCGGCAGCAGGCGCTCGCCATCGTGACACCTCTCGCCGATTCGTTCGCGAGCTTCGTCGACGACCCAGAAGCGTACGAACAGGCACGCCGCGACCTGGCGGCGCTGATTCAGCGCTAGCAGCCGGACCACAGGGGGGGAAATGGCCCCCAGCCTGCCAGCCGCGGTATCGTATCGACGGCCCCTCGCGGTGAGGCGCCGGAGATCGAAGGGATGGGGACCATGCGAAGGGCTGGATTCCTCGGTTCGTGCGTCATCCTGGCGGGAGTCGTCGCTCTGCTCATCCCCGCGTGGACGGGAAGCCAGGAGGATGAGCGGCCGAACATCGTGATCGTCTTCACCGACGACCAGGGCTACGGAGACCTGGGCTGCTACGGCTCCGAGGAGATCCGGACTCCGCGGCTCGACCGTCTGGCCGCGGAGGGGACCCGTTTCACCGACTTCTACGCCCAGGTCACCTGCGGCCCATCCCGATCCGCGCTGCTGACGGGCCGCTACCCGGTGCGCAGCGGCGGCTGGTCGATGCCGGCGGCCGAGATCACGCTGGCCGAGCTGCTGCAGGAAGCCGGCTACGCGACCTGCTGCATCGGCAAGTGGGACGTCTCCAACCGGGCCGCGGTTCCCGAGCGCATGCCGAGGGCCAAGGGATTCGACTACTACTGGGGGCCGCTGGGGGCCAACGACGCCGCACAGGTGAAGCTCCACGAGAATGACGAGCCCGCCGGGATCATCGAGGACATGGCGAGCCTCACGCGGCTCTACACGGACAAGGGGATCGAGTGGCTCGAGGCGAACAGCGACCGGCCCTTCTTCCTCTACCTGTCCCACACGATGGTCCACTCGATCATCGACGCCTCGCCCGAGTTCAAGGCAGGAACAGAGGCCGGGCTGTACGCCGCTGCCGTCGAGGAGCTGGACCATCACACCGGGCGTCTCCTCGACGCGATCGACGAGCTGGGGGTGCGCGAGAGGACGATCGTGATCTTCACGTCGGACAACGGTCCCTGGAACAACATGCAGAAGCGGCTTCGCGAGCGGCACGACGGGGCCATCGCCTGGGGATCGTCCGGCCCCCTGCGCGAGGGCAAGGGGTCGACCTACGAAGGGGGCCTGCGCGTGCCCTGCATCGTCCGGTGGCCAGGCCGCGTGCCGGCTGGGCGCGTGAACGACGCCGTGTTCTCGACGCTGGACTTCATGCCGACCTTCGCCACCCTGGCGGGGTACCAGCCGCCCACGGATCGGATCGTCGACGGCGTCGACCAGACCGAGCTGCTGCTAGGCCGCAGCACTGTGGGTGCACGGGAGGACTTCTTCTACTTCTGCAGGAACGAGATGCAAGCCGTCCGCAGCGGCAGGTGGAAGCTGGTGCTCCCGGACCTGAAGGAGTTCTACAACTACGTCGACGAGCGGGGTTCCGGGAAGGTGGAGCTCTACGACCTGAGGGCCGACGTCGGGGAGACGGAGAACCTGGCCGAGCGGGAGCCGGAGGTCGTCGAACGGCTGATGGGGCTGGTCGAGGCCTTCCAGTATCCGGAGCAGATCATCGAGCACAGCATCAAGCTGCCGAAGGACTGATCGCTGTGGGAGTGGCGGCCGTCCTGAACCGAGGGCCTACAGCCGCTCCTCGTGCACCAGGTCCGACAAGCGCCGGCGCGGTGTAGAGCGCGCTCTCTCGGCGGGATGACCGATGGGGAGCATCGCCACGGGGCGCAGTCGTCGTGGTGCGTGCAGGGCACGGCGGACGGCCGCATCGTCGAAGGCGCCGATCCAGACGCTGCCGAGTCCCAGGTCCGCCGCCGCCAGCTGGGCGTAGGTACAGGAGATGGTGGCGTCCTGGACGCAGTACAGGTCCGCCCCACGCTCGCCGTACTCGACCGACGACCGACCGGGGGCGGCGAAGAAGACGAGCACCACGGGCGCCTGCAGGATCGAATCCTGATCGAGCGAGGCACGCATCAGCTTGCGGCGGGTCTCCTCACTCGTCACGCGGACGATCTCGTAGGCCTGGAGATTGCCCGCGGAGGGAGCGGCGTTGGCCGCCTTCAGAATCGGCTGGACGTCCACGGCCCGGGGTTCGAACACGCGGATCGATCGGCGTGATCGAACGAGCTCGGCGAAGGTCATGAAGGCTGCTCCTCTCGATTCGAAGCCGAGAGGTAGTCTCCCACTGCCCGCGAGCCTCGGCAAGCCCGCAGGACCGGGGCTCCCCAGCGAGAAGTGTCTCGCCGCTGGATGCGCGCGCCTTGTGCATGAGCCGAGCGTTGCTACAGTCGAGCGCACGGCTCCGAAGGCGGAGCCGCGCAGAGCTCCTGGAGACCAAGGCGAAGCGGGAAGAGCGATGAGGTGTGGTGGGCAATTCGGCGTCACTCCGGTGCTCGTGGGTCTGCACCGGATCGGAGTCGTGGGACTGGCCGAAGCCCTCGAGCATGCTGAGCAATCGGGCCTGGGCGAGAGGGAGCAGATCGTGGACCTGATCCTCGAGCAGCTCGCCACCGAGAACTACATCCCAGAGCATGAGACAGCCGACTACCGGATAGCCGTTTGGCGCGAGCTCCTGCGCCGGCGCGGCGAGGATCCGAGCGAGTTCTACTCAGAGATCGCGGTGACGGTGTGCGACGAACCCGGGGCGCAGCGAGACCGCTTCGTGGGCATGCTCCGAGAGATCTTCGGGGAGTTCGATCTGCGTCCTGCGATCACCTACGAGGCCGCCTCCCCCGAAGGCCCCAATCCCCGACTGCTGATCGAGGGCGAGGTGATCTTCGCCGGATTCCCGCGCAACCGCTGGAGCCTGGAGTCCAGCATCCGCAAGAGCTTCTCCGATTGGTGACCCGGCTGAAGCTGCTAACGCGGCGGATGGGGCGCGTGACGTCCCTGGCCCATGCGCTCCGATCAGGGGGCGGTGACCAAGGGCAGATCCATGGTCTCGCCCACCGACGGCAACTGCACGGGCACCAACCGGCCGTCTTCCCAGGCCAGGAGGTGGAGGGAGGGATCGTCCAGGGATCGATCGAAGCGGAACTCGACCCGCGTGGGACCGACGTCGTCGGTGGCCAGGACCCGCACGTCCAGACCCTCCAGGTGGACCTCGTCGCCGGGCTCGAAGGCGAGCGAGGGATTGCGGAACAGGATCTCGAAGGCCGTCTCCAGCATGCGGCCGTCGAGGAGCTCGAGCTCGATCGTGTCGGTCGCCACCCGGTGGACCCGGTGATCACAACGGGCCGAGGACAGGACCCACCAGGACTGCGGCATCGGATGCCGGTGCAGCTGGCGCCAGAACGGCGTGTAGAAGCCGACGAAGACGTCGGGAGCGGTCAGGAGGACGGCATTCTGGTCCGCCAGGCTCTCCCGGTCCAGGTCGGCCGGTTCGAGAGCGGCTCTCACCGCGGCGCCCGTTCGCTCGAAGAACCCCGACCAGAAGAACCAGGAGTACGGCGCGGCGACGAGGTGGACGATCGCGAGGAAGACGCACAGTGCACCCCTCAGCCGCGGACCCACCCCCGACCTCTTGCGCAACTCGGTCCACCAGTGCTGGAGGACGAGGGCCACGATCAGCGCGGCCCCCACCGAGGGGAGGACGAGGCTGCGAGGTCCCAGCATCCCCGAGGCTTGCGGCAGGAGCGAACCGATCGCGCCGAGGGTCAGCCACCGGAACGCGCGACGCCGATCCCGACCGAGGCCCGACCAGGCCGGGGGCACGAGCCAGAGCAGCAGCGCTGTGGCCAGGGCTCCGACGAGGACCGCCGCCCAGCGGAGCTCCGGCATGTAGAACCAGAGATCGGCGGGCATGCCCAGGAAGAGACAGCCCGTCATCGCGAGCAGGCGCCCCGGAAGCACGCTCAGGTACGTCAGCGGCTCGTTCAGGGGATTGATGTAGGCCCCGGATCCATGGGTTCCGTAGCCGAGGCTGACGTAGACCAGGAGCCAGGCGACGGCCAGGGTCACGGCCGGTAGCGCGGCCCGGATCCGTCTCCCCGCACCGCCAGGCGCGCCGCAGAGCTCGTAGGCGAGCAGCAAGGCGAAGGCGCCGAGCGCCGCCTCTCCAGCCAGGAGGGCCGCCAGGAGAGCCGCGAGGGAGAGGAACAGGTATCCCCGACGACCGCCTTCGCGCCACTGGATGTGCGCCAGGAGCCCCGCGAGTCCGAAGCACGCGGTGACGAGCGCGTTCCTCGCCGCGATCCAGCAGACGGCCTGTCGGTGGCTGGCGGCCAGAACCCAGACGAGCAGGGCCAGAGCGACGAGGGGCGATCCCGGGAGCACCCGCCGCAAGAGGAGAGCGAGCACGACGGAGAGCAGCCCGTACCACAGGATGCTGTGCAACGTGTAGCCCAGCGAGCTCAGGCCGAAGAGCTGGTGATCCAGGACGGTCAACGCCGAGCTCAGGGGGCGCCAGTAGGCGAGCTTCAGCTCCGGATGGGCCAACCAGGGCACCGGTCCCGTGTCCTGCAGCTCCCTCACGTGGTCCGGATCGCCATCGACCCAACGATAGAGATCCAGGGGGGATACCCAGCTCACCTGCAGGGTGCCCTCCAGGACGCCCAAGTGCAGGTGGTCGTCCGCCCCGAACCCGGTGTGGGGAAGCTGCGCCGCCGGGAGGGCGAGCGCGAAGAGGAGCGAGGCGACCAGGGTCAGACGCGCAAGTCGGGAGCGCCGCTGCGAATCCCCTGGTGCGAGCGTTGAGTGCCTCACGTGCAACGAGGGTAGCGCGGCCACGCCCCCGCGACCACTCTCGCCGGGATCAGGATCTCGCCCGCACCCACCTCCACACCTCCGCCCAGCTCGGCTCTTTGCCGTACATGAGCATGCCGAGGCCGAACACCGTGCCGGCCGCCTTGCGCAGCAGCCAGATGCCGCCCGCCAGTAGGGCGACGCAGAGCACGTACTCCCACCAGGCGACCTCCCCCAGGACGAGTCGCATCGGCATCGCGAACGGGGCGGAGAAGGGGAACCAACTCTGGATCCGCATCCAGAGGACGTCGGGGCTGTTCATGCCGGCGAAGGCACCGGCCAGCGGCAAGAGCGGCAGCATCAACAGCGAGCTGCGCGAGGACGTGTTCGGATCGTTGATGGTGCAGGCCACGAGCCCGAAGAAGCAGAACCAGAGGTAGAAGCCCAGCAAGGCGATGCCGAGGTTGGCCAGGAACAGCACCGGATCCGCCAGCAGCGCCGGCAGGCCCAGCTCCTCGCCCCAGATCAGCACGCACCCCACCCGGTACAGCACGTAGCCGGCCACGTAGGCCAGCACGTGGGTGATGGCGAGCACGGCCAGGCCCAGGATCTTGCCGTCGATCCAGGCCTGGGCCGGGATGACCGCGAGGATCTGCTCGGTGATGCGTTTGGCCTTTTCGCCGGTGATGGCGACGAACAGGTAGGCCATGCCGAAGAAGATGGCGAGCACCATCAGGCCGACGAGCACGCCGGCGGTCCACTTCCCGCCGACCCGCGCCGCCTCGCCCGTGCCGACCTCCACGGTCTCCGCCGCCAGCGGCGCGGCGGCCCGGGCCAGCACGTCGGGCGCAACACCGATGTCGGCCAGCCGCTCGCCCTGGCGCGCGGTGCTCAGGAGTTCGAGCAGCTCCTCCTGCCAGGGGGACTCCTTGCGCACGCAGAGCCGCACCGCATCGGGTCCGGTGAAGACGAGCAGGGCTTCGTACTCCTCGGCCTGGACCGCCGCCCGCAGATCGGTCTCGGTCCCTTCGTTCAGCGCGAAGGCGAAGCGCTCCTGACCGCTCGCCTCCCCCGGCAGGAACTCGCCGCCCAGCACGGCGATGGTCTTCGTCTCGCGTCCGGCGGCGGCCACCCGCTGGGTGATGATCTTCTGCCCGAGGAACACGCCGAGAACGATGACGATGCCCCAGAAGATCTCCTTCGTCTTGTAGAAGCGCCGGAACTCCCACCTGGCGACGCGCAGCATGATCGACTCGCGACTCACGCTGTCACCTCCTCGCGGCGGCCGACCGTCTCGACGAAGATCTCGTGCAGGCTGACCTGGGCCGAGTTGACCGCGATGATCGGCAGCGCCGCCGCCAGGGCGGCCAGCGCTTCCGGTAGCGCCGCATCGGGCGCCAGCCAGGCGGCCACCTCCCCCCCGGGCAGCGTCTCCAGGTGCCGGATGCCGTCCGGCAGCGGCACGGCGGAGACGTCGCAGTCGTCCGGCACCCGGCAGATGATCTTCTCCCGGCTGGCGGCCCGGGCGCGGATCTCGGCCATCGTGCCGTGCAGCGCCGGACGGCCGTGATCGATGACGAGGATGCGGTCGGCGATCGCCTCGACCAGGTTCATCTGGTGGGCGCTGAGCAGGATCGTCGCCCCCTCGCGCCGCAGCTCCTCGATCAGATCGAGGAACAGCTCCTGGTTGAGCGGATCGAGGCCGCTGAACGGCTCGTCCAGGATGAGCAGCCGCGGCCGGTGCAGCACCGCCGAGACGAACTGCACCTTCTGCTGGTTGCCCTTGCTGAGGGCGTCCAGCTTCTCCTGCGCCCGGTCGGCCAGGTCGAGCCGCTCGAGCCAGGCGAGGGCGGCCTCCCGCGCCTCCTTCGCCGGCATGCGGTACAGGGTGCCGAAGTACTCCAGGGTGCGCAGGATCGGCTGGTCGGGGTAGAGGCCGCGCTCCTCCGGCAGGTAGCCGACGTGCAGGCGGCGGTCGAGGCCGGCCGCGAAACCGACCGTGCCGCTGTCCGGTTGGAGGATGCCGACGAGCATGCGCACGAGAGTGGTCTTGCCGGCGCCGTTCGGCCCGAGCAGGGCATAGATCTCCCCCGGCTCGATGGCGAAGCTCAGATCGTCGACGGCGGTGACGGTGGCGTACTGCTTGCTGACGTGGTCGAGGGTGACGAACGGCTCGTTGTGGGGCATAAGGAGCTTCTGTCGGGCGGGACGTCGAGGGTCCGGCCGAGCATGATCCAGCCGCAGGACGCCGCCAAGAGGTTTGTCGACGGGCTGCCGTACTCTGGAACGTGCTGGGGAATTCTCGGCGTCCCGCCCATTCCCAGGGGCCCCCCGAGGGCGAGACCCGGCCCGCTACCCGCCCTCGCTCACCGGCCGCCGCAAGAGCGTCTTGAGCCGCTCCGGCGGCACGCGCCGGGGGTCGGAGAAGTAGATCTCGTGGTGCCAGCCGGTGGCGGTCAGGCCCTCCTCCTCGCAGAAGGCGTCCATCTTGGCGAGCGTCTCCCCCTCCTCCTCGTAGGGACCGACGTGGAGGACCTGGACGCAGCTTCCCTCTTCGATCGTCTCCAGCTGGACCGCGTCGAAGTCGCCCTGCTTGCCCCGGCCGCGCAGCGCCTCGCGCGCCGCCGCCAGGTCGGAGTCGTCGACGAAGGTGGGGACGCGGATCATCATCCGCCAGCGCCACTCCTCCTTCGGTAGCGCGCCCAGCTCCTCCGCGCCCTGCCCGTCGACGCCGTACAACGCCTCGAGCTTGCCGACGACGAAGTCGCGACCCGCCTCCTTGAGCGTGAACTTGACCGTGTAGACCATCCCGTAGAGCGCCTCGATCCGCTTCTGGAAGGTCGCGCCCCCAGGACCGCCCGCGCCCCTCGCCACCAGGTAGTGGGCCGGGCCGACGTCGACCAGGATCGGCGACCTGGGCTTGCGGTACTCCTGCTTGTGGACCTGCTGCAGGTCGACCTTCTCCGGTTTCGGCTGAGCCATCGTCGTGTCCTCCTGCGTCAGCTCTGGTGGGGATCTCCGATCGGCACCCAGACCTCGGTCAGGAGGTCCTCGGGGTCGGTCGATTCGGGGTCGTTGAGGTAGAACTCGAGGCTGGGTCCCGGGCCGGGGTAGCGACCGTTCTCCGGGAACCAGCCGCCGTAGATCTTCGAGTACGTCGCCGAGAACTCCGCGTACGGTCCCTCGTGCAGGGTGACCGCGTACTCGCCACCGCCAATCTCCTGGAGCCCCACGTCCCCCTCCGCTTCGACCTCCTCGCCGACGGTGACGCAGGCGTCGTAGCGGATCTTGTCCGGCGGCGTGATCTCGGGGTCGTCGTAGCAGGCTCCCAGGAAGCGCGAGTCCGGACCCAGGAGTCCGCGCGGCCCGGCCCAGGAGCAGAGGCGCTCCCAGGCGCTGCCCACCTGATCGTAGGGGCCCACGTGGCGCAGGAAGGCGACGCGCTGTCGCGGAAGGTGCTTGATCTCGATCTGCATGGAGCTCTCTTCGAAGGGAATCGGTCGGAAGTCGGGGTCCTTCCCCTCCGCAGCGAGGTGGACTCCGGCGCGCGAGTCGAGTCGCGACATCGCCGTCACCGCCGCGCGGAATTCGGAGGGGGACTGGTGGAAGGCTGCCCGGAAGGCGCGGGTGAAGGACTCGTGGGTCTGGTAGCCGGTGTCGAAGGCGATCTCGGTGATGGGACGCTCGCTCGACTTGAGCAGGACCGCCGCGCGCTCGAGCCTCAGCCTGCGAACGTGCTGCTTGACCGATTCCCCGACCATGCCGCTGAAGATGCGGTGGAAGTGGAACGGTGAGAAGCAGGCGATCGAGGCCAGGTCCTCCAGCTTCAGCGATGCGCCCAGGTTGCGTTGGATGTGCACCAGGACGCGCATCACCCGCTCGGCGTAGTCTCGCTTCGTGTCGGCCTTCATCGGTTCCTTCCTCCGGGCAAGGGTAGGGGGCGTGGAGGCCTGCGCTTGACCGATCTTGCGGACTGTACTTTTCCCGGCCTCACCCCGGCGAGGGAGTCCTCGCTACACTTCACCCATGCCCCCGAAACCCACCACTGTCGCCCAGTACCTGGCCGCCCTCCCCGCCGACCGCCGCCGAGCCCTGGAGGCGGTGCGCAAGGTCATCCGCAAGAACCTCGACAAGGGGTACGAGGAGGGGATCCAGTACGGGATGATCGGCTACTACGTGCCGCATCGCGTCTACCCGGATGGCTACCACTGCGATCCGACCCAGCCCCTGCCCTTCGCCAGCCTGGCCTCGCAGAAGAACCACATGGCGGTCTACCTCATGTGCCTCTACGGCGACGAGGAACAGGAGAGTTGGTTCCGCAAAGCCTGGGCCAAGAGCGGCAAGAATCTGGACATGGGCAAGTCCTGCGTGCGCTTCAAGAAGGTCGAGGACCTGGCCCTCGACGTGATCGGCGCAGCGGTCAGGAGGGTGCCCGCCAAGGCCTACATCGAGCACTACGAGGCGGTCGTCAAGAAGCCGCGGCGCCGAAAGGCGAAGAAGAAGGCGGCTGAGAAGAAGACGGTCAAGAAGAAGACGGCCAAGAAGAAGGCGGCCAAGAAGAAGGCAGCCAAGAAGTCGACGACGAAGAAGGAGGCAGCCAAGAAGAAGGCCGCCCGGAGGAAGAAGCCCCGCTAGTCGATCCAGCGCTCCCCCGCGCCCCCCGTGATCACCAGCCCGCCGTGGGCGGCGCTGAACAGCACCCCGTGGGCCAGGTTGAGCACCGACTCCCCGCCCATGTACGGCGCCCCCATGTGCGGCGTCGAGTAGCGCAGGCCGTACCCCGGCTCCCACGCGCCCAGGTAGCGCCAGCCCCACTGGGGCAGGACCTCCTCGAAGGAGGGTGGATGCGCCACCGCCAACCCGATCAGCCCCAGGGCCGCCCCCGGCTCCCCGTAGGCGTGGCTGTTCAGCATCCAGGGGTGGCGCTCCGCCATGATCACGCACAGGCGCTCGCGCATGGTGCCGGACTCACCGCGCAGGGCGGTGGCCAGGGCGACCAGGCCCGTGCGCGACCAGAACTCCCCCAGGTCCTTGCAGGAGGCGTTGTAGCCCATCGCGCCGTGCCCCCCCGCCTCCGGATCGGACCAGCTGTGAATCACGTACTCGCGCACGTGCTCCCACACCCGCGCCTCGACGCCGCAACGCCGGGCGAGGGCGTCGAAGACGAGCAGGTGCGCGGTCGGCGCCATCAGCGCCTTGTTGTCGTACGGCAACCCGTCGGGTCCGTGCCCGAAGGCCTGCATGCCCCACTTGCAGGAGTGGGTCGTGGTCGGGAGCCACTCGATCGCCTCCCGGATCCAGGGCAGCACCGCCTCGTCGCCGCTGGCGAGGTGGTACTCGCACAGGAAGATCCCCTGGAAGGCGATCGTCCAGTAGCAGAGCCCGGCCATCTCGGAGGGGCGCGGGTGCTTCTCGAGGAGGTACTCGACGCAGCGCCGCACGGCGGGGGTGTGGGCGGGGTCGCGGGTGCCGAGCAGGGCCAGTCCGCCGAGGGCGGGGTTGACCGCGTCGGTCCCCGGCCAGCCGCCGTCCTCCCGCTGGTGGGCGACCGCCCAGCGGATCAGGTCGGCGTAGAGGGCCCGTCCCAGCTCGCCGCGCAGGGGGAAGCCGTCCCCCAGGGTCGCCGGCAGGGCGAAGGGCAGGGCCAGCTCCTCTGCGGCGCCCTCGCGCCAGACGCTCAGGCGCACCTGACTGCGCCCCGCACGCGCCGCGGCCTCGAGCGCGCGACCGAGGGCGGCCTCGTGGCTGCGCTCGAACCAGTCCCAGCCCGGCGCGATGCTCGAGGGCGCGAGGGGCGTCCCCTCCACCGCGACCACCAGGTCGCCCGGGCGCAGGCCTGCTTCGCGCGCGGGCGGGCGCACCTCGACCACCGCGAAGGCGCGGTGCAGGTGCTCGGTCACCGCCACGAATCCCAGCGCGCCGCAGTCGAGGCGGTCCGGCCCGAGGTGCCCGTTGGCCTTGCCGAGGAGCTGCAGGCTGGGCGCGACGTGGTGCCGCTCGAGCGCCAGCCCCTCGACCGTCGCGCCGGCGGGGGCGCGCACCGCGATCGTGAGCTCCTGCTCCGGGGGCAGCGCCGGCAGGTGCAGGGCCAGGGGTCCCGGGCCCTCGCGGGAGGCCGTTCGATCCCCGACCGCCACCTCGACCGGCCCCTCCGCGGCGACGACCTCGAGGGTGAGGCGCCCGTACCAGCCCTCGGGGGCGAAGGGCTCGCCCCGCGGCGGGGCGGGGACCGCGACCGCGATCGTGTGGGGTGTCCCGGGCTCGAGCGCGACGCGACTCGGATCGGGAATCGGGAGCAGATCTGGCGAGAGGAGCAACAGGGAGAGGATCATCTCGACCGAGACCCTAACGGAAGACGCCCTCCCGCGAGAGCCTTGGGCATGCGTCGCGGCGGCGGAGTAGAATCGCGCCCCCAATGGCGGACGAATCCCAGGATCCCCCGGACGACGTCGCCGAGCTGGTCTACCGGGCCCAGGCCGGCGAGGTCGACGCTCTGAACGAGCTCTTCCTGCGCTACCACCAGACGATGGTGGAGGTCGCGCGGCGCAAGCTCGGCCCGCGCCTGCGCCTGAAGGAAGACCCCGACGACCTGGCCCAGACCACCTTCCGCGAAGCCACGCGGGACTTCCAGAGCTACCGCTACCAGGGGGAGGGCTCCCTCCTGCGCTGGCTGATCCAGATCCTGCAGAACAAGATCCGCGACAAGGCCGAGTTCTACTCCGCCGGCAAGCGCGACACCTCGCGGGAACGGACGATCGAGGGCCCCGAGCGCGGCGAGGAGCGGGAGCGCAGCCCGATGGAGTTCACCAGCCACGACCTCTCGGTGACCCAGGTGGTGCAGCGCGGGGAGGACTACGATCTCCTGCGGGACTGCCTGAAGGACCTCTCCGACGAGCACCGCAAGGCGATCACCCTGGTCTTCTTCGAGGGGCTCTCCCTGAGGGAGGCGGGCCAGCGCATGGAGGGCCGCAGCGAGGACGCCGTCCGCATGATGCTGCGCCGCGCCGAGGCCAAGCTGGGGGAGCGGCTGCAGCGCGCCTTGGGGCACGAGTAGGACTTGCCGCCGGGGGCTCCGTACCCTATCCTCCCGCAGCGTTGGGCCACTAACTCAATTGGTAGAGTGCCATGTTCACAGCGTGGAAGTTACTGGTTCGAGTCCAGTGTGGCCCACCAACGCAACTCGCTGCTGATCACGTGCTCGCGTGAACCCGCTCGGGTGTCTGACTCGTCGCGAGACAGCTGAGTAGGTGCGGGGTAAGGGGCCCGTAGTAGGTGGCGTCCGGGCCGCCGCTGCATGGAGCGCCAGATAGAATTCGGATTCGGACTCCCCTGATCCCTGAACTAGCCATGCGCCGCACCCTCGGTACGATTCTCGCTCTGTGTTGCACCTGGGCCGTCGTGCCCAATAGCACCGCCTTCGCCCTTTCCGTGCAGGAAAAGACCTCCGCCAAGAAGGAGGACGCCAAGGCGGAAGAGGGGCAGGAGGAGGGCCTGACCCTGGAGCGCCTGTTCCCCGAAAAGAGCGTCTTCGGTCCCTCCGCGCGGAGCATGGCCTTCTCGAGCGACGGTCGCTACGGGGCTTGGCTGTGGCGTCCACGGATCGAGCGTCGACACGGCAGCGACCTGTGGATCCACGACTTCCAGACGGGTGAGACCACGCGCGTGACCTCGGCCACCGTCTTCGAGCCCTTCCAGAAGCAGGCCCGCGAGGTCGTTCGCGACCGCGAGAAGAAGGCCAAGAAGCGCGCGGCGAAGAAGAAGGAGGAGAAGGACGGGAAGGCCGCTGAGAAGGACGCCAAGAAGGGCAAGGACGAGAAGCAGGACAAGGACGGGAAGAAGGACGTCAAGCTCGGTGACCAGGTCGACGAGGACGACGCCGAGGACGAGGACGCTCCGCGCTACGGCGGCGTGAGCAGCTTCGACTGGTCTCCCGTGAAGAACGAGCTCCTGCTGTCCGCGGGTGGCGACGTCTACCGCCTGAAGATGGGGAAGGAAGGTCTGGAGCGACTCACCAGCACGCGCGAGCGCGAGGGTGGAGTGCAGTGGCTCCCCGACGGTGCGGGGTTCCTCTACCAGGACGGCTCCGACCTGATGCGCGTGAGCTTCGGGAGCCATCTCGTGGAGCAGATCGACCCGTCCCTCGAGGACGGCTTCGAGGTCTCGGGCTGGGACCTCTCACCCGATGGTCTGAGGATCGCCCTCGTCGCGAACAAGGGCCGGAGCGGCTTCGGCGCCGGCGGTCGCACGGTGAACATCGCCGACTACGGCGATCGCTTCATGACGGTGCGCGAGGTGCCGCGGCACATGTCCGACGACCCCTTCCCCGAGTACGACTCGGCCTTCTTCATCTACGAGCTCCCGCCGCCGATGGAGGAAGAGGGTGAGCTGTACGAGCTGCACCGCTTCCACCACAGCGGTCCGCGCGACGTCGTGCGCACACCCGACTGGGCACCGGACTCGAGCCGCGTCTGCTTCGCCACCTTCCAGCAGGAGAACTCCCAGGTCGAGGTCCTGGAGGCGGTGCTGCCGCAAGCGGAGACCGAGCAGGTGGAGCCCGCCGCGGACGGTGAGAAGCTGGGCTGGGACGATCTGGTGGCCGCCGCGAAGAAGGGCGAGAAGGACGTCGAGGAGGGCGAGGAGCAGGCGGACGAGGAGGAGGAGGACGCGGACGAGGACGAGGACGTGCGCGAGCTCCCGGCCAAGGTCGTCTACCGTTTCCTGCACGCCGGCGGACCGGACACGCCGCGCATGGTCGCGCCGCGCTACACCGCCGACAGCCGACACATCGCCTTCATTACCGAGCAGTCCGGCTTCCGTCACCTGGGCCTCCTGAACCCCCTCTACGAGCACCTCGAACCGCTGACCCGCGGTGCCTACGAGGTCTACCTGGCCCAGGTGCCCGAGCACCGCAAGTGGCTCTTCGTGACCGCCACCAAGGAGCACCCCGCGCAGCTCGACGTGTACAAGGTCGACCTCGAGGGCGAGATGACGCGTCTGACCTCCGGCGTCGGGCGTTTCGACAGGCCGGCGGTGAGCCCGGGTGGCGAGTACGTGCTGGCGAACATCTCGGCCTACGGCCGCCTGCGTGAGCTGGTCGCGGTGGACACGGCCAAGGGCACGCTGAAAGAGCTGACCCAGTCGCACACCGACGAGGCGCGCGAGATCACCCAGGTCGTGCCGACGCTCTTCGACTTCGAGAACCGCCACGGCCACCGCATCCACGGGATGCTGATGAAGCCGGCGGACATGAAGCAGGGCGAGCGGCGCCCGTGCCTGATGTACGTCTACGGCGGTCCCCTGGGCACGCGCAAGGACATCCTGCAGGGCAACTACTCCAGCTCCGCGTACCTCTTCGCGCGCTACATGACCGAGGTGCACGGCTTCGTCACGGCGACCATCGATCCGCGCGGGATGTCGGGCTACGGGGCGGTCTTCGAGAAGGCCAACTTCGAGCAGGCGGGCAAGCCCCAGGTGGAGGATCTGGTGGACGGCGCGCGCTTCCTGGTCGAGAAGCACGGCGTGGACGAGGACCGCATCGGCCTGCACGGCTGGAGCTTCGGCGGCTTCCAGACCCAGATGTGCCTCTACAGCGAGCCCGACGTCTTCGCCTGCGGCATCGCGGGCGCGGGACCCACCGAGTGGGAGAACTACAACTCCTGGTACTCCACGGGCACCATCGGCCCCAGCCGCAAGGGCGAGACCGATCTGGAGAAGTACTCCCTCCTGCCGCTGGCCAAGAACCTCAAGAGCCGGCTGCTCCTGGTGCACGGCATGGAGGACTCCAACGTGCTCTATCAGGACACGGTGCGCGTCTACGCGGCGCTGCTGGAGGCGGACAAGGAGACGCTGGTGGAGCTCTTCCTCGATCCCTCCGGAGGCCACGGACTGGGCGGTCACGTGAAGCGCCTGAACCGCTATCGCAAGTACGAGGAATTCCTCCTGCGCTGCCTGACCGACAAGGACCCGCTCCCGGCCAAGCCGAAGCCCAAGACCAAGTCCAAGAAGGCTGCGAAGTCGTAGAGCCTTCCTCGTTCGGGCATAGCGAGCGGGAACGACTCGGGCCAAGGCCCCACCCTTGTCAATCTCGGCCCACGGGCGTATCAAGGGTCGGACGTGGAAGCGGTCGAATCCCCTCGTCAGGGGGAAGCGCGACTGCTCCAGCTCTCCCCGAACGCGACGGTCCAGCCCCAGGAGACCACGATGGAATCCTCCTCGCCCACCCTCCCCTGTTCCCGTCGGAAGTTCCTCTCCAGTTGCGCGGCCTGCGCCGGAGGGATGTTGGTCGGGCCGAGGCTGGCGCGCGCCGGCGCGGTCTCGCCGACGCGGGGCAAGCCGAGGATCCGACTCGTATTCTGCGAGACCGCCAACGACGTGCCGATCTGGCCCAACGTCGGCTACGACTTCGACTCGCGGCGGAACACGATCCTGAAGCTCCTCACCGAGGGCTGTCCCGATCTCCAGTTCCTGACCACGCGCCTGATGGACGATCCGGCCGAGGCGGACGGCGTGCTGGCGAAGGACGGCGAGGTGGACGGGTACGTCGTCTGCGTCCAGGGGCTCGGCTGGGGCAACGACATCGTCAAGCTGTGCGCGACCGGCAAACCGACGCTGCTCGTCGACAACCTCTTCGGCGGCTCCGGTCTCTTCCTCAGCCGCCAGACCCGGATCATGGGGCTGGGCCATCCGGTGGACTGGGTCAGCTCCTCGAACGACCAGGACATCCTGCGCTCGGTGGCGCGCTTCGCGCTGCTCGCGGAAGGGCAGAGCGCGGCGGAGGTGGCGAACGCGTTCCGGAGGACTCGGCGCGCGAACACGCCCAAGTACGGGGGCGCCCCCTGCAGCTTTGATCCGGTCCCCGAGCGCGACTTCGCTGAGGCGATCGAGGAGCTGGGCCGCAAGCGCATCCTGGTCGTCGGCGGCGGCTGGGGCGGTGACGAATTCCGCAACGCCGCCAAACAGGTGCTCGGGTGCGAGATCCGGGCGATCGAGTTCGCGGAGCTCAAGGCGGCCCACGAGGCGGCAGATCGCGACCAGGCTCAGGAGATCGCCGCGCGCTGGATGGAGACCGCGCAGGAGGTCGTTGAGCCGCAGCGGGCGGAGATCGAGAAGTCCGCGGCGATCTACCTGGGGATGAAGCACCTGATCGACGAACACGGCGCCCACGGGATCAGCGTGAACTGCCTGGGTGGCTTCTACGGCGGGCACCTGAGCGCCTACCCCTGTCTCGGCTTCACCCAGCTGAACGACGACGGCCTGGTCGGAGGGTGCGAGGCGGACCAGATGTCGGCCCTGACGATGGCTGCCATGGGCTCCCTCACCGGTCGTCCCGGGTTCATCTCCGATCCGGTGATCGACACCTCGAAGAACGAGATCATCTACGCGCACTGTGTGGCGATGACCAAGGCCTTCGGTCCCGACGGATGGACGAATCCCTACCGCATCCGCAACCACTCCGAGGATCGCCAGGGCGCCTCGGTGCAGTCGCTCCTGCCCGTCGGCTACATGACCACGACGCTGGAGATCAACCCGGTGACGAAGCAGGTGCTGCAGCACCAGGCGCGGACCACCGGCAACAACGACAGCGACATGGCCTGTCGCACGAAGCTGGCCGCGGTCGTGAAGGGCGACATCGAGAAGCTGACCGAGGAGTGGCGCATGGGCTGGCACCGGGTGACCTTCTACGGCGATCTGAGGCCACAGGTCGCCCAGCTCTGCGACCGGTTCGGTCTGGAGCTGATCGAGGAGGCCTGATCCCTCCGACCGGCCTCGCGCGGACGGCGCTCACGGAGTTCGTCGTTCGGGTCCGAAGCGCACGAAGACGATCTCGGTGGGATCGCCGCCGGTGGTGCCCTCGCCGGGGCCGCCGCGCGTGTAGAGCAGCGATGGAAGACCGGTGAGCGGCTCGGGGCCGTAGGGGCGCTCGAGACTGGGGAGCCAGCAAGGTCCGTCGGAGTCCTGCGGGGAGACGCGCAGCAGCTCGAAGCTCCTGCCTCGATCGTCGGAGGTGAGCAGCACCACCGTGCCGGACTCGTGCCCCCAGCCGCCAGGCGGCTCCTGGATCTCCACTGCGATGTAGAGCCTTCCGCGAGCGTCGCAGGTCAGCGACCCCGACTGACCGATGCGGTGGGACGGAAAGGCGCTCTGCACCCAGGGCAGGAGCTCCACGCCGCGCCACTCCTCGCCCTCCAGCGTCCACAGCTTCGCCGACGCGGGGTCGGTCTCCAGGTGGAGGACGAACAGGTACGGCCTCCCCTCGGGGTCGACGGCGAGGTTCGTGACGCGCATGTCGAGCTCGGGGCCCTGCTCGACGAAGCACTCCGTCGCCGGCGTCGCGGGCAGCTCGACTTCGACCCCCGCCGCGGTCTCCCAGCGCGTCCCGCCGTCGCGCGACCGCAGGTAGCCGGCGGCCTTGCCCGCCTTCGGGTGGACGTCGTAGACGTGGAAGGCGAGGTGGAGCGTGCCGTCGGGCGAAATGGCGAGTGCGTTGCCGTACTGCGTGTAGCCGCTCGGGGCCTGCGCGTCGACCAGCGCGCGCGGAGCGCTCCACGCGCCCCCCGCCGGCCGCCGCTGGTACATCAGCCGGGCCGGCATCGGGTTGCCGCGGTAGGCGAGGTGCAGGGTGTCGTCCGGCCCGCAGACCAGACTGGGGTAGGTCGCCCGCGCGCCGACCTGCTCCACCTCCGTCCACTCGCTCGCGTCGTCCGGGCGGAGGGAGCGGCGCAGTTGGAAGGGATCGCGCCCGTGCGGGCCGAAGATCGCGTACAGGTACCCCTGGGAGTCACGGGTGAGCGCCGGCCCGCTGTGGTTGTCGACCCCGCGGCCCAGGAGCAGCGTCTCGCCCCAGCGCTCCTCCTTGCGATCGAAGGTCCGCAGTCGCACGTCGGCGACGTGATCGAGCCAGCCCACGACGATCTGGTCCTCGAGCGCGAGGATCTTGTTGCTCATCGTGTAGGCGCTGCCCCTCGTCGAGCCGCCGGTCGAGAGGACCTCTCTGGACAGGACCTCGAGCGAGGGGGCCGCGTCCCGAGCCTGACTCCAGGCGAGGGGGACCAGGCAGCCCCCCGCTACGAGGCCGGCTGCTACGATCCGCTGCACTTTCCTCCACTCGTTCATTCCTCGATCCTCCGCGACACGCTGGTGATCACCAGCACCGAACGAGCGGTTGTCCCTGCTGGGGGACGAGGACGTCTCGAAGAACCGCAAGTGCGGTGGAGCTCATCCTAGAGGCGAGGTGGAGACGGACAAGCCGAATCCCGTGCCGCACCTGATCTACCCGCTCGCGGGCCTTGCTCTTCTCGATAGACTCGCCAACGGATGTCGCGTCGACGTCCAACCGTGAGAACCCGAGCCTGACGAGCGATGAAGACCATCTTGTGCCTGATCCCGTTGTTGCTGAGCGCCGCGACGCTGCACGCCCAGGAGCCCGCGCCGCCCAACATCGTCTTGATCTTCGTCGACGACGTCGGCTGGGGTGACCTGGGCTGCTACGGTCACCCGACGATCCAGACCGAGCGACTCGACCGCATGGCTCGCGAGGGAGTGCGGTTGACCTCCTTCTACTCGGCGCCGACCTGCGTTCCCGCGCGCGTGCAGCTGATGACCGGCCGCTATCCGCCACGCGTGAAGCTCGGCGGCGTCTCGCCCGGCGGAACGGGGGGCATCCCCGACAGCGAGGTGACTCTCGCCCAGGCGCTCGAGGCGGTGGGCTACCGGACGGCGATGCTGGGCAAGTGGCACCTCGGGTACGCGCGTCCCGAGCTGCTGCCGGTCGGCAAGGGGTTCGACTACTGGTACGGCATGCCCTACTCCAACGACTACCGCAAGCCGTGGGTGCAGACCGACGTACCGCTGTGCGTCTACGAGAACACCGAGATCGTCGAGCGGCAGCCGCTCGATCAGAAGACGCTGACCACCCGCTACACCGAACGCGCGGTGCGCTTCCTGCGCGACGCGCAGGACGGCCCCTTCTTCCTCTACCTGGCGCACTCGATGGCGCACCTGCCGGTGCACACCACCGAGGAGTTCCGCGGCCGGTCGCGCGGTGGCCTCTACGGAGACGTGATCGAGACGCTCGACTGGTCCGTCGGGCGCATACTCGACACGCTGGTGGAGCTCGAGCTGGACGACAACACGATCGTGATCTTCACCAGCGACAACGGTCCCTGGCTGAACCTCCCTCCCCGCATGCTCCAGGAGGGCAACCTGCCGTGGCACGCCGGGTCGCCCGGTCCCCTGCGCGGGTCCAAGGCGACGACCTTCGAAGGTGGGCCGCGCGTGCCCTGCATCGTCCGCTGGCCGGGGCGCGTCCCCGCCGGTCGGACCTCGGCGGAGATGGCGGCCACGATGGACCTCTACGTCACGTTGTTGCTCGCCGCGGGTGCGGAGCTGCCGGCCCACCCGGTCGACGGGTACGACCTGATGCCGTTCCTCAGCGGCGAGACGGAGCGCTCTCCGCGGGACACCTTCCTCTACTACCAGGGGCGCGGAAAGCCGGACTCCATTCGGGTGGGAGCGTGGAAGCTGCGCCTGCGCGACGGCGCGTCGCTCTTCAACCTCGAGATCGACCCCTCCGAGCGCTACGACCGCGCGCAGGAGTTCCCCGAGCTCGTCGAGCAGCTGAGTGGGCGCCTGGAGGAGCTCGCGGCGGAGGTCGCGGGGGGCGGCTGACCCGATTCCCTAACGGTAGAGGATCGGATCGCTGCGCCAGTCCTTGTCCGCATCGCGGGCCCACTCGGCCACGCGCGGACGGCGCTCGCGCAGTCGGATCGACTCCACTCCCAGGTAGTGCCCTGTCGACTGGGGGTGCTTTCCGACGCACTCGAGACGCAGCGTGTAGTCGCCCGGATCGGGCCAGAAGTCGAGCAGGTGCCACTCCCAGTCGGAGAGCTCTCCGTGGTAGAGGTCGAGCGGTGCCCCGACCTTCACGCCGTTCAGGAAGGCCTGATAGCGCCCATAATCGTCGGCGCGCGTCCCCTTGATCAGAAGGCGGCGGGGCTCCTTCTTCGTCACGCTGAAGGGGATCTCGACCCAGGCGCCCTCCGCCGCCTCCGGCCGGTAGAAGAGCTGACCCTGCGGGAAGAAGCCCAGGTTCGACTGGACCTGCGTAACCCCGACGCCGTGATGGGCGTCGCCGGTGAAGCCCTTCGCGGGAAAGACGAGATCGAGGTTCGGCAGCGTGCGCTCCCTGGCATGTGGCGCCCGGGCGGCGAAGGTGGGCGTCCCGGTCTGGTACCAGAAGGCCACGCTCGAGAAGTCGTCCTGCCGCTCGTTCCAGGAGTGCGTCTTGCCCTCCGGATTCTCGTCGGAGGAGATCCACCCCCAGTGCTCGACCGTGACGCGGATCGACTCCTGGAAGACGATCGGGTCGTGGATGTGCCAGCGGTAGGCGCTGGTGTGGCCGCCCACGATCCCCCACTGATCGAAGTAGGGCGTCCCGAAGTAGGGCGTGCTCGTCGTCTTGAGGCCCCAGGCGGAGAGGAAGTAGTCCTCCGTGCCCGTGCCCCAGATCGACGGCGTCTCCTCGCCGTCGATGTAGATCTTCTCGTCACCCTCGCCGAACCAGGAGGGGCTCCGCGTGCGCACGGAGAGGACGGTGCCCACGTAGTGCCCTCTCCCTTCCGTCTCGAGCAGCAGGTAGTCCTCGCCCTGCGTCACGGGGTACTCCTGACGGTACTGGGCGTAGAAGTAGGGCGTGTCCTCGGGGAGGCTCTCGAGCTTGATCCAGTCGATGTTGTAGTAGAGGAGGTTGATCTGCTTCTCGCTCTCGTTGACCACCTCGACGCGGCACGACTCGCGGAAGGGCATGCGCCAGAAGCAGTTGTACGAGTCGGCGTCCTCGACCACGACCGGCACGCTGATCACCTCGCTCCGCCGGCCGAAGGAGTTGGCCATGAAGTCGCCCAGGGGCGCCTCCACGCCGGGGCGGTCCCGGCCGTCGTAGAAGATCCTGAGCAGCATCTCCTGGTGGTTCGCCGAGCCCTCCTGCGCCCAGGGATGGGGCTCGGGCCCGAGGAAGGTGAACCACATGTGGGTGATCGCCCCCGGGCCTTCCGCGTCGAGCACCACCTTCGTCACCCCCGGCGCGACGCGCGAGTTGTCGGCATTGCCGTGGGCGTAGGCGCCGTCCGCGGTGCGCGCCGTGGAGGTGGAGCGCATGCTGCGCCCCGCCTGCGGCCGGGCGAGGTTGTCGAGGTCGTCGGCGCGGGCGCCGGCGGTGAGAGTCGCGAGGAGCAGGACCGCCGCGGCTGCGGAGGAGCGGGCTGGGTTCATGGTGGCTCCGATCGGGGCTTGTGGCTCGGGCATTCTCAGTCGATTCCGGCGTCGCGCACGTTCGATCCCTGTGGGAATACGTCACTGCCCACCACGCGACGACAACGCACGGGCGCCGGCGAGGGGCAGGGTCGCGCTGGCGAGGTAGTCGCGGCGGAACGTGGTCTCCCCCAGGACCCACTCGCACACTCCTCGCTCCCGAAAGTCCGCCACCAGGTCGAGAAGCGTGCGGCGCGCGAGCCGCGGATCGACGCGGTCGAGGGTCAGGGCGAGCCAGCCCGTGGGCGTGGCCCAGTACGCGCCGTTCTGGTAGTGGTCGCGGCGGCCGGCCTCCTCCCAGTACTCGCCGCCGGGCAGGTGGCGAAGCTGGCCGTGCTGGACGACCTCGTCGTAGTGCAACTGGAAGTAGCGCGCGACGCGCGTCGCCTGCATCTCGCTCGCCACCCCGAGGTGGACGGCGAAGGCGGAGCCCCAGAGGTCGGGCTGTGCGCAGCGCAGCGTGGCCGCGCGGAACAGGCCGCGCTCCTCGTCCCAGAGCACTCGTCGCACCGCCTCCGCCAGCGCATCGGATTGCTGCGCGAACCGCTCCGCTTCGTCGCTGCGCTCGATGGCGCCGAGCAGCTCCGCCAGGCGAGCCGCGGCCTCGATCCAGAGCAGCGAGCTGAAGAGGAGATCGCCCTGCTTGTGCACCGTGTCGGTGAAGCCGTAGGGACAGCGCTCCCAGCCTTCGGCCCCGATGTGCACCAGACCCGTCTCCGGATGGCGCGGGACGGCGTCCATCGTCGCGACGAGCCGGTCGGCGATGGAGGCGAGGAGCTCGAGATCGCGCAGGCGTTGGTGCGTGTGCCAGGCCACGGCGACGGTGAACATTCCCCCGTCGGTGACCGGCTCCCTCCCCATGCTGCCGTAGCCGGGCTTGTAGATCGGCGTCCCGTCGTACTTCACGCAGTCCACGCCGTAGCCGTCCGCGCGCGTCGCGCGCACGAAGAGCAGGCACGCGTCGCGGAGCTCCTCGTCGGTGAAGGCCTCCGAACACCCCTCCAGCATGTAGGCGTAGTCGCGCAGCCAGAAGGCCTCGTACCCGATGCCCACCTGGGGCGGGAAGGCGCCGATGCCGCTCTGCATGTCGCGCCGCGCGGCGCGAATCAGCCGCTGCGACTCCGCGGCCAGCCAGTCGACGGCCTCCTCGACGCTCGCCGGGGAGCGGTCGTCGCCGACGAGGAGATGACCCCGCAGGGCGGGCACCGCCGTGTGCACACCGCTGGCGACGAGCCCCGCCACGACCCGCGCGCCGCGGGGGGAGAAGTGGCTGCGATCGCCGGGCCCCGGGCTGAACCAGGCGCTGCCCGCGTCGCCGAGCCGCTCGAAGGCCGCGATGCTGCGCGCGTGCAGGTCGACCACCGGTACGCCCTGCTCGGCGGCGACGCGCAGCATCGCGTCGGCGTAGGGACGCAGCGTGGTCGTGATCTTCCCCTGCGGATCGAAGGTCCGCCGCGCCACCGGGGTGACGAGGACCGGCCGCGCGCCCGTCCCCCGCGCCTCGTCGACGTAACGGCGCAGGTTGCCCTGGTAGTCGGTTGCGGGATCGGTGGAGCGCTCCCCCTTGCCCGGGCAGTCGTTGTGGCCGAACTGGATGAAGACGTAGTCGCCCCCCCGCGCGAGGGCCTCGTCCCATCGACCTGCGCCCCGGTAGCTCTTCGAGCTGGTCCCGCCGCGGGCGAGGTTGACGACCTCGACCCCCTCCACGAAACAGGCGCCGAACACCTGGCCCCAACCCGCGCGATCCGCGCCGGCCGGGTGGTCCTGGACCGTCGAGTCGCCCACGAGGACGAGGCGCAGGGTGGGGGGGGGAGCCGCGGCGTCCTGGGCGAGGGAGCCCACCGCGCCGGCGACCAGGAGGACGAACGGGGAGAGGATTCCCATCACGGCGCCGATGATCCCATACTCGCTGGTGCTCCTGGCCATCTGGACGCTCTTCCTGCTCGCCTACTGGCGGCTCGGCACTCAGGTGAACCAGGAACCAGCTCCCCCGAGACAGATACCATGAGCCAGGAGAGAAGCGATCGGCCGTCGCTCAAGGCGAAGCGGACCTTCCTCAAGGTCGGGACGTGATCAGAAGCCCTGATCAACGTGCTTGATCGCTCATTCGGACATCCGCTGAGACCGGAGGAGCAGGCCACCGTGCCCTTCGCGGGCGGGCTCATGCAGCACGGTTACCAGTGCGGCATGGTCTGGGGCGCCACCTTGGCCGCGGGGGCGGAGGCCCATCGGCGCCACGGATCCGGAGCAGGGGCCGAGGCCGCCGCGGTGCGCGCGGCCCAACGGGTGGTCGAGTCCTTCCGCACCCGTCACGGCGAGATCGACTGCCTCGAGATCACGGACATCGACAGGTCCTCCTCGACCTGGAAGATGATCCACCGCTTCCTGATCAAGGGCGGCGCGATCGGTTGCTTGCGCATGGCCTCCTGGTACGCCCCGCTGGCCCGCGACGAGATCGAGGCAGCCCTATCCGAGGATGGGTTCGAGGTGCCCTCTCCGCCGGTGAGCTGCGCCGCGCTGCTGGCGCGCGAGCTGGGCGAATCCGACCTGCACGCGGTCATGGCCGCTGGACTCGCGGGGGGCATCGGCCTGTATGGCGGCGCCTGTGGCGCCCTGGGGGCCGCGATCTGGATTCAGGGCATGCGGATCGGAAGACAGGAGAGCGACCGGCTCCGCTTCAAGGACCCGCGCACCCAGGAGGTGGTCGACCGCTTCCTGCAGCACACCGGCTGCGAGTTCGAGTGCTCCCGAATCGTCGGCAGGCGATTCGAGGACGTTCACGACCACGCCCGGCACCTCGGCGAGGGGGGGTGCTCCGAGTTGATCGAGGCGCTGGCTTCCTGGCTGTGACGGGACGGGTGCCCGCGGCCGCCTCCACGACCCCCCTGGGGCGAAACTGACCCCCGTCCGGCTCCGGCACCACAGGCTGGGGTGGGGGGGGCACACCGCGGTGGGCCCCCCGGCCTGAGAGACGATCGACCGCCGGTCGCTGGTGCTGCGTCCCAGGGAAGCACACTGAAGGGGGGCAGTTCAGTATCGTCACCCCCATGGACCCCTCCCAACTCGCCTGGCTCGAGGCCCTCAGCGCCTGCGAGAAGGCGCGGACTCCCTGCGCCCTGGTGACCCTGATCGCCGCTCGGGGGAGCACCCCACGGGAGGCGGGGACGCGCATGATCGTCGCCGGGGGGAAGCTGGTCTGGGGGACGGTCGGCGGAGGCCGGCTGGAGCAACTCGCCCTGGAGCACGCCGGTCTGCTGCTCGAGCGTTCCGGGCGGCAGGCGGAGACGATCGAGGTGCCCCTCTCGGAGAAGGCGGGCCAGTGTTGTGGGGGAGCGGTGACCCTCTTCGTCGAGACCTTCCCCTGGACCCGCACGCGCGTGGCGGTCTTCGGCGCCGGTCACGTCGGTCAGGCCCTGGGAGGCCTGGCTCCCTACCTGGACGCCGATCTGGTGCTGATCGATCCGCGCGACGAGGCGCAGCTGCAGCCCGCCCTGCCCGCCGAGCGCCCCTACGAGACGCTCTTCGTCGACGCCCCCGAAGAGGAGGTCGACCACCTGCCCGCCGAGAGCCTGCTGGTGGTGATGACCCACAGCCACGCCCTCGATCTCGAGATCCTGGCCCGCGCCCTGAACCGCGGCACCTTCCCCTTCGTGGGCTTGATCGGTTCGGAGCGCAAGTGGGAGCGCTTCCGGCGCCGACTGGAATCGCGCGGCTTCGACCCCGAAGCGCTCGCGCGCGTGCGCTGTCCGATCGGTCTGGGGCGCACCTCGAAGGAACCGCGTGCGATCGCCCTGGCGGTGGCCGCGGAGCTGCAGGAGGTGATCGCGACGCGGGAGAGCTCACGCTCGACCTCCCCCCCCGTAGGGTAGGATCCGTTCCGATGCCGCGCGCCGCCTCGATCTCTCCGCTGCCCCTCGCCCTCGGCCCGAGCCCGGTGCGTCGCGCATGATCGATCGACAGCGGCGCTTCGATCCGGTCCTGCTGGGGATCCTTGCGGTGGGGGCCCTCGTCCACGGACTGGTCCTCCTCGAGAACCTCGACAACCCCTTCGCGCGACAGCCGGTCGTCGACGCCGCCTACTACTGGGACTGGGCGGGCCATCTGGCGTCGGGGAAGTTGATCGGTTCGGAACCCTTCTTCGCCGCTCCCCTGTACCCATACCTCTTGGGGGTGCTGCGCGCTGTGGGAGGAGGACTCGTCACCCTCTACGTCCTGCAGTTGCTCCTGCACCTGGCCACCGCCGCTCTGCTCGCCCGACTGGGCCGCCGCACCTTCGGTCGCGGGGTGGGGCTGGGAGCGGCGGCGCTCTGGCTGCTCGCCATGGGGCCTGCTGCAGCCCACGGACGGGTGTTGGCGGGGACCCTGCAGACCTTCCTCGTCACTCTCACCCTGGATCGCGCGTCGGTCCTGGCGGAGGGTCCCGACGTGCGGCGTGGGGTGAGCCTGGGGTTGTGCGCGGGGCTCGCTTGCCTGGCCTATCCGCCCCTCCTGGCGGCCCTGCCGGTGTTCGCGCTCTGGTGCTTCGCGGCCGCCAAGGGGCGGGCGAGGGTGCGGATTGCGGGATCGATGCTCGCCGCCGGCGCTTTGACCGTCCTGCCCGCCACGGCCCACAACCTCGCGGCCTGCGGCGAGCTGATCCCGATCAGCGCCCACGCCGGTCTGACCTTCTATCACGGCAACAACCCCAACGCCGACGGGACCTACTCGGCCCAGGAGGTCTCCGACAACAAGATCACCCAGGGCTGGGACGCCCGGGAGCAGACGCGCGCGGTCCATGGACCCGAGGCCGGCTGGCGACAGACCAGCTCCCACTTCTTCGCCAAGGGCGTCGAATGGTGGCGCGCCGAGCCCGGCCGGGCCCTGGGCCTGATGGTTGAGAAGGGCTGGTGGTTCCTCTCCGGGCGCGTGTACGGGGACATGTACATACCCAGCTTGGAGCGGGACGGCGGCATCGCCGGGCGGTTGGCGCTCACGCCGCTCCCGGTCGCCTGGCTGGTCTTGCCCGCGCTGATCGCGGCTCTCCTGCTCCTCCGCGAAGAGCCGCGCAGGCACCTGCCGTCGCTGCTCCTGATCCTCGTGCCTTTGGCGATCTGCGTGGTCTTCTGGTACACGCCCCGCTACCGCCTCCCCGCCGTGCCGGTGATGGCTCTCCTCGGCGCGTGGTCGCTGGCGCGCATCGTGCGCTGGCGCGCGGCCCCCGTGCGCGCAGCGCTGCTCGCCGCGGGCTGCCTCGTGGCGGTCGCCTCGGGGGCGGTGAATCGCTCCCTCGGCTTCGATCGGCCGTCGACCTACCAGGCCGAGTTCGAGATGCACCTGGCCGAGCTCCACCACCAGCTGGGGGAGGAGGAGCTGGCTCGTGAACACACCCTCGCCGCGCACGAGCTGGGTCACCCGCAGGCGGCGGTGCAACTCGCGAACCTCGCCCGGGAGGGAGGCGATCACGTTCGAGCCCTCGAGATCCTGAAGCAGCTCGCCGGAGCCCGGCCGCAGGACCCCTTCGCCCAGAAGAGCTACGCCGTCGCCTTGGTGGAGAGTGGTCGTCCCGATCTCGCGCGCCCGGTGTTCGAGCGCGCCCTGGCCCTCGACAAGGGGGACTACCAGGCTCGTTCGGGACTGGGCGGGACCCTCCTGGCCCTCGGTCGGGCGAGCGAGGCGATCACGCACTTCGAAGCCGCTCTCGAGATCTACCCCGAGTCGCCCGACGTCCACTACAACCTGGGGTTGGCCCTGGCTGCCTCCGATCGACCGGATGAGGCCGTTGCGGCCTGGCGCGCCGAGCTGGCACGCGATCCCGACCACGACGGCTCCCGACGACAACTGATCCAGACGGCACTCGACGATGCACGCTGGCAGGATGCGGTGGGGGAGCTGGAGGCCTTGCTGGAGCGTCAGCCGGAGCACCGAGGGGCCCGCTCCTGGTTGGCGTGGACCCTGGCCACCTGTCCCGATGATGGCGTGCGCGATGGCGCTCGGGCACTGTCGTTGGCGACGGCCCTCGAGCGCGAGACCGAAGGACGCGATCCGGAGGTTCTCGACACCCTGGCGGCGGCCCTGGCGGAGACGGGGGATTGGCCTCGAGCGGTCGAGGCCGCTGAATGTTCCGCGCAGGTTTGGCGGGGACTGGGGGGGGAGGAGCAGGCGGCCGAGGTGGAGGCGCGCGCGGCAGGCTATCGGGCGCAGCAGGCCTTCCGACAGGTGCCCTGAGAGGAGGGGTAGCGCCCGACCTTCCGGGGAACGGGAAACGTGCAACTCAATGCGCTAGCCGTGCTAGGGTGCATGTCCCGGCACAGAACGAAGGATGGTCCCAATGCGACCCTCACGCCTCCTGGTGCTTCTCGGCGGTGCGCTGCTTTGCGTTAGCGCGACCGCTCAGGAGCGAGTTCCGTTCCCGCTGGACCCGGTGATCGCCGACTGCGATGCGCAGGAGGTGATCCTGATGCCGAACGCCGAGGCGCTGCGCGTGCTATCCGGCTTCGAGCGCGTGACGCTCGTGGGCGCTCCCCTACCCGACGGGACGGCTGTGGATCTGGACCTCGAGCGCATCGACGTCGAGCGACGGCGTTTCGGCTTGCACATCGACGGCCGACCCGCCCCCGAGTTGATGGAGGCGGTGGAGCTCAGCCTGTGGCAGGGCGAGGTGCTCGGTCGAGCGGGTACCGACGTGCACCTCTCCTTCTCCAATGCGGGTTGCAGCGGATGGATCCACCTGGGGGGCACGCTCGTGCACCTGCTGCCGCGTCGTGGAGACGACGGCACCTTCGGAGGTGGCGACGTCCTGATGACCACCGAACGCGCCATGGCGCGCAAGGGGGAGCAGTTCGAGTTCGAGTG
Organism: uncultured Planctomycetaceae bacterium; assembly: GCA_964507325.1. Taxonomy (GTDB): domain Bacteria; phylum Planctomycetota; class UBA1135; order UBA1135; genus CAZDQL01. Next base: position 15,894 of record CAZDQL010000021.1, on the reverse strand, counting down.
CGCGGCGAGTCGACCCGAGGGGATTCCGGCCACGCCCTTCGACCCGCCCCTCGCGCCCCAGTCGGAATGCTCTCCGCGGGAGTGCACGATAGCCATCGAAGGGGACTACCAGCTCTCCCTGGTCTTCGCCGACGAGCCCGCCATGGTGACCTACGTGGTAACCCTGCTCTCCTACGTCAGCAACCGCTACGAGGAGCAGGCGCACACGGTGCTCACCTTCCCCTACTTGAACCTCTGGACCACGCCTGACGATCCCTGGGACGCCCAGGATGCGGGTGGCAACTGCATCGACGTGCTCTACGAGCTGCAGTCCGAGTGGGGTGGACAGATCCCCGAGGACGCGGTCATCGGGCACCTGTTGAGTGGAGCGAACCTGGGCTGTGGCGTGGCCTGGGTCGACGTCCTGTGCGAGACGAGCCACTACTACACCTTCTCGGTGTCGGGCAACATCAATGGCGGTGTCGCCTTCCCGGTGGTGCAGCAGCCGAGCAACTGGGACTTCATGGTCATCGCCCACGAGCTCGGCCACAACTTCGCCTCCTACCACACCCACGACTACTGCCCGCCCCTCGACGAATGCCCCCCGGAGGCGTACTGGGGTCCCTGCCAGGACGAGCAGCTCTGCACCTCGAGCGGGACGATCATGAGCTACTGCCATCTGTGCGATGGCGGCACGGCCAACATCACCACCTGGTTCCACCCCTTCATCTCGTCGGTGATCACCCTGAGCGCCGCGGCGTGTCTGCCCGCCTATGTGGGGATCGACGGTCATCCCCCCGACTCCCTGTCACCGGGTCAGATGACCCAGATCACCGCCACCGCTAGGGGCACCGGTACGCTGGACCTCCACTACCGCTTCGGGCCGGGCATGTACCACGTCTTGCCGATGACCGACCCAGAAGGCGACGGCGTGTACAGCGCCTGGATGCCGGCGGCGAGCTGTGGGGACGAGCCGCAGTTCTACTTCTACTTCACCGACGAGGATTGCGGGCCCATCCTCGATCCCCCCACGGCGCCGAACGACGTCTACACGGTGGACGTGGGCGTGCCGGCGATCGAGCTCTGGGACGACTTTGGAGAGGACCTGGGGTGGACCTCAGAGGTCTCCGGCGCGACCTCCGGTGCCTGGGAGCGCGCCGAACCGGTGGCGGACTCTAATTGGCCGTACGCCCCGGGGACCGATGTCGACGGCAACGGCATCTGCTGGGTGACGGGGAACCAGTCCGGCTCCAGCAGCGTTCACAACGGAACGGTGACGTTGACGTCGCCGGTGCTCGATCTGACCGGGGGCGGGCCCCTGATCCGCTACTCGCTCTGGCTCGACATGCAGTACACCAGCGGGGAGGACTACTTCGAGGTGTCTGCGACCGACGATGGCACCAGCTGGGAGGTCCTCGAGAGTCACCAGACCACGGTGACGGGGGGCTGGGTGACCAAGCGCTTGACCGCTGATGACCTGGATGCGGCGGGGCTCGTCCCCTCCGACACCTTCCAGATGCGCTTCACCGCCCACGCCAAGGCCTCTCCATACATCTTCGAAGCGGCGATCGACGGCTTCCTCGCGTCGGTGGTGACCTGCGAGTTGATCGGGGATTCCTACTGCGGTCCGGCGGACCTGAACTCGACCGGCAAGTCCGCCCTGCTGCACGCCGTGGGTAGCACCGCGGTGGAGGACAACCGCGTCGCGCTCGCCGCGCAGCAGCTCCCCCCCGGGCAGTTCGGGATGTTCCTCAACTCCCTCGATGCGGGCTTCGTGCCCTGGCCCCCGGGCAGTCAGGGGATCCTCTGTGTAGGTGGAGCGATCGGGCGCTACGTCGACGACATCCAGTCGACCGGACCGGCGGGTTGGATGAGCCTGACCCTCGATCTGACCGACACCCCCACCCCCGCAGGTCCCGTGGCGATCCAGCCGGGGGAGACGTGGCACTTCCAGGGCTGGTTCCGCGATTGGAACCCCGGGCCGACGTCGAACTTCACCGATGGGGTGATGATCCTCTTCGAGTGATCTGGACGGAGCCGTCGACCGCTCCGGGGCCTCGGCCTACGGAGTCGGTCGACTGGTCCTGCGCCTCGGTGACCTCGAGTCGTCCCCGGGCGTGTAGCCGTGGAAGCGCGGCTGCGCGAAGGCGAGGCGTTGGGCCATCACTCGCACGGCCTCTTCGCTGTTGTCCACCAGCACCGCGCTGCGCCCATTCCGGACCGCCGCCTCCCCGAGGGTCCCGCTGCCGGCGAAGAAGTCGAGCAGCAGGTCTCCGGGGTTCGAATGGACGCGGACGATCCGTTCGACGACGCCGAGCGGCTTCTGGGTGGGGTAGCCGGTCTTCTCCTTCCCGGTCGGGCTGACGATCGTGTGCCACCAGGTGTCGGTCGGCGTCTTGCCCCGCTCGGCCTTCTCCTTGCCCACGAGCCGGGGCGCCATGTAGGGGATGCGGTCGATGTCGTCGTAGCGAAAGGTGTACGAGTCGGGGTCCTTCGCGTACCAGAGGATGTTGTCGTGTTTCGGCGACCAGCGCCGCTTGGTGCGAGCCCCGTAGTCGTAGGCCCAGACGATCTCGTTCTGGAAGGACTCGCGTCCGAAGATGGCATCGAGCAGGACCTTGGCGTAGTGGACCTCCCGGTAGTCGAGGTGCAGGAACAGGCTGCCCGAGGGCTGGAGCAGGCGGTGGGCTTCCCGCAGTCGCGGTTCCAGGAAACCGAGGTAGTCGTCGAACCCGTCGGCGAAGGACTGGCTGCCGATGCGCGTCGTCCTGTAGCGCTGACCCTGGAAACCCACGCGATCTCCTTCGGGGTCGCGGACGGTCCGGAGCTGAGGTCGCGACTGCCGCTTGCCCGTGTTGAAGGGCGGATCGATGTAGATCAGGTCGAACCCCTCGGCGGGCAGTTGCGGGGTGACCTCGGCGTTGTCGCCGAGGTGGATGTCGAGAGTGGTCGGAATGTCGTCCGAATGGCTCGGAGGAGTCACTTCTTCGCCTTCCTCAGCACCTTCGCCGGCAGCATGGGGGGGATTCTACTCACCCTCAATCTCCGTCCTTCCCTCTCCCCCTGCGCCGCACTGCCTGACGCAGGAGGTACTCGATCTGTCCGTTCAGGCTACGCAGCTCCTGCGCGGCCCAGTGACGCAACTCCTCGTGCAGATCGGGGGGCAGCCGCAGGAGGAAGGCCTTGCGCGAGGCCTTCCTCCGCGGGGGGGTCTCGTCGGACTTGCTCTCCGCATCCACGTGCGATCAGGAGTAGAGGGTCCCCGTGTTGAGGACCGGCTGGGGGCTCGCGCCGCCGCACAGGACGACCAAGAGGTTCCCCACCAGGGTAGCGCGACGCTCGTCGTCGAGCTCGAGGATCTCCTTGTCGCTGAGCTGGTCCAGAGCCATCTGGACCATGCCCACCGCGCCCTCGACGATCTGCTGGCGGGCGGCGACGATCGCCTTGGCCTGCTGGCGCTGCAGCATCGCCCCGGCGATCTCCGCGGCGTAGGCCAGGTGGTTGAGCCGCGCCTCCTGCACCTCGATACCCGCCTGGTCTAGACGCTGCTGGAGCTCGGCCTCGAGCATCTGCGCCACCTCCTCGGTGCTGCCGCGCAGGGTGGTCTCGACCTCGTCGGTCATCCCCTTGTCGTACGGGTAGGAGAGGGCCAGGTGACGCAGGGCCGCGTCGCTCTGCACCCTGACGAAGTGCTCGAAGTCCTCGACGTCGAAGATGGCGTGGGCCGTGTCCTGCACGCGCCAGACGACCACGGCCGAGATCTCGATCGGGTTCCCGAGCAGGTCGTTCACCTTCAGCTTGTCGCTGTCCAGGTTGTGGGCTCGGAGGGAGACAGGGCGCTTGAGGGTGAAGGGGTTGGTCCAGAAGAACCCGTCGCGGCGCACCGATCCCCGGTAGTGCCCGAAGAGCACGAGCACCCGCGACAGGTTCGGCTCCACGACGAAGAACCCCGGCAGGATCACGATCAGCAAGGGCGCCGCCACCGCGCAGCCGATGCGCACCTCGTCTGGGCCGCGAATCAGGAGCACGACCAGAGCGACCAGGGCGGCCAGCCAGGGGATCAGGACCGCCCAACCGCTGAGGGGTTGGAAGGGGGTCTCGGGGGTCTGGGTTCGTTCGGACATCGGTGGACCTCGGGGGTTGGTAGCTGTGTGATATCATATGGATACTCCTGTGGGCTTGCAGTATTTCGTCCCACATCGGGACGAGCCCCCCGGAGGTCTACAGGGCTGGACTGCCCCCTTTCCGTGGGCATCCCTGAAGTCCGACCGCCGTAAAGCCTCTACTAACAAGGACTTCGGGCGTTTCTCCCTCGGAGCAGGCCCTCTTGCCCGCCGAGGAGGGTCGACGGTGAGGCTGAGAGGTGAACCGGGTGGGTGAACGCCGGCTCCGGGGCGCCGGGTGCCCACTGAAGTGAGGCAGTCCATTTGGCAGCTCTCGGGGAGGGGCTGCGGCCCGTACGGCCCCGATAATCCCGCCAATGCGCTCCTCCACCCCCCCCCTCCTCCTCACCGCGCTCCTCAGCTCCGCCTGCGGCGGCGCTGAGGCCTCCTCCCCCCCTCCGAACGTGATCCTGATCTCGATCGACTCCCTGCGAGCCGATCACGTCGGCTGTTACGGGTACGGGCGCAACACCACTCCTCACCTCGACCGCTTCGCCCGGGAGGGGGTGGTCTTCGAGCAGCACATCTCGAGCTCCTCCTGGACCTTGCCCGCCCACGCGGCCCTCTTCACCTCGGTCCCCGACTCGGTGCACGGCTGCGTGGAGGCCACGGGCACCGCCCTCAACCCCGCCTTCGTCACCCTGGCGGAGCGCTTCCGCGAGGGGGGCTACGAGGCGGCGGGTTTCTACGCTGGCCCCTACATGCACGAGGCCTTCGGGTTGGGCCAGGGGTTCGAGCCGTACCTCTACTGCGTCGAGTACCGGGAGTCCTTCGACTCCGACGCGGTGGAGCAGTGGGGGAACGACGGTGCGGCCCACGCTCGCTCCCATCAGGGCACCACCAACGAAGCGCTGTACGGCGCCGCCGCCGCCTGGATCGAAGAGCACAAGCAGCGTCCCTTCTTCGCCTTCCTGCACTTCTGGGACGTGCACTTCGACTTCACGCCGCCGCCTCCCTGGGACACGCGCTTCGACCCGGGGTACGACGGCCCGATCGATGGACGCAACTTCTTCAGCGATCACGAGCGCTACAACCCCGCGATTTCTCCCGCCGACCTCGCCCACCTGATCGCGCTCTACGACGGGGAGATCGGTTGGACCGACAGCTTCCTGGGGCGCTTGCGGGAGGCGCTCGAGGAGTGGGGGCTGGCGGAGAACACGCTGGTGGTGGTCACCTCCGACCACGGCACCGAGTTCTTCGACCACGGCTGGAAGGGTCACCGCCACACGCTCTTCGACGAACTGGTGCGCACCCCGCTGGTGCTCTGGTTCCCCAAGCGTTTCCAGGGCGGCCGCAAGGTGGAGGAGCAGACGCGCATCATCGACGTGGCGCCGACCTTGCTCGAGCTCGCGGGACTGGCGCCCCTCGAGGTCGGCATGGGCTCCAGTCTGGTGGGGTTGGCCGACGGGGGCGCGCTCGATTTCGAGAACCGGGCGGTCTGCGAGCTCTACTCGGTGGGGCGCAGGCTGCGCGCGGTGCGCACCGCGACCGGCAAGCTCATGCACGACGAGCACAACACCGAGCAGCCCAAGGTCTGGTTCGACCTCACCGGCGATCCACGGGAGCAGCGGCCCCGAACCGGCTTCGACGACGGCCCGGGGCGCGACCTGCGACGCGACTACCTGCGAGCCCTGGCGGAGATCGAGCGCGCTCTCGAGCGGCGGCCGGGGAACGCCGTCGATCCGGAGCTCTCCGAGCGCATCCTGCGCGAACTGGAGAGCAACGGCTACGTCGGCGGCGACGAGGAGGAGGACTGAGCCCCCGCGCGGCGATCAGTACTCGTCGTTCTTGCCGGTGCTGACGACCAGCACCACGACCCCGATCGCGACCACTGCCACAGCCGCCATGCCCAGGAGCAGGAAGGACATGTTCATGGGTCCATCCTACCGCGGCTCCAGGATCTCGATCAGGCTCGTGAGGATGCGGTAGGTGAGCCCCCAGATCACCCACCCCTCGTGGCACCAGGCGGGGAGCCGCGCGTCGTCCGGACCCCCGGCGTCGTAGTGGTATTCGCCATCCAGCTCGCCAGCCGCTGCCCGCTCGAGGGGGAACCAGAAGACGGCGCTCGCCTCCGGGCCCGGCTGCGGCTCGGGGTGCTCCGCTCGCAGGCGGTAGACGAGCGGAGAGATCGAGAGCGCCACCGGTCCCCCCCCCGCCCGCGCCTGGAGCGGGGGCATGGCTCCTAGGAGCTCGGCGCACAGCGCGGGGTCGAGTCCGACCTCCTCCTCGGTTTCACGCGCCGCAGTGGCCTCGAGTCCGCTGTCCCCCTCCTCCGCGTGACCGCCCGGCAAGCTGACCTGTCCCGACCAGCGGTCATCGTCCCGCTCGGCCCTCAGCATCAAGAGGACCTCGAGCTCCGCACCTTCCGCGGCCCCTTCGCGCAAGAGGATCGCGACCGCCGCCCGCCGGTGATCGGCGGGGGTGCGCTCGGCCGCGTCCGCCGGTTCGATCAGCGCCGCGGCCAGCTCTGACAGGGGCCAGCGCCCCACTGGATCTCTCCTCCTCAGGCCCCCGCCTTGGCGGTCTGGACCGCCTCGGTCAGGGCCGGGACCACCTCGAAGGCGTCGCCGACGATGCCGTAGTCGGCGGCTTTGAAGATCGGCGCCTCCGGGTCCTTGTTGATGGCGACGATCGTCTTCGAGGTACGCATGCCGGCCAGGTGCTGGATGGCGCCCGAGATGCCGACCGCGATGTAGAGCTGGGGAGCGACCACCTTGCCCGTCTGACCCACCTGCTCAGAGTGCGGGCGCCAGCCGGCGTCGACCACGGCGCGCGAGGCTCCGATGGCGGCGTTGCCCAGGGCGGCGGCCAGCTCCTCCAGGATGCCGAAGCCCTCGGCGTCCTTCATGCCGCGCCCGCCGGCGACGACGATGGGGGCCTCGCTGACGTCCAGCTTGGCCTCTCCCTTGGACTCGATGGCGACCACCGAGGTCTTGGGGGTGGCGCTGATGGCGTGCTCGGAGACTTCGGCGTCCCCGCCTCCCTCGGCGGGCTGGAAGACGTTCAGTCGGGTGGTGGCGCTGAAGAGCTCGCCCTCGCAGGCGAGGGTGGCGAGCACCTTGCCCGCCAGCCAGGGGCGCCGGAAGGTGAAGCCGCCGTCGCCGGCCTCGAAGCCGATGCAGTCGCTGAAGACACTGCAGTCCAGGTGGGCCGCCACGCGCGGCGCGAGGTCCTTGCCGCGGGTGGTGGCGGCGGCCAGGAAGCCTCCGGCGCCCTGGGCGCGCACGACCTCGGCCAGGGTGCTGGCCACGGCGTCGGAGCTGAAGGCCTCGGGACCGGTCAGAACGACCGCCTTGGCGGCCCCCGCCGCTCCCAGGCTCGGGGCGACATCGGCCGCTCCGGGGCCCCAGAGGACGGCGACGCAATCGGCGCCTGCGGCGTGCGCGGCGCCCAGGGCCTCGAGGGAGCCGCGGCGCGCCGCGCCGTCGGCGTGTTCGATGAAGAGGACGAGAGTGGTCATGTGAGCCTGCCTACAGCACCTGAGCTTCGTTGCGCAGCGCCTCGATCAGGGGGGCGACCGCTTCGGGACCAGTACCGACGATACGACCCTCCTGGCGCTGAGCCGGAGGCTCGACCGAGCGCACGACCGCCTGGTTGGCCTCGTCGCCCGGGGCTTTCTCCTCGAGGGGCTTCTTCTTGGCCGCCATGATCCCCTTCAAGCCGGCGTAGCGCGGCTCGTTGAGGCCCTTGTTGCAGGTGATCACCGCGGGCAGGGAGAACTCGACCGTCTCGAGACCCTGCTCCGTGTCGACCTTGGCGGTTCCGCCGCCCTCACCGATCTCGACCGCCACCACTTCGTTGACGCAGGCCCAATCGAGGTAGGTGGCGACCATCGGGCCCACCGACGCGTTGTCGCGGTCGGTGGCGACGCGCCCCATGAAGACCAATTCGGCACCCAACGACTGCAGCTCGGCTGCCAGGGCCTTGGCGGTCGAGCGGCAGTCGCGCTCGGTCCACTGGTCGTCGGTGAGGATGACCGCCTTGTCGGCGCCCTTGGCGAGGCACTCGCGAATCTCCTTGGTGCCCGAGGCGGGGCCGAGGCTGAGGACGGTGACCTCGCCGCCGAGGGCCTCCTTGGTCTGGACCGCCTGCTCGAGGGCGATCTCGTCGTAGAAGGAGACCATGTACTGCAGGCCGTCGGTCGCGAGGCCCGTGCCGTCCGGGGTCACCTGGACCACCGCGTCCGTCGTGGGCACCCGCTTCACGCAGGCGACGATGTTCATCGGAGCTCCTGGGCTGAGCTTGGGGGGAGTGTGGGGGGCGGAACTGCCCGAATTGAGGGGCGACCAGGATAGCGCGGAGCCGGGATGGAGTCAGTACGGAGTCGGACCGGGGTCCCCCTACCCGATCAGCCCGCTCTCCTCCTCGGCGGTGACCCCTCTCAGACCACGTTCGAAGTTGCGGCCCAAGTAGACTTCGCGCACCACGGGATCCGCCACCAGGGAGGCGGGCGAGCCTTCGCGCAGGATCGTGCCCTGGTGGATGATGTAGGCGCGATCGGTGCTTTGGAGTGTCTCCCGGACGTTGTGATCGGTGATCAAGACCCCGATCCCCTGCTCCCGAAGCTGGCGCACCAGCCCCTGGATCTCCTCGACGTTGATCGGGTCGACCCCCGCGAAGGGCTCGTCCAGAAGCAGGATCCGCGGGCGGGTCGCCAAGGCACGGGCCAGCTCGAGCCGCCGGCGCTCCCCTCCGGAGAGCGTGTCCGCGCGGCTGCGCGCCAGGCCGGCGAGCTCCAGCTCGTCGAGGAGCCGCTGCGCCTCCTGGCGCCGCTCCCTGCGGGAGTGGGGCATCACCTCCAGGACTGCCAGGAGGTTGTCGAGCACCGTCATCTGCCGGAAGACGCTCGTCTCCTGGGGCAGGTAGCCCATTCCCAGGCGCGCCCGCCGGAACATCGGCAGGCGGGTGATCTCGCGCTCGTCGAGGAGCACGATCCCGGCGTCGGGGTTGATCAGGCCGACCGTCATCCGGAAGGAGGTCGTCTTCCCCGCCCCATTGGGTCCCAAGAGGCCCACGATCTCCCCTGGGCCGACCTGGAAGTGCACTCCGTCCACCACCCGGCGGCCTCGGTAGGACTTCACCAGGCCCTGGACTTCGAGCATCGGGGCGTGCGGCTGCATCGGCGCAGTGTAGCGAGCCCGACCCGCGCGACCGGCCCCGCGAACCGGCTGTCCACCCCGGGAACGGGATTTGTGGAGAAGTCGTGGAGGCTCGAACCGGGGGAGGTCGGCGCCCCCCATCTAGCACGCTGCAATTTGCCAGCGGATGCGACCGCGCCTCTGGGGGGCCGCGGGGGACGAGGTCTACCCTGCGGTCACAAATCCCTGCAGTTCAACGGGTTAGGCGCTGCTCGCATCCGCTCTTGACCCTTTGTTTGCAGGGCGCGGCGGGCGCGCTCGCCCGGCCCTCGGAAAGCGGGAAAACCCGCAGTGTGCCCTTCCCGCGCCTCGTGAGGGAGTTGTGGAGAACCGCACTCTCCTCAGTACACCCACTGGAGGCGGTACACGTCCAGGGAGGGCACGAGCGGCCAGACCACCAGGACGGCTCGACCGCGGATCAGCTCGCGGGGCACGTACGGACAAGGCTCGGTGTCGAGCGTGGTGGCGGGGGGCTGCTGGAAGACCCGTCGCTCCCCCAACTCGTCGTAGAGGAAGACCGTGCTGGTGCCCCCCCCCTCGGGCACGATGATCGGGTTCTCGTCGGGCCGGTGGTTGCCGCGCACCGTCTCGCGCCCTGCTTCGCCCTCGATCTCGTAGCGCGCGAAGGCCCAGTCGCGGGCGTCCGAGGAGTCCTGGGTGTTGTCCCCGAGCATGACGTAGCAATCGTCGGGGATCTCCCAGCGGGTGAGCTTCTGCCGGGCGGAGGTGTAGTAGATGTCGCGGTAGACCTCGAGGTCGCGAAACTCGGCACCGCCGCCGAGGGAGGCCACCCCCACCCGCGAACCGCGCTCGCCCTCCAGGGGAGGGACTTCGAGACGCGCCACGACCTCGCCGTCGATCTCCAGCTCGACCAGGTCGTCGAGGTTCTGGCCGCCGATCGACATCCTGGACCCGGCCTTCAGGCGCCACGGCTCGTCCGCCTCGACGCGCGCGCCCTCCACCTCGCCGGAGTCGTCGACGAGCACGATGGCGGGGCGCTCCTCCTCTCCCGCGGCCGGACCGGGGATGGAGAGGGTGTAGGTCCGCTGGCCCTCGCGCAGCTCCAGGTGCACGGCGCTGCACTGCTCTCCGGCGCGCACCGCACAGGTGATGCGCAAGTCGCCGACGTCGTTGACCCCGGACTGGCGATTGCGCGTGTCGAGCTTGGCCGCCAGCTTCGGGGGGTAGCCGTCGGTGTAGTGGTCCCGGATGCTGGTCATCGTGCGCGGATAGGAGGCACCTCCCGGCCCGGGCCCCCCGACGCCGCGCCCCTCGGCCTTCCAGCCGGCCCCAGCGGTACGCCACTCCGTCTCCGTGCGCAGACGCTTCAGCATGGCTCGCTGCACCCGCCGCGGCCTGCGCATCACCTCGAGCGGGCCGCCGCGGGGCCCGTGGAAGAGGTCGCCGAAGCGGATCTCGAGGTCTTCCCCGGGCATGCCCAGGATGCGCTTGATGAAGTTCTTCGAGTGATCCAGGGGGTAGCGCAGAACCACGATCTCGAAGCGCTCCGGGTCCCGGTAGTGGAAGCTGAACTTGTCGACCAACACCCGGTCGTGAATCCCTCCATCCCAGCCCATCAACGTGGGCTGCATCGAGCCGGTGGGGATGCGGTAGGCCTCGAGGATGAAGTACTTGAAGAGGACGATGACGACGATCGAGACGGCGATCGCCTCGATGTTGTCGCGCCAGGGGTGAGCCTTGGTCTTCCTCTTCTTCTTGCGCATCATGGCTCGGGCTCAGTGGACCCACTTCAGCCGGTAGACGTCCAGGCGGGGCACGATCGGCCAGAAGACCAGCAGGGCCCGGCCGTTGATCATCTTGCGCGGTACGAAGGCGGCGTCGACGGGGGTCAGGGGCTCGGCCGCGGCGCGCGGGAAGACGTGGCGTTCGCCGAACTCGTCGTGGAAGAAGGTCCAGGTGCGGCCGTCGTCGTCCACCACGTAGAGCGGGTTCTCCCCCTTGCGCTGGCTGCCGCGCACTTCGAGCTCCCCTTGGTCCTCCGCGCGGATGCGGAACCCGGCCAGCTTCCACTCGCGGCTGTCCGCCGAGTCGAGGGTGTTGTCCCCGAGCACCACGTAGTGATCGTCGGGGATCCTCCATTCCCCGGAGCTGGCCAGGGCCGAGGTGTAGTAGATGTCGCGGTAGAGCTCCAGGTCCTCGAAGGTCGCCCCCGCGCCCTGGCACTCGACGCGCACCTGGGAGCGCTGGTCGCGGGCCGCGGGTACCTCGACGGCGGCCACCACCTTCCCAGCGATCTCCAGCTCGAGCAGGTCGTCGATGTTCTGGAGGGCGACCCGCAGGGAGCGTCCCGCCGTCAGGCGCCGGGGCGCCGCCGGTGCCTCCAGCTCCTCGATCAGCCCAGAAGCGTCCTCCACCACGATCCGTGGCCGCGCTCCCTCGGGGGCCGCAGGACCCGGCAGCTCGGCCGAGTAGCGTCGCATCCCCTCGCGCAGGACGATCCGAATCAGCGTGCACTGAGCCTCGGCGCGCACGGCGGTCTCCAGGCGCAGATCACCCACCTGCTGCTGCCCTCCGGGGCGGTGGGTGCGACCCACCAACTCGGCCAGCTTGGGGGGGTAGCCGTCGGTGTAGCGGTTCATCACGCTCGACGATCCCCGGGGGAAGGTCGCCGCACCTGCGCTCGCCGCCAGCAGGCCGTCCGGGGATTCGCTCCAGCCCTGCGCGTCCGCTTCGAAGCGCCACAGGCCGGCGGTCTCCAGCCTGCGCCAGGTCTCCCCCTGGACGGAACGCGGCCGGCGCAGCACGCGCCACGGATCGGCGTCGGAGCGCCGCATCCACACGTCGCCGTGGCCGATGCGCAGCTGTTCACCCGGCAGCCCCCAGACGCGCTTGATGAAGTTCTTGGAACGCTCCAGCGGGTAGTGGAAGACCACCACCTCGAAGCGCTGCGGATCGCGCACGTGGTACGAGAGCTTGTCGACCAGGATGCGATCGAAGATCCCTCCACCCTCGGGAGACTCCCAGCCGAAGAGCGTGGGCTGCATCGAGCCGGTGGGGATCTTGTAGGCCTCGAGGGCGAAGTACTTGAAGAGCACCGCCAGGACGACCGCCATCGTCACGGCTTCGATGTTGTCCCGCCAGGGGCGGTGGGGAGGGCGTCGCAGGGTGATGCGTCCGCTCTTGCTCACTTGTCGTCGCCCCCCAAGACGGAGAGGAAGGCCTTCTGGGGGATGTCCACGTCGCCCACCTGACGCATGCGGCGCTTGCCGGCCTTCTGCTTCTCGAGCAGCTTGCGCTTGCGGCTGATGTCGCCGCCGTAGCACTTGGCGGTGACGTCCTTGCGCAGGGCGGCGATGTTCTCGCGGGCGATGATCTTGTTGCCGATGGCGGCCTGCAGCCGGACCTCGAAGAGGTGGCGCGGGATCTCCTTGCGCAGCTTCTTGAGGATCGTCCGCCCGCGGCTGTCGGTGCGCGAGCGGTGCGCGATCGACGACAAAGCGTCGACCTCCTTGCCGCTGACCAGGATGCTGAGCTTGACCAGGTCGTCCGCGCGGTAGCCGCTGACCTCGTAGTTGAGGGTCCCGTAGCCACGGGTGCACGACTTCAGCTTGTCGTAGAAGTCGTACATGATCTCCGCCAGCGGGATGTCGAAGACGAGCTGCACGCGCGTGGGGGAGAGGTGCTCCTGGCGCACGAAGGTTCCCCGGTGATCGGTCGAGATCTGCATCACCGGGCCGATGAACTCGGTCGGCACGAGCATGCTGACGCGCGCGATCGGCTCGCGCAGATCCTCGTAGTGATCCGGCGGCGGCAGCGCTCCGGGGGAGTGGATCCAGCGCTCGATCCCCTCCTTGTCGACGGTCTGGTAGGTCACCGAGGGCGCGGTCTGGATCATGTCCAGGTCGTGCTCGCGCTCCATGCGCTGCTCGATGATCTCCATGTGCAGCAGGCCCAAGAATCCGCAGCGGTAGCCGAAGCCCAGCGCGTCGGAGGTGACCGGCTCGAAGGAGAGCGAGGAGTCGGAGAGACAGAGGGTCTCCAGGGCGTCCCGCATGACCTGGTAGTCGCCCGGGTTGGTGGGGTAGAAGTCCGCGAAGACCATGTGCTGCGGCTCGCGATACCCGGGCAACATCTCGACTTCCGGTCCCTTGGCCAGGGCGATCGTGTCCCCCACGCGTACGTCTCCCAGACGCTTGATGTTGGAGACGAAGTAGCCCACCTCCCCCGCGCGCAGCTCGTCGGCGGCGACCATCTTGGGCTTGAAGCGCCCCAGCTCGACCGTCTCGAAGTCGCGCCGCGTGCCGAGCATGCGCACGCGATCCTTGCGGCGGATGCGCCCGTCGACGATGCGCAGGTAGACGATCACCCCGCGGTACTCGTCGTAGACCGCGTCGAAGATCAGCGCTCGCAGCGGGGCGTCGGGATCGCCCTGGGGAGGCGGAATGCGCTCGACCAGGCGGTCGAGCACCTCCCGTACGCCCACACCGGTCTTGGCGGAGACGTGCAGGGCGTCGGTGGACTCGATCGCCAGGCTGTTCTCGATCTCCTCCGCCACCTCGTCGGGGCGCGCATGGGCCAGGTCGAGCTTGTTCAAGACCGGCAGGATCTCGAGGTCCGCCTCGAGCGCCATGTAGGCGTTGGCGACCGTCTGCGCCTCGACCCCTTGGGAGGCATCCACCAGGAGCAGCGCCCCCTCGCAGGCCTGCATCGACTTCTCGACCTCGTAGTGGAAGTCGACGTGCCCAGGGGTGTCGATCAGGTTCAGCTCGTAGAGCGCGCCGTCCTTCTCGTGCTGGATGGTGACCGCGCGCGCCTTGATCGTGATCCCCCGTTCGCGCTCCAGCTCCATGTCGTCCAGGAGCTGGTCCTTCATGTCGCGCTTTTTGACGGTGCCGGTCAGCTCGAGCATGCGGTCCGCCAGGGTCGACTTGCCGTGGTCGATGTGCGCGATGATCGAGAAGTTGCGGATGTAGCGGGGGTCCATGCGGGTCAGCTCCCGGAGCCCTCCATCAGATCCGCCAAGCGCTCGACGAGGGCCGCCACGGCGCGCCCGCGGTGGCTGACCTCCGCCTTCTCGGCCATCTCCAGCTCGCCGAAGGCGCGTCCGGTGACCGGGTAGCCCTCCTCGACGAAGAGGAACAGGGGGTCGTAGCCGAAGCCCCCTCCCCCCCGCGGAGTCTCGAGGATGCGCCCGCGGGCGGTGCCCTCGATCGCCGCCGCGATCTCGCCCCGCGGATCGGCGAGGGCCAGGGAGCACACGAAACGCGCCCCGCGCAGCTCGGCGGGGACGCCGGAGAGCTCGGCCAGGAGCTTGGCGTTGTTGGCGGCGTCGTCCCCGTGCTGGCCGGCGTAGCGCGCCGAGAGCACCCCTGGCGCTCCGTTCAGGTGATCGACCTCGAGGCCGGAGTCGTCCGCCAGGGCCCAACGGCCCGTGGCGTGAGCGGCGGAGACCGCCTTCTTGGCGGCGTTGCCCGCGAAGGTGTCCCGGTCCTCGATCACCTCGGGCAGTTCGCCGACGTCTCGATGCGTCAGGAGGCGCACACCCAAGGGGCCGAGCCGCTCGGTGAGCTCGGCCGCCTTCTTGGCATTGCCGGAAGCGAGGACGAGTTCCACGGGTTCGCCTACTCCGCCAGGGCGGCCTTCTGCAGCTCGAAGATCTTGCGGATGGCGTCCTCCCCCATGACGAGCATCGAGTCCAGCTCGTCACGACTGAAGGGGGCTCCCTCGGCCGAGCCCTGGACTTCGACGAACTTCCCGGAGCCGGTCATGACCAGATTGAAGTCCGTTCCGGCGCTCGAATCCTCCTCGTAGTCCAGATCGCACACCGGCTCGCCGTCGATCACTCCCACGGACACCGCCCCGAGTTGGTCGACGATCGGCCACGCGCGCAGCACGCGCTTGGAATCCATCCAGCTCATGGCGTCGTGCAGGGCGACCCAGGCGCCGCTGATCGAGGCCGTGCGGGTGCCACCATCCGCCTGGAGCACGTCGCAATCGATCCAGATCGTGCGCTCGGTCATGCGCGAGAAGTCGACCACGGCCCGCAGGGAGCGCCCGATCAGGCGCTGGATCTCCACCGATCGCCCATCGATCTTGCCCGCGCGGTCCCGGGATTTGCGCTCGCTGGTGGAGGAGGGGAGCATCGAGTACTCCGCCGTGAGCCAACCGCGCCCCTTGCCCTTCAGGAAGTGGGGGACGTTGTCGACCACCGAGGCGGTGCAGAGCACGCGCGTCTCGCCGAAGGTGGTGAGCACCGAGCCTTGGGCCCTGGAGGTCCAGCCGCGCTCGAAGTGGATGGCGCGGGGTTCGGCGGGTTGGCGTCCGTCGTGGCGATTCATGGGGTGGGGGGCTGGGCGGGGGGGGGGGGCGGCGGGACAGTGTAGTGAGGCGCGGGGTGGGTGGCCCCCCGCGCCTTCCGCCAGCCGGAGCGGAAGCGAGCCCTACCCCCCCGTCGGGGCCAACCCCCGTAGAAGCTCCAGGGCCAAGCAGCGCCGCTCCCCCTCCACCTCCAACACCACCCCCTCGGTGAGGTTCAGGGCGACCAGTACCCCCCGCACCACCCCCAGTGCCGGCGTCGCCGCCCCCGCTCCCCCCCCCCCAGCCGCCGCCCGGTAGTCCCGCGCCAGCCCCACGGGGGCGTCGCCCCCCGCCCG
>CAZDQL010000020.1:0-77910 GCA_964507325.1 uncultured Planctomycetaceae bacterium | reverse complement strand
GAATGTTAGAAAAAAACATTTTAGAAGCAATATTAGATTCTGGAATTAAGTCTGTTACAAAAAAAGGCGTTTTAACTTCATTTTTGAAAGGTGTAATTGATGCGGGTGTTAATATCCCTTATCCCCCACCAACCCCGTGGGCGGCGGGGGGGGGGGGGCGGCCGCTTTCGATTCAGGGACGCGGGATTCGGGGCTTCGGCGGGCTGCGCTTGGGAGGGCGCGCCGGCTGCGGTAGTTTCTCCGGCGTCGACGATCCGCCATGACCGACCTCGTCCAACCCGACCGCCTGGCCAAGCTCCAGGCCCTGCGCGAGAGCGGAGTCGACCCCTTCCCCGCCCGGGGAGTGGAGGCGACGCCCAGCGCCGATCTGCGCGACGGCGCCGGGACTGCGGAGGAGCCCGGTCCCCTGGCGGGAGAGCGGGTCACCGTCGCCGGTCGCCTGATGGGGCTGCGCGATTTCGGCAAGCTGATCTTCGCGCCCGTGCAAGACCGCAGCGGCCGTCTGCAGGTCGGCCTCCAGCGCGATCGCCTGGGTGAGTGGTGGCCCACGCGCAAGCGTCTGGACGTCGGCGATCTGGTCGGCGTGACGGGGGAGCTGGGCTTCACCGGCAAGGGGGAGCCCACCGTCTGGGCGGACGAGGTGCAGCTCTTGGCCAAGGCCCTGGCGTCCCCTCCCGAGAAGTGGCACGGACTGGTGGACGTGGAGGCGCGCTACCGGCGGCGCTACGTGGACCTGTGGGCCGGGGACGGAGTCGCGGAAATCTTCGAGAAGCGCGGCCGCATCCTCTCCTTCATGCGCCGCTACCTCGAGGCCGAGGGGTACCTGGAGGTCGAGACCCCCACCTTGCACCCGATCGTGGGCGGGGCCGCGGCGCGACCCTTCGTCACCCACTACAACTCCCTGGGCGAGGATCGCTTCCTGCGCATCGCCCCCGAGCTGTACCTCAAGCGCCTGATCGTGGGCGGTCTGGAGCGCGTCTTCGAGTTCGCGCGCAACTTCCGCAACGAGGGCTTCAGCCGCGACCACAATCCGGAGTTCACCATGCTCGAGCTCTACCGAGCCCAGGCGGACTACCGGCACATGATGGAGGCCGCGGAGGGACTGATCGCGGGGGCGGCGCTCGTGGTGAACGGCACCACCGAGGTCTGCTTCCGCGGCCAGAACTACGACCTGGCCGCCCCCTTCGAGCGGGTGCGCTACCCCGACCTCTTCCGCGAGCAGGCGGGCTGCGAGTTCGACGATGAGGAGGCGGTGCGCGCCCGGGCAGCGGAGCTCGGGATCGAGGAGGTCGCCGGCTACCCCAAGCTGATGAACGACGTCTTCGAGCGCCTCTGCGAGCCGCTCCTCGAGGGTCCGGTGCTCTGTACCGACTACCCGGTGACGATCTGCCCCCTGGCCAAGCGCAGCCCCGCCGACCCCCGTCTGGCGGAGCGCTTCGAGATCTTCCTGGCGGGGATGGAGCTCGGCAACGCCTTCAGCGAGCTGAACGACCCCGCCGAGCAGGAGCAGCGCTTCGCCGAGCAGGTCGCGAGCCTGGACCCCGAGACCCCTGGCGAGGTGGACTATGACTACGTGCAAGCCTTGGAGTACGGCATGCCCCCCGCCGGCGGCATGGGGATCGGCATCGACCGGGTGGTGATGGTGATCACCGGGGCGGAGTCGATCCGCGACGTGCTCCTCTTCCCGGCGATGCGCCGACCCGCGTCCGAGGAGGAGTGACGTGTACCGCTGGTTCCTATCCCTGCGCTACCTGCGCGCCAGGCGCACCAACTGGATCGGAGTGGCCGGCATCTTCGTGGCGGTCAGCGCCCTGATCCTGATCCTCTCGATCATGGCCGGCTTCCTCAAGGAGAGCCGCGACCACCTGCGCGGCAACCTGGCGGACGTCATGATCGCGCCGCGCATGGACAGGCCGATCCGGAGCACCGGAGAGCTGCCCCCGGAGGATCCGAGCGAGCTGCTCGAGATCGTCGCCTCCCACCCGCGGGTGGAGGCGGCCTCGGTCCAGCTGCAGTGGGTCGGGCTGCTGATGATCGCCGGGCGGGGTGAGATCGCCGAGCACCCGCTCCTGAACGACCTGTCGATGGTCAGCTTGGCGGGAATCGACGTGGAGACGGAGTACGCCACGTCGGACCTGAGGGCCAACCTCGCCCGCGAACCCGCCCCCGGCGATCGCGTGCCGATGTACCCGGTGGACGATCTGGACGATCCCTTCGCCACCCCCTCGGTCTACCGCCCGCCGGGGGGGCACCGACCGGCTCCGTCGGTCCTGGTCGGGGCCCAGCTGGCCTACGGCATGGACCTGCAGAAGGGAAGTGAGGTCACCCTGGTGACCGCTTCGATCGACCGGCGCACAGGGCGTGTGCACCGCTCGGGATCGAACCTGACCTTCGTCGTCGCCGGGACCTTCCGCAGCGGCGAGAACGAGATGGACATGGGGCGGGTCTACCTGGAACGCCAGGTGATGGCGGACGTCATCGATCGCGACGCCGCCTGGAGCCACGTGCTGGCGCGCCTGAAGGACTACGAGCGGGACAAGCAGGTCGTGGTGAGCGACCTCAAGCGCGACCTCTTCGCCCGCGGCCTGATCCACGATCCCTTCATGTACCGCGAGGTCAGGACCTGGGAGGACTTCCGCGGCAATCTGCTGGGCGCCATCGAGAACGAGAAGTCCCTGATGGGCGTCATGCTCTCCCTGGTGATGCTGGTGGCCGGTTTCACCGTCTTCGCCATCCACTCGATGCTGGTCAGCGAGAAGCGGCGCGACATCGGCATCCTGTGCGCCCTGGGCGCCACTCCGGGGGGGATCATGACCACCTTCCTCCTGATCGGGACCTGGGAGGTCTTGGTGGGAGCGACCCTGGGCACCGCAGCGGGAGTGGCGAGCGCGATCCACATCGACAGCATCGAACGCTGGCTCTCGAGCACCTTCGGCGTGCAGATCTTCGACCGCACCATCTACTACTTCGACCACATCCCCAGCTCCATCGACGTGGTCGGCGTGGCCACCATCGTCGGTGGGGCGGTGATCTGCACCCTGCTCTTCTCAGCCATCCCCGCCTGGCGCGCGGCGCGCCTGGACCCGATCGACGCCCTGCGGAGCGAGTGACCGTGAGCGAGACGCGACCCGAGCCCGCAGACGATTCCCCCTCCGGCGGCAACGACGGCGCGCCGGTGATCCTGGCGGGACGGGACATTCGTCGCTCCTTCCCCATCGGCGACCGCAGCCTCGAGGTGCTGCACGGGGTCGACATCGAGCTGGCCCGGGGCGAGCGCCTCTCCCTGATGGGCGCTTCGGGCGCCGGCAAGACGACCCTGCTCAACATCTTGGGGCTGCTCGACCGCCCCACCACGGGAGAGGTGGAGGTCGAGGGGAAGCAGGGGTGGAGCCTATCGACCAACGAGCGCGCCCAGCTGCGCAACGCCCGCATCGGCTTCGTCTTCCAGTTCTACCACCTCTTGCCGGAGCTCTCCGCCCTCGAGAACGTCCTGCTGCCGGCGATGATCGCCAGCGGTCCCGGGGGCTACCGGGGGCGGCGTGCGGAGCTGCGCGACCGGGCCCGGGAGATGATGGAGCGCTTCGGACTGGGGGAGCGGCTGCGCCACCGCCCCGCCCAGCTCTCCGGAGGGGAGCAGCAGCGCGTGGCGATCGCCCGCGCCCTGCTGCTCGACCCGCCGATCCTGATCGCGGACGAGCCCACCGGCAACCTCGACCGCGCCACCGGCGAGCGAGTGCTGGACCTGCTCTTCGAAGAGCAGGAACGGCGCCGCACCGCACTCCTGCTCGTCACCCACGACGAGCGGCTGGCGGGGCGCTGCGAGCGGATGGTCCAGATGGAGGACGGCCTGATCCAGGCGGACTCGGGGCGGTCGGTCTCGGGTTGAGAGCGAGGACGGGGTAGGCTTCTAGACTTTCTCTCCCGTCATGCGCACCACCAAGGTCGCTCTCCTCATCACCTGCACCGTCGTCTGGTCCCTGTGGCTGGTCGGGATGTTCAACGGCCGGCACTGGGGGCTCTTCGCCGACAACGCCTTCATGTCGGTCACGATGGTCTTCGGCTCCTTCATCGCCGGGGCCACCAGCGAGGGTGGTGGTGCGGTCGCCTTCCCGGTGATGACCTTGGCCTTCGAGATCCCCCCGGCGACGGCGCGGGACTTCTCGCTGATGATCCAGGCCGTGGGCATGATGGCGGCGGCCTTCACCATCCTCTTCACCAGGATCCCCGTGCTCGTGCCGGCGCTGGTCTGGTCGAGTCTCGGAGGAGCGGTCGGGATCATCCTGGGGTTGGAGTACGTGCAGCCCTCCCCCGCCTACGCCAAGATGCTCTTCACCAGCACCTGGCTGGCCTTCGCATTCGCCCTCTACTGGGTGAACCGCTACCGCGATCGCGAGGTGAAGACCCGCATCGATCGCTTCGGGGCGCGCCACGCCCTGCTGCTCGGCTCGGCGGGGGTCCTGGGGGGGGTGATCAGTTCGATCACCGGGAGCGGCCTCGACATCGTGACCTTCTCGCTCCTGGTGCTGCGCCTCAGGATCAGCGAGAAGATCGCCACTCCGACGTCGGTGGTGCTGATGGGCTGCAACGCGCTGGTGGGGGCCCTCTACCGGGGGCAGATCCAGGGAGAGCTCGCCCCCGCGGCCTGGAACTACTGGTGGGTCTGCGTCCCGATCGTCGTGGTGGGAGCGCCCTTCGGCGCGCGTTTCATCAAGGACAAGAGCCGGCTGTACGTGTCGGCCCTGCTCTACGGCTCGATCCTGGTGCAGTTCGTGGCGGCGATCCTGATCGTCCCACGCGCCATGCCGGACTGGGACTCGCGCCTGCGACTGCTCGCCTTCAGCGCGGCCATCTTCCTCGCCGGCCTGACCCTCTTCCGGCACATGGCCCGCAAGGGGGTGCGCCGACTCGAGTGGCTGGCGGAGATGACGGCCGCGGGTACGCGCCGCTAGCGCGCTTCAGATGTCGATCGAGTTGTCGGCCAGGACGCGCTTGGCTGCCAGCATGGCGGTGGGCAGGGCGTCCCGCAGCACTTGGCCGAGCCTCCTGAAGCTCTCCTCACCGGCCACGGAGATCACCCGTGATCCCTCCGGGGAGATCCCGATCCCCGCGTTCCCGAAGGCGCTACCGAGTTCCTCGAGTCGGGCGGGGACGGTGACGGCGCGCGCTTTGTCCAGGACGGCCTGGGCGATGGTCACGTGATTCGGCATGTCGTGTGCCCCTGGCCCTCAGACGCCCAGGGAGCGCGACTCCTGCCACTCCAACGTGATGCCGTTCTTGCGCGCCAGGCGGTCGATCTCCTCGCCCACCTTCAGCCCGCGCGCGGCCTCCATGTAGCTCGGGATCTGGTCGCCGAGGATCACGCAGCCGTGCTGGGGACAGAAGCGCTCCACGCCGGGGCCATCGAGCAACTGCTGGATGCGCTTCAGGCCGTACTCCAGGGCGCGCTGCGAGCCGAGGTATTGGCCCAGGAAGAGGCTCAGGTACTCGGGATAGGCGTCCCCTGCGTAGAGCGCGGAGTCCACGGTGAATCCGCCGAAGGCGTCGGAGGTGAAGAGCGTCTTCGTCTGGGCGTCGTAGGTGATCATGCTGCCCACGAAGTGCAGGTAGGGCGTCATGAAGAAGCGGATCTCGCGCTTGCCGCCCAGCGTCAGCGTATCGCCGTCCTGCGCGCCGCGCAGCGGAGAGCGGCAGCCGTAGTGCTGCACGAGCAGCCGCGACTCCCCGGCGGTGTAGATCTCGACGTCCGGACTGACGATCTGCTCGAAGAGCGGCAAGGCCGCACCCAGGTCGGGATCCTGGTGCTGGACGACCATGTACTTGATCGTGCGCGGATCGACCACCTTGTGCACCTTGCGAGCCACGCAGGAGTAGAACTCGGGCCGAGCGGAGCCGGGGTCGATCAACATCGACTCGTCCCCTTCCACGATCAGGTAGGGCACGTTGGCCCAGGCGTTGTGGTGGTCCCGAACTCCCAGGTGGAAGACTCCGGGAGCCAGCTCCACGGGGTGCTTGTCGTCGTAGGTGCTCATGTGGAGTCGACTCCTGTCGCTGCCGAAGCGGGCGGGCGCAGCGCTGGCGCAACACGGCTCCATCGGCTCGCAGGGGGACGATCCTGAGGAGCGCGAGCCCGGGATTCCCCGCCGGCGATCAGCCCGGCTCTCCGCCGGCGACGAAGCTCCCCCGCCACCCCAGCCGCTCGCGCAGCCGCCGCCACGGGTCGGATCCCACCGGGGCGAGCAACGGATAGGCATTGCGGTGTCGGATCACGGATATGGCACCCCCCTCGTCCAGACGGTCGAAGACGTGTCCGTCCACGGTCAGGGTCACGGGCCCGTGGCTCTCGACCACCTGCACCTCGAGACGGCTGTCCGGGTGCAGGACCAGGGGGCGGCTGGCGAGGGCGTGGGCCGCGATCGGCGTGGCCACGATCCCCTGCATGTGGGGCGCCAGGACCGGCCCCCCGGCGGCCAGTGAGTAGGCGGTGGAGCCGCTGGGCGTGGCGAAGATCACCCCGTCCGCCCGGTAGTCGCTGATCCACTCACCACCGGCGGCGAGCCTCACCGCGAGCATCCCCCGGGTCGAACCGCGCAGCACGACCACGTCGTTCAGGGCCACGGCGGCGCGCCCGGGCTCATCAGAGGCAGCACCGAGGACACGCGTTTCGAGCATCATGCGCGGCTCGACCAGCGCCCGGCCGGCCAGGACCTCGGTCAGGCCCTGCTCCCACTCGCGCGCCTCGATCGGCGCCAGGAAGCCGACCTTGCCGAAGTGGATCCCCGCCACCGGGACGGGATCCTCGGCGAAGATCCGCACCGCGGCCAAGACGCTGCCGTCCCCTCCGAGCACCACCACCAGGTCCGGGTGCGAGCCGTCGTAGCCCCCCCGATCCGCCGGGTAGCGCTCGCTGAAGGCGCGCACGTCCCGC
The DNA here is from genome assembly GCA_964507325.1 of uncultured Planctomycetaceae bacterium. Lineage (GTDB taxonomy): Bacteria > Planctomycetota > UBA1135 > UBA1135 > CAZDQL01. The sequence continues at coordinate 70,985 of CAZDQL010000020.1, read as the reverse complement.
TCGAGGACGACCTCGTCCAGGCGCTCCTCGAGCCACAGGACCACCTCGTCCAGGCACTCGTCCACCTCCGACTTGGAGCCGTCCGCCAGGACCAGGGCTCGCGTCGCCTCCGTCAGCTCGCGCGCCCGGGGTTCGCCGTCGCAGGTCATTTGACGCGCGAGGGAGACAGCAGGGCGAGCAGGGCGCGCTCGACCCCATCGGCGTCGAGTCCGAGGGAGGCGAGCTGCTCGCCGCGGGTGGTCATGTGCTCCACGTAGCGGTCGGGGATGCCGAGCACCTTGACGCGCGCCGAGCGCTCGTCGCCGCTGCGCGGCATGCGTCCGGCGGCCTCCAGGACGGCGGTGCCGAATCCGCCGCAGCGCTGGTGCTCCTCCAGGGTCAGGATCCAACGCCGGCTGCGCAGGTGCTCCGCCAAAAGGGCCTCGTCGAGGGGTTTGGCCCAGCGCGCATCGACGACGCCGATCGAGACCCCGCGGCGCTGGAAGCGCCGGGAGACCTCGAGCGCCACGGAGGTCAGCGGCCCGTAGGACCAGATCACCACCTCGTCCCCGGTCCGCAACGGCTCCGCCTTGCCCGGCTCCATGGCGCGGCGCTCCGCCTCCGGAATGCCCGTTTCCTCCGGGCAGGTACCGCGCGGGTAGCGCAGGGCCGTCGGCCCCTCCAGGGTAAGGGCGCAGGCGAGCATGCGCTGCACGTCGACCGCATCCCGCGGCGCCCCCAGGACCAGGCCCGGTAGAGCCCTCAGGTAGGCCAGGTCGAAGACCCCGTTGTGGGTGGGGCCGTCCGACCCCACCAGGCCCGCGCGGTCGAGGGCCAGGACGACCGGCAGCCCTTGCAGGGCGATCTCCTGGAAGACCTGGTCGTAGCCGCGCTGCAGGAAGGTGGAGTAGACCGCCACCACGGGCCTGAGCCCGGCCTTGGCCATCCCCGCGGCCAGGGCGACGGCGTGCTGTTCGGTGATCCCCGTGTCGTGGAAGCGGGCGGGGAAGCGCCCCTCGAAGAGGTCCAGCCCCGTGCCGGAGGGCATGGCGGCGGTGACCGCCTGCACGCGCACATCGCGCTCCGCCATACCCACCAGGGCTTGACCGAAGACCTCGGTGAAGCTCTGCGCTGGCTCCTCGGGGGCGGTGGCGCCGGAGTCGGCCTCGCAGCTCTCCCGCTCCCCACCGGTCGCGCCCCCCGCGGGCTCCGGCTTCACCGCGTGCAGGTGCTCCGGGTGGCCTGGTGCCTGGGGGTGCCCGCGGCCCTTCTCGGTCAGGCAGTGCAGGACCACCACGCCGTCGAGCCGGGAGACGCGCTCCAGGGCTCTGAGGAGGCCGTCGATGTCGTGCCCGTCGATCGGACCCACGTAGGTCACGCCCAGCTCCTCGAAGACGTGCCCCGGAACCACGGCGTGCCGCATCACCTCGCCGATGTCGTCCAGGGTCTTGTCGACCCGCCGCCCGATCAGGGGGATGGCCTGGATCAGGCTGCGCGTCTCCTGCCCCGCGCGCTGCATGAGCCGGTTGGAGCGGATGCGCGAGAGGTACTTGGCCAGCGATCCCACCGACTGGGAGATCGACCACTCGTTGTCGTTCAGGACGACCAGCATCTTGGCGCCCGTGGCGCCCGCGTGGTTGAGGGCCTCGAAGGCCACGCCGGCCCCCAGGCTGGCGTCGCCGATCACGCTGACCACGTGGGGCTGCTCCGGCTCCCGGGCCAGGGCAGTGGCCAACCCCAGGCCCAGGCTGATCGAGGTTCCGGCGTGGCCGGTGTGGAAGAGGTCGTACTCCGATTCGCCGGGGTGGGAGAAGCCGCACAGCCCCGCTGTCTGGCGCAGGGTCTCGAAGCGCTCCCTGCGACCGGTGAGGATCTTGTGCGGGTAGCACTGGTGGGAGACGTCCCAGATCAGTCGGTCGCGACGGAAGTCGAAGGCGTAGTGCAAGGCCACCGTGAGCTCGACCACCCCCAGGTTCGACCCCAGGTGCCCTCCGGTGCGCTGGACCGACTGCAGGATGTAGTCGCGGATCTCGGAGCAGAGCTGGGGCAGCTCGGAGCTCTCGAGTCGCTTCAGATCCAGGGGAGAGTCGATCCCGTCCAGGAGTCGACGCGTGGGATCCCCGGTGTCCGGTCCGAGGCCGGTACCGGCGCCGACATCGCTACTGCTCTCGTCTCTTTCGGGGGTCTCGCTCATTGCTCGCGGGGCTCTCCAAACCCCTTGCATTGCAAGCGCAAGAGCGGGGTGCGGGCAAGGGGGAAGCGGACTGAACTGCCCCCCTTCAGTGTGCATCCGGCGTCCCACGGCCAGTGTCCCGTCGGTCGCATCATCTCTCAGGGCGGATGGCGACAGCTTTCGGGGGGCAGGTGGGCCTGCTTCGAGGGGTGAGCGCTCGAAGTCCTTGATGGCAAAGGGTTTGCGGCGGGAGGCCCCCAGGGATGCACATCGAAGGGGGGCAGTTCGGAAGTGGACTAGGGTGCCAGGAGCTCCCTCAGGGTCCCGAATCGGAACCGTTCCAGGAGCCGTTCCAGGCGCGGCAGGCTCTTGTGCAGGTTCAGGTAGTGGCGCCAGCGCGCCAGGGCGGGCACCCGCTGCCGCGGCTGGTCGGGATCGAACTCCCAGGGGTGCAGGTAGAGCACCGCGCGGCGCCCGCGGCGCTCCAGGGACGCCAGGGCGGCGCGGTGCACGACGCCGGGCAGGAGGCGGAAGTAGCCTCCTCCACCCACCGGCAGGTTGCCGCGCAGGAAGGGGTAGGTGGAGACGGGGATCTCGGTGATCGGTCCCGCGTCGGTCTCCACGACCGAGATCCCCGGCTCGAAGTCCGGGATCCCGTAGGTGGGGTGCCGCACGGGGTGGATGCTCGAGTCGTAGCGGTAGCCGCGGCTCGCCAGCACCTCCAGGGCCCAGAAGGTCTCGCGCGTCAAGGTGAAGGTGGAGGCGCGGAAGCCGATGGGGCGCGGCGCCCCGGCGGCTTCGATCGCGGCTTCGGTGCGCGCGAGGTGCTCCTCGATCCCCTCCCGGCCGACGTCGGCCAGGAAGCGGTGGTCGTAGCCGTGGCTGGCGACCTCGTGTCCCTCCGCGTGGCAGCGGCGCACCAGGTCGCCTCGCCGCTCCGCCACCCAGCCCAGGAAGAAGAAGGTCGCCCGCGCTCCGTGGCGCTCGAGCGCCGCCAGGATGCGGTCCATCCCCACGTCGAGTCGACTGGGGATCTCGTCCCAGCGCTCCATCGGGAAGATGCGCCGCAGGTTGGCGACCTGGAAGTACTCCTCCACGTCGAAGGAGAGGGCGTGCAGGGGCCGCGCGTCGCTCACACCAGTCCCTCCACCCGCGCCAGGACCGCCCGCGCGTTCCCGCGCCAGGTCAGGTCCCGCTCGACGATCGTGCGCGCGGCCGCCTCACCCAGGGTGGTCCGCAGCCCGGGATCCCCCACCAGGGAGGTGATCGCGGCGCACAGCGCGGCGGGGTCTCCGGGGGGCACGAGCAGCGCGTTCTGGCCGTGCTCCAGGACCTCCCGCAGGTTCGGCTGATCCGGTGCGACGGTGGCGAGGCCCGCGGCCATGTACTCGTGCAGCTTGAGGGGGGACGCGTAGGGGTTGATCGCCGGCACCAGGGCCACGTCGAAGGCGGGCAGGAGGGAGGGGATGCGCGCGTGCGGCCAGCTGCCCGTGAAGTGCACGCGCGCCTCGACGCCCGCCTCCCGCGCCGCCCGGCGCAAGCCCTCCTCCGCGGGTCCTTCGCCGATCAAGACCAGGTGCGCCTCTTCGAGCTCCGAGCTGGCCAGCGCCAGCACCACCGCGTCCAGTCGGTGCCAGTCGCGGTAGTAGCCCACGAACCCCAGGATCGGACCGACTTCGGCGGGCAGGCCGAGCTCCGATCGGGCGGCGGCGGGATCGGGGTCGGCGTACTGCTCGGGGTGCACTCCGTTGGGGGTCACGAGCAGGCGCTCGCGGTCGACACCCATCTCCGCCAGCATCTCTCCCAGGACCTCGGTCACCACGCACACCAGCGTGGCGCGCCGGAAGATCCTGCGCTCCACGCGACGCGCCAGGCGCGGCCAGGACAGGCCGCGCGTCTGCGCGAGCTCGAGCACCATCGGCGAGTTGACCTCGAGCACGATCGGCAAACCCAGGCGCTCAGCGGCCCCCACCCCGGCGGCGTTGCCGAAGGCGTAGCGCTCGTAGAGGAAGTCCGGCTCGAAAGCCGCGGCGGCGCGCAGGAGCGCGCGCCGCGCGGGCCAGGTGTAGCCGTACTCCGCCAGCTCGCGGGCGCAGCGCGGCACGCGCCCGATCCAGCTCCAGCGCGAGGATCTCCCCGCCGAGCTCGATCCCGGCGCCCGCTCGCCCTCCTCCTCCGCCCGCGACACGAGCGACTGCTCCCGCACCTCGTGCCCCTCCTGGCGGAAGGCGGCGATCAGGGAGCGGATGTGGACCGCTTGGCCGTCCTCCGCCTGGGTGCGGTGGTGGTAGAGGATCTTCACGCCGGGTCCCTCCGCGCCGCGAGCGACTCCTCCAGGAGCTCCTCGAGGACGTCCAGGCCCGCCTCCCAGGTCAGACCGGAGACGCTGGCGACCAGCTCCTCCTCCGCGGGGGGCTCGGCGAGCAGCGCGGCCAGGGCCCTGCCGATCGACTCGGGATCCCGGTCGCTCGCCAGCATGCGCGCATCGCTGAGCAGCTCGCCGGTGCCTCCGGCGGCGGTGGCGAGCACCGCCCGTCCACTGGCGAGGGCCTCGAGCACCACGTTCGGTCGACCCTCCCGCCAGGAGGTGAGCAGGAGCAGGTCCGCGGCGCCGTAGAGCAGGGCCAGCTCGTCGGGGCTGCGCTCTCCGAGGAGCTGGACCCGATCGGCGAGCCCCCGCGCCTGAACCTCCCGCCCCAGCGCCTCCTCGAGGGGCCCGCGGCCGGCGAAGACGAGCCGCGCGTCGGCGGGGGCGCCCGCCTCGAAGACCGCCAGGGCCAGCAGCGGATCCTTGCGCGGGATCAGGTGCCCGACGACGGCCACCAGGGCGCCCTCCGCGGCGAGCCCCAGCCGCTGGCGGCACTCGCCGCGCGGGCGCGGGCGGAAGCGCTCGGCGTCCACCCCGTTGGGGACCAGCCGCCCGGCGCCGGGGGAGCCGGCCAGGGCGTCCATGGCGCTCACCAGGTCCCGGCTCACGGCGCACCAGCGGCTGGCGCCGCGCAGGTAGCCCGCGAGCTCGGCGCCCAGCCCCGCCTCCCCGGCCACCTCGAGCACGTCGCTGCCGCGGCCGTTCACGACGCAGGGCAAGCCCCGCCCGCGGGCGATCGGTACCAGGGCCGCCGCGGGCCAGGCGTAGTCGCAGACCACCACCTCGGCGGCCCCCAGATGGCGCGCCGCCGCCTTGGCGAAGCGCCGCGCGTTGCCGCGGGAGCGCCGCGGCAGGTGCCAGTAGCGCGGGCGGGTGATCGGGAGCCCCTCGCGCTCCTCCTCGGCCGGCATGCCGGCGATCTCCGCCCAGCGACCGCGGGCCAGGGGGGGAGCGTGGGGCTGGGGGTGCACCACCGCCACCTGGTGTCCGCGCCGCGCCATGCGCCGCCAGCGCTCGAGGGCGAAGATCCCCTCCCGCGGGCGCGGGGGGCTGGGGAAGAGGGAAGTGACCACCGCGATGCGCATCAGTCTCCGAGCCCCGTCACCGCGTGTCGCTCGCGCCAGCGCTCGAGCACCAGGAGGCTCCAGAGGAGCCGGGAGTGGTCGCGCCGCCCACTGCGGTGGGCCTTCCAACGCGCCTCGAGGACCCGCGGGTCGAACCAGTCCGCGGGCAGGCTCGTCAGGACTGCCTCGAGAGTTCCCGCCAGGGGGCCGCGCAGCCAGGTCGCCAGCGGGGTGTCGAAGCCGCGCTTGCGCCCGTCGAGGATGCGCCCGTCCAGACGCGGACGCAGGGCCTCGCGCAGCAGGTGCTTGCCGCGCGCCCCCGCGACCTTCTCGGCGGCGGGCAGGTGGGCGAAGCGCTCGACGAAGCGGTGGTCGAGCAGGGGGACGCGCACCTCCAAGGAGACCGCCATCGAGGCGCGATCGACCTTGGCCAGGATGCGGTCGGGGAGATTGGTGTGGAAATCCGCGTACTGGGCGCGGTAGAGGGGACAGGCTCCGGCGGGGCGGCGGTAGTGCTCGTCGAAGGGATCGAAGGGATCGTGCTCCGCCAGGGAGAGAGCCAGCTCGCCATCCATCAGCGCCAGCGCCTCGCCGCGGGTCATCTGGCTCACGCTCTCCCAGTAGGCGCGCGCCGGCTCGGAGCCCAGGTTGGTGAGGAAGGTCTTGGCCCTGAGCGGGCGCGGCGCCCAGTCGAGCTTGGGGTAGAGGCGCCCCAAGCAGGCCGCCAGGGCGCGACCCGGCCTCCCCAGTGTGCCCCGCAGGCGGTTCTCCGCCAGGTCGTGCACGTAGCGGCGGTAGCCGGCGAAGGTCTCGTCCCCACCGTCTCCGCTGAGCGCCACGGTCACGTGCTCGCGCGCCATCTTGGAGACCAGGTAGGTGGGCACCGTCGAGGGGTCGGCGTGGGGCTCGTCGTAGAACCAGGGCAGGACCTCCACCGCCAGGGTCGGATCGGGGGTCAGGACCTCGGTGTGGTGGATGGCGCCCAGGCGCTCGGCGGTGAGGCGCGCCAACTCCAGCTCGTCGTGGCTCGCCTCCTGGAAGCCCACCGAGCAGGCGATCGGCGGCTCCCCGGTGGCGCGCCGCATCGAGTCGACCACCGCGTTGGAGTCGATCCCCCCGGAGAGGAAGGCGCCCAGCGGCACTTCCGCCAGGAGGCGGTCGGCCACCGCGCGGTCGAGCCACTCGATCACCTCCTCGTGGGGGGCCGGCTCGCGCAGGCCGTCGGTGGGCAGGTCCCAGTAGCGACGCAGCCGCGGCGCTGCCCCGGGGGTCCACTCCAGGGTGTGCCCCGGGGGCAGGCGGTGGATCCCGACCCAGGCGCTCTCGACTCCGCCGACGTACCCCTGGACCAGGTAGTCGAGCAGGGCCTCGCGGCGCAGCCGGCGCGGGAAGGCCCCCGAGGCGAGCAGGGCCTTCGGTTCGCTGGCCCACCACAGCCCCTCCTCCGTCTCGGCCCAGTAGAGGGGTTTGATCCCCAGCCGATCGCGACCCAGGAGGAGCCGCGGCTGCTCGGCGTCGCGCAGGTCCGCCACGGCGAAGGCGTACATGCCCACCAGGTCCTCCACCGAACGCGCGCCCTTCTCGAGGTACAGGTGCAGGATCGTCTCGATGTCCGAGCCGGTCGAGAAGCGCGCGCCGCCGCGCTCCAGGCGCTGCCTGAGCTCAGCGAAGCGGTAGATCTCCCCGTTGCCGGTGACCGCCACCCGCCCGTCGGCGGAGGTGATCGGCTGGTGTCCCCCCGCCAGATCGATGATCGAGAGACGCCGGAAGCCGAGCGCCACCGGGCCGAGCGCCAGATGCCCCTCGTCGTCGGGACCGCGGTGGACCAGCGCGTCGGTCATCGACCGCAGGCGGTCCAGGTCGGGGCTCGCCGAGGGATCGGCGAGCGCGAAGCCGCACAGGCCACACACGCCCTAGACCCCCCTGGGGGCGAGCCCGGTGCGCCGGAAGCCGCGCGCCCCCCGCGGGCGCCGGGCGAAGCCGGGCCGGTCGATGGCGACCAGTGGGACGCCACGCCTCCCGCGCTTGCCGCGCAGTGGGTACTTCCGCTCGCTGGCCATCTCGGCGCGCGCCACGCGGCCGAAGACGAGCACGATCGCGACGTAGTGGTAGATCAGGTCGAAGTGCGCGCGGTTGAGGAACACGCTGCCCAGCATGAACGTCGCCAGGACGGCCTCGAACATCGTGCAGTAGGATAGGATCCAACTGGCGTGGTACCGCGTCTTGGCCAGAGCTCGCACTCTCCAGACGTCGACCAAGGAGATCAAGAGCAGGCCGATGTAGAGCAGGAAGGCTGGAGTACCGCACTCCGCCCAGACCTGTAGGTACGAATTGTGGGCCACGATGGTGCCCTCCCCACGCATCTGGTCGGGGGTCGGGTCCGGCTCGTAGGCCAGGTAGTTCATCTTGAAGCGACGGAAGCCCACGCCGGTCATGGGGTTGTCGCGGATCATGCGCCCCGCCACCGCCCAGGCCTTCAGTCGACCGGTGGCCGAGCCCTCGCTGCGGTAGTCCTTGATCGACTTGATGCGCTCCATGTACGCCGATGGAGCCAGGGCAACCACGGCCCCCACCGCCAGGAGCGCCAACAGCACCCCCATCAGGCGGTTGCGCGAACGCCAGACCAGGATCGTGCACATCATGCCCATCGCCAGCGTCCCACCCCGCGAGCGGGTGAGCACCACCGTGATCATCGTCAGTGGGATCATCGCCCACAGCCCCCTGCGCAGGATGGCGCTGCGCTCCGAGGTGCCCAGGTGCACCAGCAGGGGCACCGACATCGCAAGGGCCAGGGCGAAGTCGTTGTTGTCCTCGAGCATCCCCCCCGGGCCGCGCTTGATGTAGACGTTGCCCAGCTTGACGATCCCCGCCACACCCGCCTTCACGCCGTAGAAGGCGAAGCACATGGCGATCACCCAGATCAGCATGCGCAGGTGCTCCCGGGTGCGCACGATGGCCGTGGTGAAGATGGCGATGAAGATGATCTTCACGTACTCGACGTAGCGCGTGGGGTCGACGCGCGCCGGACCCTCGGCGAAGAACAACCCCAGACCGACCAGGGCGGCCAGCACGATCATCATCACCGTGCGCACTTCCAGCACGGGGGGGCGCTTCTCGCGGCTGGCGATGTAGCCCGCGATCATCACGATCGCCACGTAGAAGGACCAGCGCTGCTCGCGAGCGAAGCCCCACGCCAGGTCCTGCAGGCGCATGTAGGCCAGCACCGAGAAGAAGAGCAGGCCTACGATCGGGCGTTTGAAGCAGACGGGTAGCGCCCCCAGGACGATCAGCGTGACGAGCAGATCCCGCACGGATTGGCCCCCGGCGCCGCGCTACTCGAGGGAGCTGCGGAAGTTGTCGATCGACTCCCGCAGGCCGTCCGACAACAGGCTGGGCTTGTAGGACCAGGCCCAGGTGACGTAGCCCACGACGAGCACGAATGCCAAGGTCGAGCCGGCGAGCACCGCCGTGGCCACCAGGCGCCGGCGACGCTCGGAGCGCGTCACGATCGCGTTCACGGTCCCCAGTACGGGGACCACCATCACGCGCGTGATGTCGTTGACGCTGCGGAAGCAGCTCTTGCTGTACTCCAGGAGGATCGCGCTGCCGAATCCCAGGGTCAGGCTGGCCAGGATCGAGAAGGCGATGATCAAGAGCGGGTCCGGCTGAGTCGGCCGCACCGGCAGCTTGGGATCCTCGAGCACCATGAAGGGGTCACCCGCCGAGCTGGTCAGCTCCTGGATCTCGAGCCCCATCGCCTCGTGCTCGGAGTCGGCATCGGTCAGCGCCGCGTTGACGCGATTGCGTTTGTCTTGCAGGCCGTGGATCTCCTGGTAGACCGATGCGAGCTCCTTGGTGCGCGTCTCGGTCTCGATGATCTGCAGGCGGAGCTGCTCCAGGCGCTCCTCGTCGCGCTCCAGGGCCAGGGCGGCGCTGTCGATCTCGTTGGCCAGGAGCAGTTTGTCGGGATTGGCGACCATCCCGGTCTCGGTGGTGGTGGTGGTCTCGCTCTCGCGCAGGAGGTCGATCATCTCCTCCAACTTGGCGATCTCCTCCATGATCTGGTCGTAGCGCGAGTGGCCGGAGCGGTACCCCTGCTGCTTGAGCTCGAATCGCAGTCCGAGGATCTGGGTCTCGCGGTCGGCGATCTCCTTGGCGAAGTCCTGCCCCTCGGTGGTCGCCTGGATGGGGATCTCGTCCTCCATCAGCTCGTACCGCTTGCGCTGGACCTTCAGCGCCAGGTCGGCTTCGGCGACCTTCTCCTCCAGCTCCGCGTTCTTCGCCTCGAGCGCCTCGAGCTCGTCGAACTCCGGCGCCAGGGTGCGCTGTCCGAAGCGGTCGATCGCCAATGGGGGGATGTTGTGGGTCTGCATCAGATCGGTGATCTTGATGCGGATGTCCTGCAGCTCCTGCTCCATCTCGCGCCGGGTGCCGGTCAGGGTCGCGAAGGCCTTCTCCTTGGCCTTGCGCGAGCTCTCGAGCACCTCGTCCTGCCAGGTGCGGCTGACCTCGCTCAGGAACTCGAAGGCGCGCCGTGGATCGGTGTCGGCGTAGCTGATGGCCACCAGCTGCTGGGTGAGGCCGATCCCCATGTTGGGCGCCTCCACCGACAGGTTGTCCATCACCTTGGTGACCAGGTCCTCGCGCTCGGTCCTGGTCAGCTCCCGGAAGGGCCAGTTGAGGTCCTCGATCACCCCCTCGATGCGGCTCGGGGAGCGGATCAGGTAGGTCGCCACCTTGCCCCCCTCGCGACCGCCGACCATGCGCTGGCCGTCGCGGTTGACCACCTCGCGGACCATGACGCGCGTCTTGGCCACGTACTTCTTGGGCACCACGATGGCGAAGGCGATGCCCAGGGTGGAGATGATGGCGAAGGGAATCAGGATCCACGCCGAACGGCGGCGCAGGACGCGCAGCAGCTCGGCAACCTGACCGGAACTCTCGACTTCGACGGGCATGGAACTGCGCTAGAAGATGCCTCCCAGGTTCCCGAAGTTGTTGTTGCCACGCCGTCCTCGGCGTCCGCCCCGGCCGTAGCCGAAGAGGGCGCCGCCCACCCCGCGCAGCACCTCCTCCACCGGGAAGAAGAGGCTGCGCAGGAAGTAGGCGAACTCGGCCAGCATGGTGGGTGGCACGTAGATGATGTCGTAGGCCTGCACCCTGAAGTTGAAGCTCGAGTCCCCCCGCTCGATCATGTCGTCGGAGTTGAAGCGCAACATGATCGGATCGACGGGGTCGGGGCGGATGAGCAGGATGCGGCCCGTGTTGGCGCTGTACTGCTCGGGCCGCGCCTGAAGCACGGCCTGGAAGACGGTCAGGTCACCGTTGTGGCGCCGCTCGCCTTCGCGACCCACCTCCCCCAGGATGTAGTAGACCTTGCCCCTGGTGGCCAGGTCGATGACGATGTCCGTCTCCTCGTAGTAGAGGCTGTAGCGCTCGGTCAGAACGGCGCGGATGTCGGAGCGCGTCAGGCCCGCCACGTGCACGTGCCCCACCTCCGGCAGCAGGATGGTGCCGTCGATGGCGACCTGCTGGGTCCCGGAGAGCTCGTCGGGGTGCTTGACGTCGTGGAAGAGGACCGAGTCACCGATGGTGACGTAGTTCTCCTCCTCGGGGTTGCCGAAGTACTGGATGCCGAACCCCTTGCGGTTCATGTACTGCAGCATGCGCTTGTCGGGAGCGCCGACCGACGCGCAGCTCGACGCGCAGACCAGGGCGACCAGGACCAGGAGGAAGGTGCGGCGGGGACCGGGCATTGGGCGGTGGCGGGAGGGCGTGGGAACCTCAGGACCTACATCGGCAGGATCCCCCCCGCGGTTGACCGCGGGCGGCGGGTTCCGCAGGCCGGGGCGGCGGAGGGGATTCGGAGCCGTGGCTCAGGAGCCGTACTGCGCCTGATAGTACTCCCGGTAGGCCCCGCTGCGGACCCTTTGGAGCCACTCGTCGTGGGCCAAGTACCACTCCAGGGTCACCGGCAGGGCCTCCTCGAAGGTGTGGCGGGGCCGCCAGCCCAGCTCGCGCTCGATCTTGCCGGCGTCGATGGCGTAGCGCCGGTCGTGCCCCGGGCGGTCGGTGACGTAGCTGATCAGGCTCTCCGGTTTGCCCAGATGGACCAGAATGCGGCGCACGATCTCGATGTTGGGGTACTCGTTGTGGCCGCCGATGTTGTAGACCTCCCCCGCCTCCCCCCGCTCGAGGACGGTCAGGATCGCCTCGCAGTGGTCGCGCACGTAGAGCCAGTCCCGGATCTGCATGCCGTCCCCGTAGACCGGTAGGGGTTTGTCCTCCCGGGCGTTGGCGATCATGAGCGGGATCAGCTTCTCGGGGAACTGGTAGGGCCCGTAGTTGTTGGAGCAGCGGGTGATCAGGCCCGGGAAGCCGTGGGTCCTGACCGCCGCTCGCACCAGGAGGTCGCTGGCCGCCTTGGAGGCGCTGTAGGGTGAATTGGGGGCCAGGGGGGTCTCCTCGACGAAGAAGCCGGTGGGCCCCAGGTCGCCGTAGACCTCGTCGGTGGAGACGTGCACGAAGCGCTCGACCCCGCGCTGGCGCGCCTCGTCGAGGAGCACCTGGGTGCCGACGACGTTGCTCTGCACGAAGGGCAGGCCGGAGAGGATCGAACGGTCGACGTGGCTCTCGGCGGCGAAGTGCACCACCGAGACCGGCTGATCGGAACCGGCGGCCTCGAAGGCGCGCGCCACCTCCTCAGCTCGAGCGACGTCCCCCTGCACGAAGTGGTACCCCGCGCGCCCCTCGATCGCGGTCAGGTTCTCCAGGTTGCCGGCGTAGGTGAGCGCATCCAGGTTGACCAGGCGCCAGTCGGGGCGCTCCTCGACCAGCAGGTGGATGAAGTTGCTGCCGATGAACCCGGCGCCACCGGTGACGATCAGAGTGCGCGTCATAGGTCTTCGTTGCCGAGGAAGGTCTTGAGGGCGTCCTGCCAGGGGGCCAGGGGCTCACCGCGCAGCGCCTCCAGCTTCGAGCTGTCGAGCACACTGTAGGCGGGGCGCGGGGCGGGGCGCGGGAATTCCTCCGTCGTGCAGGGTTCGACGGTCACCCCCTCGATCCCGGAGTACTCCACCACCGCCACGGCGAAGTCGTACCAGGAGGACTGGCCGCTGCAGGCGGCGTGGTAGATCCCCGCCTCGCCGCGTCGCAGCACCTCCCACAGGGCGGGCGCCAACTCGAGGGTCGAGGTGGGGACCCCGATCTGGTCGTGCACCACCCGCAGGCTGTCGCGCTCGCGCGCCAGGCGCTGGATCGTCTTGGGGAAGTGCTGGCCGCGCGGACCGTAGAGCCACTGGGTGCGCACGATGCGCGCCCCCTCGGGATGGACAGCGCGCGCCGCCTGCTCCCCTTCCAGCTTGGTGCGCCCGTAGACGCCGAGGGGATTGGTGGGCGCGCTCTCGGGGTAGGGGGAGGAGCGCCGGCCGTCGAAGACGAAGTCGGTCGAGACCACCACCATGGCGACGTCGGCGCGCTCGCAGGCCTGGGCCACCACCTGGCAAGCGGTGGAGTTGGCGCGTCGCGCCAGATCGACTTCCTCCTCCGCCTTGTCGACCGCCGTGTAGGCCGCAGTGTGGATCACCCCATCCAGGGGGCTGAACTGCTCGAAGAGAGCGGCCACCTCCTCCGGCTGCGCCAGGTCGACGCCGACGGCGTCCACCCCCGGCGCCTCCTTGAGGTCGGTGCCGACGACCGCCAGCTCGTCCGGTGCGGCCAACAGCACCTGGCTGCCCAGCATCCCGGCGGCGCCGGTCACGAGTACGCGCTCAGCCACGGTGTGCGATCTCTCAGTCGAGGTGATTGGCGCCACCTTCGGCCACCAGCTTGCTGGCGCTGAAGAGCGACTCGAAGGTCCCGGCGTCGGTCCACCAGCCGTCGAGGACCTGGTAGGAGAGGGAGCCGTCCTGGATGTACCAGTTGTTGACGTCGGTGATCTCCAGCTCGCCGCGGTCGGAGGGCTCCAGGTTCTGGATGATGTCCCACACGCGGCTGTCGTACATGTAGATGCCGATCACCGCCAGATTCGAAGGGGGGTCCTTGGGCTTCTCGATGATGCCCACGACGCGATCCCCCTCCAGCCTGGCGACCCCGAAGCGCTCGGGATCGTGGACCTCCTTCAAGATGATCTTCGCGCCCTCTCCCTGGTCGCGGAAGTCGGTCACCGCCTGCACGATGTTCTTCTCGATCAGGTTGTCCCCCAGCACCACCACGATCGGCGCCCCACCCGACCAGTGCTCACACAGCCCCAGCGCTTCGGCGATGCCCCCCTCGCCCTCCTGGTAGGTGTAGTTCAGGTGCTGCAGCCCGAAGTCCTTTCCGTTCCCCAAGAGGGAGAGGAAGTCCCCGGACTTGCGCCCGCCGGTGACGATCATGATGTCGTCGATCCCGGCGTTGACCAGCGTCCGGATCGGGTAGTAGATCATCGGCTTGTCGTAGACCGGCAGCAGGTGCTTGTTGGTGATCTTGGTCAGCGGGAAGAGGCGCGTTCCCAGGCCGCCGGCCAGGATGACTCCCTTCATGGTTCCGTGGAGTCCTTGGAGCTCGCGTGACAAGGTCGGCGCGGGGGGTCGCGTCGACGAGACAGGAGGGGGTTTTGTCGACTCAGAGGGGGCGAAACCTTACACCACCTGGGGATGAAGCGGGAGGGGGGCCTCGAACCGAGCTAGTGGCGGGCCCGGTACCACTCCATGAAGCGCCTCAACCCCTCCCGGACCGGGACCGCGGGGCTGTAGCCAAGGCGCTCCCGGGCCTTGGAAACGTCGGCATAGGTCACCAGCACGTCGCCGGGCTGCATCGGCAGCTCTTCGAGGATCGGCTCGCGGCCGCAGGCCTCACCGATCAGGGCCACCAGCTCGCGCAGGGTGGTCGTCTGGGACTCTCCCAGGTTGTAGACCTCGTACCCCTGGCAACGGTCGATCGAGCGCAGCACGCCGTCCACGATGTCGTCGATGTAGGTGTAGTCGCGGCGACTGGTGCCGTCCCCGAAGAAGGGGATCGCCTCGCCGGCCAGCACCTTGTTGACGAACTTGTGGATCGCCATCTCGGGGCGCTGGCGCGGGCCGTAGACGGTGAAGAAGCGCAGGCAGGTGGTGGGGATCGAGAAGAGGTGGTGGAAGGTGTAGGCCAGCAGCTCTCCGGCGCGCTTGGTGGCGGCGTAGGGGGAGACCGGGTGGTGGATCTCATCGCTCTCGCGGAAGGGCACGCGCTCGTTGCCGCCGTAGACCGATGACGAGCTGGCGAAGACGAAGCGCGTTCCGGGGTTCCTGCGCAGCGCCTCCATCAGGTTCATCGTGCCGCGCACGTTGACGTCCTGGTAGAGCAGCGGGTCCTCGACGCTGGGCCGCACGCCCGCCATGGCGGCCAGGTGCACCAGGGTGTCGATCCCCTGCCCCATCAGCTCGTCCACCAGCTCGCGGTCGCGGATGTCGCCCTCGACCACGCGCGCGCCGCCGAGCGCCTCCTCGACGTTGCCGCGCTTGATGGCCGGGTCGTAGAAGTCGTTGAAGTTGTCGAGCACGACGACCTCGTCGCCGCGCTCCAGCAGGCGTTGAGAGATGTGGGAGCCGATGAAACCGGCTCCTCCGGTGACGAGGGCCTTCATTCGACGGTCACGCTCTTGGCCAGGTTGCGAGGCTTGTCGATGTCGCAGCCGCGCAGGTCCGCGATCGCGTAGGAGAGCAGCTGCAGGGGAATGGTGTTCAGGATCGGCGAGAGCCACTCGCTCGACACCGGAACCTCGAGCACCTCGTCGGCCACGGCGTGGCTCTGGGGGTCGGAGCCGACGCTGACCGTGATTCCACCGCGCGCCTTCACCTGCTCGATGTTGGCGCGCACCTTGTCGGCGACCTTGCCGACGGAGTTGACCACCACGATCGTCATGTCGGGGTCGATGAGGGCGATCGGACCGTGCTTCATCTCCCCCGCCGCGTAGCCCTCGGCGTGCATGTAGGAGATCTCCTTCAGCTTCAGCGCTCCCTCGAGGGCGACGGGGAAGTTGACCCCCCGCCCCAGGAAGAGGAAGCCGCGCTGGTCCAGGTGCAGGCGCGCCAGCCGGCGCACGTTGCTCACGTAGCGCTCGGTGAGCAGGGAGTCGAGCTTGGGCCGCAAGAGGCGCAGCTCGTCCAGGAGCTCGCGCGCCTCTCCCGCGCTGAGGACGCCCTTGCAGCGCGCCAGGCGCAGCGCGAGCAGCACGGCGGCGCTCACCTGGGCGGTGAAGGCCTTGGTGCTGGCGACGCCGATCTCGGGTCCCGCGTGGGTCAGGATGACCGCGTCCGCCTCGCGCGCCTGGGAGGAGCCCTCCACGTTGCAGATGGCGGCCACCTTGGCCCCCAGCTCGCGAGCCAGTCGGGTGGCCGCCAGGGTGTCGGCGGTCTCGCCGGACTGGGAGATGGCCATCGCCAGGGTGCCGGGGACGATCAGCGGAGTGCGGTAGCGAAACTCGCTGGCGAAGTCCACGTCCACCGGCACCCGCGCCAGCCCCTCGATCAGGTAGCGCGCGATCCAGCCGGCGTGCAGGGCGGTACCGCAGGCGGTGATCTGCACGCGCTCGACGTCCCCCAGGAAGTCGTCGCCGAAGGCCCCCTCCTCGAAGCGCACGTCCCCCGCCTCGAGGTCGATGCGATCGAAGGTGGTGCGGGCCAGGACGTCCGGCTGCTCGTGGATCTCCTTGAGCATGTAGTGGGGCCAGTGACCCCGTCCGGAGTCCTCGGGATCCCAGTCGATGCGCCGCGCCAGCCGCTCGACCCGCTCGCCCCCGAAGTCGGTGACCAGGATCTGCCCCGGAGTGAGCACCGCCACGTCGCCGTCCTCGAGGAAGGCCACGCGGTTGGTGTAGGGGATCAGACCCAGGAGATCGGAGGCCAGGAAGGCCGCGTCGACGGTGGTCGCCACCGCCAGGGGGGGCCCCTGGCGCGCGCAGACCAGCTCGCGCTCCCCGTCCTCCGAGATCGCCAACACCGCCAGGGCGTAGTAGCCCTCGACGCGGCGCAGGCAGGCGCGCACGGCGTCGGGCAGCCCGGCGGCGCCCCCCTCGAGCTCGCGCTCGATCAGGTGCGCCAGGACCTCGGTGTCGGTGTCCGAGCGGAACTCGACCCCCGCGCTGGTCAGCTCCTCCCTCAGCTCGAGGTAGTTCTCGATGATCCCGTTGTGCACCAGCGCCAGCCTCGAGCCCGAGCCGGTGTGGGGATGGGCGTTGCGGTCGCTGGGCTCGCCGTGGGTCGCCCAGCGGGTGTGGCCGATGCCGACCAGGGCCCCGTCCAGCCCGCCGTCGACGAGCACTTGCTCCAGGTTGGCGAGCCGTCCCTCCTTCTTGCGCACCAGGACGGCGCCGTCCTTGGCCACCGCCACCCCCGAGCTGTCGTAGCCGCGGTATTCGAGCACCCTGAGGCCCGCCACCAGGCCATCGACCACCGTGCCCTCGGAGAGGATCGCACCGACGATGCCGCACATGCTCCCGTTCTCCTGTCCTCTCTGTCCTCTGTGATTCCGAGTGCCGACTCAGTTCCCGTTCACCCCCAGACGGACGCGGAAGTACTCCAGCGTCCGTCGCAGACCGACCGCCAGCTCCACCTCAGGTCGCCAGTCGAGGAGCTCGATGGCCTTGGTGATGTCCGGCTGGCGCACCTTGGGATCGTCCTCGGGCAGGGGCTGGAAGCTGATCTCCGAGCTCGAGCCCGCGATCTCCACCACCGTCTTGGCAAACTCCAGGATCGTCAATTCGGAGGGGTTGCCGATGTTGGTGGGATGCACCTCTGCGGAGTGCAGGAGACGCCAGATCCCCTCCACCAGGTCATCCACGTAGCAGAAGGAGCGCGTCTGGCTGCCGTCACCGAAGACGGTCAGCGGACGCCCCCCCAGGGCTTGCGACATGAAGGCCGGCAGTGCGCGGCCGTCGTTCAACCGCATGCGCGGTCCGTACGTGTTGAAGATGCGCGCGATGCGCGTGTCGACGCCGTGGTAGCGGTGGTAGGCCATCGTCATCGCCTCGGCGAAGCGTTTGGCCTCGTCGTAGACGCCGCGCGGACCGACCGGGTTGACGTTGCCCCAGTAATCCTCCGACTGGGGGTGCACCAGGGGGTCCCCGTAGCACTCCGAAGTGGAGGCGAGCAGGAAGCGCGCCCCCTTGGCGCGCGCCAAGCCCAGCGCCTTGTGGGTGCCGAGCGAGCCGACCTTGAGGGTCTGGATGGGGAACTCGAGATAGTCGATGGGGCTGGCGGGCGAGGCGAAGTGCAGGATGGCGTCCAGCTCGCCGACCACGTGCAGGTACTCGGTGACGTCGCGCTCCTCGAAGTGGAAGCAGGCCTGACTGAAGAGCTGCTCGACGTTGACCAGGTCCCCGGTGATCAGGTTGTCCATGCAGATCACCTCCCAGCCCTCGGCCAGGAAGCGCTCGCACAGGTGGCTGCCCAGGAAGCCCGCGCCGCCGGTGATCAGGACCCGCCCCGCGCCCATGTCAGCGCTCTTCTTCACCAGCCTCTCCCGTCGGGGGGAGATCGGGCTGCTCGGGAAGCAGGGCGTCGGAGGCGCCCCCCACCGCTTCGGCGAGGTCGCTGAAGAGCACCTCGTCACCGGGATCGAGCCGGACCCGCAATCCGAAGCCGGCGAGGTCGTGCTCCCCCAGGGCCCTCAGCCGCACGCCCCGCGAGTCGTCGACGGTCTCGACCTCGCCCCGCACGCGCAGATGCTGCCCGGCGGCCCACAGGGTCTGGTAGCCCTCCTCCGGCTCACTGGGAGCGGAACCGGTCTGCAAGAGCGGCAGGTGGATCATCTGGGAGGGATCGAGCAGGAAGACCTGATCGCGGTAGGCGATGCGCGCGGCGCCCAGGGAGCGGTTGCTGACGCGCAACACCTCGTCCAGGAGCCGCTCGATGGCGATCGGTCCCGAGTCGGCCGAGAGCACCGCTCCCCCCAAGAGGCGCAGCTGCTGTCCCGGCTGCAGGGTCACGCTGGCGCGGTCGCACTGGAGCAGGAAGAAGATCGGCTCGCCCCGGCTCTCCGATCCCACCACTCCCGACCCCAGACCCGACAGGATCACCTCGGTGTTGTCGGGGTAGAGCACGCTCACGCGCCCCCCCGCGCCGCAGAAGATCCACGAGCCGGCGTTGACCCGCGCCTGCTTGCGGTAGTGGTAGAGGGGATAGCTGGAGGCCTCCCCCGGACGCCTGAGGAAGACCGGATCCGCCAGGCGGGTCACGAGCACCTCTTCCGGACCGGCCGGGTAGAGGCCGGTGGTGCCCGGGGGCAGGGGCTCCTCGGTCGCCGCCATGGGGCCCACGAAGCGCTGGGTGTTCACGTAGCAGCCCGTGGCCGCCAGGAGCAGGCAAGCGGCGGCCGCGCGGCGCGCCAGGACCCACCACCTGCTCCCGCCCCGGGGGCTCATCCCACCTCCCGGGTGGGGGGACGGTTGCCGAAGTAGCGCTCGACGAAGCCCGTGTCGTGGGTGCCCGCCCGGAAGTCGGAGTGGTCGACCACGTCGCGCAGGAAGGGGATCGTGGTGCGCGGCCCCTCGATCAGGAACTCGTCGAGGGCGCGACGCATGCAGTTGATCGCGTGTTCTCGATTGTCCCCGTCGCGGCTGTCGCGGTGCACCAGGAGCTTGCCGATCATCGAGTCGTAGTTCGGCGGAATCGCGTAGCCACTGTAGCAGTGGCTGTCGACCCGCACCCCGGGGCCCCCCGGGGGCACGAAGGCGGCGATGGTGCCGGGGGAGGGTTGGAAGTCCCTTTCCGGGTCCTCGGCGTTGATGCGGCACTCGATGGCGTGCCCCTTGACCTGGATGTCCTTCTGGCGCATTCCCAGGGGCTCGCCGCTGGCGAGGCGCAGCTGCTCCTGGATCAGATCGATACCGGTGACCAGCTCGGTCACGGGGTGCTCCACCTGGATGCGGGCGTTGACCTCGATGAAGTAGAAGTTGCCCTCGCGGTCCAGGATGAACTCCACCGTGCCCGCGTTGTAGTAGCCGGCCGCCTTCGCCAGGCGCACCGCCGCGGTCCCGATCTTGTCGCGCTGCTTGGCGGTCAGGACGGGGGAGGGTGCCTCCTCGATCAGCTTCTGGTGGCGGCGCTGGATCGAGCAGTCGCGCTCCCCCAGGTAGATCAGATTGCCGTCGCGGTCGCCGAGGATCTGCACCTCGATGTGGCGACCGTGCTCGACGTACTTCTCCAGATAGACCGAATCGTCTCCGAAGGCCGCCTTGGCCTCCGCCTGGGCGGCGCGGTAGCCGTTGCGCAGGCTGGGCTCGTTGGAGGCGATGCGCATGCCGCGACCGCCACCCCCCGCCGAGGCCTTGATCATGATCGGGTAGCCGATCTCGGCGGCCCACTCCACCGCCTGCTCCTCGCTGGACACCGGACCGTCGGAGCCGGGCACCACGGGGACCTTGGCGGACATGGCCAGGGTGCGCGCCTGGGCCTTGTCCCCCACCTTGGCGATCGTCTCGGCGCTGGGACCGATGAACTCGATGCGGCAGGCGTCGCACACCTCGGCGAAGCGCGGGTTCTCGGAGAGGAAGCCGTAGCCGGGGTGGATCGCCTCCACGTCCGCGATCTCCGCCGCGGAGATGATCGAAGGCACCTCCAGGTAGGACTCGGCGCTCGCCGCGCGGCCGATGCAGATCGTCTCGTCGGCCTGGCGCAGGTAGAGGGCGTCCGCGTCCGCCTCGGAGTACACGGCCACCGTCTCCACACCCAGCTCCCGGCAGGCGCGGATGATCCGCTGGGCGATCTCGCCGCGGTTGGCGACTAGGATGCGGCGGAACATCAGCTCGGCTTGACCAGGAAGAGCGGCTGACCGAACTCGACCGGTTCGCCGTTCTCGACCAGGATCTCCACGATCTGGCCGCGCATCTCGGCCTTGATCTCGTTCATGACCTTCATCGCCTCGATGATGCAGACCACGCTCTCCTCGTCGATGGTGGTCCCCACGTCGGAGAAGGGGTCCGCTCCGGGGGAGGGCGCGCGGTAGAAGGTCCCGACCATCGGGCTGGTGATCTCCTCCAGGCCCTCCGGGCGGCCTCCGGCCGCCCCGTCCTCGTCGTCGGCGCCGGGCAGGGACACGGGGCCCATCGCTGCCCCGGCCCCGGGGACCATCACCACCGAGGTGCCCGCGGCAGGTACCGGGCCGCTCTCGCCGCGCTTCAGATGGACGCGCAGACCAGCCTTCTCGTCGTCGATCTCCAGCTCGCTCACCTCGCCACGCTCCATGATGCGTACGAGATTGCGGATCAGCTTCAGGTCCATGGGGGTCGCCTCGGGTGCTAGCGTCTGGGCACCAAAAGGGAGAGTGTAGCCGGGTCCTCAGGTGGGATCATCGCCCGCCCGCCAGGTCCCCGATTTCCCCCCGGTCTTTTCGAGCAGCGCCACCGACTCGATGCGCACCCCCTTGTCGTGGCCCTTGACCATGTCGTAGACGGTCAGGGCCGCCACCGCGGCCCCCACCATCGCCTCCATCTCGACCCCCGTGCGGCCGGTGCAGGCGCTCCGGCAGCGCACCTCGAGGGTCGCCTCCCCCAGCGGCTCGAGCCGCACCTCGACGTGATCGAGGCCCAGGGGGTGGCACATGGGGATCAGCTCCCCGGTGCGCTTGGCGGCCCCGATTCCGGCCACCCGGGCGACCTCCGCGATCGGCCCCTTGGGGCCGCCGGCGGCGAGCACGCGCTCCAGCATCCCGGGGGGGAAGGTCAGGCGGGCGCGGGCCAGGGCGCTGCGGGCGGTCACCGGCTTGGCGGAGACGTCCACCATTTGCGATTCGGTAGCGCCCCCCTCACCCCGCAGGTGGCTCAGGCCGGTGGGCTCGGGGTCGGATCGCGGCTCGGTCACGGGCTCGAAAGGGATGTTGGAAAAAACTGGGGAGGGGGAGAGGAGTGGGCTAGGGAGCGTAGATTGGCGCGCGGCCCGGAATGGCTCGCCCTCCGGGCCGCCCCGCGACGATAGCGGGGACGTCACCCACCGTCCATCGAGACCGTACCCATGCGTCGAAGTCATCTTCGAATCCTCTCCCTGATCGCCTTCCCCACGCTCGCCCTGGCGATCCCGCCGAGCCCCGCCCCCCTCCCCCAGGACGTGGAGGAGATCGAGGCGACGATCGCGAACCGCGCCCAGGCGGCCCTGGAGCTCGACCTGGAGGCGATCTGGGCTGACGCCCAGTCGGTGGCAACCCTCGTGGGGGACGAATGGGGCGCCCCCTTCGACGCCGCCCTCGACCGCGCCCTCAGCGGGGGGAGCTACGGGGGCAAGTCGGTGCTCTTCCTGGCCGCCACGCGACTCCTGGGAGACGACGTGGACGCGGAGTTGATCGCCGGAGCCCTGGAGCCGGTGGTGTCCGCCGAGGACGAGCAGGCGGCCCTGGGAGCGATCGATCTCCTGGCGGGTGCGGCCGGGGAGCTCAAGGCGGCGGACTGCAGCGAGGAGATCACCGACGCCCTCTTGACGGTGGCGAAGGACGGCGACCGCCCCGCGACCCTCAGGATCCGCGCCGCGACGACGGCCCATCAGACGGGGCTCGGGCACCAGGTCCCCAAGACGCGCTCCCTCCTGTACGAATTCCTCCAATCGGCGGATCCCGCGCTGCGCTCGCTGGGAGCCCTGGCGATGGCGGAGCTCGGGATCATCGAGGGGATCCCCGAGGTGGAAGGAGAGCTGGAACGCCTGGCGGGCTCCCCCGGTGAGAAGGGTCGGCTGGCCAAGGCCTACCTGCGGCAGGTCGAGATCCGTCGCTTCCGCGACACCGAGCTGCGCCGCGCCCGCGAGGAGAAGCGCAAGCTGGTCGCCGGGGGTCGGGTGGGATCGGATCTGGAGCGCGTCGAGGCCCTGATCTCGATGGTGCAGAACTTCCACCTGGATGGGGCCGAGATGGGCCGCGAGGACCTGATCGAGGCCGCCCTCTCGGGGCTCTTGCAGCGCCTCGACCGGCACTCCACCTACTTCTCCCCGGAGGCCTACAAGAAGTTCGAGCAGGACCTGCACGCCGCCTACGGGGGCATCGGGGCCTACGTCGACGTGGACCGCGTGGATGGGCTCTTCACCATCACCCGCCCCATCTACTCGGGGCCCGCGTACCGGGCCGGGCTGCAGACCGACGACAAGGTCGTGCAGGTCGACGAATGGCCCACCATCGGCGAGGAGGTGGACGAGGTCATCAAGCGCCTCAAGGGGCGCCCCGGGACCCCGGTCAAGCTCTACGTCTGGCGGGCCGGGATGGACGCCAGCCTCATCCAGCGCCCCAGCGAGGAGATGTCGGTGGTGATCGAGCGCGCCAGCATCACCATCCCCCCCGTGAACGCCATCATGCTGCCGGGCCAGATCGGCCTGGTCGAGCTGACCACCTTCAGCCGCGTGGCGAGCTCCGAGCTGAAGAAGGCGATCGAGGAGTTGATGGAGGTGGGCATGCGCGGCCTGATCCTCGACCTGCGCAGCAACAGCGGGGGGCTCCTGACCGAGGCGGCCAACGTGGCGGACCTCTTCCTGCCGCGCGGCAAGCCGGTGGTCTCCACCGAGAGCCGCATCTACAAGAGCCAGACCTACTCCACGCGCCGCCCCGCCCTGGTCCCCGAGGAGATGCCGCTCGTCATCCTGGTCGACCGTTTCACCGCCTCCGCGGGCGAGATCGTCGCCGGCGCCCTGCAGGACCACAGCCGCGGCGTGCTGCTCGGGGAGCGCACCTTCGGCAAGGGCTCGGTGCAGAACCTCTTCCCGCTCGAGCCGCAGGCGGAGGACGAGTACGCGGACGAGAACGGCAACCGTCGCTACGACGACTGGGAGACGATCACCACCGATCACGACGGCGACGGGGAGTTCGACTACTCGCCGCGCATCAAGCTGACGATCGAGCGCTACCGCCTCCCCACGGGACGCTCGATCCACCGCGAGCTGGACGACGAGGGCAACATCCTCTCCCCCGGCGGCATCGCCCCGGACGAGGAGGTCGGTCGCACGCGCCGTGAGCAGTGGCGCCTGATCGAGATGCGCAAGCTGCAGGACACCCAGAAGCTGCGCGCCTTCGCCCGCGAGCAGTTCGTCCAGCACGAGGAGCTCTACCAGGAGCTGGCCCTGGGGGACGGGGACGACTGGAGCCGCTACCCCGGCTTCGAGGAGTTCTACGCCGGGCTGGAGACGATCCTCTCCCGGCAGGACGTGCGCATGCTCCTGCGCCTCGAGGTGCGGCGGCTGGTGCAGGACGCCCGTGGCAGCGCCTTCCCCTTCGGCAGCGACTACCAGGAGGACGTCCGCCTCCAGGCCGCCCTGACGCGGGTGCTCGAGGGCCTGGGGCTCTCCCCCCAGCGGATCCCGGAGTACGCGATCACCTTCGACAGGGTGGACGAGGACGGCATCGTGGTCGCCGACGGCTTCCCCAGCGGGTACTCCGCGGAGGAGCTGGACCGCGCCCTGGCGCTGCTCGCCGAGGCGGAGGGAGCGGACGCGCCCCTGACCCCCGAGAAGCTCCGGGAGCTGGCCGACACCCTGCGCTCGATGAAGCGCAACTGAACTGCCTCCCTTCGTTGTGCTTCTCGCGGGGCCGCTCGTCGTAGCTTCTTCGGTCCCAAGGACTTGGGGCGCCCTCCCCCCGGCGCAGGCCCTCTGGGAGGGGTGACGAACGGGCTCTAGACGGACGCCGGCTGTGGGGGGGGCCTGAGCGTGGGTTCAGACCGCGGTAGTCGAGGCGTCGACGGCCAGAAGCACACGGAAAGGGGGCAGTTTGAAGCGCAACTGGTCCGCTGGCAGGGCGGGGCCCCCTACGTCTCTGGGGCGGCCCCCTCCTCCTCTGCGGCGGAGGGCTCCTCGTCCGCGAAGTCCCCCAGCGCGGGCATCACCAGCTCCCGTGCCACGATCACCAGCGCCGCGGTCAGGGGCAGGGCGATCAGGAACCCGAACATCCCCAGGGCCGCGCCTCCGACGAAGACCGACGCCAGGACCACCACCGGGTGCAGCCCCAGACTGTCGCCCAGGATCTTCGGCAAGAGCACGTACCCCTCCAGGATCTCCGCCACGGCGAAGACGCTGCCGGTGCGCAGGAGCGCCCAGCCCACTCCGCCCCAGCCGATCCCCGCCGCCAGGGCCTCGCCCCCGGGGGGGAAGGTGGCCAGGAGCCAGGCGACGAGGAAGCCGGCCATCGGTCCCACGAAGGGCACCAGGGCCAGGAAGCCGCTCCCCAGGCCCAGGAAGAAGGCGTACTTCACCCCCACCAGGAGCAGCCCCACGCTGATCAACAGTCCCTTCAGGAGGCAGACCAGCAGGCGTCCGCGGAAGAAGTTCGCCAGCACCTCCCCCACCGCGGTCGCGATGCGCGCGAAGCGGTCCTTCTCGGGGCGGGGGATGTAGCGGTAGACGTAGGCGTGGATGCGGTCGAGCTCGAAGAGCAGGAAGTAGGCGTAGATCGGCAGCAGCATCACCAGGGTGGCCAGGGCCACCACCGAGCCGAAGAAGGCCCGCACGTAGGGCCACACCTCGCCGGCGCTCTCCAGGGCCGCCCGCCGCGTGTCCCCCTCCCGCAGGCGCGCCAGCGTCTCGTTCAGGAGGCGCTGGAAGGTGGCCGCCTCCACGCTGACCGGCGACTCCTCGCCGGCGGGTGGATGCGCGACCCCTGCGCCCTCCTCCACCTCCCCGGTCCCGTCGACCTCGGGTTCGTCATCCTCCTGCGCGGGGGCGCTCGCGTCGTCCTGCAACCACTCGGAGACCAGGGACTCGATCTCGTCCTTGACCTCGACGAAAAAGTCGGAGCGCGCCAGGTCGGAGGTCAGGGCACGCCCCTGCCAGATCACCACCGCGCCGATGGCGCTGCCTGCGATGAAGAACCACAGGAAGATCATGTTGGCCGCGGAGCGGCGCCCCCACCCCCGCTCCTCCAGCCGCTGCACCATCGGGTTCAGGACGAAGGCCAGGAGGTAGCCCAGGATCAGCGGGTTCAGGACGGCGCGCACCGTCCACGCGAACCACACCACCACCAGGGCCAGGACCGCCAGGACGGCGTTGCGCTTGGAGCGGGAGAGCCGTTCGAGCACGTCGTGCTACTCCTGATCGGGGGTCGGCCGCGCCTCGAACTCCGGGGGCAGCACCGTGCGGTAGCTCCCCTTGAAGGCCTGGTCGAAGTCGTAGCCGTCACGGAAGTCCTCGATGGTGTCGGTCTCCTGGCGCCGCAGGAGCTTGGCGTCCACCAGGACGAAGACGATCCGGCCCCAGTCCAGCGTCGAGTGCACCCCCCAGGAGCGCCACACCTGCGCCGTCAGGGGGCCGAAGAGGGTCAAGGCGAACTCGCGCATCCCGTCGAGCAGGTCCTGACCCGAGACGTGGCGCGCAGCCTCGTCCATCCCCTCACGACCGGTCGACTTCATCATGTAGTCGAGCGCGTCGAGGAGGAACTGGTACGCCTCCCGCGAGTAGCGATCGTCCAGGTTCCAGGCTCTTCCGGCGGGGGGATCCATCTGGGGGGTCAGGCTCCGGGGGCTGCGGCGGCCAGGGCGCGGTCGACCAGAGCTTCGGGGCCGAGGTTCAAGGCTACATCCTGTCGCGCCTGGAACCAGGCCTCGAGGCGTCGCTCCCTGTCGGCGGCGGCGAGGGGGGGCAGCGTGGCCAGGACCTCCCCGTGCACCAGATCGGCCAGAGGCACCCCCGCGGCGGCGCGCTCCCCGTCCAGCCACAGCTCGAGGCCCACGTCGAGCAGGGTCGCGGCGCGCAGGCGCCGCTGGCCCGCGGCGGTCTTGGCGGGGAAGCTCCCCTCGAGCTGCCAGATCCGCTCCGCCGCGGCGGCCACCCCCTGCTCCCCGCGGGCCAGGGTGGCCAGGGCCTCGCGCATCGCCGGGGCCGCCCGCTGGGCCAGGAGCAGGCCCCGTCCGGGGGCGCCGCGGCTCCAGCGCCCGACCTCCGCCGCCGAGGCGGCCTCCAGGCCGGAGCGTTCCAGGACGCGACGGGTCTCGTCCTCGTCGAGGGGACCGAGCGGCACCTCCACCACCCGACTCTGGATGGTGGCCAGGAGGCGCGCCGCGTTCGACGTCTCGAGCACCAGCAGGGTGGCCTCCCCCGGCTCCTCCAGGGTCTTCAGGAAGGCGTTCTGGGCGGCGTCGTTCATGCGCTCCGCCTCGCGCACGAGCGCCACCCGCCACCCCCCCTCCATCGGCTTGAGGGAGAGGAACTCCCCGATCGACGGGCCGTCGTAGCCCCCCTTCGGCCTCACGTCGCGCGGGGTGATGAAGGCCACCCCCAGGACGTCCTGGCCGGAGGCGACGGCGTCGACCTCCATCAGGTCGGGGTGGTTGCCGCTGCCCAGCCGCTTGCAGGGTCCGCACGCCTCGCAGGGCGCGCCGGGACCCTGGGCGCACAGCAGCCCCGCCGCCAAGCGGCGCGCGGCGAGGAACTTGCCCACCCCCTCGGGACCGTGGAAGAGCAGGGCGTGGGGCAGGCGGCGATCCGCGGCCGCGCGCCAGAGGCCCTCCAGGACCTCCCCGTGGCCGAGGAGTCCGTCCCCCCTGAGCTCAGAGGACACGCGCGACCTCCCCCCAGACCCGCTGGGCGACCTCCTCCACGGCGCCGGTAGCGTCCACCACCGCCACCGGACGCGACCCCGCCATGCGCTCGGCGTAGCGCCTGTAGCCGGCGGCGACCCGCGCCTGGAATCGCGCACTGCGGTCCTCGATGCGGTCGCTCCCCGCGCCGCGGCGCTGCGCCGCAGCCTCGGGATCCAGATCGAGGACCAGCTCGAGGTCGGGGCGGGGGTGGGAGGCCCACGCCTCGAGGAGATCCAAGACCCGCTCCTCGTCCAGGCCGCCCCCGGCGGCCTGGTAGGCGAAGGTCGAGGGGTGGAAGCGCTCGCAGACCACCGACTCCCCCGCCGCGAGCGCGGGCGCCACGAGCCCGTCGAGCATCTGGCGCCGGGCGGCGGCGAAGAGCAGAGTCTCCACCTCCGGCCCCATCTCCTGCTCGCGGGAGAGGAGCAGCCCCCTGAGCTCCTCGCCCAGGGGCGTGCTGCCCGGCTCCCGCAGGTGGTGCACCCGCGCGCCGGTCTCCCGCTCGAGTCGCGCCGCGAGGAGCTCGGCCTGGGTGGACTTGCCGCAGCCGTCGACTCCGTCGAGAACGAGGAAACGGGGCGCCATCGGTCAGATCTTATCGAGGTGCGGCGCAGCGAGCACCCTCACTGCTCCTCGTCGTCCCCCCCGGCGTAGCCCATGTCGTCGAGGCGGGCGTCCTGCTCGCTGGAGAGCTGCGCCCTCACCCGCCGGCCGGACGCGTTCTCCGCCAGCCACTGCTCGAGGGCGGCCTGGTAGGCGCCGGCGCGCTGCTCCTGGCTGGCGGCCAGGTTGTCGGCCAGCTCGGGATCGGCGGGGTGCTCGTAGAGGAAGTGCGCCCCCGCGGGCTGGACGCGCTGCGGCCCCAGCTGGCGGTACTCGCGCAGGTTGTGCCAGTAGTGCACGTCCTCGTCCCGGCAGCCCGCCTGGTCGAGGCCGGCGTGCACAAACCAGATGCGGCGCTCCGGCGAACCATCCGCCTGCGCGCCGCCGAGCAGGTCGCGCCCCATCGGATCGATCCCGGTCAGGCCGAGCTGATCCACCAGGGTGCGCGCCACGTCGGCGTTCCAGACGCGCTGGCTCACCCGCTCCGGCTCGCCGCCGGGAATCCGGAGCACCAGGGGCACGTGCATCACCGGCGTGTGCAGGAGCTGGTGGTTGAACCACACGTCCCGCTCGCCGAGGGACTCGCCGTGGTCGGCGGTGATCGCCGCCAGGGTGTCCTCCCAGTACCCCGCGTCGCACAGCCCCTGGACCAGGTCGCAGAGCAGGGTGTCGGTGTAGGCCACCGACGCCTCGTACAGGAAGCGGGCGTACTCGACGTTGCTGACCCCTTCGAGGAACTTGCCCGCCTCCGTGTAGGGGGTCTCTCCGATCGTCGACGGCTCGACCATCGTGGCCGGCACCTCGCGTCCCGCGGCCTCCCACTCCCGGGCGAACTCCACCAGGAAGGGGCGCGGCGGTCCGTAGGGGGTGTGCGGGTCGAAGAGGTGCACCCAGAGGAAGAAGGGCACCTCGCCCTGGGCGCGCCACTCCTCGATCCAGCGCAGCACCCCCTCCAGGGTCGCCGCGCCGTCGAGCGGAGCGCCGGGGCGCACGTCCTGGTAGCGGTCGAAGCCGCGCCCCAGGCCAGACCACCCCGCCTGCAGGTGCTCGACCGAGACGGCGGCGGCGGTGTGGTAGCCCGCCGCCCGCAGCGACTGGGCCAGGGTGCGCACCTCCTCCGCCAGGGTGGAGCGGTTGTCGCGCACGCCGTGGGTCGGCACCGCCAGCCCGGTCAGGATCGAGACGTGGGAGGGCAGGGTCGAATTGCAGGCGCACCAGGCGTCCTCGAAAAGCATCCCCTCGGCGGCCAGACCGTCGAGGAAGGGCGTCACCGGCGTCCCGCCGTAGCAGCCCACCGCGTCGCTGCGCAGGGTGTCCAGGGTGACGAGCAGGACGTTCGGTCGCCGGTCGGCGTGGAGCTCCCCGAGGAGCATCGGGCTCCCCCACCAGATGCGGGCGGGGCGCCGATCCGCGGCGGCTCCCGTTCCCCGCCGCTCGGCCCGGAAGCGAAGCTCGACCTCCCGTCCGGCGAGGTCGGAGAGGTCCGCCGAGAGGGGGTGCCACCCACCCGCTCCCACGTCGGGTCGGGTCCACCGCGCGCGCTCCTCCCAGGGCGCGTCCTCCTCCGGCCGCACGTCCAGCGCGAAGCACAGGGGAGAGGCGCCCCCCTCCGCCCCCGGCGCCGCCACGTCGACCACCACCCGGCCGCCGCGCGGGACCTGGACCCGGTCGTGGAGCGCCAGCCCCTCGTCGCTGGGCCAGGTGCGCCGCAGGTCCGGCCCGAAGCCGAGCAGGCCCCCGTCGCCCGCCTCCCGCCCCGGCGAGTGGCCGGGGGAGAAGGGATCGCGGAGGAAGCGGATCGCCCGCAGCTCGTAGCTCTGGGGCCCCCTCCAGCAGGGGGTCAGTCTCAGCTCCTCGACCGCGCCGCTCCACTCGGGGTGGGCGGAGAGGTTGAAGGCGATCGTCTCCGGACCGCCTCCGACGGTCATCGCCTCCGCTCGCCGCCTTGGGGCCCCCTTCCCACTGCGCCAGGTGATCGCCGCGTGTCCGGCGCGGATCCCCGCCAGGTCCACCTCGATGCGGTTCACGAGGGAGGCGTCGAGGGGCTCGGGGAAGCGCAGGGCGGCGTGGGTCACCCCTTCGGCGGGGCGGTAGTCGCGGGCGCGCAGCCGCACCCCCGCGCCGCGCTCGGGAGGCAGGATCAGGGAATTCACGAGCTCCCACGGCTCGAGCTCCTGCGCCGCCGTCTCCACCGAGGTGACGGTGAAGGTGCGCACCAGCTCCTCCCCCGAGTCGAGCGCCGCCGCGGGGGATCGACCGTCGGCGAGCCTGGGATCGAGGTGCAGGACCCCCGCGACCGGCTCCCCGGAGGAGCCCTCCCCGCCACAGGCGGCGAGCAGGGCCAGGGCGGAGACCAGCTGCGGGAGGCGGTACGACATGGGAATCGAAGTCTACCCGGAGGTCAGCGCCCGCCGGCCGCTCCGCGGGCGAAGAGCTGGAACTCGCAGATCGTGGGCACCTCGACCGCCTCGAGGATCTTCAGCCGGAAGCACTGCCCCGTCGTCGCCGGGAAGTCCAGGGCCTTGGCGGGGCCGATCGTCGTCCCGCTGAGGAACGTCTCCCAACCGTCCTCGCGCTCCACCTGCAGCTCGTACTTCCGGACCCGGTTCCAGTGCGCCTCGTCGATCCGCGCCCGATCGACGCTCACCTCTTCGCCCAGGTCCACCGCCAACCAGCCGCTGCGGGAACCCTCCGCGCAACCCCAGCGCGTCTCCGCCTCGCCGTCGAAGGCCCGCTCGGGACCGTAGGCCGGGTCTCCCTGCCACGTCGCGGAGGCGGAGGCGGCCTTGCCCTGCGACACGGGGGGCGGGGGAGGAGGAGGGAGCTCGATCTCGCCGCGGATGTAGCGCCCCACCTTGCGCAGCGTCTCGACGTCGACCTCCCGCAGCTTCCCCGCGTAGTCGGGACCGACGTCGATCGAGAAGAGGTTGCGGTGCTCCTCGGCGCCCAGCCAGTCGCGGTAGAGCTTCTCGGCGGGATGGCACAGCGCGTCGTGCTCGGGCAGCGAGTAGAACCACTGCGCGCCCCCCTCGTGGGGCGGCAGGATCGGGTAGGTGAACTCGGCGACCAGGTAGCCCTCGTACTGCTCCAGCTCCTTGCCGTAGGGGCGCAGGTTCTCGCCGCCGATCGGGCCGGCTCGCCCGCGCTCGCGCAGGCAGAGCCGCCCCGCCGGGGCGCCGTGGTTGAACCCGACGAAGCAGTCCGGCTGGAATTGGTGCACCCAGGCCACCGTCTCCTCGTGACTCAGCCCGCCGTCGTTCGTCGCGTGGTCCATCCAGAAGAACTCGATCGGCCCGTACTCAGTGCAGAGCTCTGCGAGCTGCAGCTTCTTCGCATCTGGGTGGGCCCCGGAGCGCGTCCCCTCGCGTCCCGGCCAGGTCCAGTCCCCCTCGGAGAAGTAGAGCGCCAGACGCAGACCGTACTTGTCGCAGGACTTGCGCAGCTTCGCCAGCACGTCGATGCCGAGCGGGCTATTGGTCACCTTGTGCTCGGTCGTCTCCGTGTCCCAGAGACAGAACCCGTCGTGGTGCTTCGCCAGGAAGAGGATGTAGCCCATCTCCGCCTCCTTGGCCGTCCGACACCACTGGTCCGTGTCGCACCCGGTGGCCGCGAAGAAGTCGGGTCCGTGGGGCTCCGTGGTCCACTCCTTCCCGGAGAAGGTGCTGAAGGACCAGCAGATGAACATCCCGAAACGCAGCTCCGCGAGCTCGCGGGCGCGGGCGAGGTCATCGGTGCTCGCCGGACCGGGACGGTCCTGAGCTACCGCCGGCAGGCCCAGGATCGCTGCGAGGAATACCGTGTAGAAGATCCGCGTCATATCGTGTCCGTCCTCCTGCGACGGCACCTGCCGCCAGGGGTACCAGACTAGCGGTCCTCGAGCTCCTCCGCCTCCCGGTCCAGGCCGCGCGCCTCCTCCTCGCGACCGAGCTCCCGCACACAGCGCGCCCGCAGGCGCAGGAGCGCGGCGTGCTCCAGGTCGCTGAGCGGCTCCGCCACCACCGCGTCGCCATCGGGCGCGTCGGCATCCGGGGGGATGGCGTGGTCGAGGTCGAACTCCACCGGGACGAGGGCGGTCACTTCCAGCTCCCGGGCCGCCTCCTCCCAGCGCCCGAGCTCGATCAACGACTCCGCCCAGGCGTGGTGCAGGTCGCGACGGAAGGGGTCGACCTGGTTCGCCTCTTCGTAGAGCTCGGCCGCCCGGGCGTGGCGCCCCTGGGCGGCGTGCCAAGCGGCCACGGTCACGCGCCCGTGGTAGTCCCCCGCGTTCCAGGCCAGCCAGCGCTCCCGCACGGCCATCTCCGCCTCCTCGCGGCCGCTGCTGGCGTAGAGGTTCCAGAGCCGGCGCTCGGCGCTGAACTGGGGGTGGTCGTAGCCGGGGAAGACCGACTCCGCCAGGAGGTAGTTCCGTTCGGCGGCCTCGAGCTGCCCCGACGACTCCTGGAGGGAGGCCAGGCCGAAGATCGCGCGGTAGTCCCGTCCCCCCGCCTCGATGGCGCGCTCCCAGTGCGCCCGTGCCCGGTCGGTGCGTCCGGCGTGCAGCTCCATCTCGCCCAACAGGAACCAGGCTCGCGGGGTCTCTTCTCCGGCGCGAGCGGCGATGCGCAGGGCCTCCTCCGCGTCGAGGCGCCGCCCCGCCTGCCAGCTTCCCCAGGCGATGGTGAGCCAGTCCTGGACCCACTCCGCGCGGGCCTCCTCCTCCTCGGGAACCTCGGGGCGGAGCTTCAAGCGCAGGCGCGTGACCGTGCGCGCGCTCCAGCGCGGCTCCACGTCGAGCCCCTCGAGGAAGTCGTCCACCCACAGGGCGAAGGCGGCGTCCAGCTCCTCCGGGGTGCGCTGGAAGACCTCCCCCAGCGCCTGGTCGAGGTCGAGCCCGCGGTCGAAGGCCTCGAGCAGGTGGATCATCGGCGCGAAGCCGTGCCGGTCGATCAGCATCCGGCAGAGCAGCCCCCCCTGGTAGTAGCCGAAGAGGATGCGCGGACCGCGGAAGACGCGGTTCAGCTCGCGCACCCGGATCAGCTCCCCGTTGGCGCGCGCATCGATCAGCTCGCGGCGCATGTTGCGCGTCCAGGTCGGGTTGCGATGGACCTCCTCCCAGGTGGCCAGCCCCTCGGTGATCCAGCGCGGGCAGCGGTTGTGGGAGAGCCCCAGGTGCACCACGTGGCTGAACTCGTGGAAGCCGGTGCGCGCCCAGGAGAAGGAGCCGCGCAGCTCCGCCAGGGGCGAGACGGCGGTCACCACCGGTCCGAAGCACACCCCCAGGGCGGGAAAGCCCTGGAAGCCCACCGAGCGCACGGAGAAGTCCTCGTGCCGGCGGAAGATCTCGATGGTGGTGGGCCCCGGGGTGTAGCCGTAGCGGGCGGACAGCTCCTCGCGCGCCTGGCGGTAGAAGGGGACCAGGTAGGTGCGCAGCACGTCCGCGGCCTCGGGGGTCCAGGAGAAGGAGAGCTCGCCGAACTCCTCCCGCACCTGCTCGCGGGACATGCGCCGCAGGACCAGGTCCAGGTTGTTGCGCCAGGCGTCCTGGCGGCCGGCGGCGGCCTTCTCGGCGGTGACCAGCGCCTGGCGCGCGTCCTCCTCGCGACCCACGTTGGCGAGGCCGCGCCCCAGCAGGGTCCAGGCCTCCCAATCGGTCGGATCGCGCTCGGTGGCGCGCTCCAGGAAGGGGACCGCCTCCGCGAAGCGGTAGAGCTCGAGCAGGTGACGGCCCACCTCCCGTTCGGGGCGGCTGTCGAAGGCCGCGTTGGCCGCCAGCTCGGCCAGCAGCGCCTCGCAGTCGTCGCGCCGGTGCTCGACCCAGGCCAGGGCCGCTTCGAGGGTGCGCAGCTCGCGCCGCTTGGGAGCGAGGGTCTTCAGGTGTGCGAGGGTCTCCCGCGCGGCGCGCAGCCTGCCGTCGGTGAGGTCCGCGGAGATCCTGGCCAGGAGACCCTCGATCGAATCGGGGCGCGCGGACAGGAACCCGTAGAGGATCTCCTCCGGAGTGCGGGAGACGCGCAGGCGGTTGTAGCGGTGCAGCTCGAAGAGCCCCAGGGTGGCGGCCTCGTGGGTCGGATGGAGCTCGAGCGCCTCGTGGTAGAGGGCTCCGGCGGAGCGCTTGCCGCGCGCCTCGACCTCGCGCTCGCTCTCGAAGTAGAGCGCGGCCAGGGTGGCCAGGACGTCCGGCTCCGGTCCGTCCGCCGCGCCGGCGATGCGGTCCGCCAGGACGAAGGAGCGCGAGGCGTCCTGCAGGCGACCGAGGGCCCACTCGCAGCGCCCCTTGGCGAGCATCACCGTCCAGGGCACGTCGCGGCGCGTGGCCAGCGCCAGGGCGAAGATCCGGTGCCCGCCCTCCCGATCGCCGCCCGCGACCAGCGCCCGGCCCAGGATCCAGGCGTCACGGGCGTCCCCCTGCGGGTCGAGGAAGGGCTCCTCGGCGGGGAGCGGCTCGAGGACCTCGAGGGCGCGCGGCACCTCCCCCAGGACGAGCAGCATCGAGGCCAGGTGCCGCGCGCAGGAGGCGACGAGCGCCCGCTCCCCGGCGGTGCGCGCGTCGGTCAGGGCGCGCTCCGCCTCCTCGATCCCCTTCCCGTGGCGGCCCTCCTCGAAGCGCACCCGCGCCAGCAGGATGCGGCTCGCCGCGTCGGCGGGATCGTCGCGCAGGAGGGTCGCCAGGGCGCGGCGCGCGGCCACCAGCTCGCCCCGGCGCCTGAAGAGATCGGCCTCGGCCCGCTCGCTCGCGATCAGCGCCAGGATCTCCTCCTCGTCGGAGGACGGGGGGTCCTGGAGGGCCGGCGAGACGGGGTCGGCGGAGAGCAGGAGCAGGCCCGAGAGGAGCGGAAGGAGGGTGCGCATCTACCCCCTTCTATGGCACCCGCGGGCCGGGGCCAAGTCAGAGAATCGTCTTCGGCGTTGGACTCCGCTCCCCGGCTGCGCTACAGGGTGGCGATGATCAGGATCCGCTGCGCCCTACCGCTGGCCCTTCTCCTGGCCGCGGGCTGCGCGAGCACGAGCAGGTCGGAGGGGGGCTCCGGGACCCATCTGGAGGTCGATCCGGGTCGGCGCGACCGAATCGGAAGCGTGCCGATGTGGGCGGGGCGACCCCTCTCCTGGTCGAAGCTCAGCGACGTCGCCACCTGGCTGGAGACCTCGAGCGCCCACTCCGACCCCTACTGGGTCGTGGAGGGACACCTGCAGCTCGCCGAGGGGCGGGCCCACTTCGCCCGCATCGAGGCGTCCGATCGGGCCACCCGTCGCGTCGCCGCTGCGGGGGGATTCGAGCGGGTGCTCGCCGACCCGGCGGCCACCTCCTCCCAACGCCAGCGCGCGGAGCTGGGCCTCCAGCGCCTGAACCGGGGTTCGGAGGGGCTCGGCGCGACGGCGGTGCAGATCCCGGGGGTGCTCCCGCGCTCCGCCTGGGGAGCTCGCTCGACCGCCCCCTCCCGTCTGGAGCCCGCCTCCAGCACCTGGAACTGGATCACGGTGCACCACTCCGCGGACCCCGACGGGAGCTGGCTCGACGGCAGCCAGAAGGCCTCCGCGCGCGCCATCCAGCGCATGCAGTCGGCGCACATGAACGGCGACCGCTACGGCGACATCGGCTACCACTTCCTGATCGACTCGCGGGGGCGCGTCTTCGAGGGGCGCAGCCTCGTGTGGCAGGGCGCCCACTCGGGGGGCGCCAACAACGTGGGGAACGTGGGCATCTGCCTGATCGGCAACTTCGAGAAGGAGCGCCCCACCCGGGCCGCGGTCGACGCCATGCACCGGCTGATCGCCGTCCTCTCCCAGCGCCTCCACATCCAGGCCCGCCGGGTCGTCGGGCACCGGCACTGGAAGAGCACCGCCTGCCCCGGCAAGCACCTGCTCCCCCACCTGGGGCGCTACCTCTGATGCGCTTCCCGGCCGCGCTGCTCCTCGCCGCGCTGGTCGCCTGCGGCGGTCCACCGGAAGGGGCGCAACGAGAGGTGCTCGAGCACTGGCCCGCCTCGACGGGGGCCGCACCCCTGGTGCGGGTGCGCGGCCAGGAGGTCGCCCAGGACGGGAAGTGGATGCGCGAGGGACAGTTCGTCTACTACGACAAGCAGGGCCGCGAGGTGGCGCGCGGGACCTTCCGCCGCGGCCTGGAGCACGGTCCCTGGGAGGAGCGCGAAGAGGGGACCGGCTTCCTGGGGCGGGGCGAGTACCGCGACGGCCTGCGCGTGGGGGAGTGGAACTACTTCCACTCCAGCGGCGAGCGGGAGGCGCGCGGCGGCTACGTCGAGGGCAAGCGCGAGGGGGTCTGGACCCTCTGGTACAAGCATGGCCAGACCGCCGCCGAGCTCACCTACCGGGACGGCGAGCTGAACGGTCCGGCGCGCTACTGGGAGGAGGACGGCGGCGTGAACGCCCAGCGCTCGGGGGACTACGAGGACGGGAAGAAGGTGCGCTGAGCGGGGTCACCCCGCTCCAGCTCCCGCGCGCGCCCTTCCCGCTGCAGGTCGGCCTCGACCATGGCGCGCACCATCTCCTCGAAGCTCACCTCGCTCTGCCAGCCGAGCTCGCGCCGCGCCCGCTCGGGGTCCCCCACCAGGTGGTCCACCTCCGCCGGGCGCAGATGGCGCTCGTCGGTGCGCACGTGATCGCGCCAGTCGAGTCCGACCACCTCGAAGGCCACGCGGCACAGGTCGCGCACCGAGTGGGTGACGCCGGTGGCGATCACGTAGTCCCGCGGCTCGTCCTGCTGCAGCATCAGCCACATCGCCCGCACGTAATCGCCGGCGAAGCCCCAGTCGCGCCGCGCCTCCAGGTTGCCGAGCTCCACCTCGCTCTCGATCCCGAGGGCGATGCGCGCCGCCGCCAGCGACACCTTGCGCGTCACGAACTCGGGGCCGCGGCGGGGGGACTCGTGGTTGAAGAGGATGCCGCTGACCGCGAAGAGCCCGTAGGACTCGCGGTTGTTGACGGTGGCCCAGTGGGCGTAGACCTTGGCCACCCCGTAGGGGGAGCGCGGGTGGAAGGCGGTCGTCTCCGACTGCGGAGGGGGCGCCGCGCCGAACATCTCGGAGGTCGAGGCCTGGTAGAAGCGCGCCTCGGGCGCGACGGCCCGCAGCGCCTCCAGGATGCGCGTGACCCCCAGCGCCGTGGCCTCGGCGGTGAACACCGGCTCGCTCCAGGAGGTGGGCACGAAGGACTGGGCGGCCAGGTTGTAGACCTCGTGGGGGGAGGCCTCCTCCAGGGCCCGCATCAGGCTCGACTGGTCCAGGAGGTCGCCGTTCAGGAGCCGCACGCGGTCGCGGATGCCGTCCAGCCGCTCCAGGCGCGAGGAGCTCGTGCGGCGCACGAGACCGAAGACCTGGTAGCCCCGCTCGAGCAGGAACTCCGCCAGGTAGCTGCCGTCCTGCCCGCTGATGCCGGTGATGATTGCCCGTCGGGGATCGGCCATGAACGCTCTGACGCCTCCAGCCTCCGATTATGCCCGCCAGCCGGCGCTCGAGCGTCGGGCGCCGCCCAGCAGCCCGTTGAAGGACCCTCTCAGCGCGCTGCTAGAGGAAGACCAGCGCCGCGGTCGCCAGCAGCGCGCAGTAGCCCGCGAACCAGGGGAAGGCACCCCGTTTGAGCACGATCAGGAGCACCCTCAGGGCCGCCCACCCCACCAGGGCGGAGATGCCCACCGCCAGCAGGACCAGGCCGGCGGAGGGAGCGCCCGCCTCCCCCCGGAAGGCCTCGGGGAGCTTGACGATCGCCGCCCCGGAGACGGCGGGCAGGCTCATCAGGAAGGAGAGGCGCGCCGCCTGCCCCGCGGGGAGGCCGCGCAGGAGCCCCACCGCGATGGTGCTCCCCGAGCGGGAGATCCCGGGCACGATCGCCAGGGCCTGGGCGCAGCCGAGCCACAGGGCGTCGGCGAAACGGGGTCGGCCGTAGCCCGGTGCCTCGGCGGCGTCTCCGCCGGCGCCCTCCCCTTGGCGCCCCCTTCCCCACTCCCCCGCGAGCAAGAGGGCGGCCGTGACCAGGAGGCCCGCCGCGGCCACGGAGCTTTTGTGGGCGGCCTCCTCGATCACCCCCTGCAGGGAGAGCCCGACGACCCCCACCGGCACGGTGGCGAGCAGCAGCCAGCCCCACATCCGCAGGCGCCCGGCAGCGAGGTCGCGCAAGAGCTCCCCCACCTCCCGGCGATAGGCGCAGAGGACCGCCAGGAGGGTCCCCACGTGCAGGGCCACGTCCAGGGCCAGCCCCGCCTTGCGCACCTCGAGCGCCACCCGGGCGAGCACCAGGTGCCCCGACGAGCTGATCGGCAGGAACTCCGCCAACCCCTGCACCACGGCCAGGAGGAGCACGGAGAGGGGGCTGGTGGTGGTCTCGGCGGGCAGGGTGTCGGTGAGCACTGGGGGGTCGCGGAGAAAGCTCGGCGGTGGGGCCTTGGCACGGGGGATGGCCCTATCTACCCTCGTCGGCCGAACTCCGGGTGGACCACTAGCTCAGTTGGCTAGAGCGCTACGTTGACATCGTAGAGGTCACTGGTTCAAGTCCAGTGTGGTCCACCACTCGCCCCAGCCCGCACGGCCCCGTCCCGCCCGATTCGGCCCGGGGGGCGCCACTCCAGAGGGGAGCGGTCCAGCGGGGAACGTGGTTCCGAGGGGGCCGGTGGCCTAGAAGGGGGGAGCGATCCCCCGCAGAGCTGCCCCGAAGCGAGACGAGTGCCTCAGACGATGTGGAACCCCCTCTTCCTCTCCCTCCTCTCCCTCCTCCCCCTCACCCAGGACGTCGAGCAGGACCTGCTCTACAAGGACCTGAACCGGATCGAGCGGCTGACGCCCGAGGTCCTGGTCGTGCGCGCCGTCAAGCCGGCGGTGGTCTTCATCGAGACCGAGGTGGCCGTCGGGGTGCAGACCTTCTTCGGGGTGCGCAACCAGGTCCTGGAGGGGAGCGGGTCGGGGGTGGTGGTCCACGCCGACGGGTACATCGTCACCAACTACCACGTCGTGGAGGGGGCCCGCTCGATCACCGTCACCTTCG
The DNA here is from genome assembly GCA_964507325.1 of uncultured Planctomycetaceae bacterium. Lineage (GTDB taxonomy): Bacteria > Planctomycetota > UBA1135 > UBA1135 > CAZDQL01. The sequence continues at coordinate 32,334 of CAZDQL010000020.1, read as the reverse complement.
ACGGCGACCCCAAGCGCTACCCCGCCGAGCTGGCCTCCTTCGTGCGCTCGGAGGACCTGGCGCTCTTGCAGATCGAGCTGCCCGGGGGCCCCAGGCCGGAGACGGGACTCGTACGCCCGCGGGGCTTCCCCACCGTGCGCATGGGCACCAGCGCCGACCTGATGCCCGGTGAGAGGGTGGTGGCGATCGGCAACCCCTTCGGCCAGACCCACACCGTCTCGACCGGGATCATCTCCGGCCTGCACCGCGACGTGCCGATCCCCGATCGGGGCCTGCACTTCCAGGACCTGATCCAGACCGACGCCTCGATCAACTTCGGCAACTCCGGCGGACCGCTCTTGAACATCCGCGGCGAGCTGATCGGCATCAACTCGGCGGTCAACAGCCAGGCGGAGAACATCGGTTTCGCCATCCCGGTCGACCGGGTGCGGGAGGTTCTGAACGACCTCCTCTTCCCGCAAGCGCGCAAGATCTGGTTGGGCTTCGAGCTCGCTCCGGGAGAGCCGTTGACCGTCGGTCGCGTCTGGGCCGACGGGCCGGCGGACCTGGCGGGGGTCTGCGAGGGGGACCAGCTGACCGCCTTCGCCGGGCGAACTGTCTCCACCGGAGACGAGTTCCTCCACGCCACTCTCGAGTTGGAGCCGGGAGAGCCCGTGACGGTCGCGCTGGAGACCCGCGGCCGGGGGCGTCAGACCCTCATCCAGACCTGGGACCGGGTCGACGGCGTGCTCTTCGAGCGCCTGGGGGCGACGGTGCGGGACGTGCGCCTTGGGCGTCAGAGCTGGATCGTGGTGGATCGCCTGCGCTCCGGGGGACCCGCACAGGAGACGGGGTTGAAGGCCGGGGACCTGATCCCCGCCATCCTGCCCGAGGTCCCCGGCCTGCGCAGTCCCCTGCGCGTCCGCAGCCGCCAGACGATGGCCCAGCTCCTGGCCCGGCTCGATCCGGAAGTGGTGATCCACCTGGACGTGTACCGGGACGACGACGAGAACGGGGAGTTCACCCGGGACGAGCTGTACAAGGGCTCGATCACCGTTCGATAATGGGCGGTATACTTCCTCCCCCGGTCTCCCCCCCACACCAGCGCGTCTCCATCGCGGACGATCTCCGTCGCTCGTCCGAGTGGAGAGAGCTCGCTGCCCTCTGGACGCACCGACTGCCCCATGCAAGGCCTGATCGAGTTCACCGAACGCTTCGGGAGCATGCTCTCCCGCGGACTCCTGACGCTGCTCTACTACGTCGCCCTCGGGCCCTTCGCGATCGTCTACCAGCTCTTCGCCGATCCGCTGCACCTCAAGCGGCAGCGGGCCGGCAACTGGACGCCGTGGCACCCCCAGAACGACTCCCTGCGCGCCGCGCGTCGCCAGGACTGACCAGCGGATCCCCTCTGCCATGATCGTCCTCGGGCTCTCCTACTACTACCACGACTCCTCCGCGGCTCTCGTCAGGGATGGCGAGCTGCTGGCAGCCGCCGCCGAGGAGCGCTTCAGCCGCGTCAAGCACGACTCAGGCTTCCCCGCATTGGCCAGCGCGTTCGTGCTCGAAAAGGCCGGCTTGACGATCCACGACGTGGACTACGTCGTCTTCTACGAGAAGCCGTTCATCAAGTTCGAGCGCATGCTGCTCACGGCGATGGCCACCTTTCCCAAGTCGGCGGCCGTCTTCCGCGAGTCGATGCAGCGCTGGATCTCCGACAAGCTCTGGATCAAGTCGATGATGAGCCGGGAGATCGGCGTGCCGAACTCCAAGGTGCTCTTCTGCGACCACCACATGTCGCACGCCGCCTCGAGCTTCTTCACGTCTCCCTTCGAGGAGGCGGCGATCCTCACCGTCGACGGCGCGGGTGAGTGGACCACCTCGACGATGGGCATCGGACGCGGCAACAAGATCGAGATCATCAAGGAGCTGCGCTTCCCCCACTCGCTCGGCCTCCTGTACTCCGCCTTCACCGCCTACTGCGGCTTCGAGATCAACGAGGGCGAGTACAAGTTGATGGGGATGCACCCCTACGGGAAGCCGCGCTTCGTGGACAAGATCTACGAGCTGATCGACGTGGCGGACGACGGCAGCGTCTGGCACGACATGCGCTACTTCTCGTACCACTTCTCGACCGACGACACCCTCTCGGTGGCTTTCGAGGAGCACTTCGGCCGGGAGCGGCGCGACCCCAAGCTGCAGGACAAGTCGCTCGATCCCTTCTTCTGCGACATGGCCGCCAGCATCCAGCGCGTGACCGAGGAGATCCTGCTCAAGATGATCCGCCACCTGCACGAGCTGTCGGGTGGGATGCGGTCCCTGTGCCTCTCCGGCGGCGTCGCGCTGAACTCGGTGGCCAACTACAAGCTCCTGCGCCAGGGGCCCTTCGACGACGTCTACATCCACCCCGCCCCCGGGGACGACGGCGGGGCGGTGGGAGCCGCCTACTGGGTCTACAACCAACTGCTCGGCCAGCCGCGCGGCCCCGCCCTGCAGGACTCCCTGCTCGGCTCGGAGTACTCCGACGAGCAGGTGGAGGCCTTCCTCAACGAGTACGAGATCCCCTTCGAGAAGATCGACGACGACCGGGCCTTCTTCCAGCGCGTGGCCCAGGAGCTCGCCGACGGCCAGGTCTGCGGCTGGTTCCGGGGTCGCTTCGAGTGGGGCCCGCGGGCCCTGGGCTCGCGCTCGATCATCGCCGATCCGCGCCGGGCGGAGATGAAGGACAAGCTCAACGCCAAGATCAAGTTCCGCGAGGCCTTCCGCCCCTTCGCCCCCTCCGTCCTGGAGGAGCGCGCGGACGAGTTCTTCGAGATCCCCGAGGCGGAGCGTCACTTCCCGGCGCGCTTCATGCTCTACGTGACCCCCGTGCGCGAGGAGAAGCGCAGCGTGCTGCCGGCGATCACCCACGAGGACGGCTCCGGTCGCCTGCAGACCGTCTACAAGGCCACCAACCACGACTACCACGCCATGATCGAGGAGTTCGGCCGGCTGACCGACGTGCCGGTGATCATGAACACCTCCTTCAACCTCAAGGGGGAGCCGATCGTCGAGTCGCCGGCCCACGCCTTCAACACCTTCAGCAAGAGCGGCATGGACCTGCTCTTCCTGAACAACTACATCATTCGCGCGGAGGACAAGCAGGAGATCGCCGAGACGCGCTTCCACCTCCGCCACGAAGGAGACTCCGTCACCCAGATGGTCAGTTAGTGTCCTGAGTCAGAAGTTCGACCACACGATGCACGGCTCTCTACACCCATGACTGCGTTGCACCTCCTAGCTTTACTTACGAGTAAGGCGTCGTCGGCGCGCCCTGCCCTGGGCGCCGAGCGCCGCACCTCGTGCGGCCGAACTTCCGACTCAGGACACTAGAGCCATGAAGTTCTTCAATTTCCTCCTGGCCCTGGCCATCTCCGTCACCATGGCCCTGCTCGTCCTGGAGGGGGGCTTGCGCCTGATCGGCATGGGGCCCCCGAAGCTGCTCATTCAGCCCCACGAGCGCCTCGGTTGGAGCAAGAAGCGCGGCGTTTCGATCACGCGCGAGACGAGCGAGGGCTTCCAGGTCACCTTCAACCTGAACGACCACGCCCTGCGGGACGATCCGGAGCTCACCCCCGAGAAGGCGGCGGGCACCTTCCGCGCCGTGGCCCTGGGGGACTCCTTCACCCTGGGGATGACGGTGGCGCGGGAGGACCTCTTCGTCGATCTGCTGGAGGATTGGTGGCGCGCCGAGGGTCGCCGGGCCGAGATCGTGAACACCGGCACCGAGGCCTACTCCACCGACCAGGAGGCGACCTGGCTCCTGGAGTACGGAGAGGAGTGGCGACCGGACCTGGTGCTGCTCTTCCCCTACGACAACGACATCTACTGGAACGGCGAGAACGACTACGCCGGCATGCCCAAGCCGCGCTTCACCCCCGAGGGAGAGCGCGAGCAGACCGAGCTCGAGGGAGTCGGGCCGCCGGGCTTCTGGATGCGCACGGCGCTCGGCCGTCTCTTCCACAAGAAGAGCGGCAAGGTGCGGCACTTCCGCCCCGGCAGCAAGTCGATCGAAGAGGAGCTCGGCGTCCTCCTTGACGAGCGTCCCGACTTCGTCGATCGCGCCCTGGACCACACGCGCGGCGCCCTGAGGGCCCTGGTGCAGAGCTGCCAGGAGCTGGGAGCCGAGCTGGTGGTGGTGCCGATCCCCTCCCACAGCGCGGTCGACCCCGACTACCGCGCGGCCTTCGAGAAGAGGTTCGGTCTGGCGCAGGTGGCCTGGTCCCCCGACAACCCGATCGAGGCCTTGCGCCAGACGGCGCTCGACGCCGGCATCCCCGCCGAACGGGTGCTCGACGTGCGCCAGCGCTTCCGCGACCAGACCGCTGCGGGCACCGACCTCTACTTCTTCCGCGACTGGCACCTGAACCCCGCCGGGAACCGCTCTTTCGCCGAGTTCCTGCACGGCGAGCTGGACCGCCTGGGGCTGGTCCCCCCCGCCGAGCGCCCCGCCTCCATGCCGCAGCCGGTCGCGAGCGTCGGCGAGGGGCTGCCCACGTGGCTCTACCTGTTCGTCGTCCTGTGGGCCCTGCTCGGGATCGCCTACGCCCGCGTCTACCGCAAGCTGGAGAAGTGGCCCGGCGCCCTGGCCAAGGTAGGCGCGCTGCTGGCGGTGGTCTTCGTGATCGCGGTCGGAGGCAGCCGTCTCCTCGGCCTGCTCGAGCCCCACCAGGCCCAGAAGGTCTTGATCCTCTTGATCGCGGCCCTGCTCGGCTTCGTGGTCTACAAGCTGGGGCGCCGCATGGGGACGATCTTCGAGCTCCTGGGCTCCTTCATCCTGCGCGGGCACTGGTACCTGATGCCCCTGGTGACCGTGCTGCTCACCGTCGGCAGCCTGCTCGTCGTGGCGGCCAGCTCGCCGCTGGTGGCGCCCTTCATCTACACGCTCTTCTAGCGTGCTTGCGCACACGCACTACTGAGCCAGCACGCTAGCGTTCCAAGAGCGGCCCGATCCAGCGCGCGTACGCCCGCCAGCGCCCCACTGCGCGCCGGTGCACCGGCTGCCGCACCTGAGCGGCGCTGGGAGTGCTCACGGCGCGCTTCCGGGCGTGGAAGCGCAGGCAGGCGTCGTCCCACGCTAGGCCGCAGAAGGCCAGCAGCCGCTCGGTCCAGGCGCGGGGCTCGCTCACCAGCGCCTCGTACGGCAGCTCGAGATGGGGCAGGGCGCCGATCTCGCGCCAGCGCTCCAGGTGTCCCTCGCAGGCCCGCCTCGCCGCCGCGATGTGCTCCAGGTCGTAGGTCCAGGTGCAGCTCCCCTCGGCGAAGTGCAGGCTGAAGGCGGAGAGGCCGGCGTCCCCGGGGTGGCGCCGGACGTGCAGGACGCGTGCGCGGGGGAAGAGGGCGGCGATCAGCGGCAGGCGGCCCAGGTTGGCGAGGGTCTTGTCGGTCACCACCCGCGCTCCGCGGGGGACCTGGGCGGCGGTGCGGTAGGCGTCCGCCAGCTCGGCGGCGCTCTGCGGAGTGAGGGAGCCCAGCCGGTCGGGCCAGTACCCGAGGGCGTCGGAGACGCGCTGCATCCCCAGGTTCTCCCCCAGGGGGTGGACCGCAGGGTGCGCCGAGAGGATCTCCTCCACCAGGCTGCTGCCGGAGCGGGGCAGGCCGACCACGAGGATCGGCTCCAGCTCCGCCTCCCCCGCCGGGCCGGCGGTCGCTCTCCGAGCGGCCTCGAAGGTGCGCTCCACCGCCGCCAGCTCCGCCGAGAAGCCCGCCGGGTCGAAGTGCGCCCCCTTGAGGCGGTTCGCGCGGGCGAAGTGGCGGAAGGCCTGCTCCGCTTCGCCGGCGCGGTCGTGGGCGTGGCCCAGGGCGAAGCGCAGATGGAGCTCTCCAGGATCCTGCGGCTCGAGCTCTGCCAACCGCTGCTCGAGCTCCTCCACGCCGGCGCGCCCCGCCCGCGCCAGCGCGTAGTAGGGAGCCAGGTGCTGCGGCTGCAGGGCGAGCGCCGCCCGCGCGTGGCGCTCCAGGCCGTCGGCGTCCCCGAAGGCCTCGCACGCCTCCGCCGACGCGAGCTGCCCCCGGATCTCCGCGGGGTCGAGACGCACCGCGGCCGACGCGGCCCGCTGGGCCTCTTCGAGACGCCCCGCCCGCGCGGCGACTCGAGCCAATCCGAGCTGGTGGTCGATCTGGTCGGGAGCGAGCTCCACCGCCCGTCGCCAGGCGTCGGCGGCTTCGGGGAGCCACCCCTGGGCTTCGTGGGCCAGGGCCAGCCGCAGGAGCGTCGGCAGGTCGGCTGGGTTCACTCGGGCGGCCTCGGCTCGGACCTGGAGCGCCTCCTCCCTCCGCCCCAGCTCCTGCAGGGTGTCCGCCCGCGCCGACCACACCTCGGCCAGGTGCGGCCAGTCGCGGCAGACGCGCGCCAACGGCTCGAGGGCCGCGGCGCTGCGACCCGCCACCAGGTGGGCGCGGGCGAGCTCCAGGAGCGGCGTGGGGTCGGCGACGGTGGCCATGGCGGTCTCCCAACGAGATCGACCAGCGGCCGCGATTCCTGGAGCGGGACGGACAAGCCCGGTGTGGGCCCGCTATCCTCACGGTGCGATGGGCAAGTTCCTCAAGGAGAACTGGATCTGGATCGTCGCCCCCGTGGTGACCGTGCTGGTGGTGCTGGCCATCCTCCTCTGGATGACCTCGGGAGAGCCCACCGACGACTTCACCTACCCCCTGCAGTAGCTCATTCGACCAGGTCGATCCCCAGGCGTCGCCAGAGCTCGAAGCCTCCGCAAGCTTCCGTGACGAGGTGGTGTAGCGGCGTGTGCTCGTCGATCATCCAGCGCGGGAGGCGCCAGGGGTCGCAGTCGGCACGGACCGCTCCGGCGTGGGTGGTGACCGCCGCCTCGAAGCCCGCCTCCTGGACGGCGCGCACGCTGCGCTCGTCGTAGTCCCAGGCGCGGCCGTAGGGGTAGGCGAAGACCCGCCCCGCCTCGTTCCCCAGCTCGCGCACCAGGGCTTGGCGCCCCAGGGCCACCTCGCGCCCCTGCTCCTCACCGTCGAGGGTCGCCAGCACCGGGTGCGTGACCGTATGGCCCCCGAGCTCCACGCGGCCGCTGGCCGCGAGAACACGCACGTCCTCCCAGTCCAGGTGGATCCGCTCGCAGAGGGCCCCCTCGTCTCCGCCCAGCTCCTCGAAGAGGGCGTCGAGGGCCGCGTCGCGATCGCCGGCGCGGGCTTCGTACTTGAAGAGGCGCTTGACCGAGTAGGCGACCTTCTCGCCCCGTGCGAGGACCGCCTCCACGCGGCGGCGCAGCTCCTCGCTCTGCAGGTGGCCGAGGAGGGCGCGCGACGCCTCCTCGGCCGAGGTGCGCTCGACGATCCAGAACCACTTGTGCAGCCAGGTGACCCGGCGCTCCTCGAGGGGGAGCGACTCGAGGAAGACCGTGGCCCGCGCGCCGGCGCGCCCGAGCAGCGCGAGGAGCGCCGTGCGGTTGTCGCGGTAGCCGTCGTCCATCGAGAGCGCCACCAGCGAACGCCGCTCCTGCCCCGAGCGCAGCGCGGCCAACCCCTCCCCCACGCTGACCAGCCGGTAGCGCCGGCCGAGCCGCCTGAGGATCTCCTCCAGGCGCCCGGGCGAGATCTTCATGTCCGCGGGCAGGCCGCCGTTGACCGCGGGGTCGTCGACGCAGTGCCCCGCCAGGATCAGGAGTCGCGGCGCGCTGAGCCGGTCGACGAGGCGCCAGAGCCCGCCGTGGTAGAGCAGGCGCGCCCAGGCCTCTCGCAGCCAGCCTTTGATCCGATGCTTCACCGCGTCACCGTTTCACCGCACCAATTCGTCGTCCCGGTCCCCGTCGGTGAAGAACCACTCCCGGGGCCGCTGCGTGGCCTGGGCCAAGGGGTGGTCCGCAGCGAGCACGTGGGCGATCACCGGCTTGGAGTCCGCCGCCTTGGGGGGGCGGAATCCGCGCGAGGCGAGCTCCCCTTCCCAGCGGGAGCCGGTGACGGCGTGGGCGCGGGCCACCGAGGCACCCGCCTCTTCGAGGAGCGCCAGCGCCCCCTCGAGGACGCAGGCCCAGGCGGCGGGGTCGGGAGCCAGCACCTCGATCACGTGCCCCAGCGCCTCCCCCGCGGCGGGGAGCTGCACCACCCCGTACCCCGCGAGCTCCCCCGTGGCCGCGCTCGCTCCCAGCGCGGCGAAGCGCCCGCTGGGGGCGTCGAGGAAGCGCCAATTCAGGTAGGCGTGGTCGCGCCGCACCATCCAGGCGTAGTCGCGCGCCACCTCCAGCGACAGGGGGTCGACCTCCGGCGTGAAGCGCTCCAGACGACGCGCCTCGCAGGCCCCCGCCTCGCGGCGCAACCGCGACCTCATCGCCCGCCCCCGCCGGTGGACCCAGGGGACCGCCGCCGCGGCGAGACGACCGGCGCGCAGGCGCTCCTGGCGAGCCGTGGCGTCGGGGCGCAGGACGAAGGTCCAGGGACGCAGCCCCCCCACCTCGCGCCAGCCGAGCTCCCCCACGAAGATGTGGGCCGAGCGGCGGTTCGGCAGCCCGAAGACCGCGCTCCACCCCGCGTCGCGGGCATCCGCCAGGGTCTCGCGGTCCAAGCCGCTGAAGACCCCGCCCCGCCGATGGTCGGGGTGGGTCATCACGTCGCCGGTCTGTCCGACCCGCGGGCGGCCGAGCTCTTCGCCGTGGAGCAGGACGACGCGCGGCGAACAGGCGTAGTTGGAGATCAGCTCCCCCCCCGCCAGATTCCCCACGCGGGACAGGGCGCGCCCGTGGGGGTTCGCGTCGTAGCGCCAGGGGACCACCCGCTCGCCGTCGCGCTTCTCGAAGCAGCGGTCGTAGAGCGCGGCCTGGGCGGCGCGGTCGGTGGGACCGGCGCTGCGGGTGGTGACCTCGGGTGCGGCGGAGCGGGGGGTCGTCTCCATCGACGACCAATACTGCCACGCCCTCGCCGGGAAAGCTCCCCCCCGCTAACCTACTCGCCCTTCCATTCCGAGGAGCCCCCATGACCCGTCTGATCGAGTGCGTCCCCAACTTCAGCGAGGGGCGCGATTCCGCCGTCCTCGACGCCATCGCCGCCGCCGTCCGTTCCGTCGAGGGAGTCAGCCTGCTCGACGTGGACCCCGGGGCCGCCACCAATCGCACGGTCTTCACCTTCGTCGGCGAGCCGGAGCCCGTGATCGAGGCGGCGATCGCCGCGGCGCGGACCGGCAAGGAGCTGATCGACATGCGCGAGCACCGGGGGGAGCACCCGCGTTTCGGGGCCATGGACGTCTGCCCCCTGATCCCGATCGCGGGGGTGACGATGGAGGAGACGGTCGAGTACGCCCGCACCCTGGGGGCGCGCCTCGGCGAGGAGCTCTCCATCAGCGTCTACCTCTACGAGTACGCCGCCCGGAGCGAGGAGCGCCGCAACCTGGCGGTGGTGCGCGCCGGGGAGTACGAGGGACTGGCGGACAAGCTGGCCGACCCCGATTGGGCTCCCGACTACGGGCCGGCGACCTTGGACCCGCGCTACGGCGTCAGCGCCGTGGGGGCGCGCGACTTCCTGATCGCCTACAACGCCAACCTGAACACCACCTCGACGCGCCGCGCCAACGCGGTGGCCTTCGACGTGCGCGAGAAGGGGCGCATCCGCCGCGAGCCCGACCCCCTCACGGGCGAGATCGTGCGCGACGAGGAGGGGAACCCGGTCTGGACTCCGGGGTCGCTGGAGTGCGTCAAGGGGATCGGCTGGTTCATCGAGGAGTACGGCATCGCCCAGGTGTCGATGAACCTGACCAAGCTGGGCGTGACCCCGCTGCACCGCGCCTTCGACGAGTGCTGCGAGAAGGCCGCGGCGCGCGGCATGCGCGTGACCGGCTCCGAGGTGGTGGGACTCGTGCCGCTGGAGGCGATGCTCGAGGCGGGGCGCCACTACCTGCGCCTCCAGAAACGCTCCACCGGGGTGGCGGACGCCGAGCTGATCAAGATCGCCGTGCGCTCGATGGGGCTCGACGAGCTCTCGCCCTTCGTCCCCGAGGAGAAGATCATCGAGTACGCCATCGCCACGAACCGGGGCCAGCGGCTGGTGGACCGCACGCTGAAGGCCTTCGTCGAGGAGACCGCTTCGGAGTCCCCCGCCCCCGGTGGCGGCTCGGTCTCGGCGGCGGTCGGCGCCCTGGGCGCGGCGCTGGCGGCGATGGTGGCCAACCTCTCCTCCCACAAGCGCGGCTGGGACGAGCGCTGGGAGGAGTTCGGCGACTGGGCGGAGCGCGCCAAGGCCTGCCACGTCGAGCTCTGCAGCCTGGTCGACCGCGACACCGAGGCCTTCAACGCCATCATGGCCGCCTGGCGCGCCGACCCGTCCGAGCGGGAGGAGCGCGTTCAGGAGGCGACGCGCCGGGCGATCGAGGTCCCCCTGCGCGTGATGGAGGTCGCCCTCGAGGCACTCGAGGCCTGCCGCGCCATGGCGGAGAGCGGCATGTCCGCCTCCGTCTCCGACGCGGGGGTGGGAGCGGCCTGCTGCCGCACCGCGGCTCTCGGCGCGGCGCTCAACGTGCGCATCAATGCGACGGAGTTGAAGGACTCCGATCGCGCCCAGGAGTATCTGGCTCGCGCCCGCGAGCTCCAGGACGAGGCTCAGCGGCGGGAGGTGGCCGTCTTGGAGCTGGTCGAAGGGAAGCTCTAGGGCTCTCGCCGAGGCGTGCGCGCAGCTCCTCCAGCGCACTCGTCCAGGCGACCAGCTCACCGGTCTCCTCCCGTCGGCGACGCAGCTCCCCCGCGCCCGCGACCCGATCGACCGCCCCGCGCGCCCGGACGAGCAAGGCCTCCTCCAGCGCGGCCCGGCGACCGAAGAGCCAAGCGGTCACCGGCGGGGGAATCTCCGGAGCGGGCCGTCCGAACCAGGCCGCCACCACCTCCGCCGCCGCCAGGGCCGCGCGCGCCGTGGCCACTCCCTCGTCTTCGTCGAGGGCGTCGAACGCGGCCTCCAGCGCCGCCGGATCGGGACGCGCTGCGAAGCGCGCCATCCAAGCGGCGGCTTCGTCGTTCTCGAGGCTTCGGATTCCCCAGGCCGCCATCGCTGCTCTTGACCGGATCTTCTCCTACTCGAGGATACACTCCCCCGATGCCCACCGCCGCCTTGGCCATGCCCGGCAAGATCCGGGGAGGGAACCGCACCACGGCCCTGCGCTGGGCGCGGATCCTGAGGGGGCTGGGGTGGCACGTGCAGCACAGCGTGGGCTGGGACGGCCGCCCGTGCGATCTCCTGATCGCCCTACACGCACGTCGTACACACGGAGCGGTCGTGCGCTTCCACGCCGCCCACCCCGACCGCCCGATCGTCGTGGCGGCCACGGGGACCGACCTCTACAGCGACCTGGCGGGCGGCGGAAACCGCGGCGACTCGGTACGAGACAGCTTCGCGATCGCCGATCGGATCGTGCTCCTGCAGGAGCTGGCCTTGGGCGCCCTGCCGGCCGAGTACCGCTCCAAGGCGCGGGTGATCCTCCAGTCCCTCCCGACACCTTCGGAGCGGCCGCCGATCGACCCCGAGATCTTCGAGGTCTCCTTGCTCGCCAATCTGCGGCCGGTGAAGGACCCGCTGCTCGCGATCCGCGCCGTGGAGGCCCTGCCCGCCGACACGCGGGTGGTGGTGACCCACCTGGGGAGTGCTCTGGACCCGGCCCTGGGGGAGAGCGCCCGCCGCGCGTCGCAGGCCACCCCCCGCTACCGGTGGCTCGGTGGCCGGCCGCGGGCGGAGGCCCTGAAGGTCCTGGCGCGCTCCAGGCTGATGCTCTCCACCTCGCGGGCAGAGGGGGGCTCGAACGTCGTGACGGAGGCCTTCGCCGTGGGGGTCGGGGTCTTGTCCACCGCGGTGGAGGGCTCGGTGGGGCTCCTGGGAGAGGACCACCCCGGCCTCTTTCCCGTCGGCGACGCCACGGCCTGCGCGCGGCTGCTCGAGCGGGCGGAAGCGGACCCCGAGTTCCTGGCGGAGCTCACCGAGCGCTCCCGCGAGCGCGCCTGGATGACGGAACCGCAGCGCGAGATCCAGGCGTGGCGGGAGCTACTCGCGGAGCTCCTGTAGCGGCGTCCCCCTGACCTGGTGCGGGGCAGTACCGAGTCAGGGGAACTGCGCCAGTCGCGCCTCGAGGAAGGCGATCACCCCCTCCAGGTCGGGTGCCACGGTCGTGCCCTCGGTCAGGCCGGGGAGCTCGTCCGGGCTCTCCAACCAGGCCACCAGCGGCTTGGCGAAGCGGGCGGCGAAGGCCACCTCGCTGGCGGTCCCCGCCCCTCCGGGGAGGGCCACCAGCAGGTCGGAGCTCAAGACGTTGATCGCGTTGCGCGAGCGGGGACCGCTCCCCTCCTCCCCGCGGCCGGGGAGGTGGGTGCGGATGGCGAGCTCCACGGCGGGGTTCGGGTAGCCGGGCGGCGCCGCGCCGTCGGGGAAGCCGGGCAGGACGCCGATCACCAACCCCTCGCGCCCGCGCACGGCGGCGAAGGCCTCGCTCACCGCGGCCATCACGCCACTCCCACCTCCGGTCAGGAGGTGCACCCCGCGTTCCGCCAGCCAGCGCCCCAGGGGGACGGCGCGCTCCGGCCAGGGGTGGCTGCCGGAGCCCATCACCCCCACCACCGGTCGCCGCACGGCAGCTCTCCCGCTCAATGGTGGCTGGTGACCACGTGCCGGCGCGGCGGCGGCACGAGCCCCAGGGCGCGTCCGATGCGCTTGCGGCCGTGGGCGGGGTTCTCCAGATAGTAGAGCCCCCGCTCCCAGAAGCGCCGCAGGCGCTGGGGCATGGCGTAGTACCAGCGCTCGTAGGAGCGCACCATGTTCTTGCGCAGCTCCTCCAGCTCCACCTGGGTGAAGTTCTCGTGCCGGTACCCGGAGCGGTTGGAGGAGACGTAGTTCTCCGACAGGTCCGTGACGTCGATCGAGGCCTGCAGGGTGTCCCAGGACTCGGTGCCCACCAGCGGGTTGAAGACCGAGATGCGCACCAGGTCCGGTCCCGCCAAGCGCAGCACCTTCTCCGTCTCCTCGATGTCGGCCTGGGTCTCACCGGGGGAGCCCACGATCAGGTAGACCTTGGCCCAGATCCCCGCCCGGCGCGTCATGCGCGCGGTGTCGATGATCAGCTCGGGGGTCAGGTCCTTCTTGAGGACGTCCAGCATGCGCTGGGAGCCGGACTCCCAGCCGTAGTAGATGCGCCGGCACCCGGCCCGGTGCATGTGCTTCAGGAGCGGGAAGTCGACGCAGTCCGCGCGCGTGTTGGCCACCCACTCGAACTTCAGCCCACGGCGCAGGATCTCGTCGCACATCTCGTGGATGCGCTTCTTGCGCAGGGTGAGGATCTCGTCGACGAAGAGGATCGCTCCGGGATCGTAGGTCTCGAGCAGGTGCTGCACCTCGTCGACGATCAGCTGCACCGAGCGCACGCGGAAGCCGCGGCCGGTGAGCTCCTTCTGGCAGAAGATGCACTTGAAGGGGCAGCCGCGGGTGGTGAGTACGTAAACCAAGCGCTCGGGGTTGTTGTCGAAGTAGGCCTGCATCGGCAGCAGGTGGCGCGCCGGCACCGGCACGTCGTCCAGCTTCTTGATCAGCGGCGGCGCGGGGCTGTCGAAGGCCAGCTCCCCGTCGCGCATGGCGGCCAGTCCGGGCACCGCGGCCAGCTCCGCGTCGTCGCCACCCTCCAGGGCCTTCAGCATCTGGGGGAAGGTGTTCTCCGCTTCCCCCTTCAGCACGTAGTCGAAGTGCCCGGTGTCGAGGAACATCCCCTGGTCCACCGAGGCGTGGGGACCGCCGACGATCGTCGTCTTGCCCTGCTGCTTGGCGTACTCCGCCCAGGCGATGGCCCGGCGCACGTTGGGGGTCAGGGCGCTGAAACCGATCACGTCGTTGCGCTCGATGGCGGCCCGCGTCTCCTGGTCGCTGACGATGCGCTCGTCGTGGAGCTCGACGGGGATCCCCTCGCGTTCGAGGGTGGCGCCCAGATAGCAGATCCCCAGGACCATCGAGAGAGGGTCCTCCTGGACGTGGGGCTTGACGTAGGTCAAGAGCGTCTTGCGCATGGCGGCGATGTGGGGAAGGAGGAGGGAGGCGCTGGCCGCCCGAGGCGGCTGGCGGAAAAGCGTACCTCGAAAGGGATCGGATCGCCGCCCCGCCCCGCTCTACCCTTCCTGCCCCGTCCCGATTCGAGGCGCCCCCCCGGCGCGGGCAGCCAGGGCCTGCCGGTACTCCTCCAGGAACTCCTCGGTCAGGCGTTCGATGGTGAAGTGCTCCTCGAGCCGCCGCCGACCGGCCTGGCCCATGCTGCGCCGCAGGTCCGGGTCGCGCAGCAGCCGGGCGATGCACTCCGCGTAGCCGGCCACGTCGAAGGGGTTGGCCACGAAGCCGGTGCGCCCCTCCTCGACCACCTCCCGGGAGCCCCCGAAGAGGGTCGCCACGACGGGCTTGGCGTGCTCCATCGCCTCCAGGTTGACCAGGCCGAAGGTGTCGAAGCAGATCGAAGGAGTGATGAAGACGTCGGTCGCGGCGTAGGCGCTGCGCAGCTCGTCTCCGGCGAGCCAGCCGGTCGGTACGACGCTCTCCTCCACCCCGAGCTCCCGCGCCTGGGCCCGGAACTCCCCGTCGTAGACCTCGCGCCGTCCCATGACGATCAGGCGCAGGTCGGGGAACTCCCCCCGCAGGCGGGCCAGCATCTCGAAGGCCTTCCCCACGCCCTTCTGGGAGTGCAGGCGGCCGCCGAGGGCCAGCAAGGGCTTGTCCACCAGGTCGAAGCGCTCCCGGAAGGCGCGCACCTCGTCGGGGGCGGGGGTGGGGCCGACCTCGAGGGCGTTGTGCACCCGACGATCGACGCGCACGCCGTTGGCGCGCAGCACCTCCGCCAGGGCGTCGCTGACGGCGGTGACGCGGTGCACGTCGCGCCCCAGGACCCGCCGAATAACCCGGTTGCGGCCGGGGCGGAAGCGGAAGCGCTGGCAGGCGAGGCACTTTCCGAAGCGCGCCGTGACGTCCCAGCCGCGACCGCCCTGCGCCTCACCGCCGTGGAAGCAGGTCAGCTTCTGGTAGCAGAAGGCCATCACGTCGTGGGCCGTGAAGACCACCCCCGCACCCGCGCGCCGCGCCTGGGTCAGGGCGTGGTAGCCCAGGTGGGTGTGGATCAGGTGAGCGTGGACGACCTCCGGCCTCCAGCGCTCGAGGATCTCCTGCAGCGGCCGATCGATGGCGCGGTTGTGCAGGCTGACCCAGGGTCGCCAGCGCACGGGGTAGTCGGAGTGGAGCCGGAAGACCGGCGTGCCCTCGATCTCTGTCTCGGTCGCCCGCTCCCGCTCGCGCACGGTCGACACCACCGCCACCTCGTGGCCAAGCTCCCGGAGCAGGCGCGCCTCCTGGTACATCTGTCGCACCGAGGAGCCCACCCCGGGGTCGGGGATCTCGCACAGGAAGAGCACCCTCATCGGGAGAGCGCCTCCCGGTAGAGCGCCAGCACCGTTCGGGCGTTGTCGTCCCAGCTCGCCGCCGCCGCGTGGCTCTTGCCCGCCGCCCCCATGCGCTCCCGCAGCGGGCGGTCCTCCACCAGCTCGCGCAGGGCGGCTTCGACCGCGTCGGTCTCCTGGGCCACCAGGAAGCCGGTGCGGCCCTCCTCGATGGCGTCCTCGGCGCCGCAGTCCAGGGTCCCGATCACCGGCGTGCCCGCCGCCGAGGCCTCGAGGTAGACGATCCCAAAACCCTCGAAGCCGCCGTCGGAGGCGGTCACCGGCGTGTGCAGGAAGACCTCCGCGCGCTGCAGGAGGTCCACCTTCTCGTCCTCGCTGACGTTGCCCAGGAGGTGCAGGCGCTCCGCGAGGCCCGCCTCCCGCACCCGCTCCAAGAGGCCCTCCTCGTACTCGTCGCCGGAGCGGTTGCCGACCAGGAAGTGGTGCAGCTCGGGGTGGTCGCGCGCCACGCGGCACCAGGCGGCGAGCGCCAGGTGGTGCCCCTTGCGCTCCTTCAGCTCTCCGATGCCGAGGGTGAAGCGCAGTCCGTGCCAGGGCTTCTCCCCCCCGGCGCGCGGAGCGAGGTAGTGCTCGGCGGCGACGCAGTTGGGGATCACCTGGACCCGCTCCTCCGGGAGCTCCGGCATCAGCTCCAGGAGGCGCCGCCGGGTGTAGCGGCTGACCGAGATCATGCGCGCCAGGGCGCGGTAGACGCGTCGCGCCCGACGAGCGTGACGGCGGGACAGGAGCGGCGCGATGGTGTAGGTCCCGTGGGCGGTGGCCACGCAGGGCACCCCCGCCAGCCGCGCCCCGTCGAGCGCCACCTGGTTGTGGGGGTAGTCCTTGATGGCGTGCGCCAGATCCGCCCAGCGCGCGGCGCGCCAGACGCGCCAGGTGCCGATCAGGCGCCAGGCCCAGTAGCGCAGGGGCGACATGTAGTAGAAGTAGTCCGGCGGCAGGGCCACCTCGATGCGCCAATGGGCGGGCACGTCGGCCGAGGTGGGGCGGTGCTTGCGGGCCAGGAGCACGCGCACCTCGAGGTCCGGCTCCTGCGCCTCCATGGCGGCGATCAGGCGCATCGCGTAGCGCCCCACCCCGTCGAGGTCGGAGAGGGAGTCGCTCAGGAAGAGCACCTTCACGCCAAGACCTCCATCCACTCCAGGAGACGCGCCGCCCGCGCGTCCCAGGTGTGCCGCGGCGCGCGAGAGCGTAGCCGTTCGGCGGCTGCAACTCGACGCGCGTCGTCCTCCAGGAGGCTCTGGATCCCCCGAGCCAGGGCCTGGGGATCGTCGGGGGCCACGAAGAGCGCCTCCTCGGGGGAGAGCAGCTCCCGCAGGCTGGGCAGGTCGGAGACGACGAGCGGCAGTCCCACCGCCATCGCCTCGAAGACCTTCAGGGGGGAGGTGTAGCGCGCGCTGATCGGCGGCTGGGAACGGTTCGGCACCACCCCCAGGTCCGCGGCGGCCAGGTAGAGGGGCACGCGCGAGGGGGGCTGGAAGCCGTCGATGCGCACGTTCTCACTGGCTCCCACCCGGGCGCGCAGGCGCTCGACGTCGGCGCCCATCCCACCGGCGATCACCACCAGGGCCTCGGGGAGCTCGCGAGCGGCCTGCACCAGGAGGTCGACCCCCTTCCAAGCCAGGAGCCCGCCGGTGTAGACCACCACCGCCCGCTCTCCGGGCAAGTCCAGCCTCTCGCGCGCCTCGCCGCGCGAGACCGCGGCGGCGAAGCGCGTCGGCTCGAAGCCGTCGTGCTCGACGACGATGCGCTCCCCGTCGAGGCCGAGCCCCAACAGGTCCTGGCGCACCCCCTCCGAGATCGCCACGATCCCCGCCGCCCCGGCCGCGGCCTTCAGCAGCCAGCGCCGGCGCAGCCGTCCCCCGGGAACGCGGTGGAGCTCGAGGAAGAGCCCTCGCCGGCCACGCAGGGCGTGGGCGGACTCGATCTCGCGCGAGAGCACGCGGGCACCGTCGAACTCCGAGCGCACGAGCCGGGCCGCGTTGCGCGCGAAGGTGAGCTCCTGCAAGCGCGCCGGCGCGTACTGCAGGCGGCGCGGGCAGCGGTCGATCCAATCGAGACAGGCCACCGCGCGCGCCCGAGGGCGCGGGCCCGGGGGGACGCCGTAGTGCTCCCAGAGCGCCGCCTCCTCGATCGCCGGGGTGTCCCGGCGCCGGGCGTGCAGGAGGGTGGTCGGCGCCCCGGCGCGCTCGAAGGCCGCCGCGACCTGTGCCACCTGCAGGGACTGGGCCCGCTCCGAGGGCATGCGCGCGTTGGCGATCAGGACCAGGGGAGCGGGGGAAGCGGCGGGCGATGAGTGCGCGGAATCGGGCATCGCACGTCAGTCGGCGTCGGGCTCCTCCTCCTCCTCCACGTCCCCCACGCCGCCGCCGTAGCCGAGGGCCTCCATCAGGGCGGCCTGCGCCTCCCGGTCGCGCTCCGACTCCATCATGCGGTCGGAACGCACCGGCATGGTCTCGCTCCAGCTCACGAGCTGGTCGAAGTACGCGCGGATGCGCTCGGCGTGCTCGTCGTAGGCGGAGGTGAAGAGGTTGGTGAACTCCCCCGGGTCCGCGCCCAGATCGAAGAAACGCGGGCGCTGGAAGGCGGGCTCGTTCCAACGCTCCGGCTCGGCGGTCAGCATCGCCTCCCAGGCCCCCTCCTCGAGCAGCTCGCGGCGCACGATCAGCTTGTAGCGCTCGTCCTGGATCGAGCGGTAGCGGCCGTTCTCGGCGAAGGAGTAGCGCCGCACGCTGTCCGTCTCCCCCCGGATGCGCGGCAGGAGACTGACTCCGTCGAGGACGTGGACTCGCTCTTCCCGGTCGGCGTCGCCCGGGAGCTCGGAGACGTGGGTCAGGGCCTCCAATCCCATCAGGTCGATCAAGGTGGGCATCAGGTCGATCGAGTCCACGATTCCGTCGATCGACTGCCCCCTGGGCAGCCCGCGCGGCCAACGCACGATCAGAGGCACGCGCAGGTTGTCCTGGTACATGTGGTTGTGCTCCCAGAGCCCGTGCTCGCCGAGGGACTCCCCGTGGTCGGAGGTCACCACCACGATCGTCTCTTCCAGGAGGTCCTGTCGTTCGAGCTCCTCGATCACCTGACCGATCATGTGATCCGCCTGGGTCACGCCGGCGAAGTAGAGGTTCTGGATCTGGGTCACGTCCTCGGGGCGCAGCTCGGCCCGCCCCTCCTCGAGGGCCCGGCGGTACTCGGACTTGAAGGCTCTCAGGCGCCCGTCGTAGTCCGGATCGCAGTACAGCTCGCGGAACTCGTCGGGGGGGTCGTAGGGGGTGTGGGTCGAGTAGTAGTGCACCATCGCCACCCAGCGGCGCTCGCCGTTGGCGCGGAACCACTCCACGGCCGTGGTCGCCACCAGGTTGCTGTCGAGCTTCTGGCTGAGCTTGTTCTTGTAGAGCCAGGGCAGGAGCCCCGAGCGGAAGGAGCTCCAGCGGCTGTGCACGTCGACCAGCTCGTGCCCCACGAGCGCCTCGAAGTAGTAGTCGAAGCCGCGCGCCAGGCCCGATCCATGGGAGAGGGTCCCGGTCAGGAAGGCGGCCCCCACCACGTCCTCCTGCTCGAGGCCGTCGCCCTCGCGGCGCGGTGCGCCGTGCAGGTACTCGGTCAGGGTCAGGTTGACGGGCAGGGTGTAGCCCGCCTGCATCTTCACTAGGCCGTGGCGCCGCGGGTACTTGCCCGTCAGGAAGGAGCCGAAGCTGGTCCAGGTGAAGGGCGCCTGCACGAAGGCGTCCTCGAAGAGCACCCCCTCAGCCGCCAGGCGGTCGATGGTGGGAGTGGTGACCACGGGGTGCCCGTAGCAGCCGAGCACGTCCTGGCGCAGGGCGTCGACCACGAAGAGCAGCACGTTGGGCACCTCGCGGTTGCGCTCGCTGGCGCGCCCCAGGTCGGCGCTGCCCCGCGCTCCGATCAGCAGGTAGACCGCCCCGACGGCAGCGAGCAAGAGGGCGACCACGGGGGTGGAGCGGCGCAGCCGGTCGGGCAGCCAACCCCGCAGGCGCGGCAGCAGCAGCCCCACGGCGACGCAGACCACCAGCAGCACCAGCGCGGCGGCCACCCGCGCGGGATCGGTCGCCGACCGATCGGGCATGATCGCCGGCCGCGACCACCAGTAGAGCTCGAGGAAGAGCCACGCTCCCAGGCCCAGTCCGAGGAATCGGGCGTAGCGCGCCTCGCCCTGGGCGCGCAGCAGGGGGTGCAGGCAGAGCGCCGCCAGGAGCGCCACCAGGAGCGAACCCAGGACGTAGACACAGATCGCCCCCGCCGTGCAGAGGAGCAGCTCCGGCACCTCCCCCACACTGGGCAGCCCGATCGTCAGGGCGGTCCAGAGCCCCTGCTCCCAGAGACGGATCAGGAAGAGCCCCGGGTCGATCCCCAGCGTGCGCACGATCCCGTCGAAGAGACCCGCCAGGGCGCCCACCACCAACCCCGCGCGCAGGGCTGCGCCGATGCTGGAGGCGAGGCCGGGGGAGGAGCGGGAGTCGCTGGCGGAGCTCATCGCCTCGACGGACGTTCAGGCGACCCTGGGGTTTCTGGGGCGGCTGCGATCGAAGAGGGGCGGAGCGGGGCAGCCGAACTTGAGCCCGCCACGTCCGACGTCGATCCCCATGCGATCCCGCAGGGAGGCGCGCAGACCGTGCAGCCATCCGAGCACCGTGCGACCGCGCGTGGCGCGGAAGCGCACCCGGGCGTACCACTTCATGGTGGTGGAGTAGTCGGCGGCGGGGAAGAAGGGGATCGGGTTGGAGCCGTCGAGCCAGTACTCGTCGTCCATGAACCCCTCCGCCTTGGCGATGTCGAAGAGCTCGGTGCCGGGGTAGACCTGGGCCACCGCGATCCCCGCCAAGCGCGGCTTGACGCGATCCAGGAGGGCCAGCGTCTCGCCGATCGTCTCGTCCGTCTCCCCCGGGTTGCCGATCATCAGGGACACGCGGCCGATCATGCCGTACTTCTGGGTCAGGGTCACCGCCCGGTCGACGTCGGTGGGACGCAGCTTCTTGCGGATGGTGCGCAGGATCTCCGGAGAGCCGGACTCCACCCCGTAGCAGATCGCCGCGCAGTCCGCGCGCGCCATCACTTCCAAGAGGTCCTCCGGCAGGAGCTTCTCGTTGGCGCGCATGCCGGAGGCGAACCAGCGGATCTTCACCTTGCGGCGGATGATCTCCTCGCAGATCTCCCGCAGGCGCGCGGGGCGCACGTTCATCGAACTGTCACCAAACGTGATGAAGCCGCAGTTCTTGACCTCCTGCAGGTACTGCATGCGGTCGACCACGCGCTGGGGGCTCTCCATGCGCCAGGAACTGCGGCCGAGCACCGAGCAGAAGGCGCAGTGGTAGGGGCAGCCGCGCGTGGTGGTCGCCCAGTAGGCGCGGTACTGCCAGGGCTCCGGACCCAGGCGATCGCCGGCCATCAAGAGCGCCTCCTCCTTCTTGAGGATGCGGTCCGGGTAGTGGTGGCTCTCGATCGGCAGCTCGTCGATCTCGATCGGCGCCGGTGACGGATTGCGCACCACCCGGCCGTCGCGCAGGAGCGCCGCCCCCGGCACGTCGTCCAGCTTGCGCCCCTCTTCCACCGCGCGCACGATCTCGTAGAAGGGGATCTCCCCCTCGTCGACCACCACCGCGTCCACCTCGAAGTGGCGCAGCACCTGATCGGTCATGAAGGCGGCGTGGTGCCCGCCCAGCACGATGGTGGCGCCGGGCGCGAGCTTGCGCACGCGCTGGCAGTAGTCCTGCACCGCGGCGCGGGTGTGGGTGTAGACGGTCAGCCCCACGACGTCGGGCTGCATCTCATCGAGCTCCCGCTCGGCGACCTCCCAGGGCTCACGGTTGTGCATACCCATCACGCAGTCGTAGCCGCGCTCGGCCATGTACTGCTTGAGGCAGTTCAACCCAACTGGGTAGAACGACTCGCTGATGCTCTCCAGATCGGAGGTCGGGGGACAGGCCAGGAGGATCTTCATGGGGCAGCCAGGGCGTCGCGGGAGGGTCTTCGACGCGTCCGGGGGCGTATGTTGAGTAGGGTACCAGGGTCGAGGGGGGGGAGGCGGGCAGGGATCGGCTACCCGATGCGGTAGTGGATGCTCCCCTTTTCCCGCTGGACCTGGCGAGCCCCCGCGGGGAGGCGGTAGGTCACCCCTCGCGCCCCGCCATCCGCCTCCAGGTGCTCCTCCACCGAGAGACCGTCGCCGTCGAGGCGGTAGCGGCGCTCGAGGACGGAGCCCGGCACGGGCGTCCCATCGCGATACGCCAAGGAGCTGCGCAGGCCGACCCCGTCCTCCCCGGGGACGAGGTTCGCTTCGAGGCCGAAGGAGCTCGCCACTCGACCGGAGGTCGGGGCGAGCACCGCCTCGGCCAAGACCCTGGGGGGCGCGCAGAGCGCCTCCAAGCGACGCCTGCCGCGCCAGGCGTTGCGCGCCAGCCAGAGGGAGAAGCGCAGCTCCTCCCCACCCGCCCGCCAACCCCGGGCGGGGGACGGGAGTCCCGAGCGACCGACCCACTCCCCCTCGAGGGAGCGGCGCGGACGGCGCCGGCCGAGGAGGTCCTCACCGCTCTCCTTCGACACCAGGGCCAGGAGCCCCGCGCCGCGTGGGCTCCCGTGGTGCGCGTTCGCTCCCGGTCGCGCTCCGCGGATCCAGGCGCAGAGGGAGGCGTCCTCCAGGCGCACCAGCGAGGCCTGGGGGAAAGCCCGCACCCGTGTCGAGGTGGCCCCCTGAGCGTCGTGGTCGGGCTCCACCTCCTGGCTCGCCTGCAAGTCCTCCAGGGCGCGCGCCATCCACGAGGCGTGGCCGGCCCAGAAGACGGGGCACTGGTAGCTGCGCCGTCGCCCCGGGCCGGGGTGGTGGCTCGTGGGCTTTCCGTCGGGACCGAGGTGGTCCACCCACGCGCGCCAGGCCCGGCGCGCGGCGAGCGCCAGCTCCGGCGTCCCGAAGAGCCTCCACCCCCGCGCCAGGGCAAAGACGTCGAAGGGATGGCTCGCCACCTCGTGGGCGGCACCCCAATACCAGGGCTTGGCCTCCACCAACCCGCACTTGATCCCGTCCGGACCCTGCAGGGCCGCCAGGAACTCGAGACCGCCGAGGAGCGCCGCGCGGTGGGGTGCGGCGGTCGGGTCGTGCCCGATGCGCTCCAGGGCGAAGAGCTGGAAGGCGGTGACGCGCGACTGGTAGAAGGCGGACACGTCGCTCGCCCCCGGATGCCCCGCGCCCCGGTCGAGGGGGTGGTAGGGGTAGCTGCCATCGGGGTGTTGCACCTCGGCCAGGATGCGCGCCCCTTCGCGCACCACCAGCTCGAGAACGTCGTGGCGCGCCAACTGCCAGGCGGGGGCCACTCCGCTCATCGCCCAGGCGCGCTGGGCGGGGATCCCCTTGTCGAGGATCGCGTAGCGCAGGTAGGTCTGGGCGTGCAGGATGCTGGCGTGCTGGAAGCGCTCCCGCTCGGCCGGTTCCAGCCGGTCGCCGAAGGTCAGCACCAGCTCCGCCAGGGCGTCCGAGCAGGCGCCCCCGTCGATCACGCTGTTGGAGCAGTTGTAGGGATCGTGGCGGCCGGGACGAAAGGTGAAGCAGGTGCTGCCCACCTCGCGCTTCAGGTTGACCACCAAGTGCTCCGCCTGCTCGCGCGCCACCTCCAAGAGGGCGTCGCGGTCCCCCTCCGCCCCCGAGCGCGCCAGCTCACAGGCCATCACGATCACCCCCGCGTTCTTGCCGCTGTGGGCGAGCCCGTGGTCGGGGCAGAGGATGCGCCCCTGACCGTCGCGCAGCGAGAGGAGCCACCCCAGGGCACGCCGCACCGGTTCCGCGAGGGCGGGACTGACCGTCATCGCGGGTGGTCCCCTGCGGCCATCTCGGTCACCAGCCGCCCCATCAGCGCATCCACCTCGTGATCGCGTGCGACGATCGCCCGCAGGCGAGCTCCGAGCCGATCGCGCTCCTCTTGGGTCAGGGCCAAGAGCCCCTCGATGCGCTCGGCCAGGGCGTGGGCGTCCCCGGGGGGATAGACGAGCGCCTGCGCGTCGCAGCCCAGCTCGGCCAGGATCGGAGGGAAGCTCTCGTTGCAGGTCACCACCGGTCGACCCGCCGCCATCGCCTCGAGCACGACCTTGTCCACCGAGCCGGTGCGGCTGCCGGAGAGGAAGAGGGTCGCCCGCGAGAAGAACTCCGCCACCCGTCCATAGGGGATCGGCCCGCGCAGGGCGACGCAGCCGGCGAGGCCGCGCTCCTCGATGCGTCGCGCCACCTCCCGCTCGTAGGCGTCGTCCCCGGCGGCCAGCCCGCCTCCCACCCAGTCCAGGACGAGCTCGCGCCCGCGCTCCCCCGCGCGCACCAGCGCGAGGGCATCCAGCAGGGTCAGGGGATCCTTGGCGGGGGACAGCCGCCCCACCGAGAGCAGGCGCGGGGGCTGGCTGGGGGCCGCCCCGGCGGCGAAGTGGGCCAGGTCGACCCCGTGTCCGGTGATCACCCTCTTGGGCGTGTCGACGCGCATCGACTCCGGCGAGGCGCTGAAGACACGGTCGACGACGCGCACCGCCCGGCGTAGGCGCCGGTCGACCCCCTTGTGGGTGTACCACAGGAAGTGCCCCGCCCCGGCCCGGCGCGCCAACGGCGCGGCCAGCGTCGAGTAGCGCGGCACCATGTGGGTCAGGAGGGTGTCGAAGCCCTCGCCGAAGGCCTCCCGCAGGTGACGCCGATAGCGCAGGAAGCGCCGCACCCGGCCACGCCGACCCACCTGGCGGAAGTCCACGTTCCCCGGCAGGGAGTCCACCTCCCCCACCTCGAGGGCGATGACCCGCACCCGCTCGCAGCGCGCCGCGAGCCCCTCGACCCAGCGCACGACGAAGCCCAGCACCCCGTCGCCCCGATCCAGGACCTGGGTCACGAAGATCAGTCTCAAAGCTCCAGCGCCTCCTCCCCGGCCAGGCGGCGCAGCCCGTTGGCGTAGACGCCGATCGCTTGGCTGTACTCGAAGGGGCGCGCGATCTCGGCGGCGTGCTGGCCCATCTCGAGGCGCAGGGACTCGTCCTCCAGCACGCGCACCAGGGCCAGCGCCAGGGCGTGGGCGTCGAAGCCGTACAGCCCCCCTCCGCGGCCGTCGCTGAGCAGGTCCCCCATCACCCCCACCGGAGTGGAGACGCAGGGCGTGCCGCACGCCATCGCTTCGACGGTGAAGCGCGGGCCCCCCTCGCAGGTGGAGGAACAGACACAGACGCGGCTGGAGCGGTAGATCGCCGCCAGGTCCTCGGGGGTGTCGACCCACTCGATCCACCGCGTGCGCAGGCCCAGGCTCTCGGCGCGCGCCATCAGTTTCTCCCTCAGCGGTCCCTTGCCGACGAAGAGGGCGCTGAGGTTCGTACCGCGCCGAGAGAGCACGTCCAGCGCGCTGATGATGCGCTGCACGCCCTTGTTGGTCACCATGCGGCCGACGAAGACCACGTCCTGCTCGCACTCGACCTCTCCCTCCGCCGGCCGGAAGACGTCCAGGTCGATGTACAGGGAGGGCAGGACGAAGATCTGCGCCGCCCTGACTCCCCAGCGCCGCAGGAGCTGTGGCATCTCCTCGCGGTTGACCACCCGGAAGCCGAGCGCCTTGCTGCGCGCCCAGCGCACGTACACCCGCGCCACCCACTTGTCGAAGCGCTCGCGCAGGTCGGCCGCCACCGGCACCCCGGGGACGTGGTGGATCTCCGACAGGTAGGGCACGCCCGTGCTGCGGGAGAGGGCGGCGCTGCCCATCCCGTTGTAGAACCAGCCGTAGTCGTGACTGGTGATCAAGGTGTGGCCGTGGCGCCGGATCAGCTCCTGGCCCTTGGTCGCGATGTAGTTCACCATCCCGCGCCGGCCGCACTCGGCGGGGTGGAAGTGGACGTTGTCGTGGATCGTGCTGATCGAGGGGCGGCGCGGCGGCTGGGGACAGAGCACGTCGATGCGCTCGAAGTAGCGCGAGAACTCGCGCTGCATGGCGTGGAAGGGACCCCGCTCCCCCACGGCCACCTGGCGGTCTCCGCTGACCATCAGGAGGCGCACGGCACCCCCTCCAGAGGAGTTCCCTCGAGGACGTCCCAGTAGAGGCTCTCGAGACGGTCGGTCAGGGCGCGCGCCGAGTGCCGGGTCAGGACGCGCACGCGCGCCCGCTGGCCCATCTCCGTCGCGCTGCGCGGCGCTTCGATCAGTTGCGCCAAGCCCTGGGCCAGCTCCTCCACGGTCGTCCCCAGGAACCCGGTGCGGCCATCGACCACGACCTCCGCCACCCCTCCCACCGGCGTGGCCACCACCGGCAGCGCGGCGGCCCCCGCCTCGATCAGGGCCACCGGCATCCCCTCGGCCCGGGAGCAGGCGAGCACCGCGTCCAGGTCCGCCAACACCGGAGCCATCTCGTACTGGGCGCCCGCCAGGTGCACCCGCTCGCGGATCGCGGGACTCGCGCGCTGGATCCGCCGCTCGAGGAGGCGTCGCTGATCGCCGTCTCCGACGAAGACCAACACCACCGCGGGGTGGGACTCCGCCAGCCGCTCGAGGACCTCGATCGCCAGAGCGGGGCGCTTGACCTCGGCCAGCCGTCCGATCACGCCCACGAGGAAGGCCTCCTCCGCGATCCCCAGGCTGGCGCGCAGGAAGTCGGAACGGCCGTCGATCTGACCCATGGGAGCCAGGTCGGCGCCGGGGGGCACCACGACGAGCCGACCCTCGTCGACCACGCCCAGCCGCACCAGGTCGTCGGCGGTGGCGTGGGAGACGGCGATCAGGCGGTCGGTGCGCGCCGCCAGCCGACGCTCGTGGGCGATCAGCCAGCGCGAGACCCCGGCGGGGAAGTACCCCTCCAGCACGTGACCGTGGAAGCTGTGCACGCTGCGCACCCCCGCCAAGGCGCGGGCGGCGCGGCGCCCGTGGTGCCCCGCCTTCGAAGCGTGGGTGTGCACCAGGTCGGGCTGGAACTCCGCCAGGGCGGAGCGCAGGTAGCGGCCCGCGACCAGATCCCCGGGGCCGATCCCACGACCCAGTCCGGGAACGGTGACCACGTCGAGCCCCCGCTCGCGGAAGACCTGTCGCAGGTCCCCCTCACCGGCCCCGGCGCGCCCGACGAACAGCCGCAGCTCGTGCCCGCGCTCCACGAGCAGAGGGTCGCTCGCGAGGGCCTGTCGCGCGGGGCCTCCCAGATTGAGGCGTGTCAGGACGCGCGCGATCTTCACCCGCACCTCTCCTGGTCGCTCGTGGCTCGCAGCATGTTCCCCAAGTGTACGCAGGCCGGGGCCCGCGGGCGATCAGGGGCTGGTCCGGGCGCGCTCCCTGCGCAGGAGGTCGGCCACGATCTCCTCCACGGAGCGGCGGGCGCGACACAGCCCCAGGGCCCGGGCGCGGCTGAGGTCGGGCCGGCGGTGGCGCACCTCCTCGAAGTGCGGCGAGACGCTGCGCCGCGGATCGACGAAGCGGACCACCTCCCCCGCCGCACCCGCCCCGCGCGCCACGGCCTGGGCCAGCTCGAGGATGGTGCAACAGGCGCTGCCCCCCACGTTCAGGGGACCGCCGGGGAAGCGGTCGCCGACGAGGAGCCGGGTCAGATCGGCCGCCACGTCCTCCACGGCGGCCAGGGTGCGTACCGCCCTCCCGTCCCCGTGGACGGTGAGGCGCTCTCCCGCCAGGGCTTGCCGCACGAAGGTCGGCAGCACCATCCCCCCCTCCGCGCTCTGGCCCGGTCCGACGACGTTGAAGAAGCGCAGGTGCAGGGGCTCGCACCCCGCGGGCCAGAGATCGGCGCTGGCGTCGAGCAGGCGCTCGACCGCCAGCTTGGAGGCGGCGTAGGCCCAGCGCCCGCGCGCCTCGGTGGAGCGCAGGGGTGCGTCCTCGGCCAGCGGCGCACGGCCCTCCCGGTAGACCTCGCTGGTCGAGGCCGCCACCACCCGCGGTCGGCTGGACGGGGGCTGATGGGCCACGGCGACCAGGAGCTCCCGAGCGGCGCGCAGGTGTTCCTCCCAGCAACCCTCGGGATCCGCCAGGACCCGCGCGACGCCCACCCGCGCGGCCAGGTGCACGATCGCGTCGAAGGGCCCCTCCTCCCCCACGAGTCCCGCCAGGGCTCCCGGTCCCGCCACGTCGAGGGGGTGCAGTGAGAGCCCGGAGTGCCCCAGGGGAAGCGACTGCGCGTACCCCGCCGAGAGATCGTCGGCGACGACCACCCGCGCCCCCGCCCGCAGCAGGTGGCGCGTCAGGTGGGAGCCGATGAACCCGGCTCCGCCGGTCACCAGGTACGACCGTTCGCGCGCAGGGGTGGGACGCCGGATACCCATGGGTGCTCTGGGACGCTCCACGGTGAGTCCTCTTCCCGTGGGGTCGCGGCGAGTCTACGGCTCACGGCGCTCCGACTCGCGCCGCGTGCCCTAGAAAAGACTCAGGTGGTACAGGTTCAGCAGGGTGTAGGCCCCCGCGGAGACCCACAGGCCGAACCGGGCCAACCAGAAGTTCTTGTGCAGGGTGAGCACCACCAGGGCCAGGCCGATCAGGGCGCTCTTCCAGATCACGAATCCCGCGCGTCCCGTGCGCAGGAGCTCCTCCGCCACGGGATTGAGCTCGATTCCCCCCGACTGCAGGTGCACCAGGGTGAAGTAGCTGTCCCCCACGTTCATCATCGCCACCCAGAGGATGGCGATCACCATCCCCCAGCCGTACCGGTCGACGAAGGAGCCCTCCAGCTCCTCTGGACGCCGAACCCGCCGGCGCTTGCCCCCCACGAAGGTGTAGCGCGAGAAGCGCGGAGTCGGCCGCCGGCGGCGGTCCGGTCCACGCTGCCGCTGGCCCTCCTGCCGGCGGGCGGAGGACGGCTCAGCATCGCGAGGGGACGCGTCGGCCCGGGGTCTGGGCTCTCGAGGCTGCATGGCACCGCCTTCATCGGCCGGGTTGCTGGTCGGATTCCAAGCCTACCGGCGCTTTCCAGCTTCTCCGGGGGGGCGAGGGGGAGTCGGGGGCCGCTCCACGGAAGAACTTTCTGGACTGCCCCCCTTCGGTGGGCTTCCCCGGGACTCGGAACCAGCGCCCCTCCCGTCGGTCAGCCATGCTCCTTGAGCAGCTCCTCGAGCAAGGTCGTCGCATAACTCCCACGCGGCAATCGAAACGCCAGAATCGCCCGGTCCCCCTCGAAATCGAGCTCGAGGTCGGCCACCCGCACGCGCAGGGGGCGACGACTCCCGTGCGGAGCCAATCCACCGGGAATCGCGCTCAGCATCTCGGGGGTGACCTCCTCCTCCGCCAGGGCCTCGGCCTCGATCTCGGCCGTGCGGCCCGCCGGGGTGGCGACCCGCGTGCCCGGCATCGGGCCGGTGGCGCTGAGCCTCAGGGGCACGTCCGAACGCGGTTCGCTGGCGAGGAAGGTGCCGCCGCGCCCCTCCCGCTGCACCAGATCGCCCTCCCACAGATCGTCGATCCCCCCCGGCTCGGCCATGCGATTGGAGAGCACGCGGTTGAAGACGCGCGCCTGCAGAGCGGAGAGGTGGAAGCGGCGACTGCCCTTCGAGATCGCGCGCACGCCCCACTCGGGGCTCTTGGGCCGCCGGGCGATCTGCACGGCCAGGGCCGCCAAGTCCGCGTCGAGCAGGTGGGCCAGGACCCCCAGAGCGCGCCGCTCTCGCCAGCTCCCCTCGCGCAGGACGCGGGCCAGCTCGGCGGTGACGGCGTTCGCTGGGGCGTGGTCGGGAGAGACGAGGGCGGCCAGGTACTCCTCGTGGCGCCCCTGGGCCAAGAAGCGTCCCAGCTCGTAGGTCAGCCCGGAGCGGCCGAAGCGCTGGGCGCCGTAGTAGTTGGGGAGCCCGCGCTCGGACAGCGTCGCCAGCACCGCCTCGACCTGCGGCCGATCGAACTCCGCCAGCCCGCGCAGTACGATCCGGAAGCGGTTGCCCGCCAGTTGGCCGACGCGCAACTTGCTCTTGTGCCGTCGGACGTCCAGCACTCGCGCCTTCTCCAGCTCCAGCCTCCGGGCGTCGTCGATGTCGGCGTGCTCGATCGAGAGCCACTGGCGCGACACGGACTTGGCGTCCTTGAGGCCCGCGTAGCCCACCGACTCGGGGGGACGATCGAGGGCGGTGGCGATCGCCCTGGCCGCCTCGGCGGTGGTGATCCCGCGCTTCTCGATCCACAGGTGCAGGTGGTCCCCTTCGTCGACGTAGTCGATGAAGCCGATCTCCTTGACCTGGAAGTCCTCCAGCTCTTCTCGGAAGCGGAAGGAGACCGGCGGCACGCCGACGGTGCGATGGCGGTATCCGGGGGCCCAGGTCGGGGATTGCGCGAGTTCGTTCACGCTGTAGAGCGTAACCGGAGGGGGCGGGGTTTTCCGACGTATTCGACGCGCTCGAAACCAAGTCGAGACAATGCGAGGGGCCCCGAGGACTTCGCCCGCGACGCCCTCAGCGGCTCGCGCACTGCAGGACGTCGGCGTAGACCGCCAGGGTCTCGTCGACCATGCGCTGCAGTCCGAAGACCTCGGCCACCCGCGCCCGTCCCGCCTCCCCCATGGCGCGGCGCAGGTCCCCGTCCTGCGCGAGCTCGAGCATGCCCTGCGCCAGTGAGGCGACGTCACCGGGGGGAACCAGCCGACCGGTCCCGCCGTCCACCACCACTTCGGGGATGGCGGAGACGCGGGTCGAGAGGACCGCCCTCCCCGTCGCCATCGCCTCCAGGAAGACCAGCCCCAAGCCTTCCCACAGGGAAGCCATGGTGAAGACGTCGCTGGCGGCGAGCAGTCTGGGGACGTCGCGCCGGATGCCGGCGAAGATGCAGGCGCCGTCGTCGACGAGGTCGAGCTCGCGCGCCAGCGCCTCGGTGCGCTCGACTCCATCGCCGAAGGGATCGCCACCGACCAGGAGCAACCGCAGGGGAGGAGACCCGCCCGCGCTGCGCGCCGAGGCGAAGGCGCGCAGCAAGACGTCGTGGGCCTTTTGCGGGGCGAAGCGCGCCACGCACAGGAAGAGCACCTCCCCGGGCGCGACCCCCAACTCGGCCCGCAGCTCGTCGCGCTCGGCCTCGTCCATGGCGGCCGCGCGCTCGAAGGGGCCGGGGTCGATCCCGTAGTAGATGCGCACGAGCTTCTCCGGCCGCACGCGACCGTGTTGTGCAATGAAGCGCCCCACGTGATCGGAGAGCACGATCGTCCGCGCAGGGAGGTTGCCGATCAGACCGTGCAGGCGAGAGACCAGGGGTCGGGTGAGGGCACGCTCGTCGTTGTGCTTGCCCGCCACCAGCTGCCGGCGCCGTCCGAAGAGGGTGGCGGTCAGGGCGGTGGCGAAGTCCGCGCGCAGGAGGTGGCTGTGCACCAGCTCGCACCAGGCGAGGTGGGGGCGCAGCCGCAGGGGGAAGCCGAGTCCCTTGCCGACCCGTCCCACCCACTCGGCACCCGCGGCGCGGAAGTCCTCGGCCAGGGAGCCCTCCCCCAGGAGGAAGGCGACGCGCACGGCGTGGCCGCGGGCCACCTGGCCCCGCACCTGGGAGAGGACGTGCATCTCCGCTCCCCCCACGTCGACGGTGGTGATGACGTGCAGGATCCTCATGTCACCTCCCGGTAGACCGCGATCAGGCCCTCCACCATCGCGGCGATGGTGTAGCCCTCCCGCACCCGATCACGCCCCGCGGCGCCCATCGCCGCGCGCTCGGACGGGCTCAGGGCGCAGAGCACCTCCAGACCCCGGGCCAGGGGCTGGGAGCCGATCGACTCGGCGAGCAGCCCGGTCCGGCCGGGGAGGATCAACTCCCGAGCGCCGTCGACCGGGGTGGCCAGGACCGGCAGCCCCGAGGCCATCGCCTCCAGGACGATGTACGGCATCCCCTCCCAGCGCGAGGGGAGCACCAGGAAATCGGCAGCGGCGAGCAGCGCCGGAACGTCACGGCGGGGCCCGGTGAAGGCCACGCGCTCCGTGAGCCCCAGGCGCTCGGTCTGCACCTCGACGTCGCTGCGGTCGCCGGGACCGACGACCAGGAACTGCAGCTCCGGGCAGGCGGCCGCGGCCAGGGCGTCGAGGGCGAGATCCTGCCCCTTGGCGGCGTAGACCAGGCCGATGATGGCGGCCGTGGGCCGCGCCGGGTCCAGGCCGAAGGCGGCGAGGTCGGCGGGGGCGGCGCCCTCGAAGGGCGCCACGTCGATCCCGTTGGGAACCACCCTCACCTTCTCCGCCGGCACCACACCCGAGGCGGCGAAGGTCTCCGCCTCCGAGCGACCGACCGCGATCATCAACTCCGTAGAGCGCGCCAGGCGGCTCTCGATCGCGCGGTAGAGCCAGCGCTTGGGGCGCGAGAAGAGGGCCTCGAAGAGGAAGGCGAAGGTGTGCGGCGTGTGCACGCGCGCGCCGATGCCGGTGGCCATCGATGCGCGCCGCCCGAGCACCCCGGCCTTGGAGGAGTGGGTGTGCACCACGTCCGGACGCCAGCGGCGCAGGATCGATTTCAGCGCCCGATAGTGCCGGTAGTCCTGGACGGGGTTCACCGCGCGCAGCATGTCGAGGCGCGTGACGAGGACCCCCTCTCGCTCCAGGGCGTCGAGGTCGGCGGGCAAGTCCGGGTCCCGCAGGGTGGCGGCGACCAGGTGCACGTCCAGGCCCGCGCGCCGCTGCCCGCGGGCGGCGTCCACCAGGTGACGTCGAGTGCCGCCGATGGTGCACTCCATGACGTGCAGGATCTTCACCGCCGGAGCGTACCTTCCTGAACTGCCCCCCTTTAGTGTGCTTCCTCGGGAATCGGCACCTGCGCTCCTTTGGTCAGTCGCTTCTCAGACCGCCTGGCCCACCGCCGTACGCCCCACCCCGAAGGGGCACGGACTGCGCCTCCCCCAGTCCTGCCGCCACCCGACCAGCTCCGCCGGCCGCAAGCGCCTCGGCACCAGCCCCGCGATCTCGCCCGGGCTGCGCACGTCGCGATTGAAGCGCGGCCGCACCCAGTTGCGCCACGCCCCGT
>CAZDQL010000019.1:0-78737 GCA_964507325.1 uncultured Planctomycetaceae bacterium | reverse complement strand
GAATACCCCAATACCACCGTCGTGTCGTTGGTCAGCTTCGACGCCCAGTGGAAGAGGAGCTGGATCACCGCCAGCACCGGAATCAGGAGCGCCCCCCTCCAGCGCGAGAGGATCACCGTGCCGTCCTCCTGACGTTCGCGTGCCGCCAACCAGCGCACCAGGAACTGGGAGAGCATCGCGCCCTGGGTGGCGGCGAAGTTGCCGCGCGGCTGGATGCGCTCCACCTCGAGCCCGGCGCCTTCGAGCAGGTACTCGAGGGCGCTCGGCGTGTAGCGGTAGTAGTCCCCCGGCAATTCGTGTAGCGGCTGAGAGAAAGGCACGGTCATCAGGAGCCGCCCCCCCGGTCGCAGGACGCGCGCGGCCTCGCGCACCACCTGCTCCGGCTCGGGCAGGTGCTCCAGCACCTCGGTGGCCACCACCGTGTCGAAGCAGCCCTCGACGAAGGGCAGACGGCAGCCGTCCCCGAAGAGGGTCACCGTCCAGCGCGCCCGGTCGAGGATGTCCCACAGGTCGGGCTGCTTGTCGAGGATCGCAGGGGGGTACTCGAGTCCCACGTAGCGCTCGACGTGCGGCTCGAATAGGTTGCGGTAGGGAGCCTCCGAGCAGCCGATGTCGAGCAGCAGACCGCGCGCCTCGGGCGCCAGCTCCTCCACCGAGCGCCTGAGCAGGGACCAGTCGAGCCAGTAGGGATTCAACGGGGTGTGCTTGCGCCAGGCGTTGACGCGCTGGGCGCTGCGCCCGCGGTAGTGCACCGCGCCGGAGCGACCGGTGCGCTCGAGGCTCTCTTCGCTGTCTGCGCTCATGGGCCGTCGTCCCTCCCTCAATCGGCCGCCAGGCGGTACAGCTCCAGTTTCGGTCCGGGTCGTTCCACCATCCAGATCTGGGTCAGGGGGAAGGTCAGCTCGCTGGGCAGGTTGGCGTCGAGGGCGCGCCCCCCCTCGCCCGCGGGATGCACGCGCCAGAGCGGCTCCCCCTCCAGCTCCAGGGGGGGCATCTTCGGGAGGGGGTTCCCCGACTCGTCCCGGGCGGAGACCGCGGGGTCGAGCAGGATCGGGGGCTCCCCGTCGTCGGGGGTCTTGTCCACCACGAGCACCAGCTCGCGCCCCAGCCGGCGCAGGGCTTCGTTCGGGTCGGCGCTCAGGCGCTCGAGCTCCTCCGCCTCCACCTCCGAGGCGCCGAAGCGCGGGTAGTAGTCGAAGATCGCCTCCAGGGGCAGCGCGTCGAGGCCCGGCCCGTCCGGGGGTTCCGCCTCCCACACGGTCCAGTACTCCAGGCGGTGCCGCTCCCGCGCGCCGAGGGCGCGGTGGGTGGCCAGGCGCTCGAGGCTGGCGCGGTTCAGGGGCAGCTCCGGTCCGCTGACGTCGATCGCCAAGGCGGCGTCGGAGTGCTCCTCCAAGAGGCGCGCGGCCGCGACCGAACGCGTGTCCTCCCGGCGCAGGACCCAGCCGAGCCGCAGGGCCTGGACCAGGGGCAGGAGCAGGAGCACGCCCAGGACCAGCCGCCCCTTGGGCCCGCGCCCGATCCACTCCGACGCCCAGCCCGCCGGCCAGGCGAGGAGCACCACCAGGGGCAGGAGGTAGCGCACGTGGTCCCCCTGGTTGGTCATGAAGAAGGCGGCCCAGGCTAGGGCGAAGAGCAGCGCCGGGCGCGCGGGGCGGCTCTTCAACGCCGACACGAGGCCGAGCAGCCCCAGGAGCAGGAGCAGCGGGTCGTAGCCGACCAACGCCCGCCCCAGCTTGATGAAGGTCTCCCAGCGCAGCTCGAAGACCAGCGCCTGACCGCCGATCGAGATCGCGTTCGAGCCGAGCGCGTCCCCGGCGGCGATCGAACCCCGTTCGGGCAGGCCGTGCACCAGGTAGTAGGGGTGGCCCACCGCCAGGGCGAGCACGGCGAAGAGGCCGATGCACAGGAACCCGCGGCGCGCCCGCTCGACGAGCTCACGCCCTCTCCACCCCGGTGGCCCCAGGAGCCAGGCCAGGGCGGGAATCGCCAGGGCTCCCCCCCCGGCCTGGTGGCACGAGAAGGAGAGCGCAGCCGCCAGGCCCGAGAGCAAGAGGTGCAGCGAACGCCCCGAGCGCAGGTAGAGCGCCGCCGGCCAGGCGGCCAGGGCCATGCAGGTCACCAGGGGTGCCCATGGTCGCTCCTGGACCGAGAAGTGCACGTGCAGGAGCCCGGTGGCCACCAGGTAGGCCGCGACCCAGGCACCGCCGCGCAGACCCATCGCCCTCCCCGCCACGAGGACGACCCACGGTGCCAGGGCGGACAGGAGGGCCACCAGGATGCGCGCCGGCAGGTGGGCGCGCGCCGGCTCCTCGAGCACGCGCATCCCGTACTCGCCCGCCCCGCCCCACTCCCCCGTCACCCGACCGAGCGCGTACTGGCCCCCGTAGACCGGCACCAGCATGTACTGCAGGAGGTTCGGGTAAGTGGAGTACTTGCCCACCGGCGGCACGGGGCTCTTGTCCTTCGCCATCCCCAGGGCCCCGCGCACGATGTGCGTGTCGGGGACGTAGGCGGTGGTGGGGAAGCCGTGACCGATCGGCCAGAGGCGCAGGAAGAGCGCCAGACCCATCAGCGCGACGAGCGCCAGCAGCCGACCGCGGCGGCGTCGGTGGGGGGAAGGAGGAGCGGCGCTGGCGGGGGAGTCCTGCACGGACGCGAGAGCCTAACGCGCCAACTTGAAGTACAGGTCGAAGATCTTGGCCTCGAAGCGCGCACCCCGGCGCCAATCGTCGCGCTGGAGCCTGCGCTGGGCGCGCTTCTCCCACCAGCCCACCTTGCCCCGGGTCAGCCCGTGGGCGAGGGTGAAGAAGTGCTGGTAGAGCTGGCGCCGGTGCATCACGTCGGGGGGGATGCGGTCGGGCCAGGAGGGGCTGATGTGGTACTCGCCGAACTCCCCCCAGCCGAAGAGGTCGTCGGGGGGGATGAAACCCTGCTCCAGCGACTGCTCGTACATCGGCGTGCCCGGGATCGGCTGGTAGATCCAGATCCAGGGGTGCGCCAGGGGAGTGGCGGCGGCGACGCGGCGGGACTGCTCGATGGTGGCGAACATCTCCTCGCGCGTCTCGTACGGGAAGCCGATGATGTAGGTCAGGTAGGAGTCGATGCCGCGGTTGGCGAGCTCGACCACCGAGTTCATGTTGTCGTCGCCCCGCGTGAGCTTGCCGATCTTCTCCATCAGCTCGTCGGAACCGGTCTCCGCGCCGATGTTGACCACGTAGCAGCCCGCCTCGGCCATCAGGTCGACGGTGGTGGGGTCGTAGCGCAGGATCGAGTGGGGCTCCATCAGGGCCATGAAGGTGATGCCCAGGTCGCGCTCCACCGCGCTCTCGCAGAAACCCCGCACGCGGCGCTCGTTGACGCCCCAGTTGGCGTCGAAGAAGCGCAGGACGTCGAAGTCGAAGCGCTCGTTGATCTCGGCGATGTCGTCCACCATCCGCTCCGGCGGCATCCCCTGCCAGCGGCGGTTGGTGACGCCCGGTGAGCAACAGAAAGCGCAGGGCTCGGGGCAGCCGAAGCTCCCGTGGTAGGTCATCGTCACCACGGGGCGGTCCTCCGTGAAGGAGCGCGGGCGCGGCTGACGCTCCGTCACGCGCATGCCGCGGGTGTCGAGCTGCGCCTGGCGGTAGGGCTCGAAGTCGAGCAGGTCCCAGGGGCAGTTGAGCAGCTCGGTCCACTTGGCGATCTTGCGCGGCGGGGTGAGCACCAGCTCACCCTCGCGCAGGAGGGCCAGGCCGGGGATCTCGTCGATCGACTCGCCGGCGGCGACCGCGTGCACGAAGTCGAGGAAGGTCAGCTCGCCCTGACCCATGCAGACCGCGTCGTAGAGCCCCGTCTCGAGCTCCATCTTCGGCATCACCGAAGCGAACCAGCCCCCGATGATGGTGGCGATCTTGGGGTAGCGCTCACGCACCTTCTGCGAGCAAAGGGTCCCGTCGGTCAACCCGTAGCCGACCATGCCGGTCGTGCCGTAGATCAGCGCGCCGTCGCAGGCCTCCAGCACGGCGCCGTGGGCCCTCTCGGCGTCCGGGTAGAGGGCGCCGTCGATGATGATCACCTCGTACCCCTCCTGGTGGGGCCACCCGGCGATCGTCAGCAGGGAGAGGGGCACCACGTGGGCTCCCGCCGTCAGCCCCTTGGCCTGATTCGCGGTCTGGGGGTGATAGAGGACGATCTTCCCTTTGCTCGTCATGGGAGGTCGGCTGAAGAATCGGAGGGGAGGAAGGCTGTGATCGGGCGGAAGTGTACCCCGGGATTCGCGACTCGTGACCCTAGGGGAGGAAGGTCACCATCAGCCCGTTGGTGAGCCCACTGCCGAAGGGATCGCCGGGATCGGAGAACCAGACCTGGAAGAAGCGGCTCTCACCCACCATCGCCGGCGGGACGGGGTAGTCGAACCCACCGATCCCGAACATGATCGAGCAAACCCCGTCGCGGACGATCGGTGGGGCGACGAAGAGGG
The DNA here is from genome assembly GCA_964507325.1 of uncultured Planctomycetaceae bacterium. Taxonomy (GTDB): domain Bacteria; phylum Planctomycetota; class UBA1135; order UBA1135; genus CAZDQL01. The sequence continues at coordinate 74,275 of CAZDQL010000019.1, read as the reverse complement.
TCCCCCCTTGGAAGGGCAGGTGCGCGCGGTAGTCGGAGCGCAGCAGGATGCCGGTCCCGTCGACGGCGCCGAGAACCAAGAGCGTGAAGGAGCCCGCCGTCTCACTGGGAGGTGAGAGCCAGGTCAGCTCCGGCGTCATCCCCTGTGAGGTGGTCTTGCCGGTGCCGTACGCGATCGGGTAGTCGAGCTCGCCGTTCAGCGGGTCGAAGGGGAAGACGTTCGAGAGGTCCTTGGCGCGCATCCCCGGCAGCTTGACCGCGATCTCCCCCGGTCCCGCCTTGGGGGGAACGGTGAGCAGCAGGCGCTTGCGCCCGTGGCTCGACGCCACCCCCTTCACCTTGAGGGGCGCGCCCTTGTCGGTGGGTGTCGGCGCGCGGTGGGTGAACCAGACCTCGTTGTCGGTGGGGTGGAATCCCGAGCCGTCGATGCGCAGGACGCCCCCCCCCAAGAGCTCGTAGCCGTCGATCTTCGGCTTCAGCGGCGAGCGCACACCGTAGAGGTACTGCAGCCCCGCCACGTCGTCCGCCTCGATCGAGCGGAAGCTCACCCCCTTGTTGAAGCTGGTGGAGTACATGGTGGCGTCGGGATCGAGGCTGTGGTCCAGCCCCAAGGCGTGCCCGTACTCGTGGGCCGCGACCCCCTGCAGATCATAGGCGTCCGCGCCACCGGTCAGGACCTCCCCCGGTCCGTCGTTCCAGATCCAAGGGTCCTCCCAGAAGCGGATGCGCCAGCCGTCCCGGATGGGGATGTCGCAGGAGGCCTTGATGAAGGAGCTGCCGTCGCGCTGGGAGATGATGTTGTCGTTGCGCTTGCCGTTCCCGACCGAGAGGCCCGAGAAGAAGGCGTCGAAGTTCGACTCCCCCGAGCCGATCACGTCCTGGGTGGGATCGGAGGTCCCGCTGCCGTGGGGCGCCGAGCCCCACTCCGCGACCCCCTTCCAGATCGCCAGCACCGCTCCCGTCGCCCCGGGGAAGTCGGGGTCCGGGATCGGGTTGTCGTTGGCTTCGGGGTCGGTGAAGTTGTTCCAGATGCGGAAGTGGCGCTGGTTGAGGTTCAGCGTGTCGCCGAAAACCGCGTAGCCCTCGGAGACGGTGGGCACCACCAGGGCCAGGGCGGCGGCCAGGGCGGCGTTCGGGAGGAGGATGCGGCGGAGTTTCATGGGCGGACCGGTGGCGCGCGGAGGGGGCGGACTGGAGTCGCGCTCCCCCTTCACTCTACCCCCGGAGCGCCCGCCTGGGGTGGGGCAGGCGTGCTGCGCCCCGGGCTCGCCATGGCGCGGAAAAGGTTTCCCGGCCAGGGGCGGCGGGCGCACCGGGGAGGGGGAATCGGGCTTGTCAGTGGGCGCTTCAGGCGCAGAATGTCGCCCCCTCACGAGGCTCCGGACCGTTTCGAGACCGCCATGACCGCCCAGACCGAGACCCACCGCTTCCAGGCCGAGGTGCAGGAAGTCCTCTCCCTGGTCATCCACTCCCTCTACACCCAGCGCGAGATCTTCCTGCGCGAGCTGATCTCCAACAGCAGCGACGCCCTCGACAAGCTGCGCTTCGAGTCCCTGACCGCCGAGGACCTGCTGGCGGAGGGGGAGAGCCTCGGGATCGCCCTCGAGGTCGACCGCGACGGACGCCGCTTTCTCATCGCCGACAACGGCATCGGCATGGGGCGCGAGGAGCTGGCCGACAACCTGGGCACGGTCGCCAGCTCCGGCACCAAGCGCTTCCTGGAGGCGCTGCGCGAGCGCGGGGCGGAAGGGGCTCCGGAGCTGATCGGGCAGTTCGGCGTCGGCTTCTACAGCTCTTTCATGGTCTCCGACCGCGTGGTGGTGGAGACCCGCCGTGCGGGGGACGAGCACGGTTGGCGCTGGAGCAGCGAGGGGAGCGGGGAGTACACGATCGAGCCCGCGGACGACCTCCAGCGCGGCACCTTGGTCACCCTGCACCTGCGCGAGGGGGCCGAGTACGACGAGCTGCTCTCGGAGTGGAAGGTGCGCGAGATCGTGGGCCGCTACTCCGACTTCGTCGAGTACCCGATCCAGATGGAGGTGGAGCGCACCCAGCCCAAGCTGGACGACGAGGGCAAGCCGATCGAGGGGGAGAACGAGACCGTCACCCAGCTCGAGACCCTGAACTCGATGAAGCCCCTCTGGGCGCGTCCCAAGGAGGAGATCACGGAGGAGGAGTACCGCGATTTCTACCAGCACCTGACCCGCGACTGGAACGCGCCCCTGGAGAGCATCCACTTCAAGGCGGAGGGGGCACTCGAGTACACCGCCCTGCTCTACCTGCCGGCCGAGCGCCCCTTCGACCTCTTCGACCCCGCGCAGAAGGCCTCCAGCACCAGCCTCTACGTGCGGCGCGTCCTGATCATGCGCGACTGCGAGGACCTGCTCCCCGCCTGGCTGCGCTTCGTCAAGGGCGTGGTCGAGTCGAACGACCTGCCCTTGAACGTCAGCCGCGAGACCCTCCAGGACGACCCGCGGGTGGCCCAGATTCGCAAGCGCCTGGTCAAGAAGGTGCTCGAGACCCTGAAGGGCCTGCTCGAGGAGGACCGCGAGCGCTACGAGCGCTTCTGGGAGGCCTTCGGGCTGGTGATCAAGGAGGGGATCTACTTCGGCGAGGACGACGACGGGCGCATCAGCGGCCTGTGCCTCTTCGAGAGCTCGCGGGACGAAGGTCACTCCACCCTGGCCGAGTACGTCGAGCGCATGCCGGAGGAGCAGGAGGCGATCTACGTCATCACCGGACCGAGCCGCAAGCTGGTCGAGACCTCGCCGCACCTGGAGGCCCTGCGCGGGCGGGGGGTGGAGGTGCTCTTCCTGCTCGACCCGGTCGACGAGTGGATGCTGCAGCGCCTGACCGAGTTCGACGGCAAGCCGCTGCGCCAGGTGGACCGGGGCGAGGTCGACCTGGAGGACGAGGAGGCCAAGTCGCAGCGCGAGGAGAAGGCCAAGGAGCTGGAGGACCTCCTGGCCGCCCTGCGCTCCGAGCTGGACGACGACATCTCCGAGGTGCGCTTCAGCGCGCGCCTGAAGGACAGCCCAGCGGTCCTGGTGGGGGACGACCAGGCGATGAGCGCGCACCTCGAGCGCCTCCTGCGCCGCTCCGGCCAGGAGGTCCCCAAGCGCAAGCGCGTGCTCGAGCTGAACCCCTCCCACCCCCTGCTCGGGGGACTGGAGAAGCTCTTCGCGGTCGATCCCAAGAGCCCGCGCATCGCCGACTACGCCCAGCTGCTCTTCGGCCAGGCGCTGATCGCGGAGGGTTCTCCGATCGAGGACCCGGCGCGCTTCACGCGCTTGGTGACGGCGCTGATGGTGGAGGGGGTCGAGGGCTAGGGGCTCACCAGCCTATTTCCGCAGACTCTGTATCCGGCCGACCAGCCCCGCCCAGTTCCCCGAGTTGTCGTTCGACTCCCGCTCGGCGGCCTTGAAGAACCCCTCCAGGAGCGCCTCCCAGCGCCGCGCCTGATCCGCGCAGGCCAGGGTGCGCCGCAGGTAGCGGTCGTTCAGGGTGGGCCCCTGCTCCCCCTGGGCGATCAGCATCCCGTACTCGAGGGGCGCCCAGACGTAGGTCGTCTCCACGCCCCCGTCGAAGGCGTCGGGGGGCAGCAGGGAGAGGCTCAGTCCCGACTCCTCGCCGTAGGGCTCGAGCTCGAAGCCCCCCTTGGGGGCCACCGCGAAGTGCCAGCGCGGCCCCGCGATCGTCCCCTCGCCGCGCGGGATGCGCGCCCAGGCCGGTCCCCAGAAGAGGTACTCGAGGGAGCGTTGATGCACGTCCTCCAGCTCTCCCCTGAGCGCCTCGTCGGTTCCCCGCAGCACCGACTCGATCAGGCAGCGCTGGGCGTGCAGGAGGAACATGCACTCGAACGCCTGGGCGCCGTCGTAGCGGCCCGCCAGGATCTTGGGGATGTTCACGCGCTCGATCAGCCCGCTCGGCATGGCCCCGTCGACGAGCAGGCGCGCCACGCGGCTGTACCAGTCGCGGTGCCTGGCGCGCCAGTCCTCGTCCGCCACCGAGTAGGCGGCGCACATGCTGTCGATCCCCCACGCCTCGTCGCGGCCCATCGGCAGGCCGTGGTGGGGGTAGGCCGCCGCCAGGTTCTCCCGCTGTCGGAGGGTCACCCCCTTCGACCAGCTGGCCTCGACGTGCTCGTGCTCGTGCAGCATCAGGTGGAAGAGCTCGCCGGAGAGCCGCAGGTCGTCCCGCGCCAGGGGGTCGTCGGCCAGCCAGACCAGGGCCTTGGTCAGCCGGGTCACGCGCACCATGTGCTGGCCGTCGTTCGGCATCCAGGAGTGCAGGTCGTCGTCGCGGCCGCTGAGGCGCCCGTCCCGGCGGTGGGGGGAGCCCTTGTCGTAGGGGGGGCGCTTCTTCGCCTGGTGCACCTCGTGCACCTGGCGCGAGACTCCCGTGCCGCCGAAGAGCGGCAGGCGGAAGCAGGGGGGCACCATGCGGCCGTTGGTGCGGAAGTCGAAGGGGATGCGCCCGTCGGAGTCGAGCCACAGCTCGACCCCCACCGCCTCGCCGAAGCGGTTCCACTGCGCCTCCGCCTGGCGGCAGAGGGTCATGCGGTGCTCGAGCATCAGCGCCTCCACCCCCGCCGCCGAGGCCGCCGCCGCGACGCGCTGCCCCTCGATGAAGTACGTGGCCCAGCCACCGGTCATCCCCTGGTAGGCCACCCCCAGGGGGTGCGCCCAGCCGAGCAGGGGACCCGAGATCAGGGTCCTCGAACTGCCCGTCTCGAGGGCTTCGCGCACCCGGTTGCGTCGCTCCATGACCCGCGCCTCCAGGGCCCGCGTGCCGCGCAGGGGTCCTCTGCGGAAGGGGCCCCAGTTGGCGATCAGGGTGCGCTGGGGGAAGTAGCGCGCGGTGCGGGGATTCCACCAGGACCAGAGGTCGCCCCCCTCGACGCAGAAGGCGAGTCCCTCCAGGGCGGCGTGCCCGCCACCCGGGTGATCGTCCGGCACCAGGGTCAGCCGCCGCGCGAACTGCATCTGCGGTCCCATCATGTGCAGCTCGCCGCCGTCGTGGGCACGCACCAGGGGCACCACCCAGCGATCCTCTTCGAGGCGTGGCTCGCCGAGGAAGGGATCGTCGACGAGGGGACGCGCTCGCCACCCCGGCGGCAGGACCAACTCCAGGGCGTCCCAGTAGACGATCCCCGCCGGCTCCTCCTCGGGGGTCGCGGGGCGGCTGCCCGGGGTGGCGCCGTTGTTGACGCGCAGGTCGAGGCTCACGCGGGAGTCGCCGGCGTACTCGGTGAAGTAGGCGTGCACTCCCATCAGGTGGGGCAGGGGATCGCCCCCACCGGAGCGCTCGCTGGGGACGAGGGTCGAGTAGGCGCGGCGTTGGCGCAGGGCCGCGCCGCTCTTGAGGGTCAGGAGCGAGCCGAAGCCGGGGCGCGAGCGGTCGCCGCGCAGGTCGAGCTCGTAGACGTTCCCGTACACGTCGCGGGTGCGCAGCAGGATCGGTGGTCCTGCGGCGAGGTCGAAGAGCTCCTGCGTGACCGCCGGCGATGCGGGGGCGGGCGCCGTGGGGAAGCTGCCGCGCAGGACGTCGAAGCTAAGGCGGTCTCCCCGAGCGCGGCCCTCGGGGCGCTCCACCAGCGCCGCCACCTGCACCACGTCCGGCTCGCCGGTGGGGTAGCGGGAGACGACCGAGACCTGGGCCGGAATCGGCGCCATCTCGGAGCGCCGCTCCACCAGGGCCAGGGGGGTGCGCCCCTCCCGGGTCTCCCCCAGGTCCCGCGGCACCGGCAGGGTGCCGTGCAGGACGAAGCGCTCCGCCCGGGGCGCCGAGAGCTGCAGGCGCGCCACCACCTCGAGCCCGTCGTCGCGCACGCCGTCGACCGCCTCGGGGGTGTCGGGGAAGGGGTAGGTCTCCCGCGAGGGCCGCTGGACGAGGTCCTCGAAGCGCTGGGGGACCACCGCGGCCTCCTCTTGACGCTGGGGCAGGGAGGACCCGCCGCCACAGGCGGCCAGGAGGAGGAGCAGGATGGAGATCGGGGTCTTCACGGGCCCATCTTCGGTCGTGGGAGCAGCGCGCGCCAGACGAAGCGATCGTGAGGGTACCGGTCCAGCCCGTATCATCTGCACCCGCCCCCCATCGACCCGCCATGCCCGCCACCCCCAAGCACAAGCTGCGCGTGCCCCGGCCGCGCTCCGGCGCCGTCACCCTGCTCGTGGGCACCCGCAAGGGCGCCTTCACCCTGCGCTCCGACTCCGAGCGCAAGCGTTGGGAGGTGCGCTCCTGCGAGTTCCTGGGGCACGTGGTGCACCACCTGGTGCTCGATCCGCGGGATCGCAAGACCCTCCTGCTCGCGGCGCGCACCTGGGAGCAGGGGGCGACGATCTTCCGCTCCGAGGACAAGGGCAAGAGCTGGAAGAGCGCCGCCAAGCCCCCCGCCTTCGGACCCGCCGGCGAGGGGCGCTACCAGCGCCGCGTCAACCACGTCTTCTGGCTCACCCCCGGCCACGCTTCCGAGCCGGGGGTGTGGTACGCCGGGACCTGTCCCCAGGGGCTCTTCAAGAGCCGCGACGGGGGCAAGACCTGGAAGGGGGTGGCGGGCTTCAACGAAGCCGACCCGATCGACGAGTGGACCGCTGCCGGGCGCGACGCGACCCCCGACGGGCCCAAGCTGCACTCGATCCTGGTCGACCCGCGGGACAAGGCGCACCTCTACGTGGCGCTCTCCGGAGGCGGCGTCTTCGAGAGCACCACCGAGGGGCGCACCTGGACGCCCCTGAACGAGGGCTCCCTGGCCGACTACATGCAGGAGACCTCGCCCCCCTTCGGCCAGGACCCCCACCTGATGGCGATGGCGCCCACCAACCCCGACCGCCTCTGGCAGCAGGGCCACTGCGGGGTGTACCGCATGGACCGCGAAGAGGGGCATTGGGTGAGGGTGGGGACGAACCTCCCCGAGGAGGTGGGGGACGTGGGCTTCCCGATCGTCGTCCACCCCCGCGATCCCGACAGCGCCTGGGTCTTCCCGATGGACGGCACGGCCACCTGGTCGCGCACCCCCCCCGACGCCCGCCCCGCGGTCTTCCGCACCCGCGACGCAGGGGAGAGCTGGGAGCGCCAGGACGGCGGCTTCCCGAAGGAGAACGCCTGGTGGACCGTCAAGCGCACCTGCATGGCGCAGGACGCGCGCGATCCGGTGGGGGTCTACCTGGGGACCAGCTCCGGCGAGATCTGGTGCAGCGTGAAGGAGGGACGCGCCTGGCGCTGCATCGCCCGCCACCTGCCCCACGTCTACTCGGTGGAGGTGGCGGGGGTGACGCGGTGAGGGAACGGGGCCCCGCGGCACGCCTCGCGCTGGTCGCCTGCGGCGTGGCGCTGGTGCCCTTCCTGCTTCTCGTCTGGCGCTTCGACTTCCTCTGCGACGACGCCTTCATCACCTTCCGCTACGCGCGCAACCTCGCCCGCGGCCACGGCCTGGTCTACAACCTGGGCGTCGAGCCGCCGGTGGAGGGGTACAGCGAGTTCCTCTGGGCCCTGCTCCTCGGCGGCGGGATGACGCTGGGGCTCTCGCCCCTGATCCTCTCGCGGGTGCTGGGGATCGCGGCGGGGCTCGTCGTGCTCTTCTGCACCACGCGCCTGCTCGCCGAGCGCACGGCGCGCACGGGGGTGGCGACGGCGGGGGCGGCCCTCTTCCTCGGGAGCCTGCCGCCGCTGGCGGTGTGGACCACGGGGGGGATGGCGACGATGCCCTTCGCGGCGGGGGTGGTGGGGCTCTTCTATCTGCTCTGGAGGGGCGAGGAGCCCGCCTCGACCTGGAAGCTCGCCGTCGTGGCGAGCCTGGTCGCGCTGCTGCGCGCCGACGGGGCCTGGTGGGTGGCGTGGATCCTGGGCAGCGGGATCGCGATCGGGCTGGCGCGGGGGGAGCGCCTGCTCCTGCGCCGCTGCCTCGCCGCCGCCCTGATCTCCGCCCTCGTCTTCGGGGCCCATGTGGGGTGGCGCTGGATCACCTACGGCGACTGGCTGCCGAACACCGCCCGCGTGAAGCTGGGGCTCTCCGGGGCGGCGCTCTCCCGCGGCTCCGACTACCTGGTGCACTTCGCCCTGACCTTCCCCGGCGTGCTGCTGGCCCTCCTGGCGCTGATCGCCGCCCGCAACTGGCGCGCTCGCCGCGTCGGCCCGGCGCTCCTGGTGGTGGTCGCCAGCGCCGCCTACGCCGCGCTCGTCGGAGGAGACTTCATGGCCTTCGGGCGCTTCCTCGTCCCCGCCCTGCCCTTCGTCGCCCTGGTGCTGGGCGCCGGTCTGGCCGCGCTGGAGGAGAGGGGGCCCAGGGTCATCGCCGGCGCCCTGGCGGCGCTCTGTCTCGCGCTCTCCCTGCTCCCCGCCTTCGACCTCGCCGCCACCCCCCACGCCTGGCGCAGCGCCTTCTCGGTGCGCCTCAACCGCCCCGACGCCTGTGAGCGCAGCGAGCTCGCCCAGTGGACGCGCATGAACGCCCAGGCGCTGGAGTGGCGCGACCTGGGGCAGGCGCTGGCGGTCGTGTCGGAGCCGGGGGATTCGGTGGTCTACGGCGCGGTGGGTGCGATCGGGTACTACTCCGACCTCTTCTTCTACGATCGCAACGGGCTGGTGACCCGCGAGGTGGCGCTCCTGCCCCCCCGCGCAGGACGCTCCCCGGGCCACGACAAGACGGTGCCGATCGAGTTCTTCGCCAAGTACGAGCCCACCTACCTGGACGTGTTCTGGGTCCCCTCCCGCAAGGAGCTCGAGGAGAACCCGGTCTACGGCTGGGGAGTGCGCCCCCTCGACATCCTGCCCCTCGACCCGGCGCGCAGCCCTCGACCGCGGCAGTGGTTGGTGGCGCAGCCCGGGGGGGGATAGGCCTAGCCGTCCACCGCCAGCAGCGCGCCCTTCAGGTACCTCGAGCGCGCGAACTCCGGCCGCTGGGGATGGTCCGGCGCCGCGCCCATGACCTCCAAGAGGCGCACCCGGCGGCCCGCGCGGCGCGAGGCCTGGAAGAGGATGCCGAGGAAGCCCGCCAGGTCCAGGGCGCCGGAGCAGGAGAAGGTCGCGATCAGCCCCTCCGGCGCCACCGCCTCCAGGGCCAGGGTGTTCAGGTCGGAGTACTTCTTGCGACCGTCCTCGAAGCGCGCCTTGGAGGGGATCAACTTGTGGGGGTCGAGCACGACCAGGTCCGGCTTGCGCCCCTCCCCCTTCACCTGGCGCAGCACGTTGAAGGCGTCGGCGTGGAGGACGTCCACCTCGAGTGCGTTGGCCGCCGCGGCGCGGCGGGCGCGCGCCAGGGCCACCTCGTCCAGGTCCACCGCCCGCACCCGTCGCGCCCCCGCCCGCGCCGCGTTGAGGGCGAAGCCCCCGGCGTTGGTGCACAGGTCGAGCACGTCCCGCCCCGCCGCCAGGCGCGCGATGCGCTGGCGGTTGTCGCGCTGGTCGCAGAACCAACCGGTCTTGTGCCCGCGCCCCGGGGTGACGGGGAAGAGCAGTCCGTGCTCCCGGATCTCGACCGTCCCCACCTCCTCGGTCGGCTCCTCCTCCTCGATCCGCATCCCCTCTGCCCGCGCCGGACCCGGCGGGAGGCGGTGCACGACGCGGGTCGTCGCGTCGAGCTCCCCCAGGGCCCACTCGATCTCGCGCTTGAGCTTCCAGAAGCCCAGGGCGTGGTACTCGCAGACCGTGACCGGGCCGAGGCGGTCGACGATCAACCCCGGCAGGTCGTCCCCCTCCGCGTGGGCCAGGCGCCAGGCGTCGGTCACCTCCTCGAGGCGCAGCACCCTGCGCCGCAGCCGCGCGGCCGCCGCCAGGCGGCGCAACAGGAACTCCTTCGGCCGATCGAGCGCCTTGCGCCGCCCGCGCGACAGGACCCTGAGCCGCACGTCGCTCGCCCCGTTGTAGAAGGCGTGGGCGACGAAGCGACCGGAGCGGTCGATCACCGCCACCAGGGAACCGTCCGGCGGCGCCTCCTGCTCGGGGACGTGTCGGGCGTAGATCCACGGGCCCGCCGGCAGGCGATCGGTGTCCAGGCGTATCTCGGGGTGCTGCATGCGGGGGGGATCGCGAGCGGGCGGAGGTCGCTACGCGCGCCAGAGGCTACTCTGTCCGGATCCCCGGGGCCCGGACCGACTCCCGCGAACCGTGACGCACCGCATGCCGACTCGACCCACCCTCCTCCTCCTCGCCGCGCTCGCGCTGCCGGGCGCCGCCCAGGAAGCCGCCCCCGCCGAGCCGGCCGCACCCCAGAGCCTGGCCTTCACCGGCGCCGTCGTGCACTCGATGGTCGACGGAGAGGAGCCGGCCGTGCGCACCGTCGTCGTGGTGGAGGACCGCATCCAGGCCCTGCTGCTCCCCGGCGCTCCCCTGCCGGAGGGGTGCGAGGAGGTGGCCCTCGACGGCCTGCACCTCGTCCCCGGCCTGATCGACGGTTGCTGCAACCACGACGTGGAGCACGACGCGCTCTACGTCTCCAAGGGGGTCACCCTGGTGCGCGACATCGGCAACGACGTGCACGACATCCTCCTGCAGCGTCTCCCCGAGCAGCGCGCCCTGGTACCGGGGCCCGACCTCTTCATCGCGGGGCCCACCCTGGAGGGGGTGCGGCGCCAGACCAGCTCGAGCTTGCCGGTGGTGGCGCCCGCCGACGCCGAGACCGGCCTGCCGTCGGTCTTCGAGCGGCTCGCCGCCGAGGCGACCGCCGCCGGCCTGCAGGAGGACGACTTCCGCTTCGACTTCCTCTGCTTCCAGCCCAACCTGCCCGCGGACGCCTGGCGCGCCCTGGTGGCGGTGGCCCACCGCGAGCTCCAGCTCGAGGTTTGGGGGCCGATCCCCAGCGCGGTGACCCTGAAGGAAGCCCTCGAGGCAGGGCAGGACGGGTTCCTCGGCCTGCAGGCCCTGCTGCCGCCGCAGGTCCGCGACTGGAGGGAGGTCACGCTGCAGGACCTGCAACCCGCGATCGCGGCCATGGGGCGTTCGTCGGTCGAGGTCACCCCGCTGGTCGGTGTCTACTCCCGCATGCTCGCCGACCGCAGCGAAGACGAGAAGGCCCTGCGCCTGCTCAGCCCCGTCTACGCCGAGGTCTGGCGGCCCCTGTCCGAGTCCTGGGCAGCGCAGAGCGACCAGCAACGCGCGCTGGTGGAGGGGGTGGTCGCTCTCCAGCGCCAGGCGGTGCTGCACCTCTGGCGCGCCGGCGTCCCCCTGGTCCCCGGCAGCGGCACCCCGAACGCCTGGCTCGTGCCCGGTCGGGCCCTGCTCGAAGAGCTCGACCAGTGGGTTCTGGCGGGGATTCCCACCCGAGAAGTCCTGCGGCTCGCCACCGCCGGTGCGGCGGACGCCCTGGGAGTCGAGGCGCAGCGGGGGCGCATCGCCCCCGGCCTCGTGGCGGACCTCGTGGCGGTGGGCAGCGACCCGCGCGAGACCCTGGCGGGCCTGCGCGACCCCGAGTTGGTGGTCCTGCGGGGTCGGCTCCTCGAGCGCTGGGACCTGGAGGAGCGGCTGACCGCCACCATCGCCGGCCAAGACGAAGCGCGGGCGCTGCTCACGGCGCCCCTGGAGATCCCGCTGCCCGAGCTCACCGACGGCAAGCCGCTCCTCTCCGGCTACAGCGAGACCCAGAGCTACGGCCAGCGCCTGAGCGGCGAGCGCTTCGTCGTCTTCGCCCTCGACGACGGGAAGGTGGCCTACTGCACGCGCATGATCCTGCCCGCGACCCTCACCACCCCCGAGCACGCGATCCAACTGGTGCAGGTCTTCCGAGGGGACCGCCTCGAGAGGTACCAACTCGACTCCATTCCCCGGATGGAGGAGGGGGACCAGGGGAGCGCCATGCACTGGCAAGTCGAGGGTGCGCGCGTCGGCGAGAGCAGCCGCATGATCGTGCGGCGGCGCTCTACCACCGGCCACTTCGAGACGAAGACCACCGACGACCCGATCGGAATCGTCGACTTCAGCGATGCCCTGACCGCCATCATCCTCGGGCAGCACGCGCCCGAGGGGACCCTCTACGCCCTCTCCTTCGAGGGCGCGACCTTCGAGCCGCTGGCGGATCGCTGGGCGGTGAAACTCAACTCCGAGAACCACGCCCTCGAGGTCACCACCTCCCGCGGGGGGTTGCTCGCGGGGTTGGGGGCGAACGGGGCGCCGATCGTGTTCGCGCGTCGCGATGGGCAGGCGGTGACCGAGATCGACGTGAGCGCGGTCGAGACCCATGGGGGCAGCGGGCTCGAGCTGCCGGAAGGCCGGCTCTTCATCCCCGCCGAGCCCGAGCCCGGGGACGAGGAGGGGCCCGCGGACGCGGAAGGGGGAGGGGAGGGGGACCGCTGAGCCTCCCCCCGCGCTTCGCCAGCCCCGTGGGCCAGTCGGTCCCCGTTGCGGAGCCGGGGGAGTTCGGGCCCCTCGTCCTGGGCGAGCTCTCCGTCTGGCCGCCGGTGGAGCTCGCGCCGATGGCCGGGGTCACCAACTACGCCTACCGCTCGCTCTGTCGCGAGTTCGGGGCCGGGCTCTTCCTCTCCGAGATGATCACCGCCCGCGGCTACCTGGTCGGCAACCGCCTGACCGCCCTGCTCGCCCGGTCGCACCCCGACGAGCGCCCCCGCTCGCTGCAGGTCTACGGCGCCGACCCGGTGGACCTGGGGGAGATGGTGGCGCGGCTGGTGGACGAGGGGATCGACCACCTGGACCTCAACCTGGGCTGCCCCGTCCCCAAGGTCACCCGCGCCGGAGGGGGCAGCGCCATCCCCGCCAAGCCGCGGCTCGTGGCGCGGCTGGTGCGCGCCATGGTGGGTCGCGCCGGTGCCGTGCCGGTGACGGTCAAGATGCGCACCGGGATCGACGAGTCCCTCTCCACCTACCGGGAGGCGGGGGCCGCGGTCGAGGGGGAGGGGGGCGCCGCCGTCGGATTGCACGCGCGCAGCGCGGCGCAGCTGTATGCGGGGGAGGCGGACTGGGGCGCCATCGAGGAGTTGGCCTCGGCTCTCTCGATCCCGGTCCTGGGCAACGGGGACATCTGGGAGTGCTGGGATGCCCTGCGCATGATGCGGCAGACCGGCTGCGCGGGGGTGATCGTCGGCCGTGGCTGCCTCGGGCGCCCCTGGCTCTTCCGGGAGCTGGCGCGGGTCTTCGACAGCGAGGAGCCGCCCCCTCCGCCCACCCTCGGGGGAGTGGCCGAGGTCGCCCTCGACCACCTGCGGCGCTTGGTGCAGCTCTTCGGTGAGGAGCAGGCGGTGCACCAGATGCGCAAGTGGCTCGGCTGGTACACCAAGGGCTTCCGCGGCGCGGCGCGCGTGCGGCGCGAGGTGTCGGCCTTGAACACGGTCGGGGACGTGGAGCGCGTGCTCGGCGAACTCGATCCCAGCGAGCCCTTCCCCCTGCGCGCCCTGCGGGTGGGGCGCGCCAAGGGGGGACGGTCCCAGCGGGTGAAGCTCCCGGAGGGGTACCTGGAGCAGCGCGACGACGACACGCCCCCGCGGGGTCCGCGCACCTTGGAGGAGATCGAGGCCTGGGAGCGGGCCCTCGGGGGGGGATGAGCGACCCGCGTCGGTGGGAGCTCACGGTGGTGGGCGCGGGCGCGGCGGGCCTCTGGGCGGCGGCGGTCGCGGCGCGGCGAGGCGCGCGGGTCCTGCTGCTCGAGAAGACCCCGCGCGCCGGGAGCAAGATCCTCGCCAGCGGCGGCGGGCACTGCAACTTGACCACCAGCCTGTCGGCGGGGGAGGCGGCGCGCCTCTTCCGGCCGGCGGGGGAGCGCTTCCTCGCCCACGCCCTGGAAGTGCTCCCCCCAGCAGCGGTGCGCGAGCGTTTCCACGCCCTGGGGGTGCCCACCGTCGCCGCAGCGCTCGACAAGGTCTTCCCCGAGAGTGGCCGCGCCCGCGACGTGTGCGACGCGCTCCTCGGCGAGGCGCGGGGGGCGGGGGTCGAGCTGCGCTGCGATGCGGCCGTGCGCGCTCTCCGGCCCGACGGCGACGAATGGCGGGTGGAGCTCGACGACGGAGCGCTGCTCGCCACGCAGCGCTTGGTGCTCGCCTCGGGGGGAGCGAGCTACCCGACGCTTGGCACCACGGGCGATGGCTACGCGTGGCTGAGGGAGCTCGACCTGCCCGTGGTCGAGCCCACTCCCGCCCTGGCTCCCCTGACCAGCCCGGCGACGTGGGTCCACGAGCTCACCGGCGTCGCGCTCGAGGAGGTCGAGGTGCGCCTGGTCGATCGCGCAGGCAAGCTCCTGGCGCGCCGCCGGCGTCCCCTGCTCTTCACCCACCAGGGCCTCTCGGGACCCGCGGCGTTGGACGTGTCGGTCCACGTGGGGCGCGCCGCCGGCGACGGTCTCTCGCTCAGGATCGACCTCCTCCCCGCGCTCGAGCGCGACGCCTTGCGGACCCGTCTGATCGACGCGGCGCGCGCCAAGGGCACGCCGCACCTGGCGCGCGCGCTCCCCGAGCTCCCGCGGCGCCTGGTGGCGGCGGTCGCGCGTCGAGTGGGACTGCCGGAGAACCCGGCGACCGCGACCCTCGACCGCGGGACGCGCCACCGCCTGATCGAGAGCTTGAAGGGCCTCGAGCTCCCGATCGACGGAACGGGCGGTTTCGACGTGGCGGAGGTGACGGCGGGGGGACTGGCGCTCAAGGCGGTCGATCCGCGCAGCATGCAGGTCAACGCCCACCCCGGCCTCTACGTGATCGGCGAGCTGCTCGACCTCGACGGGCCGGTGGGGGGGCTCTCCTTCCTGGCCGCCTTCGCCACGGCTGAGGTGGCGGGGCGGGCCCTCGGTCGCTAGCAGCCCGTTGGAGCGGGGAGGTACTGAACTGCCGCCCTTCAGTGGGCTTTGCTGGGGACTGCTCGCCGTAGCCCCTTTGCCCACAAGGACTTGGGGTACCGGGCCGCTGGAGCAGGCCCCCGCGCTGGGGTGACGGACCGGAAGCGGGCGGACGGCTGCCGAGGGGCAGCCCAGACGGGGTCAGACCGTGGTCGTCGAGGGGCCGGCTTCCGAGAAGCCCATCGAAGGGGGGCAGTTCAGGGAGGTACTCTCAGCGACCCCACACCCAGCCACGGAGTCCCTCGATGAGCAGGATCCTCCGCCGCCAACTGCCCCTTCTCCTCGCCCTGTCCCTCGTGACCGGAATGGCCGCGGGCCAGGAGCTGGAGCCCACCCCCGCTCTCGAGAGCGAGGAGGATCGACACGTATGGCGCTCCCCGGGCCAACGCGTCGGGCACGTGTTCCCGCACCTGACGGTGATGGCGCCGGGCGCGGGGAGCGACTCCGAGACGGGGATCGGGGCCCTGATCCCCTGGGCGGATCGTCTGTGGGCGGTGGGATACGTGGCGCACGTGCGGGGCGAGGGGATCGGGCTCTACGAGATCCGCGACGACTTCTCGTGGCGCCTGCACCCCGAGTCGGTGACCGGGACCTTCGCGAATCGGCTCGTGCACTGGGAGTCGCAGCAGGTCTTCATCGGACCGCACGCGATCGATGCCACCGGCCAGGTGCGCACGATCGAAGCCCTGAGGGGCCAGCGTTTGACGTCGACCTGCCGGCATCTCGAGGACCCGCGGGGCCGCGTCTACTTCCTCACCATGGAGGGCAGGCTCTTCGAGGTGGACGTCGAGACGCTCGAGGCGCGGGAGCTCGCCGACCTGAACCGCGAGCTCGAGCTGCCGGCGGGAGCGCAGCCGCACTACAAGGGCGCCTTCAGCGCGCAGGGACGCCTCGTCGTGGCGAACAACACCTACGACGAGAAGGAGTACCTGGGCCGGCGGCGCGCGGGGCGGCTGGCGGAGTGGGACGGCGAGGGGGAGTGGGTGGTGCTCGAGGAGAACCCCTTCGTCGAGGTCGCCGGCAAGCAGAATCCGCGCGCCGGCCGCACCTACGGCAATCCCCTCTACGCGCTCGGCTGGGACGAGCGCTCGGTGATCCTGCGCGTGCTCGCCAACGGCGAGTGGAAGCGCTACCGCCTGCCGCGGGGCGGGCATTCGTGGAGTCACACCTGGAACACGGAGTGGATGAGGATTCGCGAGGTGCAGACCGAGCGCTACCTGATGGACGCCTTCGGGATCTTCTACGAGCTGCCCGCGCTGGTGTACGGCGGGGAGGTGTGGGGGATCCGCCCGATCTGCTCCCACCTGCGCATCGTGCCCGACTTCCTGTTCTGGAGGGGGCTGCTCGTCCTCGCGGGCGACCAGACCGACAACGCGGTCGGGCAGCCGCAGTCGGGGCTGTGGTTCGGGGACGTCGACGACCTGTGGAGCTGGGGCGAGCCCGCGGGCTGGGGAGCGGTCTGGCGGCACACCGACGTCGAGGCGGGCGAGACGAGCGATCCCTTCCTGATGACGGGGTTCGACCAGAAGGTGCTGCACCTGCACGTGGAGGCGGAACGGCCGGTGGCCGTCACCTTGGAGGTCGACTTCCTGGGCGACGGAACCTGGGTGACCTACGACGTACTGGACCTGGCTCCCGGAGCCTACGTCCACCACGAATTCCCCGACGCCTTCTCCGCCCACTGGATCCGCTTGCGGACGAGCGTCGCCTGTCGCGCCACCGCCCAGTTCGTCTATCGCTGAGCGGCGCTAAGGCACCACCGCGTACGCCCGCACCGGAAAGGACCCCATCCCGCGCACCGGGATCGGCACGGCGTGGAAGCGGAAGCCCTCGTCGGGGAGGGCCTCCAGGCCGGTCAGGTGCTCCGCGATCGGGATCCCCGCGGCGAGCAGGATCGAGTGCACCGGCCGCCGCGGGTCCTCGGTGTCGTCGATGTTCAAGGAGTCGATCCCCACGCAGGCCGCGCCGCGGTCGCGCAGGAGCTCGGCGGCGCCGGCGGTCAGGAAGGGGTGCCTCCGCTCGTAGGCCGGCGTGCGCCAGTGGCGTGACCAACCGCTGCGCACCAGCACGGCGAGACCGGTGAGCTCGAACCCCTCGAAGCGCTCGGGGCCGAGGGCGCGCTCCCCGTCGCGCGCCTCCACGACCCGCGCGGGCAGATCCGCCAGGCTCTCCAGGGGCAGTCGCGCCAGGTCGGCCCCGTCGGCGTAGCGGTGGAAGGGCGCGTCCACGTAGGTGCCGGTGCTCGCCACCAGATCGATGCGACCGATCTGGAAGGTGGTGTCGCCGGCGTAGTGGGGGCGGGAATCCTCGCGGCTGAGGAAGTCGCCGATGCGCGGCCCCGGCAGACCGGGGTAGGTGGTCATGCCGTGCTCGATGGGGTGGGACAGGTCGACGAGCGGCATGGAGGGGGGCTGCGATGCTATCAGCCCGACCCTTCGAATCCCCCGCCCGGCCGTGCGTACAGGCCCCCGCCACGGAGGTGCCAAGTGCTCCACGACAACCAAGGCTGCCGCAAAGTCCTCCTCGAGGGAGGCGTGGGCTGCCTCGTCCTGGTCCTCTCCCTCCTGGCTCTCGTCCTCCTCGGCCTGCGGGCCGTGGAATCGCCCGGCGGGAATGGGGAGGAGGCCACGCCCACCACGATCGCGAACGAGCTGGAGGAGGTCCTCGACGAGGGCCTCAGGGCTGAGGATCGGGACCGCTAGAGTCGGTGCGCGCCTGCTCGAGCACCGACTCCGCCACGCGCAGCGGGCACCCCGCCCGCAGCCCCAGGGCCAGGGCGTCGCTGGGGCGCGCGTCGATGGCGACCTCCTCGCCGTCGGGGGTGCCCACGATCAGCTCGGCGAAGAAGGTGTTGTCGCGGAGGTCGACCACGTCCACGCGCAGGAGCTGGCCCCCCATCCCCTCGATCACCGCGTGGGTGAGCTGATGGGTGAAGGGTCGCGGCGTCGCCTCGCCGGTGACGACCCGGCGGATCTCGCGCGCCTCCTGGGTGCCGATGATGATCGGGAAGCTGCGCTCTCCGCCGCGCTCCTGGAGGGCGATCGACTGCTGTTCTCCCCCCTCGCGCACCACCACGCGCGCCAGTCGCACTTCGATCATCCGTTCCTGCGTCATCGCTCGACTCGCCTCCAGGGGGGGCCGGCGAGTATGGGCGCTGGCGTCCACGCTTTCACCTGGCTCCTTTCAGTAGGATGATCCAGCACACTTGCGATGAGCTCCTCAGCCGACCGCCCGACGCCGCCGATGCCACCTGCCCTGCCGGCGAACGCTCACAAGGGGTCCGCCGGGCGCCTGCTCTGCCTGGCGGGCAGCCCCGCTTACCCCGGGGCGGCCCAGCTCGTCGTGCGCGCCGCCGCCCGCGGCGGGGCGGGGCTGGTGACCCTGGGGATCCTGCGCGAGGAGCTGGTGCCCTGTGTCGCCCCCGCCGCCCCGGAGGCGGTCTACCTCGACCTCACCCACGCTTGGGACCTCATCCAAACCCGCGACCTGCACGCCGGCGGGCTCCTGAAGGAGATCGCGGCCCACCTCCACGACGCGCGTTTGGCGGGGCCCGGGCTCGGTCAGGAGGGAGCGACGCGGGAGCTGGTGCACCGGCTCATCGAGTCCGACTTCGAGGGGCCCCTGCTCCTCGACGCCGACGCCCTCAACGTGCTCGTCGGCAGCGCCGACCTGACGCGCGCCCACCCGGGTCCGGTCGTCCTGACCCCCCATCCGGGGGAGGCGGCGCGCCTGCTCGATCGCCCCATTCCGACCGATCCCACCGGCCGCCTGGCCGCCGCGCAGGAGCTCGCCGAGGTGACCCGCGCCGTGTGCGTCCTCAAAGGGCACCGGAGCATCGTCTGCGACGGCGAACGCGCCTGGATCGCCTCCACCGGCAACGCCGGGATGGCGACCGCCGGGTCGGGGGACGTGCTCGCCGGGTTGGCGGGCGCCTACCTGGCGGGAGCGGTGCATTGGGGCGGCGATCCCTTCGACGCGCTCTGCGCGGCGGTGCACGTCCACGGTCTGGCGGGGGACCTGGCCGCGGCGGACCTGGGAGAGCGGGCGGTGGTGGCCTCCGACCTCATCGCCTACCTCGGCGCCGCCCAGATCCGGGCGGGGGCGGGGTGAGCGCGGCTCTCGCCTGCGCCCTGGCGCTGCTGCTCGCCGGCGGTCCGACCCGAACCGGTGCGACCGACGTGGTCGAGCGGGAGTGGACCGCCCGGCGCTGGGCCCTGCACGCGCCGCAGTGCCGCCCGGAGATCGAGGCGGCGTTGGCGAGCGAGGCCTGGACCGAGCGCCACCTGGCCCTCGACGCCCTGGAGCGCACGCATCGCGGCGCTGCCTTCGCCATCGACCAACTCGGGGGGGCGATCGAGGCGGCCCTCGCCGATCCCCACCCCAACGTCCGCGCCGCCGCGCTGGCGGTCTTCACCCGCGCCGGCCTCCCCGCGCCCGCGGCGGCGGCGCCCCTGGCGCGGGATCCCTTCGAGCCGGTGCGCTTCGCCCTCGCCGCGAATCTCGCCCAGGATCTCGCCGTGGCCAGCGAGAGCGACCCGACGGCGCGCGCCCTGCTCGCCACGATCGCCACGGGTGACGGCCGCGACGCGCAGCTCGCCCGCGCGGGGATCCTGACCCGGGGGCCCGACGCCTGGCGCGAGCAGCTCGCCCTCCTGCGGGATGCCGAGGGCAGGCTCGACGGGCTGCTCCTGCTGCGCGCCCTGCCCCTCCTCGAGCGGGCCCCCGTCTCCGCGGATCTCGTCGACGCCCTGCGCGCGCTGGTCGATCGCGGCGCTCCGGGCGCGCCCCACGACGTCACGACGATCGAGCTCCTGGCGCTGCACGGCGAGCTCGACGGGGCAGCGGGTGCGCCACGCTGCGACCGCGCCGGCGCGGCGGCCGGGTGGGTCGCTCCCCCGGGCGACGCCGGAGCGGACGGCGACCACTGGATCAAGAGCCTGCGTCGCACATCTCTCCTCGACGCCGCCCGGGAGGGGGACGAGGCCTTGGGCCGGCTCCTCTTGCTCGCCGCCGCCGAGCGCGACGAGGCCGACGAGGAGGCCCTCTTCCTGATCGAGTGCGCGACCGCGGCCCTCCCCGCCTCCGTGGCGGTGGAGCTCGCGCGCGACCTGGATGCCCCTCTGGCCCTGGCGGTGTGGGAGGAGATCGCCCCGGAGGTGGGGGACCTGGATCCCGGGACCCTGGGCCCGTGGCTCTCGGCGGAGGAGTCCCAGGAGCTCAGGCGACAGGTGGCGAGCGTGGTGGCGCACTCCCTGCCACGTTCGGGAGACCGGTCCGGCGACGCGCTCCTGCTGCCCCTGCTCACCGACTCCGATCCGAGACTCAGACGCCGGGCCTTCCAGTGGCTGGCCGCCGAGGAGGGGATCGGGGATCGACTGGAGGCGCTGCACCGGGCCTGGCGCGGCTACGCAGCGGAGGAGCGCGCCGAGTACCTGCGCCTCCTCCCCCGCGGGCAGGCGCTCGGTCCCTTCCGCGCCGACCTGCTGGCCCTCTGCGCAGAGCCGTCGGGGCGCACCCAACCGGTGCTCGAGCTGGTGGGGGCCCTGCGCCGGGACTCGCAGGTGGCGGCGCTCCTCGCGGGCTGGCTCGGCGAGGCGCTGGGGGGGCTCGAGGACGCCTCGGACCTCGAGTCCTACCGCCGCCACGAGGGGCGCGCCAAGGCGATCGTCCTGGCCCTCGGCGACGGAGCGCTGGAGGCGCTCGAAGAGGCCCTGCGCCGGGCCCTGGCGGCGCCCCCGTTCCTGGCGCAGGGGGAGGAGCACCATCCCGAGCTCACCAAGACCTGCTGCGTCCTGCTCGGTCGCAGTCGAGCGGGGCGCGAGCGGCTGGCCGCCTTCCTGGGGCGCGAGGTCCAGGCCCGTGCGCGGACCGAGGCCGCGATCCAACTGGCGGGGGACGACGAGCTCGAGGAAGCCCAACCGGGAGCCCTCACTGCCCTGGTCGAGGGCTACTCCCGCTCCGACAGCGAGCTCGGGGTGCGCATGCTGGCGGCCGTCGGTCGCCTGCGGGGATCGCCCCTGGCTCCCCGCGCGAGCTCCTTCCTGGTCGCCGTCGCCGCCGACGACGACGACGATCTGGAACGACGGGTGGCGGCGGTGGACGCCCTCGTCGCCCTCGGGCGCGACGGCGACCTCGCCGGCCTCCTGCCGCTCGCCAGCAATCCCGAGGTCCTCTTCGCCGTCGCCCAGGGCTTGGGGTCCCTGGGGACGCCGCGGGGCGAGCTCGCCCTGCGGTCCGCGTTGGAGGAGGCACGCCGGCGGTCCGCCTCGACGCGCGCCGGGGAGCTCCTCCTCGCCCTGGCGCGCTCCGCGGAGCTCACCGCGGGGGAGCTGGCGAGCGTCCTCGAATCGGCCTTGGCGCTGGCGGCGGGGGATCTGCGCGTGCGCTTCCGTGGAGGCCGCTCGGCGGCGACCGGCTTCCGCTGGCGCCACGAGATCGGGATCGCCCAGGCGCTGGCGCAGCGCGGGGGGCTCGACGAGCTGCTCGCGGCGGCGGGGCCGTGGTGGCGCCTCGACGGCCGGCTCCTCGGCGTCCTCACGGTCGCGGCTCGTGAAGGCGGGGATCGCGCCCTGGCCCTGCGGCTGGCGGATGCGGCCCAGGCGGCGATCGAGGGGGAAGCCCCCGCGGAGGATCTGGATCGGATCCGCTGCCGGCTCGAGCTGGCGCGGCTGCAGCTCGCCGCCGAGGAGGGGGACGGGACGGCGCTGGCGTACTGCAGCGGGCGACTCTGGGCGCGGATGCGGCTCTCCACGCGGCGCTCGGCGACCCTGGAGAACGCCCTGGGGGTCTTCGACCGGCGACTGGGGGTCGATCCGGTGGCGAACCTGGACGCGGCGCGCTGGCAGGCGCGGGCGCAGGCGGCCCTGGCGCGGGGGGATCGGGAGCGGGCGCTCGAATGCGCGAACCAGGCCGCTTCCAGGATGGGAGCCTCGCAACGTGCGCGGCGGGCCCAGGAGGAGCTCTCGGCGGCGCTCTCGGAGCGCTGAGCCCGGTCCCCTCACCAGCGTCGAGCCAGAATCGCTCCAGGTGGTTCCCAGTGGACGAGTTGCGGCCGATCATCCGCAAGCGACCTCTCTGCAGGTCGTCGAGGACGGATCGGTCGGAACTCGTTCGCTGGGAACGACCTGGGGTGATTCGGGCCGGCGTTGGCGAGGGGACCGGGCTAAGATCGCTTCGATGAGCATGCGAGCCACCCCCATCCCCGACGGCGCCATCGAGACCCTCGACGACTCGATCGGCTTCATCGCCCTGGTCGACCGGATGGAGCAGGACGCGCCCCTCAAGGTGGTCAACGCCGCCCGCATCTCCTACGAGAAGCGCAAGCAGGTCTTCGACGACCGCGACCTGGAGCTCACCAGCTACCTGTGGGAGGAGGGGCACACCTCCCCCTTCCGCCACAGCTACTTCACCTTCCACTGGAAGGCGCCCCTCTTCGTCTTCCGCCAGGCCTTCAAGTACCAGGTGGGCAGCGGCTGGCGCACCTACGAGGTGGACGGCGAAGAGGTGTCCCTCGAGGTCTTCGAGGTGATGTTCGACACCGACAAGGGCTGCTCCTGGAACGAGGTCTCCGGCCGCTACGTGCAGTGGACGCCGGAGTTCTACGTCCCGCGCGTGATGCGCACCAACCCGCCCCACGGCAGCCACCAGGCCTCGCAGGACCTGGACGCCGACTTCGACCACGAGGGGGAGCGGGCGGCGATGATCGAGGAGTGCCGGGCTTCCTTCCGCCGCTACGAGGAACGCATCGGCCGCGGAGTGGCGAAGGAGATCGCGCGCTGCTGCCTGCCCCAGAACGTGTACTCCCAGGCCTACTGGACCGTCTCGTTGCAGGGGATCCTGCACTTCCTCGACCAACGCCTGAAGCGCGACGCCCAGTTCGAGATCCGTCGCTACGCCGAGGGGGTGGCGCAGCTCGTGGCGCCCACCCTGGAGCGGATCGGGGTGGACGTCGACAGCTTGCGCTGACGGTGGCGGGGCTTGGATTGAACCTCGATGGGACCTAGGCGTTCGGTACGTTTGCCATGAAGACCCTCCTCTGCGCGCTCCTGGCCCTGACCTTCGCGGCCCCCGCTCCCCCGCCCCAGGACCCCCAGGGCACCGACGCCCTGACCGAGGCTCTGGCGGCCCAGGGGATCACCCTCGACCTCGCGATCGGCGTGTGCGCGATCCCGGTGGCGATCGAGGTGCGCGACGACCTGCTCGAGTACCTGCTCGTCCTGCCCCACGGCGCCGCCCACGAGACCCTCTTCCTGGCGGATCTGGAGAGCCGGGACCTGGAGCGCGCGACGATCTTCGCCCAGAGCCTGAACGCGGCCCTGCTCGCCCTGGGGGTCGAGCCGGGGACCAACGCCCGCTGGATCGAGAAGGACCCGCCCCCGGTGAAGGAGGAGGTGCGCCAGGGGGTGAGCCCCTACGACGTCCTGCCCCCCGAGGGGGACGGCTTCCACCTCTACGCGGCGTGGCGCGAAGGGGACGAGCTCTACTTCTACCCCTGCGAGGACCTGGTGCGGGACCTCTCCCGGCAGCGCACCATGCGCCGCCACCGCTGGGTCTACCTCGGCTCGCGCATCGTCCAGCGCCGGAGTGGGGAGGAGGCCTTCGCCGCCGGCCTCGAAGGGAACCTGGTGAACATCTCCTTCTTCAGCCAGGGCAACACCCTGATCACCGGCGCCCTCGAGGAGTGCCTGAGCCAATCCAGCTGGCTCCCCAACGCCTGGCTCCTGCCTCCCCGCGGATCGCGGGTGACGCTCCTCTTCTCCCGCGAGCGGCTGGCGACCCTGCCCGACGCCCTGGCGGCGATCGTGCCCTCGGTGCAGGGAGGGGAGCGCTGAACGAGGCCCCGAGCGACGGCGTGCGCCCCCTGGTGCGGCGCGCCTGGCACGTGGTGGGGATGGTGCGCATCGTCGAGGCGCTCCTGGTGGGGAGTGGCATGGGCCTCGTCACCCTCGCCTGCGCGGTGCTCTCCGGAGCCTCCCTCGAAGCCTCCGCCCCTTGGTTGGCGGCGCTGCTCGCCGCGCTGGCGATGGGGGCGGCCTGGTTGATCGAGCTCAAGCCCGGGGTGGGGAAGGTCGCGCGCCTGATCGACGAGCGCTCGGGACTCGGCGGCGCGCTGGTCACCGCCTGGGAGGTGGAGGAGCGGGGTCGCGGCGGCGGGCTGGGGATCCTCCTCGGCCGCGAGCTGCGGCGGCGTCTGACCGCCAACCGGGTCGTGCGCCTGGCGCTGCCCAACTCGATGGCGCTGATCGCCTGTCCCCTCGTCGGGGCGGCGGCCCTCGCCGTGGCCCTCGAAACCCGGCCCGAGCCGCGCGATCCGATCGCCGCCCTCGGGGGAGTGGTGCGCGGGGTGGCCGCGGCGCTGGAGGAGGCGGAGGAGGCCTCCCTGGAGGAGCTCGCCGCCGGCCGCGTCTCGGTCCAGGCGGTGGACGATCTCGGCGACCTGGCGCGGCGGGCGCGCCGCTTGGCCCGGGATTGCGCCCTGGGCCTGGAGGACGAGGAACGGCGGGTCGAGCTCACCCGGCAGGTGCGCGAGCTGCTCCAGGATCTGGAGGCGCTGGAGCAGTCGGAGGACGGCTCGCTCGCGGCCCGCGCCGGGCTGGAACGGGCCGGGACCTTCGCCGATGCGGCCCGCTTGGCCTGCGAGGCGGAGGAGGGGAGCAGGGGTCGCCATGCTGCGGAGTCCGCCCTGGCCCAATCCGAAGACAGCCAGGGGGAGGGAGCCCCGGGAGCCACGCCCTCCGAGGCCGCCCTGGCGAACGCCGGGGAGGACGGCACAATATCCGCCCTCCAGGGCAGCGACGGAGAGCCGGCGACCGCCGACTCCCCCGACCCGCCCGCCGGCGGGCACGGCCCCGCTGGCGGCATCGCCCTCGGCCCGTGGTGGCCCTCGCGCCATGCGGGTGTGGTGGAGCGCTGGGTCGAAGCCCGCCGGGCGGCCCGCGTGCGTGCCTCTCAGGACCCCGGCGACTCCTCCGAGTGAACCGAGACGAACGACCGACGCGCACCGGCCTGTGGCTGGTGGGGGCGCGTGGCGCCATCGCCACCTGCGTGGCCTACGGCCTGGCGGGGCTGCGTCGCGGCGACCTGGAGCCGATCGGGCTCGCCACCGAGGCCGAGCCCCTGAGGGATCTCCCCCTGGTGCCCCTCGACGAGCTGGTGCTCGGCGGGCACGACGTGTGCGCCCGCGACCTGTCGCGCTCCGCCGGCGAGCTGGTGGAGAGCGGCATCCTCGGCGCGGACCTGGTGACCGGCGCGGCCCCCGACGCGGCCGCCTACGAGGCGTGGATCCGACCCGGGCCCCTCGACGGACCCGACGTGGGGCTGGCGGACCTCGATCCGGAGAGCGCCGAGCTCGGAGCCGCCCACCCGCGCGAGCAGATCGCGCGACTGATCGCCGACTGGGAGGCGTTCGAGGAGGAGCACGGCCTGGGGCGCACGGTGGTGGTGCTGCTCACCTCGACCGAGGCGGTGCGCGATCCGCAGGCGGAGTGGGGGGAGCTCGCGACCCTCGATGGCGCTCTCGACGAGGGCCGGACCCAGCCCGCCTCCCTCGTCTACGCTTACGCGGCGCTCAGCTCCGGCCGCCCCTTCGTCAACTTCACCCCCAACCTGGGCTCGAGCCCGCCGGCCCTGACCGAGCTCGCGCTGGCGCGCGGGGTGCCCCACTGCGGCAACGACGGCAAGACGGGGGAGACGCTGGTCAAGACGGTGCTCGCGCCGATGTTCCGCGCGCGCGCGCTGCGCGTGCTCGCCTGGCAGGGCTACAACATGCTCGGCAACCGGGACGGGGCGGTGCTCGAGGATCCCGTCCACCGTCAGGCCAAGCTCGTCAACAAGGATGGCGCCCTGCGCGACATCCTCGGCTCGGGACCGGAGCTGCACACCAAGGTCGGGATCGACTTCGTGCCCTCGCTCGCCGACTGGAAGACCGCCTGGGACTTCGTGCACTTCGAGGGCTTCCTCGGGGCGCGCATGAGCATGCAGTTCACCTGGGCGGGGAGCGACTCGGCGCTGGCGGCGCCCCTGGTGCTCGATCTGGCGCGCTTGGCGGTCTTCGCCCACGAGCGCGGCGAGGCGGGGGTGATGGAGCAGAGCGCCTGCTACTTCAAGGCGCCGCTGGCGGGTGGCGGGCACGACTTCCACCGGCAGTACGCGCGCCTCATCGAATACGCGGCGCGCCACCTGGCCTGAACGGCCGATCTCAGCGATGCGCGCACCGACTCCCGAATCCCTGGCGGCGGACGTCCGCACCCAGATCGAGAGGGCGCGCGAGCGACGCCAGGCGTTCCTGGACCTCGATCCCGGCAGCGACCCCGTGCAGCTCCTGGAGGCCTACGACGGGATCCGCGCCGCCCTCGACCCGGTCCACGGCTGGGTGAACCTCTTCACGTCGGTGCACCCCGACGAGGAGCTGCGCGACGCCGCCGAGGCGCTGGAGCAGGAGCTGATCGCCTTGCGGACCGACCTCTCCCTCGACCGGGCGCTCTACGAGCGCCTGGTGGCCTTGGACGGCGGCGCGCTCGACGATCCCCTGGCGGCGCGCCTTCTGGAGCACTCCCTGCGCGACTTCCGGCGCAGCGGAGTGGACCGCGACGAAGAGGTTCGCGAGCGCATCCGAGCCCTGCGCGAGGAGCTGGTGGAGGTGGGGCAGGCCTTCGATCGCAACATCGTCCAGGGCGGGCGCACGATCACGGTCACCGACGGTCACGCGGGGCTCGCGGGCCTCCCCCAGGACTACCTCGACGCCCACCCGGAAGCCGCAGACGGGTCGGTGGCGATCAGCACCGATCCCCAGGACTGCCTGCCCTTCATGCGCTACGCCCAGCGCGACGACCTGCGCGCGGAGCTCCTGGGCGAGCTCCACAACCGCGCCTGGCCAGAGAACGTGGAGCTGCTCGAGCGCATGCTCGCCCTGCGCCACGAGCTGGCGACGCTGCTCGGCTATCCGAGCTGGGCCGAGTACGTCACCGAAGTGATGATGGCCACCAGCGCCTCGGAGGCGCGCGCCTTCATCGAGCGGGTGATCGAGCTCGCCAGCCCCAAGGGCGCCGAGGAGTACGTCGAGCTGATGGAGGAGCGGCGCAAGGCCGAGCCGGAGGCGAGCGAGCTGCTCGACTCGGAGCGGCTGTACCTGATCGAGCGGGTGAAGGAGAGCCGCTTCGGCTTCGACTCGCGCAGCCTGCGCCCCTACCTGGCCTACGACAAGGTCAAGCGGGGCCTCCTGTCCCTGAGCGCCGAGCTCTTCGGGCTCGAGTTCCGCCCCGCGTCGGACGCCTGGAACTGGCACCCCGACGTGGAGAGCTTCGACGTCTTCGAGGGCGGGCGGTCGGTCGGCCGCTTCCACCTGGACATGTTCCCCCGCGACGGCAAGTACAAGCACGCGGCGATGTTCCAGATCCACGCCGGAGGCGCGAGCGGGGAGCTACCGGAGGCGGCGCTGGTGTGCAACTTCCCGCGCCCCGAGGGCGGCGACGCGGGCCTGATGATGCACGCCCAGGTGACCACCTTCTTCCACGAGTTCGGCCACCTCTTGCACGGGCTCCTGGGCGGGGGGCAGCGCCTGCACCACTTCTCCGGGATCGAGTGCGAGCGGGACTTCATCGAGGTGCCGAGCCAGATCTACGAGGAGTGGGCCTGGGACGCCCGGGTCCTGGGCCAATTCGCCACCCACCACCAGAGCGGCGAGCCGCTCCCCGCCGAGCTGGTGCGCGCCCTGCGCGACGCCGAGGAGTACGGCAAGGCGCTCGGGGTCCTGCGCCAGATGGCCCTGGCCCGGATCAGCCTCGACTTCCACGACCGCGACCCCGCCGGCCTCGACACCACCGCGGCGGTGGCCGAGATCCAGGCGCGCGTGACCCCCTTCCGCCAGCTCGAGGACACCCACTTCCAGGCGGGCTTCGGGCACCTGAACGGCTATTCGGCGACCTACTTCACCTACATGTGGTCGCTGGTGATCGCCAAGGACCTTTTCGGCGCCTTCGCGGGCGACCTACTGGACGGCGCCAGCGCGCGTTCCTTCCGCGAGCAGGTGCTGGCGCCCGGCGGCGCGCAGGACGCCGCCGAGATGGTGCGCGACTTCATCGGGCGCGACTACGCCTTCGACGCCTGGGAGGAGTGGCTCGCAGGTTCCTAGCGCTGGATCACCCAGCCCTTGGCGTTGGAGAGGTAGAGGCGCTCCGCGCCCACCGCAGGAGGTGCGCTCGGCGCCGCCGGCGTGCTGAGCAGGGCCTGGCACCAGAACCGTTCCGCCGCGCTCCCCGGGGGCAGGAGCGGCAGGGTGTAGTTGGCGGAGAGGAGCCCGCTGGCCGGGATCGTCCCCAGGAAGAGGGGCGGGCCGGAGTCCTGGTGGAGGATCCCGACCTCCGGCGAGATGAAGCGGCGCGTCCCCTGGGTCGAGGTCAGGAGCCAGACGTGCTCCCCGGGGGGCCCCGCCACGCGCAGGGTGACGGTGCTGCCCTCCTGGGCGAGGGTGGGTCCGATGAAGAGGCTCGCGGGGGCGAGGCTCGAGGTCAGGGTCGATCCCGCTTCCACGTCCACGTCGGGGAAGAACCAGCACTCGGGTGAGCCCTGGGAGAAGGTGCAGCCCGCCTCGAAGACTGCGGACTCGTCCCGCACCACGATCCCCGAGCCTCCGCAGCCGTCCATGCCCATGCCGCAGTGGTCGGTGCCGCCGTCGCCTCCCTCCAAGGTGCAGTGGTACAGCGCGACCTTCGATCCCTGGCTCACCTTCAGGCTGGGCCCACCGTCGAGGTAGTCGTAGGGATTGCAGTCGTCCCCCCCGTAGCGGCCGTGCAAGCTGCAGTCGTAGTAGACGACGTCCGCGCAGTTGCGCACGGAGGGATCGTCGTACGAGGGGTGCAGCCTGCAGCTCTCCAGCACGATGTGCCCCGCGTTGTCGTAGAGGATGAGGGCGGCGTCGATTCCGGCCGCGTAGAACTGCTTCTGCGCGGCGAGATCGTAGACCCAGATGCGGTTCAACGCGGAGGTCGTGGTGGGGGGCTCCTGGACCAGGCTGATGCCCTTGTTCTGAATGCCCACCGACTCGAACACGTTGTAGTAGCCACGGATGAGGACCGTGT
This sequence comes from uncultured Planctomycetaceae bacterium, assembly GCA_964507325.1. Classification (GTDB taxonomy): domain Bacteria; phylum Planctomycetota; class UBA1135; order UBA1135; genus CAZDQL01. The sequence goes on along the minus strand of CAZDQL010000019.1, from coordinate 45,434 downwards.
CCCCGTCGGCGGCGTGATCGATGGCGGCCTGCAGTTGGGTGAAGTCGCCACCGCCGGTGACGTCCACCACCCAGAAGTCTCCCGCCAGGGCGGGAGAAGTGGCCAGAACGAGCGCGGCGAGGGAGGATGCGAGTCTGTGGAGTTGCATGCTGGCGGTTCCTCCTGTGTGGAATCCCCAGTATGCCCTGGATGGGCCGATCCGTCGGCCGAGCTCAGGTCAGATCGAGCGACCCCGTCCAGCTCCTCTGGCTGGGGAGTAGCGGCAGGGGATCACGGGCGGCGTTGCGCAGGAGCACCAGCCCCAGTCCCACCATCAGGTCGAGGAAGGCCAGCACTTCCTGGACGCACCTCTCCAGGGAGAGCTCCGAGGTGCCCGCGCTGGCGATCTTGGTCATCTCGCCGATCGACGTGCGGCCGTCGATCAGGCCCAGGATCGCGCGCGGCAAGGGACTGAGCTCGAAGCTGCGCTTCAGCCCGCCCCGCAGGCGCACCTCGACCCGCTCGAGCCCTTGCTCGAGGATCGAGCGCGCGGCCTCGGCGGCGTAGCTGGTGGGGAAGTAGGGGGCGTTGTCGAGGTCGCTGACCTGGGCCGCGGAGCCGGCGCGCCGGGTGGCGTAGAAGGCGTGCATGCTGATCCCGCCGTTCAGGATCTCGGCCAGGTGTTGGGCGTCGGGGAGGGAGAGCCGCGTGAGGCGCTCGAGGACGTCGGGGTCGGTGAAGTACAGGCTCGGGTCGTACTCGAGGGGCATCACGGCTCCCTCCAGTTCGAAGAAGCTGGTGAATCCCGACAGGTGCAGGCCGCAGGACTCCAGCAGTCGATGGATCTCCGGGACGGTGTAGGGGTGGTCGCACTCGTGCAGGTAGGTGTCGACCAGGTAGGCGTCCCCCTCGGGCGTATCCAGCATGTGCCGCGCGGAGGGGGTGCAGCCCACCACCCGGTTGTGACTGAGATCGGTCAGCACTCGGCGAGTGACCTGGACTCGGGCGGGCAGGTCCTCCCCCTCCTCGGTCAAGAACCCCAACGCCTCCCGCAGGAGGTAGACGCTGCGCCGCCCGTAGCGGCCGTAGAGCATGATCCCCAGCCCCCCCTCCGGGGCGAGGGACGCGGCCAGTCGGTCGAGGGCTCGCCGCGGGTTGTCCAGGTGGTGCAGGACGCCGACGCAGTTGACGTAGTCGAACTCCCCCAGACCCAGGTCGTCCAGGTCGGCGAGGGAACCCTCGATCCAGGTCACCCGCTCCACTCCCCTGACCTCGGCGCGCTCGCGAGCGATCGCCATCGAGTTGGCGCAGAGGTCCAGGTAGACGAACTCGCACGGCTTGCCCCGCAGCTGCTCCGCCAGGTAGATCAGGGCGTCCCCGGTGCCCCCGCCCGCGATCAGCGCGCGCAGGGGGCGGTGGAAGTCGCGGCGCCCGGAGAAGCAGTAGTGGTCGATGCGGGCGAGCTGATCGATCGGGGAGGCGATCAGCCGCTGCTCCTCGTCCTCCGGCCGGCGCACGGGGAACGGGTAGGCCTCGTATTGATCCCGAACCGCCTTGGTCGACCTCCCGGAAGTCATCGACTCATCCCCTTCGTCGATCATCCGGGGACGATTGTAGACCCGCGCCGGGCCCGATTCACGATCTCACGCTAGCTCCCGCTCCCAGGCGTCGACCGACGCCGCCAGCCCCTGGATGACCTGGGCGTGGCTGCGCCCGGTGCTGCGCGGCACCTGGAAGCCGTGGTCGGCGTCGGGGACCTCCTCCAGGGTGGCTGAGCCGCCGTAGGAGTCGAGCTCGCGCCGCAGGTGCTCCAGGTCGCAGAGGGCGTCCCTGGTGCCGGAGAGGAAGAGCCCCGCGATGGGAATCGAGGGGAAGTGGTCGCTGCGCAGCTTCTCCTTCCGCCCCGGCGGGTGCAGGGGGTAGCCGAGCAGCACCAAGCCCGCCGCCTCCTCGCCATTCGCCGCCAGGAAGGTCGACATGCGCGCGCCCAGGGACTTGCCGCCGAGCAGCATGCGGCGTCCGGGGAAGCGCTCGCGCGCGCTGTCGAGCGCCGCGCGGTGGACCGCCAGCAGGACGGAGACGCGGTCGGGGGGACGCCGGCGACCTTCCCGTCGCGCGCGTTCGGCGAAGGAGTAGCCGAAGCGCATCACCGCCAGGCCCCGCTCGGCGAGGCTCTCGGCGATCCCGGTCATGAAGGGGCTGTCGAAGGGCGCTCCCGCGCCGTGGCCCAGGAGCAGGACGCAGCGGGAGGGGTCGTCGGTCGCGGGCAGGTCGACGACGCCGTCGACCTCTTCGACTCCCGCCTCGCGGACGGGCACGCGCAGGGACTCCGTGGGCATGTCGGGAGGGTAGCGTCGCAGAGCGCGGGGTGGGATCCACTACACTCCCAAGCGTGCCGCGCCCCAAGCGACCCCTTCCGAAGCTGCAGACCACCACCCTGTGGTACTACCCCTCCGCCCAGTACCCCGGGGGGGCGAAGGGGATCCCCGGCTACCCGGGGGCGACCCCCGCCTGGGTGATCTGGAATCTCCTCGAGCGCTACACGCGCCCCGGGGACCTGGTGGTCGATCCCTTCTGCGGAGGCGGGACCACCCTCGACGTCGCCACCAGCCTGGAGCGCCGCGCGCGCGGCTTCGACCTGAACCCGCAGCGGGAGGACGTGGAGGAGGGGGACGCCCGCCACCTGCCCCTGGAGGACGGCTCGGCCGACTTCCTCTTCATGGACCCGCCCTACTCGACGCACATCGTCTACTCCGAGTCGGAGGCGTGCATCGGGCGCCTCTCCGCCTTCGACGGGAGCTACTTCGCGGCGATGGAGGAGGTCTTCGAGGAGGCGCAGCGCGTGCTGCGCGATCGCCGCTACCTGGCGCTCCTGGTCAGCGACAGCTTCGAGCGCAAGAAGGGCTTCGTGCCGATCGGCGCGCGGCTGACCGTCGCGCTCGAGCGCCGCTTCCGCCCGATCGACCAGGTGGCGGTGGTGCGCGGCAACCGCAAGCTGGAGAAGCCCGCCTTCCACCGCGCCGCCGCGGAGGGCAACTACTTCCTGCGCGGGTTCACCCACCTCCTGATCTTCAAGAAGGAGCGGGTGTCCTGAGTGCCGAGAGGCGGGCACTGTCTCCCTCCTTCTTCCGCGGAGGGACGGTCGAGCTGGCCGAGCGCCTGATCGGCGCGCGGCTGCTCCACTCGACGGCGCAGGGGATCGCCGCCGGGCGCATCGTCGAGACGGAGGCCTACCTGGCCCAGGGGGATTCCGCCGCCCACAGCCACCGGGGCCCGACCCGCCGCAACGCCTCGATGTTCCTGGCGGCGGGCCACGCCTACGTCTACTCGATCTACGGCCTGCACCACTGCTTCAACGTGGTCACCGGGCCCGAGGGGGTGGGGGAGGCGGTCCTGGTGCGCGCCCTGGAGCCGCTGGAGGGGCTCGAGCTGATGCGCCGCCGGCGCGGGGTCGAGCGCGAGCGGGAGCTCTGCAGCGGGCCGGCGAAGCTGGTGGTGGCCCTCGGGATCCGGCCGGAGCAGGACGGGGCGAGCCTCCTCGCGGGGGATCTGCGCCTGCTGGCCCCCGAGACCGGCTGGTCCGGCAGCGAGGTTTGCCGCGGACCCCGCGTCGGAATCAGCAAGGCCGCGGACCTGCCGCTGCGCTTCCGCCTCGCCGGTTGCGAGTGGGCTTCGCGGGGATAGCCGCGGCGGCTCAACGCGTTTCCCCGCTCGCGGCCTCTTCGGTACGCTGCCCCCCATGGCCGCCACCCTCCGCGAACTGCGACGTTTCCTGATCGAGAGCCTCGGCGAGGGGTGGATCCCCCCCGTGGCGATCCTGGGTGCCGCCGTGCTCCTGGGTCTGCTGCTGCACACCTTCGTGTTGCGGGGCCTCTTGGTGCTCGTGGGCCGCACGCGCACCGACCTGGACGAGGACGTCCTGCGCGCGGTGCGCGGTCCCCTGCTGCAGACGGTCGTCCTGTTGGGCGTGTTCCTGGCGGGGCTGCACGCCGCCGACGACCAGGCGGCGCTCGGGATCGGGCGCGGGGTGCTCAGCCTGGCCCTCGTGATCTGGACGATCCTCCTCCTGCGCCTGGCGGGGATCCTGCTGCGCTACGCCAGCCAACGTCAGGATCGCTTCCCGCTGATCGAGACGCGCACCTACCCGCTCTTCGCCAACCTGACCACGGTCCTGACGCTGATCGGGGCCACCTACCTCTTCCTCGTCGTCTGGGACATCGACGCCACCGGTTGGCTGGCCTCGGCGGGGATCGTGGGGGTGGCGCTCGGCTTCGCGGCCAAGGACACCCTGGCGAACCTCTTCGCGGGGGTGTTCATAGTGGCGGACGCGCCCTATCAGCTCGGGGACTACATCGTGCTCGACGACGGGGTGCGGGGGGAGGTGACCCACATCGGCCTGCGCTCGACGCGCGTCCTGACCCGCGACGACGTGGAGATCACCATCCCGAACTCGGTCATCGCCTCCTCCAAGATCGTCAACCAGAGCGGGGGAGGGGACAGCGCCATGCGCGTGCGCGTCCGGGTGGGGGTCGGCTACGACTCCGACGTCGAGGTGGTGCGCAAGATCCTCACCGAGGTGGCCGCCGCCGAGCCCCACGCGCGCGAAGACCCCGCTCCGCGCATCCGCTTCCGCCGCTTCGGAGAGTCGGCGCTCGAGTTCGAGCTGCTGGTCTGGGTCCGCGATCCCACCCTGCGCGGGCGCACGGTGGACGCGCTGCTGACCGCGATCCTGACCCGCTTCCGCTCCGAGGGGATCGAGATCCCCTTCCCCAAGCGCGACCTCATCGTGCGTCGGGAGGAGCCCTGAGCCGCCGAGCCACTCGCGTGAGGCGCGCCGCGACCGGTCACGGCTTCTCGCCGCTCACCACGCTCCAGTAGCCGGTGGTGGGGCGCGTCTCGATGGCGGCGAAGCCCGCCTCCTCGAGCAGCGCTTCCAGCTCCGAGGCGCGGTACTGCTGCCCCTCGGTCCACACCAGCATGTCGAGGTGCACCAGGGCGTTGGCCAGGGGGCCCCGGCCCTCTTCGTCGACCAGCTTCTCGTGGATCAGGATGCGTCCGCCGGGGCGCAGCGCGCGCCAGGCCTTGGCGCAGAGCTCGGCGCCCCGCTCGGGGGCCCAGTCGTGGAGGATCTGGGAGAGGAGCACCACGTCGTGGTCCGTGGGCAGCTCCTCGGTGAACATGTCCCCCACGGCCACCGTCACGCGCTCGCCGAGACCGGCCGCGGCGATGTACTCCTCGGCCAGGGGACGCACCGCCTCCAGGTCGTAGACGCTGCAGTGCACCTCCGGGTGGGCGCGCGCCAGCGCCAGGGAGAGGGCGCCGGAGCCGCCGCCGACGTCGAGCAGGCGCTCGCCGCCCCTGAGCTCGACCACCTCCGCCAGGCCCGCGGCGGGGCGCTCGCTGACGCTGTGCATGGCGGCGGTGAAGGCGCGCGCGCGCTGCGGATCGGCGGCGTGGTGCTCCCAGGGGTCGCCCCCTCCGTACACCGAAGGGCCCCCGCTGCGCAGCGCCTCGAGCAGGGCGGCGGGGGAGAGGAAGTTCTCCACCTCGAGGTCGATCAGCCCTGCCAGGGAGCCGGGGCGGTCGCGCACGGCGTAGGCGGCGGCGTCGGGGGCGAGGGTCCAGCGACCGTCCGTCTCCTCCACCAGCCCCATGGCGCCGACGGCCGCCAGGAGGGCCCGCGCTCCCCGCTCGCTCACCTCGAGCTCGGCGGCGATCTGCGCGGCGCTGCGCGGGGCGCGGTCCAAGAGGTCGAAGAGCCCCAGGCGCACCCCCGCCACCAGCGCGGCGCTCGTGCGGGAGGCGATGTAGTAGTCGTAGACGCGCCGGTCGGGGAGGGGGAAGGCGTGGGGCTCCCGGCGTGCCATCAACCGAAGTCGATCAGCTCGACCACGAAGACCAGGGTGGAGTTGGGCGGGATCGTGCCCTTGTCCTGGGCGCCGTACCCCAGCTCGGGGGGGACGACGAGCAGGATCTTGCCGCCGCGGCCGATCAGGCACATCCCCTCCTGCCACCCCTTGACCAGGCCCATGAGGGAGCCCTGCAGCGGCTGGCCCCGGTCGTAGGAGGCGTCGAAACCTTTCCCGTCGGTCAACCAGCCGGCGTAGTGGGCGGCGACCCGGTTCCTCGGGGTGGGGCGGCCCGCGCACCCCTCGCGCAGGATCTTGTAGCGCAGCCCGCTGGCGGTGGTGGTCAGCTCCTCGTCGGGGGGGAGCGTGAACTCCGGCTTGTCGAACTTCATCGTGACCATGACCTGGAACTGGGCCACGAGGAACTCCGCCTGCGCGTAGGTCGGCGACTGCGCCAACTGGGGGAGCTCCTCCTTGGGCAGCTTCACGATCAGGTGGGCGCCGTCGCTCAGGACGGGCAGCAGACTCCCGAGGAACGGAATCGGGGGCTGCTGCGGCGAGACGAGCAGCTCGCGCCCCATCAGGACGTCGCTGAAGATCAGCTCGCCCTTCTCGCTCCAGAAGCCGAAGCGGGCCAGGAGCAGGTCGAAGTCACCCGCTTCCGCCCCCTTCCCGGCGCTCAGGACCCGGTAACGGACCGGGGAGTCCTCGACGGCGTTCGCGCCTTCGTCCTGCCAGGGGATGAAGGGCATGCTGTGGGCCACCACTGCGAGCAGCTCGACGTCGAAGATCAGGGTCGCTCCGGCGGGGATGACCGGGGCATTGCCCTTCTCTCCGTACGCCAGGTCGGCGGGGATGGTGAACTTGTAGCGCGCGCCGGGGCTCATCAGCTTCAACCCCTCGTTCCACCCGGGGATCACGCTGCCCAGGGCGAACTCCGTCGGCTCTCCGCGCTGGCGCGACGAGTCGAAGACCGTCCCGTCGGTCAGCCAGCCGGTGTAGTGCACGCGCACCCGGTCGCCCATCGCGGGCCGGATGCTCCCGTCGCCCTCCTTCAGCACCGAGTACTTGAGCCCCGACTCGGTCGTGACGATCTCGGTGTCGGCGGGGATCGGCGGGGTCTCGACCTCCTGCGCCGGGGCCGGGACCTTCTTCGGCGGATCCTGGGCCAGGGTGGGGACGTTCAGGGAGAGGGCCAGGGCCAAGAGCGCGGTCGAGGGGAGTCGCATCGGGTCGTGTTCCAGAGTGGGTCGCGAAGGCGGGGCACTGTACGGCGATCTCCACCCGGCGGCGGCCGGTTCCGGGGGTTTCCTTCCAGAGCGCGAGGCCGCTCCGCCGACTGCGGGAGCAGGCCTTGCCTCGCACGCTCCGGCCCCGTCTCCCCACATCCCCGATGCGCATTCTCGCCCCACTCTGCTTGCCCTTGGCCCTCTTGGCCGCCGGCTGCACGCCCAGCTTGACCGTCACTCCGGCGTTCTCCGGGCTCTCCCTGGAGGGGGAGTTCGGAGCGGCGGAGAGCGGCTCCTCGACCCACTCCGACTTCGATGCGTTGGGGCTCGGCGACGAGGAGTATGCCGTCCTGCCGCGGGTCGACTTCGACTGGGGTCCGACCCACGTCTCGGCGGGCTACTTCGACGTGGGCTTCTCCGGGCGCGGTCGTACCGAAGGGGAGATCCAGATCGGGGGACAGACCTTCGCCGCCGGTCTCCTGGTGGACTCCACCTTCGACCTGGAGGCGGTCAGCGGCGTGATCACCTGGGACGTGCTGCCGCTCGGTCCCCTCGAACTCGGCCTCGGCTTCGGCCTCTCCCTGGTGGACCTCGACCTGCAGTTGGTCGACGTGGCGACCGAGGACCGCCTCGGCACCGACGAGCGCTTCCCGATCCCCGTCATCGCCGCACGGCTCGGTCTGAACGGCGGGCCCCTCGGGCTGGGTGCGACCCTGGGGGCGGTCGAGGTCTCGGTCGACGACGGGGACCTGGACGTCCTCGATCTGGACGTCTACGGCGAGTACGACCTGCTCGGCGGCGGGCGCCACCTCGCCGGCCGGCTGATCCTCGGCTACCGCTCCTTCGGGATCGACGCCTCCTACGAGGACGGTGACAGCCGAGTGGACGCGGAGGTCGCGATCCGCGGGCCGTACCTGGGGCTCAGCCTGTCCTTCTGACGGGCCGAGGCCAGCGGGTCACTCCACGATCCTCACGATCTCCCGGTTCGTGAGCTCCGCGACCCCCGGGAGCATGCTCGTCCCGACGAGGGCCTGCAGGTGGATCTCCTCGCCGACGAGGCTCGCGTTGGGCGGGATCCCGAGCAGCTCTTCGGCGACCCCCGAGGACGGGATCGTCCCCACGGCCAGGGGGGTCGTGTCCTGGCGATCGAGGCGCAGCAGACCGTAGGGAGTCCACATGTAGCCCTCACCCGGCGCGCGGAAGAGGCGGTACACCTCACCGGCGTTGCCGTGGATCCTGATCGGTACCCGCGTCCCCACTACACCCTCCGCCGCTGCGAAGAGCTCCACCCCGCCCACGCCGAGGAACTCGAGGTGGCGCAGGAGGATCTCCTTGCGCGTCTCCGGCCAGACCTGGTCCTGGAGACCGCCGAGGGGGAAGGCGGAGGCGATCGAGCGGTAGCTGCCCGCGTCATGGGTCACCGCACGACCGTTGCCGTCGGAGTCGGAGCGGAAGCACACCAGCGCGCCGGCGCTGGCCCCGAGCTCGTCCATGTACGCGTTCTCGCCGCGGTAGGGGAGCGTCAGGCCGGCGACGGCCGTCCCCGACTGGCCGACGAGCGCGTCCTCGAGGTTGCCGCCATCGCCGCCGTAGGCGACTCCGAACCAGGGCCGGAGGATCGGCCCCGAGTCGTCGTAGCACCACGCGTCACTCGACTCGAGCCAGATCGAACCACCCGCCTGGAGTGCCGCCACCAGCTCGTTGGCCTGGGCCGTGGTCAGGATGTGGTTGTCGGGGGTGACGCCGAGGTCGAGGATCCACACGTCGTGCTCGCTCCAATCGGTCGGCCAGGCGCGGTAGTGGGTCACCGGGATCCCCAGTCCGCCGAGCACCTCGGCGACGAAGGGGGCCGTGCGCGACCAGCTGCCCAACTCGACCAGGCCGATCTCGACGCGCGCCTCCACCGGGCAGTACACCTCCCCGGACGGGGGCAGGCTGGCGCTGTTCGGGGACAGCGCGCCGTCGGTCGCCAGCACCCGGTAGGTGGCCACGCTCCCCGCTGTCGCCGTCCCGGGTAGCGTTCCGCTGTACCAGTAGGACCCCTGCTCCCGCGAGAGGAGGACGGGCGGCTGGGGCACTCCGTCGATCTCGCACTCGACGCTCACCTCGGCTTGCGCCACGTCGTCCTTGCAGAGCAGGCGAATCGTCGGCGGCCAGGTCCCGGCACCCGCACTGCGCGCGGGGAGGAAGCGCGAGAGCACCGGAGCCTCGGTGTCCTGGCGAACCTCGAAGGACAGCATCCCGGCCGGCGCGACCAGGGGGTACTGGGCGAGGTGGCCCGCGTCGTCGCGAGCCTCGACGTAGAAGTCGATCCGGGTCCCCAGCGCTTGAGCGGGGATGCTGGCCGCATACTCGTCCGCAGTGCCGGTGGGGCTCATCACCACGTCGTTGAAGGGAGCCCCGCCGGTGTCGGTCCAGCGGATCACCGGATACCCGGCGAGCAGCGCCGCGGGCTGGGGAGGGATCACGCGCGCCCGTACCGGGTGGCCCGCGCTCGTCTCCTCCGTGTCGCCCGGCGGGTAGGCGTCGATGCGGATCGCGTCCGCGTCGACGAAGTTGCGCGTCCGGCAGTGCAGGGCGTCGCCCCAGCCGCAGCCGCCGTGGTCCACCGCGACGATCTCGTAGCCGGGGAAGGCCTCGGCGTAGACCTGCAGCGCGACCTGATCGTCCGGGTGGTTCGTGATCGGCACGTACACCTGCCCGTTCGAGACGAGGGCGTTCAGGTAGGGGCGGAAGGCCAGCCAGGGGTTGCCCGGGACCATGGAGAACATCGGGATCCTGAGCACCCGGTACGGCCGCCCCCAGGGGCTCTCGAGCGTCGCGTAGTGCTCCGCCATTCCCTCGCCGTAGAGGTGGTGCTCGCTGTCCTCCGGGAACTGACCGACGAGGATCGTCTCGGGGTTGGCCGGCTTGCCGTAGGTGTCGTGGTGCTGGATCGTCCAGCCCGTGACGGGGGCGGTGTGGTAGTCCTGGATGCCGTAGTAGTCCTCCCACAGGACGTCCAGCTCGGCGTGCGTGTACTCCCAGTTTGCCCAGTACGCCATCGTGCTGGAGAAGGCGGTGCGCAAGCCGAGCGGGTACCAGTTGCCCCCGACGTGCTTCAGGGTCGAGTCGTAGTAGTCGATGCCGAATCGGGCGGCGAAGCGCGAGGGGAAGAGGTCGTCGTCACCCCCGTAGCCCCACGAATCGTAGTCGACGATCGTCAGCTCGCCGTTCCCGTCCCACGCGAAGAAGGGGCCGTAGTCGCGCGTCCAGATCGTCGCCGTCGGGATGTACAGGAACTCGAAATTCGTCAGCGGGATGCCGTGGGCGTTGAGCTGGTTCCTCCACCACGTCTCCTGCGAGGCGTCGTCGACTGGAACGTAGACCTTCGTCCGCGCCTGGAGCTCGTCCATCAGGTCGAAGTTCGCCCACAGGGTCATCACCCCGCGCGCGGTCTCCCATTCGGCGCACGATTCGACCGGGCCCGGGGGCGCGGCGCGCGGCGAGCCGGGTGGCCGCAGACCGCGCGCCGGGCGGTGGGTGGGCGGACCCGGCTTGGGCAGGAGCTGTTTGTCGGGGACCGACGTGGATTGCGGTTGACCGATCGCGGCGAGGAGCAGCGTGCCGAGGATTCCGGTCAGCGCGTGAACGGCGAGGTTCCGAGTGTCCATTTCTGGCACCAGCACTGGATCACTGTGGGCGATGGAGGGAGAGCCACCGGGAGGGGCAGGTCGAGCGTACCAGCCCCTGCCGATCGCGACGCTCGGGAGGCCGATCCACCCTGGCTCCCCACCACCTACCGCCCCCGGAAGTGGGGAATCCGCCTCCTCCCGAGCCCGGTCGACCCGCGTCGCTCGGGAATCCGATTCGTCGTAACCCCTTGTGGGAGAGGGGCTCACGGCTACGGCGCGGGACCGGGCGCGGATCCCTCGCAGCGGGGGTGATTCCGAAACGCCCCTACACTGGTCTCCAGTGAGGAGAGGCGGCGTCGCCGCGCCCCCCTCCTCCCGCAGGAGGACGCTCCCCTGGATCCCGCCCATCGAGAGCCCGGACCGCCCCGCGAGCGGGGGGCATTCGCCGCGGCCACCCCGCGACGCGCTGGTGGGGGAACGGCCCGGGAGTGGCGACGACTGCTCTTCGGATCGAGTCCCAGGCAGGTCCTGGAGCGGCTCGCCGACGGGGACCCCCTCGGGCTGCGGCGGGTGGTCGCGCGGCGGCTCCGAGCGCGGGCCCTCTTCCTCGACGCCGATCGGGTGCATCTCAGGGCCCTGGCCCTGGTCGCCCACGGCGCAGCGCGCTACGGCGGCCGGCCGGCGTTGGCCACCTGGCTCGCCGAGAGGGTCGACCGTGCGGCGGAGGAGGTGCTCGCCGAGCTCGAGCGGGAGACGCGCGAGGGGGCGAGAGCACCCACCGCTGGGGTCTGGGTCGAGTTGGCGGGTCCCCTCGGCCTCGCCCCCGCAGCCGCGCGCGCTGTCTGCGTGGCCCTCTGCCGCCGCTCCCACCCCGAGCGGGAGGCTTTCCTACGCCTCGTCCTGCGCCGCGAGTCCCTCGACGAGCTGGCGCACGAGGCGGGAGTCTCCGCCAGCGCCTACGCGCGCCGCGCCCGCTCCACCCTCGACGCGGTGCTGAGCGCCGCGCAGGACGAACGCAACTGATCAGGTGAACCGATGGACGTCACGAGCTGGCTGACCGACCTCGCCCTCAGGGGCGGGCTCCCGACGGAGGGCGCCGCACCCGTCGAGCGCCGGATCTCCTGGTCCGAGCTGTGCGCGACGGCCCGCGCCCTCGATCCCTTCGAACGCGAGCCGGGCGATCTCCTCGGTCTGCGGCGGGACGATCGCCTGGACGCGGCACTCGTGCGCGTGCACCGCAGCGAGCAGGCGCGACTGCTGGTGGAAGCGACCGACCTCGCGCTGGAGGAGGCGCTGGGGGAGGAGGGCGAGGTCGCCCACTGGCTCCTCGGCGGAGCGCCGACCGAGTACGTCCACTGGCGCGAGCGCGCGCTGGAAGAGCTCAGCCTGACCCGGGCCGACCGGCTGACCGCGCCGCTGGCCCTCCTCGTCGGCTCCCTGTGGCACCCGGGTCTCTGGGGTGGGGATGGGGCCGCCGCCCTGGCCGCCGCGAGCCTGGCCCTGGAGCGCGGCTCCGCCGGCCACCTCGCCCTGGCGCGGGCGCACCTCGCGGGGGGGGAGCCGGAGTCGGCGCTGGAGCAGGTCCACGCTGCCCGTCGCGACCTGGATCCCGAGCTCACCGCCGCGGCGCGCGAGCTGGAGCGCGCCCTCGAACGCTCCCGCGCCGCCGCCCTGGAGGCGCGCGGGGACCTGGGAGCCACGCTGGCGGCCGTGACTCGCGTCCTCTTGCTCGGCGAGGATGCGAACGGGCGGGACCGCGCGCGATTGGGATCGCTGGCCTTGGCCCTGGCGTTGCTCCTCGACGATCCAGCGGCCGTTCGCCGAGCGGCGGGGGGGCTCTCGCACGCCACTCCTCCGCCGGAGCTCGCCGAGGTCCTCCGCAGCCGGTTGCCCTTCTGGCTCGACCGCCTCGGCCGCGATGCGACCGCGCCCCTTGAGCGACGCGCGGTCGGGGAGGCGCGGCGCCTCGCCGCCTCCGCCGCGGAAGCCCCCGCGACCGTCGCGGCCCTGATCCTCTCCGCTCCCCTCCCCCGCTGATGCCCTCGATGGTCCGCACCGATCCCGACCTCCTCGAGCTCCTGCTCCCCGAGGCGAGCGAGGCCGAACGCACCGTCGCCGAGACCTGGTCCACCTTCCTGCGGCTCTGCGCCGACGACGGTCACGGCGCGGCTTCGCCCACGAGCCGCGTCGATCCGACCCGCGCGGCGGAGGAGCTCGAACGGCGGGGCCGCCAGCTGCTCCTCGAAGCGCTCCTCGACCTCCTGCGCCACCACCTGAACGCGGCCCTCTCCGCGGACTCCTTCCTCGACTTCGGTGCCCCCGCCCTCGATCACCAGCGCGCCTGGTCGCGGCTCGAGGACGCGCGACTTCGAGGGGCGACGGCGCCGGAGGTCCCCGCGCCGGGGGAGGCTGCGCTGTCGGTCGCCGCGCGGCTCCTGGAGACGGCGCAGGAGTGCGGCTTGGGGGGGTACGAGCTGGAGCTCTGGGAGCAACGCCTCGCCCTGGTCGCCGCGGGGCCGAGCGCGGAGCCGCCGCGCGCCCTCCTCGCACGCGCCATTTCGGAGGCAGCCGCCCCCGCCCTGGTCGCCGCGCTCCTCGCCGACGCGGCCGCCGTGCTCCTCGACCGCGGGGCGGTGCGCGCCGCCAGCGAGCTCCTGGACGCGTACCCCGACGCGACCGCAGGCCGGGCGGCGACCTTGCGCGCCTGGTGCCAGGTCCTCTCCAGCGCCGATGTCGAGGAGAGCCCGCGCCTGCTCCTCCCGATCGGGTGCGTCCCCCGACCCCTGCTCGAGCTGCGCGACGAGAGCCCCGAGCTCCTGATGCGCCTGGCCGGGCCGCCCCCCGAGGGCCGCTGCGCTGCTCTCGACCCCGGCGGCTCACCTCCGCGGGAGCGCGCTGCCCTCGGAGCCTCCGCTCTGGTGTGGGTCTCCTTCGACGGCCGCGCGCGGCCGGTCCACCACGACCTGGCCCCCGCCCTGGAGGGACGGCTGCGCGCTTGGACTGCCCGACGCGACCGCGCCTGGCGCGTGCCCGGCGAACCGGAGCACGAGCTCCTGCTCGCGAGCGACCTGGTGGTGCGTCGAGGCTACGGCGGCCAGGCTCCGCGCGGCGCGATCGGTGCGCAGGCGAAGGCCCTCGCCCTGGCGCCGGTGCTGCGCTCCGACGGCGAACTGGCCGGGTGGCTGCACGTGGAGTGCGAGCACCACCTCCTCCCCTCCCGGGGGCGACTGGCGGCGCTCGCCGCCACCTTCACCGGGGAGCTCGACCCGCGGCCGCGGAGCTCGCCGGTGGTGGAGATCGACACCTCGGCACCGGCTGGCGAGACGAGGCTCTTCCGCGCGGCGCGACGCGAGTTCGAAGCGCTGGTCGCCCGCCTCGGCACCCGCACCCAGGCGCGGCGCTGGTGGGGCTTCCTGGTGGAGGAGCGGCGCCCCGTCCCCGTCGCCGGCGGGGGGGCCGGATTGGCGGACACCCCTCCGGGCGGCGCGCAGGCACTCGCCCGAGCTCTCGAGGCGGGGGGCGTGGCACGCTTCGAGGAGGGGGAGGCGCACCTGGCGCTGGCCGCCCGCGCGGGCAGCGGCCTGGTGGCGCCCGCCCTCCGGTGCGGCCGGGTGGTGGCGCTCTTCGCGGTCGAATCGGAGCGGCGCCGCGACCTGCGCGCCCGCGACGCCGAGCGCTTCGCCGCGGCCCTCGCCGAGCGCGCCCTGCCCCTGCGCTTGGCCGCGTTCGGCGCCTGGCACCGGCGGCGCTTCGGCAACGAGGTGCGCTTCTCCGCCACGGCCGGCGGATTCGCGTCCTTCGCTCGGCGGCTGGAGGCGGCCGCCCGCACCGCGACCCCGATCGTGCTCGCGGGCCCGAGCGGTTCGGGGCGGCGCACCCTGGCGCGCTGGGCGCACTACGAGTCGCGTCTGGCGCAGGGGCCGCTGACCGAGATCCGCGCCGAGGGCCTCGCCGAGGCGCAGTTCCCCGGCGAGGGAACCTGCGTCGTGAGCGGGCTCGAGCGGATCGACGCGTGGGGAGGGTCGCGGCTCCTCGATCGGTTGGCGGGGGAGATGGGGACGCGCTTCCTGGTGACGAGTGTCGAGCCCCTCTCCGCGCTGCTCGAGAGGGGGCGCATCGATCCCGACCTCGCCCGGCGCCTCGATCGGGTGCAGCTCGGGGTACCGCCCCTCGCCGACCGGCGCGAGGAGCTCTCGGGGTGGATCGACTTCCTCCTGGAGCGCTTCGCCGACGAGGAGGGGCTCACCCCCCCGATCCTGGAGGATGGCGCGCGCGCCCTCCTGTGGCGCCAGCCGTGGGCGGGGGAGCTCCCCGAGCTGGAGAACGCCCTCTACAAGCTCGCCCTCGCCCGGCCGGGGGAGGAGACCGACGCCGTGGCGGTGGCCGAGGCGCTCGCCGGCTACGGCCTCGAGCTGCGCCGCCGCCTGCCCTCCCGTCACCCCCGGGCGATCGACCTCTTGGCCGCCCTGGCGACCACCCGGCGCGAAACGGGTCGCCTGAACAAGACTCGAGCGGCGCTCTACCTGGGCTGGGACCCGGACACCCTGGTGGCGCGCATGGAAGACCTGGACCTCGGCTCCGATTGCCTCGAAGCGCGCAGGGAGTGGGGGCGCTGAGATAGGACAAGGCCGCCGGCAGGGTGTCCGCCGGCGGCCCGTCGTCTTCCGCAAGGAAGACCCGAATCCCTCCCGTGGCCCCCCCGGGCGCGGTCGGGAATCGGGTTGGCCTTGCGGCCATGCACTGCTAACGGTCGCTTCCAGGGCCCACTGGAGCGGCGCATGGGACATCTCCCGCGAAAGGGCCGATCCGCTCCCCAGTGGGACAGCCTCTCCCGATCGAGAGATCTCCCGGGGTGGAAGAGAGGATTCGGTTACGGCCCAGAAACCGACCCCGGGGTACGTGGACAGCCACGGCGGGGGGGTAGAGAGTGGGGCGGTGAAGGTCTCCGACTTCCACTACACCCTCCCCTCCGAGCGCATCGCCCAGGAGCCGGTCAGTCCCCGCGACGCCGCGCGCCTCCTGGTGCACCGGGTATCCGCCGACTCCAGTCGGCACCGGCGGGTGCGCGAGCTGGGCGCCGAGCTCGAGGCGGGTGACCTCTTGGTGCTCAACGACACCCGTGTCCTCCCCGCGCGCCTCTTCGCCCGCCGGGGGAGTGGGGGGGTGGTGGAGCTCCTCTTCCTGGAGCCGGTGGCGGGCGGTGGGTGGCGCGCCCTGGTCCGGCCGGCGAAGAAGCTCCGGCCCGGGGAGGAGCTCTCCATCGACGGCGGCCTCCTCGCCCGCGCGGTCGAGCGGGAAGGGGAGGGGCCCACCTGGATCGTGGAGTTCGCCGACCCCGAGGCCCCCGAGCGCAGCGTGGTCGAGCTCCTCGAGGAGGCGGGACGCATGCCCCTGCCCCCCTACATCGGGCGCGATCGGGAGGGGGATCCGAGGGACCCGACCGATCGCCGGCGCTACCAGACCGTCTACGCCCGCGAGCCGGGGGCGGTCGCCGCGCCGACGGCGGGACTGCACTTCACGGCGGAGCTCCTCGAGGCGCTCGAGGCACGCGGGATCGAGCGCGCGACGGTCACCCTGCACGTGGGGCTCGGCACCTTCCAGCCCGTCTCGGTGGAGGAGGTGGACGAGCACGAGATGCACGCCGAGAGCTACCGCCTCGACGCCGAGGCGGCCGGCGCGATCACCCGCTGTCGCGCCCGCGGCGGGCGCGTCGTCGCCGTCGGGACGACCAGCGTGCGCGTGCTGGAGAGCTGCGCCGACGCCGGGGGGAAGCTCTCCCCGGGCTCGGGACGCACGCGCCTCTTCATCCACCCCGGCTACCGCTTCCGCGTCATCGACGGCTTGCTGACGAACTTCCACCTGCCCGCGTCCACGCTCCTGATGCTGGTCAGCGCCTTCGCCGGTCGAGAGCGGGTGCTCGAGCTGTACGCGCAGGCCCTGCGGCGCGACTACCGCTTCTACAGCTACGGGGACGCCATGCTGCTCCTGCCGTGAGGGCGCCGCGCTTCAGTGCGGCTCTTCCTCGAGGAGCGCGCGCATGTCCCTGGCGCTGGCGAGGGGATCCTCCGCGGCCAGGAGCGCCTGGCCCACCGCCGCCCGCCCCACGTGCGCCAGGGCGTCGACGTTGGTGAGATCGATGCCGCCGATCGGGAAGAGGGGCACGGCGGCGGCGGCGTCCGCCACCCAAGCGAGCTCGGGACCGAGTCCCTGGGAGTAGCCCTTGGTGGAGGTGGCGTGGATCGGGCCGAAGCCCAGGTAGTCCACCGGCTCCTCCTCGGCGCGGGCCACGTCCCCCATCCCTGCGGCGGAGAGCCCGATCAGGGGCTCCGGCCCCAGGAGCTCGCGGGCCAGCGCGGGGGGCGTGTCCTCGCGACCGAGGTGGACCCCCGCGATCCCCTCGCCCCAGAGGGCGCGGGCCACGTCGACGCGGTCGTCGACGAGCAGGATCGGCGCCTCCTCCCGGCCGGCCAGCCGCGAGAGGCTCGCGAGCGCCAGGTCGTAGACCTCGCGGGCGGCCGCCACCCCGCCCGCCTCGGCTCCCAAGGGCTTGGGCCTGACCTGCACCACGTCGACCTCACCGGCCAGGAGCTCGAGCAGCTCGAGTGGATCACGGCCGCCCGCGGCCGCCGGGGTGAAGACCAGCATCAAGCGGGCCCGGGCCAGGCGGGCGCGCAGATCGGCGGCGTCCAGGGGGGGGGGGGGGGGGGGAAAAAGGGGGCCAACAGGGAACGGGCCCCAGGGGGCACCAGACACCCCCCGACGCCCCCCCGGCCGCGGCGGGGGGGGGGCCGGCCGCCCCCGCCCCGGGGCCCCCCTCCGGGTACGGGGCGCAGGTGGCTCCTGACGAGCACCGAGGCCCGCCGCGGGTGCGACGGGCCTCGGCTCACATCGGGGTCTTCGAAGCAGGGAAGCGAAGGAGCTGGGGTCCTGCGAGAAGCTCGGGAGAGTGTCTCGACGTCTCGTACGTCTCGGATGTTCTAGGCGGATTCGCGGTCCCGGTCGTCGGTCCCCGTCGCCCGCTTGCGCGGACGGCCCCCCTTGGGCTTGCGGGACTGCAGGGAGTCGTTGAAGGTCTCCCAGTCCTCCTTGGAGAAGAGCCGCACCTCGCCGCCGCAACGGACGCAGAAGGAGTGCTCGATGCTCATCAGGTAGTGGACGTACGCCTCACAGTCCGGGCACCACTTCTTGTCGCCGTAGTAGTCCAGTGCGTCCATCAGCTTCGTCCTAGCTCGCTTCTCCTCGGGGCCGGCTCGTCGCGCCGGTCTGGAGGCCCAGGTAGCAACGGGGTTGCCAAGTGGGGGACCAGGAGCCGCGGATCGACGCAAGGCCCCGTGGGAGCGGGGGTTGGGTTGGTCAAAGGAGCTGGGGAGCGCCAAGAGAAGAAGCGGGGAGGTCGAGATTCCCGAACACCGCACGGCGGCCGCGGGTCTCCCGGAGCCGATCCCGATCCTGGCATCATTAGGATAGTGCATTCAAGTTCCGGGTTCCGTGGATTCTCATAAATCGTTTTCCCAAAACGATTTACATCCCATCTTTGGGAGCCCGGACACCCCTCATAGGGCCGGATGTGGTGGGGAATCGACGCTGTTTCCGGGGAACGTCCAATCCGATGAACGCTCCAGCGCCGCGCGCACCCCCCGCTCCTCCCCGTGGGCGCGGTGGAGGGCCCAGGCGGCGGCCTCCCGCACCACGGGCGAGGGATCCCCCTCCAGGGCAGCGAGGAGGGCTTCGCGGCCACCCTCGCGGGGGTGGTTGCCCAGGACCAGGGCGGCGTTGCGCGCCAGGCCCTCCCGGCGCGGTCGCTGGAGGGCGGAGCCCCGCCAGCGGGTCGAGAATTGCTCTTCCGGGGTCGCGAGCCAGGACTCCAGGCCTCCCCCTTCCAGGGCCGGGTGGATGCCGAAGCGCTCCGAGAGGTCGGGGGCGTCCTCCCCCCAGGGGCAGACCTCCGAGCAGCGATCGCAGCCGAAGGCCCACTCCCCGATCCCCTCCCGGTGGTCGTGGGGGATCGGGCCCCGGTGCTCGATCGTCAGGTAGCTGACGCAGCGGCGCGCGTCCACCTCCCCCGGGGCCACCAGGGCCCCCGTGGGGCAGACGTCCAGACAGGCGCGGCAGCTCCCGCAGGAGGCTGGCTCGCCGGCCTCCGACGGCTCCAGCTCGAGGTCGACGATCACCTCGCCGAGGAAGAACCAGGGCCCGAAGGTGGGGTGGAGCAGGTTGGCCGCTTTCGACTCGGTCCCCAGGCCGGCCCGCGCCGCGTGGGAGCGCTCGAGCAGGGGGCCCGCATCCACCATCTGGCGGCTCTCCCGCACCAGACCCTCGGCGACCCAGCGGCGGACGAGGCGCCTGAGGAGGCGGCGGACGCGGTTGTGGTAGTCCGCCCCGGCGGCGTAGCGGGCGATCCTGCCCCCGCCGGGGAGGGTCACCGGCGGGCGGGAATGGGCCAGGCCGACGGCTACGATGGAGCGCCCCGCGGGCAGGATCCGCCGCGGATCCAGGGTGCGCTCCCGGTCCCGCTCCATCCAGGCCATCCCCCCGTGGCGGCCGGCGGCGAGCCAGGCGGCGAAGTGCTCCGCCGCCGCCGGAGGGGCCAGGGGGGCGATCCCGACCAGATCGAAGCCCACCTCCCGCGCCATCTCCAGGATCAGCTCGCCCTTGTCCACGGACCCATCCTGGGGATCCGCCGCGGCCACGGGCACGGCTTTCTCGATTCGATCCTCACCCCATCTCCGGCTGAGACGGCAGGCTCCGGGGACCCCCGGGAGCCCGCCCCTCTCCCCGCCCGATCGTCGCCGTCACAACTCGTTGTCAGGCAAGCACTTGTCTCCGCCGGACCCCGAGGTGGGAAGGATCACGATAACTTGTGCATCCTAAACAGAAACCTCTGGTAACCCACGGTCTACGATGAATTGGGCGAGGACTACCGTTCCCCTCGACCCCAACCTGCGCCCCGCCCCCGGGGGTCCTCCCCGAACCGCCCCCCCTGGGTAGCAGGCAATCCTCCCAAGACCGTTCATGCAGGCAATCGACCACCTCTCCGGCGGAAGCTTGCTCAGCGATCCCGACTTCCGAACCCGCCTCCAGGTTCGGATCGGAGAGCTGGGCTCGGAGGTGGCGGCTGCAGAGCGGGAGAGGATGGAGGGCATCGTTGCGGACTCCGAGCGCGGAGTGGAGTCGGTACGCGACGCCCTCTCGACGCGCCTGATGGAGTGCTACCGCGACACGCGCAGCAAGAGTTCCTTCGCCCTGTTGTACGAGCTCAACGGCAATCGGCTGGTGGCCCAGGTGGGATCGCGGCTGCGCCGTTACGCCAGCAAGGCCGATCCCCTGGACGTCTTGCAGGAGGTCTTCTTCAACGTTTATCGCTACCCGCACCGCTTCGACTCCTCGCGCGAGAACGCCTTCCGCGTCTGGTCGGCGATGATCGTGCGCAACACGGTGTTGAAGCACCTGCGCAGCCAAGGGCGCGGCGTGCGTTCGGAGATTCCCTTCGAGGATCTCTCCGATCAACCCGAAGCGGGAGGGCACACGCCCTTGCACGGGGCGCTCGAGCGCGAGAGCACCTCGGAGTGCGCGCGCGTCTACGTGACCTACCTGCAGCTCTACCTGCGCTTCTACTCGATGCTCTCCGAGCGCGAGCGGCGGGCCCTGCACTTGGTCGAAGTGGATGGCGCCAGCTACCGGGCCGCAGCGGAGGATCTGGGCATCAAGCTCGAGAACCTGAAAATGGTGATCTTCCGCGCGCGGCGCAAGATCCACCGCGCCATGCGGCGCGTCTTCGACGGCTTGACGCCGGACTGCCGTCCGGCGCGGGATCCCCGTCCGGCGAACTCGCGAGCGGCGAGTCGAGGCCCCCGGAGGGATCGCGCAGACCTGGTGGAGGGATCGAATAGGAGGACGGACTTGGCGGAACGTCTGAAGGAAGGTGAAGCATGAGTGAGCTTCCCGGAATGAATCCGCAGTATGGCGATTCCCCGGGCGGCGAGCCCGCGGGCGACGGCTTCCACGCCTGGGCCGAGGATCTCGGGCCGGCGGAGGAGCAGCTGCAGATGCACCTGTCCTGTTTGGTCGACGGCGAGCTGGACGAGGTCGCCGCGGCCAACGTGATGGTGCAGATGGAGGAGTCCCCCGAGTGCCGCGCCTTCTTCGAAGACGCTCGACGCTACGTGCGGTTGCACAAGGACATGGCGGATCCGCAGCGGCTCGAGGCGCGGATCGCAATGATCGCCGGGGCCCTGCCCAATGAGAGCGCGGACGAGGCTGCTCGCATCGACCTGCTGCACCGCCTGGCGACGATCTTCTACCAGCTCGGCAAGGCCTACGTGCTGGCCGGCATCGATCCGAAGGCCTTCCGCGAGCGCGTCTTCGAGGCCGCGGTGGCCGTCGACGACACCAAGAACGCGGGCCGCGGATTCGTGGACGGTGTGGTGCTGGGTGGCAAGGACTCCGGCACGGGTCTCGACTGGCGGCAGGCGCGGCACATGCTCAACGGACGCCTGGAGCGCATCAGCGACCCCACCGAGAAGGGGCGGCGCCTTCTGCTCCAAGCCCTGGAGACCGATCCCGAACACGAGGAGTCCAGGATCTACCTCGGCTTCCTCGACATGCAGCAGGGCAAGCACCTGAGGGCCGCGGAGACCTTCCGCGGCGTCTTCGACAGCGCCCTCTCCGCCGACAACCGTGGGCACGCCGCCAACCAGCTCGGGCGCATCTACTTCTGGGAAGAGGACTTCCGTAAGGCCCTCGTGTGCTGGCGCTGGCTCACCGTGAGTGGGCTGGCGGACGCCAACGACGACTTCTGGATGGCCCGCTTCAACATCGCGGTGGCTTACGCAAACCTCGGTGACCGGGAGCGCTCACTCGACTACTTCAGGCGTCTACTGGACGCTCATCCGGGTCACGTGGCAGTCGTGGCCCAGACCTTCGCGGACACTCCTGATCTCCGCGAGGTGATCGATTCTCAGGAAGGTTTCCCGGAGGCGCTCCTCGAGCGCTGTCCGGAGCTCTTTTGCGGGCACACCGACGGGGGCGCGGCATGAGGCCCCGCAGAGGTGAGACGATGAAAGACACAAGCAAACGCCAATCACCGCTCTGGAAGCGGCTGGTTGCGCCCGTGGTGATCCTGCTGGCGGGAGTGATGACCGCCTCGCACGCCGTCCCAGGCGACCAGACGGTCGGAAGCCTGCCCTCCGCCGGGGGCGGTGACGGGACCCAGAACTTCTACCTGACCGGTCCGCGTGCGCTGATCAAGCAGGCGATCGTCGACGCCAGTGGCAACGGGTTCTTCGTCCCCATCGATCTGCCCGGCGACATGGTCTGGCTCGAGTTCTACGGCGAGGTCTGTCTGGTCCTGGACGAGGCCTTCCTCTTCCAGAACCCCTCCATGGACCTGGGCATCACCGCCGGCTTCGCCGGCCAGGGGATGATCGCGATTCCGGAGGTGGACGGCATCCTCTCCAGCCGGGCCATCTACATCGCCCCGGGCTACTCCTTCGCCACCTCCTACAGCTGGCTCGACGACCACGTGGACACTGCCCCCGTCGTGATGCACACCACCCAACGGGCGGACGGCGTGCGCGCCGACGTCACCTACACCTCGAGCGCGGGCCTGCTCACGATCTGCCAGGACTACAAGTAGCAGGGCCTCCAACCCGTGCCCGAGACACTGCTGGCCGTCGACGCCGGGACCACCGGCGTGACGGCCTTGCTCGTGGATGGGAACCTACGCCGCCTGGCGCGGGCCAACCGCGAGTTCCCCCAGTCCTTCCCCCGCCCCGGATGGGTGGAGCACGAGGCGGCCGACATCCTCGCGGCGGTCGACGCGACGATCGCCGAGGTGCTGGAGTCCTCGGCCAGCGAGCCGCTCGCCCTCGGCATCACCAACCAGCGCGAGACGGTCTTCGCCCTCGACCTGGAGAGTGGCCAGACGCTCGGCAGCGGCCTCGTGTGGCAGGACCGTCGCACCGCCGAGCGCTGCAGGGCCCTGCGCGAAGAGGGGTTGGAGGAGCGGGTGCGGGCGATCACCGGACTCCTGCTCGACCCCTACTTCAGCGGCACCAAGATCGAGTGGCTGCTCTCCGAGCGCCCCGCGGTGGCCGCCGCCGCCCGCGCCGGCCGCGTGCGCTTCTGCACCGTGGACGCCCTGATCGTGCACCACCTGACCGCTGGGGAGCGGCTG
Organism: uncultured Planctomycetaceae bacterium; assembly: GCA_964507325.1. GTDB lineage: Bacteria > Planctomycetota > UBA1135 > UBA1135 > CAZDQL01. The sequence goes on along the minus strand of CAZDQL010000019.1, from coordinate 22,588 downwards.
GCCACAGACCCGACCAACGCCTCGCGCACCCTGCTCTTCGACCTCGACGCCCGAGCCTGGAGCGCCGAGCTGTGCGGGCTCTTCGGCGTCGACCCCGGCTGGCTGCCGGAGGTCCTGCCCTCGAGCGCCGACTTCGGCACCGCCCACCTCCCCGGAGGCCGGAGCGTGCCGATCCGGGGGATCGCCGGGGATCAGCAGGCGGCCCTCTTCGGACAGGGGGGCTGGGAGCGGGGGGACCTGAAGAACACCTACGGGACGGGGTGCTTCCTGCTCCTGAACACCGGCGACCGGCGCGTCGAGTCGCGGCGGGGGCTCCTGACCACCCTGGCCGCGGGGCGCGACGGCGACGCCTGCTACGCCCTCGAGGGCTCCGTCTTCTCCGGGGGCCTGATCCTGCAGTGGCTGCGCGACGAGCTGGGCTTGATCGAGGACGCTGCGCAGTCGGAGGAGCTGGCCACCTCCGTCGAGGACAGCGCCGGGGTCTACCTCGTGCCCGCCTTCGCGGGGCTCGGGGCACCCTACTGGGATCCGGACGCGCGGGGGGCGCTCCTGGGTCTGACCCGCGGCGTGGGGCGCGGGCACGTGGCCCGAGCGGCCCTCGAGTCGATCGCCTTCCAGTGCGCCGAGCTGGTCGAGGTCCTGCGGGAGGAGACCGGCCTCGCGATCGACGAGCTCCTCGTCGACGGGGGTGCGGCGGCGAACGACTTCCTGATGCGCACCCAGGCGGACCTGGCGGGGCTCACCGTGCGGCGCCCCGCGGACGTGGAGGCCACCAGCCGGGGGGCCGCGGCTCTCGCCGGCGTGGGGATCGGCCTGTGGCAGGATCCGGGCCAGGCGGGCGCCCTGCAGGAGGAGGCCCCCGCCTTCCCCTGCCGCCTCGACGCCGCCGGGAGGGCGCAGCGCCTCGCCGCCTGGCGCGAGGCGGTGGCCCGCGTGCGCACCCGCTGACGCCGGAAGGGGTGCGGCCTACTCGTCGGGCCAGACCCCGCCGTCGAGGGAGAGCCGGTCTTCGCCGGCGGTCCCCTCGATAGTCTCCTCGCCCCCGGCGTAGCCCATCGCCGCCAGGTCCTCCCGCTCGAGCTGGGTCAAGGGGCGCCCCACCTCCCGCAGCGGCTGGACCTCCCGCAGCCGGAGCAGGATGCCTCGCAGTCGGTCCAGCTCCTCCTCCACTCGAGCCAGCGCCTCCCCTGTGAGGGTCGTTCCCGGGCCGCGACCCAGGGGATCCCGCGCCAGGTCGAAGTCGAGCGCGCTCCAGGGCGCGCGACCCTGGGTCTCGAGGATGCGGTGTTCGTCTCCGGAGGCGATGCCGACGAGGCGCAGCGGCACGGGGCCCTCGTCGAAGGCGATCAGCTCCGAGAGATAGCTCGGCGCGCTCCCGCTCCCCCGGCCGTGGGCCAAGGCGATCAGGTCCCTGCCCATCGTCGGCGCGTCGGGGGTGAGCCGGGCCGCCGAGAGGAGGGTGGGGACGACGTCGACCAGCCCCGTGTTCCCCTCGACCACCTTCCCGCTCGGCAGTCCGGCGGGCCAGCGCAGGATCAGCGGCACCGACACGCTCTCGAGGAAGAGCTGGTGGCGGTGGGTCTTCATGCCGTGCTCGTAGAACTCCTCGCCGTGGTCCCCGGTGACCACCACCAGGGTGTTCTCCTCGAGATCCAGCTCGTCGAGCCGCTCCACGAGCCGGGCCAGCTCGGAGTCCACGAACCGGATCGCCCCGTCGTAGCGCGCGACCAGGTGCTCGAGGTCGCGCGGGTCCATGTCGGCGTGCACAGGGGAGTCCGGCGCCTCCACCCGCCGGCCGTCGATCGACCCCCGGTAGTCGGGGTCGAAGAGGGTGTCGAAGGGCTCCGGTGGGCTGTACGGGTCGTGGCAGTCGAAGACGTGCAGGAAGAGGAAGAAGGGGCGTTCCCCTCCGGAGCCCTGCCACTCGTCGATCCACGCCAGGGCCCGGTCGACCACCGCCGGCGAGCTGGGTCGCGTGTCGTCGAAGAGCAGCGGATGCGCCTCCACCAGGGCCTTCAGCGCCTCGACGTCGTCCAGCTTCCGCAGGCGCTCGAACTCCGGGCCCACCTCGGGGTGGCTGTAGAAGGTGTGCGCCAGGCGCTCGTAGACGTCGAAGCCCACTCCGAAGCCGAAGGTGGGCTCGAGGTACTTCCAGGAGTAGAAGCCGGCGGTGGCGTACCCCGCGCGGGAGAGGGTCTCCGAGACGAAGACGCCGCGCAGGGGGGGCGGGATCGGCTCTCCCTCGCCGTCCACCCGGGACCAGAGACGGTCGTCGTCCACCCCGTGGACGCTCTGGGGGAGCCCCGTGAGCAGCGAGAGGTGGGCCGGCAGGGTCCAGGAGGTGGTCGCGAAGCAGCGCTCGAAGCGCACCCCCTCGTCCGCCAGGGCGTCGAGGGTGGGGGAGGTCTTGCGCTCGTAGCCGTAGCAGGAGAGGTGGTCCGCCCGCAGGCAGTCGACGCTGATCAGGAGCAGGTTGGCGGGGGGCAGCTCCTGCCCCTCGTCCGACCCGCCACACCCCAGGAGGAAGGCGCAGAGTGGTAGCGCGGCGCGGGGGATCGGCATGGGGTGCGGGTGGTGCCCGAATCGGGACGGGGCGCTCACGGAGTGGGCACCCCATCCGAGAACTCTAGCACAGGGCGATCGAGCCCCCGTCGCCCGCCGCACGCCATGGAACCCCTGGGATCCGCCGCCTCCGCCCAACTGCTGCGCCCCGCGGCGCCGGTCCTCGGCGAGACGGGCACGCCCCTGCGAGAGGGGCGTGTGCTGGTAGGGGAAGTCCTGCAGAAGCTGGACGGCAGCACCTTCCTCTTGGCGATGGGGGGGCAGCGGGTCCCCGCCGAGAGCAACGTCGAGCTGCAGCCCGGCGACCACTTCCTGGCGCGCGTCGAGCGCCACGGCTCCGACCTCGCCCTGCGCCTGTTGGGGGAATCCCGCGGCGCGACCGACTCGGCCCTGCTGGCGGCGGTGCGCGCCCTGATGGCGGACGAGCGTCCCCTGGGGGTGGTGCTCCAGGACCTGGCCGCGCTCTTGCGCTCGGAGCTCGAGGCGCAGGGGGGCAAGGGGGCGAGGATCGAGGCGCTGCTGGCGGCGATCGAGGGGCGGGTCCTGAATCCCGAGGGGGGTGGGGAAGCCCTGCGGGCCCTCTTGACCGACAGCGGATCGGCCTACGCGGCCGCGTTGACCACGGCGGCGGCGGCGACCGGGGCGGACGACTTCGAGGCCGCCCTGCGCGCCCTGGCCACCCGCATCCGGGCGGAGCTGGTGGCGGCGGGAGTCGCGCAGGCGGAGCTCGAACTCCTCGACCGCTCCCTGGCCGTCGCCCTGCGCGGGATGGCGGGGCAGACCCTCGAGGGTCGTCTCGACGCCGGCACCCTGGAGCGCCTCGCGCGCCAGCTGGCCGGTGGCCTCTCGGGTGAGCTGACCCGCGCCGGGGCGCCGGAGAGCGCCCAGTGGCTGGCGGGGGGGCGCGGGGAACGCCTCCTGCTCGGCAGTGAAGGCCTGCTGCTGCGCGCCCTGGCCAACCTCCCGGGGGGGATCGGGCGCAGCCCCCTGGCCACGAGCCTGACCGCCGCGGCCCTGGCCTCCCTCGGCAACGGTCTGCGCGGTCGCCTGGCCCTGGAGATGATCGGTCGGGACGCCGGACCGGTGCGCGAGGCGATGGCCCGCGCCCTGGCGGGGCTCGACCTGGAGGAGCTGCTCAACGCGGCGCGCCGCGAGGCGGGGGAGCCGCGCCACTTCTCCCTCCCCCTGCCCGACGGGGCGCTGTGGACCACCGCCCACATGCTGCTCGTGCACCGCGAGGGGCGCGACGCGGAGGGGCGCCAGGGGGGGGGCGAAGAGTCCTTCCGGGTGGTGCTCGGGGTGGAGTTCAGCCGCCTGGGGAAGGTGCGCGCCGACCTGCTGGTGCGCCAGGACGCGATCGCCGCCCGACTGCGCGCGAGTCGGCCGGAGACCGCGCAGCGGCTGCGGCGCGCTTCCCAGGAGCTCGGAGAGCTGCTCGGCTCCCAGGGCCGCCGCGTGACCCTGACCGTGCTCGACGCCACCCCCGAGGAGACCGAGGTGGCCAACCTCTCCCACGACATTCGCTTCCTGCGCGAGCACCACCTGATGGACGTTTCGGGATGATGGGCGACGCACACAAGGAAGCGGTCGGCCTGCACCACGACCGCGAGGGGGACTCCGCCCCGGAGGTGATCGCCCGCGGGCGCGGCGAGCTGGCGGAGCGCATCCTGGAGATCGCCGAGGAGCACGGGGTGCCGATCCGCCGCGACCCGGACCTCTTGCAGCTCTTGGCGGCCAGCCGGGTGGGGGAGGAGGTCCCGGAGGAGGTCTACGCCGCGGTGGCGCAGCTGATCGCCTTCCTGTGGCGGATGAACGAGGAGCTCGCCGACTGAGCCGACCGGCGCAGGGGGGTACCCTGTCGGGATGTCCCTCCCGCTGATCGCCCTCACCGTCGGCGACCCGGCCGGCATCGGCCCCGAGATCGCCGCCGCCGCGTTGCGCGATCGAGAGCTCGCCAACATCGCGCGCCTGGTGGTCGCCGGCCCCGCCGCCACGCGGGTCGCGGGACTGCCCGACTTCGATCCCGAAGCCGGGGCGAGTTGGTACGTGACCGACGGGCCCGAGCACTGGGAGATGGGCCGCGCCCAACGAGACTGCGGTCTGGCCACCCTCGCCTCGCTGCGGGCGGGGGCGGAGCTCGCCAGCTCCCGAGTGGTCGAGGCCCTGGTGACCGGACCCGCCTGCAAGGAGTCGCTGCACCTCGCGGGGGAGCCGGTGGAGGGACAGACCGAGCTGCTCGCCCGCTGGGCCGGTTGCACGCGCTTCGAGATGCTGGCGATGGCGGGGGAGCTGCGCGTGATGCTGCTCACTCGCCACATGCCCCTGAGCGAGGCGATCCGACGCGTGGTGCCGGAGGCGATCGTCGATCGCCTAGAGCTCCTGGCGGAGACGCTGCAGGGGCTCGCCATCTCCGCGCCGCGGCTGGCGGTGGCGGGGCTGAATCCCCACGCCGGGGAGGAGGGGCTCTACGGCGACGAGGAGCGCACCCGGATCGTCCCCGCGGTCGAGGAGGCCCGCGCCCGGGGACTCTCGGTCGAGGGTCCGATCCCCCCCGACACCGTCTTCGTCCAGGCGTCGGAAGGGCGCTGGGACGGGGTGCTGGCCCTCTACCACGACCAGGCGTTCATCCCCCTCAAGCTGCTCTCCCGCGGGCGGGGGATGACGCTGCTCGCGGGGCTCCCCTACCTGCGTCTCAGCCCAGTGCACGGCACCGCCTTCGACATCGCCGGCAGGGGCCAGGCCTCGGCGGCCAACCTGCTCCACGTCCTGCGCACGGCGGCACGCCTGGCCGTGGAGCGGCGGGGGAGCTCCTAGGGGATCCCGCCCCCAGAGGTCGACTGGAGTGACCTCGGGTAAACTGCCGATGTCACCTCCCCCCGTTGCCGCGCGCCTGACTCTCCATGATCCAGCGCAAGAAGAAGATCGTCCTGTACCAGCCGAAGCAGGTCGACGAGACCCTCGGTCGCGAGTCGAGCAAGGACCTGCTCCCGCTCGAGATGCTCTCGATCGCGGGCTATCCCCTCGAGAACGGGTACGAGGTGGTGATCGTCGACGGCAGCCTCTACCACGGCGAGGAGGGGCACCGGCGACTGCTCGAGGAGTGCTCGGAGGCGATGCTGGTGGGCACCACCGGCATCCTGGGCTACATGGTGACCGACGGTTGGCTGGCGATCAGCAAGGTCAAGGCACGCCATCCCGACCTGCCGGCGGTGATCGGGGGCTGGTTCGCGAGCGTGCGCCCCGACCTGATGCTCGAGACGGGGCTCTACGAGGCGGTCGTGCACGGCCAGGGGGAGCACGCCTTCTGGGAGGTCGTCCAAGCGATCGACGCCGGAGAGCCCTTGGATTCGATCGAGGGGCTGTCCCTCCTGCGCGACGGTCAGGTGGTGCGCACGGAGCCGCGCAAGATCGTCGGGTGGGACGACCTCCTGCCCATGCCCTGGCAGCTGATCGACATCGAGCCCTACCGCCAGCACCAACTGCGCCGCGCGTCCGCGCACGACATCCTGCGCATGCCGACACCCCCCTCCATCGGCTGGGGGAACCCCTACTTCGGCGTCGTCCACGTCTCGAGCTTCGGTTGCCCCGAGCCCTGCCCCTTCTGCTGCGCCCCCGAGGTCGCCCAGCGGCGTTGGAAGGCGATGCCCGCCGAACGCATGGTGGACGAGATCGCCGAGATGCACGATCGCTGGGGCTTCGACGTCCTGCGCTTCCACGACGCCAACATCGGCGTGCACCACAAGCGCATGCGCGAGTTCGCGGAGAAGCTGATCGAGCGCGAGGTGCGCATCCAGTGGAACGCCTTCATCGAGGTGAACTCGATCCTGAAGTACGACTCGTCCACCCTGGACCTCCTGGCGGAGTCGGGCATGTACGTGGCGGAGATCGGCACGGAGGCCGCCGATGCCGGCATGCTGAAGCGGATCGGCAAGCCGATCCGGGGCGAGGAGAACATCGAGGCCGCCGTCGAGATGGACAAGCGCGGCATCCAGGCCAACTGCACCTACATCATCGGCTTCCCCGGCGAGTCGGAAGAGTCGATGATGGCCACCATCGACCAGTGCCGGCGCCTGCACAACGCCGCGCGCCACGCCCGCCCCACCACCTGGCCCTTCCGGCCGATCCCCGGCACGCCGATGTGGGACGAGGCGGTGGAGCTCGGCTATCAGGGTCCCCAGACGATCCCCGAGTGGGGCTCGATCGGCGAGTACCACATGACCGAGACCTGGCCCGGCAACATCCCGTCGAAGGTGGAGCGGGCACGGCGCATGTACCAGCACTTCGTGACCCTCTCCTACGGCAACGTGCGCGGCAAGGTCGGCTGGTGGGAACGCCGCGCGCAGCGCCGCCTCGAGGACGGCAGCTACCGCAACGCCCGTTGGGAGGCACGCGCCTTCCACCTCTACCACCGGCTGACCGAGAAGCTCTCGCGTTCGAAGAAGAACGGGACCGATGTGACCGCCGCGGAGGAGAGCGTCCCGTCTCGCTCCGACACCTAGCGGGCCGTTGTTAGGCGCGAATCCCCGGTCGAATCGCCGCCCGGCGCCCCGCGTCTAGGGACCATTCGGTCACCAAGACGCATCTGGCGACACACGAGTGCCGCTTCGCCGTAGGTCGTCTCGATATGCAACGCTGATCCGGGTCGCGTGGGGCCACCGGATGGGCGCCGAGATGCGTTCTGTCGGGTCGATGAATGCAGCCGCGCAATGCGCGTTACGGGCAAAAGCGGGTAGTCTTCGGGCTGGAGCCACGCGGGGTTGCGATTGCCAGCACGATTGGGCTCCAACAGGTTTCCCCAGCGAGAGCAGCCAGTGAGTGAGACACCCGAAACACACCAGTGCCCGCTCTCCGTCGTCATCCCCGCACGTGACGAGGAAGCCGGCCTGCCGGAGGTCCTGACTGATCTCGGACAACAGCCGCTTCCCGAGGGGACCGAGATCCTCGTGGTGGACGACGGCTCCCGGGACCGCACTGCGGCCGTGGCGGAGGAGAGCGGCGCGCAGGTCCTCTCCATCGAGGGGCGCGGCTACGGCGGCGCGCTGAAGGCCGGCTTCGCGGCGGCGCGCGGGGAGTGGCTCGCGTTCCTCGACGCGGATGCAACCTATCCGGCCGCGACGCTGGTCGAGCTCTGGGATGCGAAGTCCGAGGCGAGCGGGATGCTGCTCGCCAATCGCTTCAGCGACCAGAACCACATGCCGTGGACACGCCGAATCGGCAACCGCGTGTTGAGCCGCATCGCGGCCCTGCACACCCGCTGCCCGATCCCGGACCTCTGCAGCGGCGAGCGGCTCTTCCCGCGCAGGCTGCTGCACAAGCTCGACGATCTCCCGAACGGGCTCGAGTTCTCGCCAGCATTGACGGTGCGCTTCCTGAAGCGCGGCTATCGGGTCGAGTGGCTCTCCAGTCCGTACCACGATCGCGTCGGGCGCTCCAAGCTCTCGATCGGTCTCGACGGTTACCGCTTCCTGAAGGCGATCTTTGTCCACACATGAGCAAGCAGCGCACGTGGGCGATCGTGGCTCTGCTGCTGCTCGTCGGACTCGCCTTGCGAGGTCGCGAGCTCGGGGCGCTATCGGTCCACGGCGACGAGATCATCACCATTCACAACGCGCAGAACGGGCTCCGGGCGGCTGCTGAGCTCGACGCAGGCGACCGCTGGCAGCTCGACTGGTCCTGGTCGACGATGCCGCTGCTACAGCTCGAGACCGAGCTCGCCTTCCGGGCCCTGGGTTCCAGCGCTCTCGCGGCGCGTCTGCCGTCCTTTCTCTCGGGTGCGCTCGCGCTCGTGCTGCTGCCGCTGCTGGTCGCGCGACTGTGGACCGTTCGCGCCGGGCTGTTCGCCCTGCTGCTGCTGGCGCTGAGCCCGCGCCACATCGAGATGTGCCGCATGGCGCGCTACGAGAGCTCCGCCTTCCTCTTCGGCGGCCTGGCCATCCTGGGAGTGGTGCTCTTCTTGGAGACACGGCGCTGGCCATGGGTCGTGCTAGGCGTCGGCAGTGGCCTGCTAGCACTTGCCTCCCACCTCTCCGCCCTGCCTCTGCTCTCCACGCTGTTGTTCTGCTGCCTCGTGTTCAGCGGGCGTGCCGTTCGTGTGCGAGCCGCGGTCGCGGCCGTTCTCGTCTTGGCGGCGATACTCGCATGGCCCGCCATGAGGCAGGTGTTCGATGTCGTCGTCTTCCACGTCGAGCGCGGTCCGGTGGGAGATCCGGCCTGGAAGATCGCTGGCTCCATCGCCTACAACTCGGGGCCACTCGTGGTGATGCTTGCGCTGGTGGCCATCGCCGCGATGCGTGGGAAGAGGGACGTCACGCGGGTCGTTCTCGCCGCCAGCGCCGTCGTGCCTTTCGTCGGCCTGGCGCTGGGCAGCGTCTGGAAGGACGTCGGTCCGCGCTACTACGCCTCCGCGGAGCCCGCGTTGGTCCTGCTCGCGGTCGTGCCCCTCGCGCACGCCATGATCCGCGTCCCGGGCTGGGCGCTGGGTGCGCTCCTCGTGCTCGGGGCGATCCAGCTCCAGCTACTGGCCTCCAACCAGATCGACGGGCAGAGGTACGACTACGCGGCCATGGGCGCCGAGGTGAAGCGGGTCACCACGGACGCCGATCTCGTGTTCAGCAAGAACCACGGGACGCTCGAGTACTACGCCGACCGGGAGACGGTCGAGGTCCCCGACACGGTGGCCGAGCTCGAGCGCGCCATTCGTGACAGTCGAGAGGCTCGGGTCTTCCTGGTGCTTCCCTGGCAACGCGGCCACGCGGTCTATCCACACGATCCGGACGGGATCGAGGCCTGGCTGAGGTCGAACGCGGAGCGCATCGCTCGCTTCGGGAAGCGGCGCATCGACGACCTCCTGTATCGCTTCGAAATCGCGCTCTATCGCATCGACGCGGAGGGTCTGAGGCCATGAGCTCCGCGCAGCACCCGGTGCAGTGGGATCGCCCGCGCGGAAGCATCTTCGGCTGGTCGCGCCACGAGCGCCTGGGCCAGGCCGTGCTGCAGATCTTGATGCTGGGGGGGCTGGGAGCGCTGCTCTACTACTACAGCTGGTGGCGCTCACCCGGCCGCATCGTCACCCCCTGGCTGGCCCTCTTGCTCGCGGGCGCAGCCGTCTACACGCTCGCTCAGCTGATCGCGAGCTGGTCGCTCTACTTCGCGGCCCGTCGACGGGGCGCGCCGCCGCCGCCCGACATCGGTCTGACGGTGGATGTCTTCGTGACGGCGTGCGGGGAGCCGGTGTGGCTCGTCGAACGCTCGCTGACGGCGGCGCTCGCAATCCGCGGCCAGCACCGCACCTGGCTGCTCGACGACGCCGACGACCCGGAGCTCGAGGCCCTGGCCGAGCGGCTGGGCGCCGGTTACCTGACGCGGGAGGGCGGCGAGGGCCGGAAAGCGGGCAACGTCAACGCCGCCCTGGAGCGGACCGACGGGGACGCGATCCTGATCTTCGACGTCGACCACGTCCCAACGCCCGAGTACCTGGAGCGCACGTTGGGCTACCTCGGTGACCCCAACGTCGGCTTCGTGCAGGGGATGCTCACCTTCTACAACGGCGAGCAGGGCTTCATCGCGCGCGCGGCCACCGAGAGCTCCTTCGACTACTACAACCCGACCTGCATGGGCTCCGACCGTGTCGGCAGCGCCTCGCTGGTCGGGACGAACGCGCTCATTCGGCGCAAGGCGCTGGAGTCGATCGGCGGGTATCGCCCCGGCCTGGCCGAGGACCTCGCCACGTCGATCGCGCTGCACGCCGCCAGCTGGCGATCCGTGTACGTGGCCGAGCCGCTCGCGCCCGGACTGTCCCCGGCCGATGCCACCTCCTGGTTCACCCAGCAGCTCAAGTGGTCGCGGGGTGTGTTCGAATTGCTGCTGACGGACTACCCGCGCTATTTCGGTCGGCTGACCTGGGGGCAACGACTCTCGTATCTGGTCCGCATGACCTACTACTGGCTGGGGCCGGTGGTGGCTGTCCACGTGGTCTTCCTCTTGGCCTTGCTCTTCGGCGGTAGCGGCGTCGCGAAGATCGACTTCCAGGAGTACCTGATCCACATCGCCCCGGCCGCGGTGTGTGTGCTGCTGATCCGCCAGATCGCGATTCGCTTCTGGCGACATCCATCGGTCTCGCCCAGTTTCCTGTGGCGGCCCTGGATCCTGGTACCGGCGACGTGGCCGGTGTACACGTTGGGGTGGATGATGGCGCTCTTGCGCATGCCGCTCTCCTTCCGTGCCACGGGCAAGACTCCCACCGCGAGGGAGTTCCCGTTGGGGTGGCTGCTCCCGCAGCTCGTGACCTCGGCCCTGCTCGTGGGGGCATCGCCTACGCGCTCGGGTTCTCCGAGGACGGCTGCCCCCCGCTGCTGATCGTGTTCGCGGTGATCCAGATCGTGACGATGCTGGCCATGGTTGGGATCGCGTTGCGTCCGGTGGCCGACATGCAGGAGGAGTAGCGTCACGATGCAGTCCGCAACCGGCGCCACCGAGCCCGCCAACGCAGGCCCCGCTGTGAGGCCGAGCTCGTCCTACGTGCTCGCGCTGGTCGTGCTGTCTTGCTTCCTGTGGATGCCCCGCTTCCGCGGTCCAATCGACCTGCGCTACGACGCCGGGGTGTACTACACGCTCGGGATGTCGCTGGCGGAGGGCAGCGGCTATCGCATGCTGAGCGAGCCCGGCGAGATCGAGGCCATCCAATACCCGCCGGCGCTGCCCGCCTTCGTCGCCCTGCACGGGATCGCGCTGGGGACGGACGATCCGCTCACGATCGGGGCCTGGTTGCGCGTCTCGTACTTCGCGCTCTTCACGCTCTACTTGGTCGCCATCTACTGGATGGCGCTACGCTTCCTCTCGCCCTCGCTCGCGTTCCTGGCGGCGGCGCTCAGCGGACTGCAGTTCCACAGCTACTACCTGACCAACATCCTCTTCGCGGAGCTTCCCTTCGCGCTCGTGACGGTGTTGTTCGTCGGCCTCGTGCACCCGCCGCGGCGGCGCTGCGCGCTCTTGCCCGCCGTGCTGCTCGCATGGACCGCCTACCTGCTGCGGTCGGCCGGGATGGCCCTGATGATCGCCTGGGTGGCGGACGGGCTGCTGCGGCGGCGCCTCCGGCAGGCGGGCCTGAGGGTGTTGATGTGCCTGGTTCCGATCGTCTGCTGGCAGGTGTACATCGGTCAGGTGAAGTCCTCCGACGAGTACGATCGGCCCGCGTATCCGTACCAGCGCGCCGACTATCAGAACTACAACGTCGGCTACGTGGAGAACATCCTGCTCGTCGACTCCTTTGCGCCGGAGCTGGGCCGCGTGTCCGCAGCCCAGTTCGCCGGGCGTCTGCTCGCGAACGCCGCCCGCGTCCCCATCCTGATCGGTGAGGCGGTCTCGGCCGACCGCGGGTTCTGGTCACGGCGGTACGGAAGAGCCGATGGAGACGTCCGGACCCTGCCGCCCCATGCGGTGGGCACGTTGCTGGTCCTCCTCCTCGCCGTGACGATCGCCTGGGCCGGCGTGCGCCAGGCCAGGTGCGGGACGTGGCTCGTCCCCGTGTACGTACTGGGTTCGCTCGGCCTGCTATGCCTGACGCCGTGGCCGGGGCAGTTCCTGCGGTACGCCTCTCCACTCACGCCGTTCCTGGTCGTGTTGCTGCTCCAGGGCCTCGATCGACTGGGGACCCGACTGCGCGGGTCGCGGGCTCCGGCGCCGTGGGACCGCCGGCGGGTGCTCTTGGCTTGCTGCGCAGGCATGCTGCTGTGGATTCTCGGCTACACCGCCAAGCAGGCCTACATGTACAACCTCACGACTGCACGCTGGCACGACCGTGACGGCGATGAGGTACAGGCTCGGAACTTCTATCACGGCAAGGAGTGGCGCGCTTTCGACGCCGCCATCGACTGGCTGGCGGCGAACGCGGAGCCGAACGAGATCGTCTGCACCTCGGCGCCTCATCTGGTCCACATCAAGACCGGCCTGAAGGCCGTCCAGCCACCGTACGAGCCCGACGGGTCACTGGCGACGCAGCTGATCGACGCGGTCGGCGCGTCCTACGTCATCGTCGACAAGTTGCAGTCACCCGACGTCGGCTTCCGCTACTCGCAGCCCGCGATCGAAGCGGCTGGGCCCGAGGTCTGGGAGCAGGTCTACGCGGCGCCCGACGACCTCGTGTGGATCTATCGACGTCGGCGCTGAGTCAGTGCCCGCTCGGCACAGGGAAGCGGTCGCCCACCGCCGGCGAGAACACCGCCAGCCGAGCCAGGTCGATCGACCACTCCTGCTCCAGGCACGCGTGGCTGCGCAACCAGTCCTCCTCGGGCGCTGGCTCGCCGACGTCGTGGACGGCGACGAAGAACACCCGCTGGCGACCGGCAATCAGCGACTCGAGGTCGCGCGGGACCTCGCGCCCGCCCAGCTGGCCGATCCAGTCGGCCACCGGGACGTCTGCATCCAGGTAGCGCGCCACAGCGAGTACGCCGGTCGGGACGGAGTGCACCAAGACGACATCCTCGGATCGTGCACGTGCTCCGATCTGCGACGCGATTTCGGGGTAGTCCTCGAGCTGACGCGAGTTGGCGTCGAAGATCGCGATCCAGCCGGGGAGCCACGCCACGAGGATCGCCGAAAGGGCGGCCCCCCGAAAGCGCGGCGACAGTCGGCCCAGGGCGGTCCCCACCAGCAGCATTCCCGCCGGCAGACCCGCGAGCGCGTAGCGCGGGATGAGCGCCGCTTTGGTGTCGCGCAGCAAGTCGAAGAGTGACGGCCCGAGACAGGTCGCCGCGAGCCAGAACAGCGGCATCCAGGTTCGGAGCAGGAGTCTCCGCGCGCGACCCCGTAGCAGGGCGCCCAGTGCGACCGCGAGGAACGTAGCGGCGAGAGCCAGGTCCGCGGGCCACGAGCCACCCCACGTGCCCCGAGTCGTGAAGAAACCCCAGGCGAGACGCACCGGGGCCAGAACGGCGTCGCGCTTGCGAGGATAGCCGTGCAGCCAGTCGTGCGTGATGCGCCAGCTGGCGAGACTCTCGGGCACCTGGCGCAGCCAGGGCAACAAGAGCAAGCCCACGGCGGCGGCCATGGCGACGACCTGCCAGCGCCGCAGGCGCCTCGGGGCCAGCATGAGCCACGCGCCGCACGCGCACAGGACGAACCCGAAGAAGTAATGCGTGAGAAAGCCACCGACGCCGGCCGCGATCCACACGAGGGCCCGGACGGGGCGATAGCCGTTCCTGGCGAGCTCGACCGAAGCCCAGACGAGCGCCAGCGCGAAGAACCAGAGGAACGAGTACATGCGTCCCTCGGTGGAGTAGTACAGGCCGACGGGCGCGACCGCGAAGAGCAGGGTGGTGGGGAGGGCCGCGGGACGTCCGCCGAGCCTCGACGCCAGTGACCACAGCAGCGGGAAGCACAGCAGCGATACGACGGCGCTGAGCAGCCTGAGCGCCAGATCCCCGGTACCGAATACACGCATCCACAGGCTGAGCACCCAGTAGTAGAGCGGTGGACTGGTGTCGGACAGCAAGACCGCGCGCGTGACGCGATCGAGGCTGGCCGGTGGGTCGTCGTGGTCGAGGTAGCCCCGCAGCTCCTCTGGCTGCACCGGCGCGCTCGCCTCGACGAAGTCCCGGAACGCGGGGTCCGCGAGCTCCGCTGGATGCTCCAGGCTGTGCCCGGTCGCGATAGCGACGGAGAACACCTCATCGGCCCACAGGCCCTGCTGGTCGGCGAGCGACAGCCGCGCGACCGCGCCCACGAGCAGCAGGACGGTGAGGCCGACCAGGACTCCGCCTGAGCGCTTCGTCATGCGGTCAGCCCCGTGGCATGCGACCGAGTCGGAAGGCGCGCGCCGCATCGAGCAGGTCAGTGTCGGAGCCATGGTCCCGCAGCAGGCTGCGCGCCGTCGCCAGGCCCGATCGGAGTGCGTCACCGGTGGACGCGACCGAGGGGAAGGTGCGGTGGACTCCGGAGAAGTAGACGTTGTCCCAGGTGGTGCTCTTCACCGGAGGATTCGCGTAGTCGACGTCGAAGACCGGAGAATAGAGCGGGATGCGCGAGATGTGCGTCCACGAGAGCTCCGATTCGTACCCGAAGATCTCGCGGAAGTCCGCGCGGTAGGCGTCCAGCAGCTCTTCGTCCGAGCACGCGAACAGCGGCGCGTCCCGACTGGGAAGGTGCGTGATGAAGTTGATGTAGGACTCCCCCGGTTCGCCGATGGTGGGGTTCAGCGAGCTCAACAGGAAGAGCGCGCAGGCGGTGTGCTTCAGCGAGGAGAGGTTCATCCAGTAGAAGTCGGGATGCAGCGTCTGTCGGCTCGCGCACACCATCGAGATCAGCGCGGTGTAGCGTATCCGATCGAGACGTGGCGTGGTGTCGGCCGTGACGAGGTGCGAGTAGGCCTGGGCCGGCAGCGCGCTGACGAATAGGTCGCCCGGGATCGCCTCGCCGCCCGTGGTCCGGGCGGCCACGACGTGCCTGCCCTCCGTCTCGAGCGCCGCGACCGACGTGCGCAGCAGGATGCGACAGCCAGAGGCCTCGTCGAGCTTCCGCGTCAGACCATCGCACAGGACCTTCGTCCAGGTGGTCTGGGGTATGTAGCCGAGTGGTGCGCTCCCCTCGCGGAAAGAGAGTCTGGCACCGAGCCACGCCGCGCTCACACCGTCGCAGTCGCACCCGAACTTCAGCCGCGTCAGCGGGTCGAAGAGCGTCTCGCGCACGCGCGGTCCCACCCACGCGTCGAGCAGCTCGCGCCCTGCGCGCCCCTCCCATTCGGCCCAGTCCTGCTTGTGCCGGACGCGTAGCATCATCCACGCGAGCCGCAGCTTGTCTCGGAGAGGGAGCGGGAAGCCGAGGAGCTCCGCCGGTCGCGCCAGGTCGTAGAGGCGCTCACCGTGCTCGAAGAGCATGCGCACCTTCCGCCACCGGACGCTGGCAAGCGCCCCGATCAGGTCGAGGAAGTAGAGCAGGCAGCGATCGCGGTACAGGACGTGGTGATAGCCGAGCGGGTAGAAGTGGCCGCCGTGCTCGAAGCTCCTCGCCAAACCTCCGAGCTCCTCACCGCGCTCGACGACAGTCACCGCCTCGCAACCCGCCCGGGCCAGCGCATGAGCCGTGGCCATGCCCGACAGGCCTCCGCCGAGAACGACGACCCTCATAGTCGACACCGGCGAGCCGGCCATGGGTTTGATACTACTCCACTTCGTCGAGGCTGGCCTAGGGGGGACAGATCAAGTGAGGTCCCCTATCGGCTCGGGCGGAGGGCAGGCTGAAGGTCGCCGGTCTCCAGGAACGCCGCGGCAGCCTGCACTTCGAGGTCGCGGGCAAGGGCGCGCAGCATCAGACAACCGGCGCCGATCCGTGGCATCGGTGTCGTGCAGTACCCCACCCCAGGTGCGAACAGACGCCTGCGGGTAGGGACACACCTGGGAACCGCGTCCCCAAGGCGACCCGAGATCCGTCACCGACAACTCGACCCAGGCCGCCTTCTCACAGAGGGCTGCTAGCGGTGTGATTCCCGTGTGGCCCGCAACCAGGGGCCCTCCCGCTCGTCCTCCCCGCGGTCGGTGACCCGCGGTGGGTCGGTCCCGGTTCCCGGAGGAGCGCGGATGGCGAGCGTAGTGGCGGTGGTGGTTCTCCTGGCGGCGGCGCCGGTTCCGGTGGGGTGGCCCGCTCCGTCGACGGCGCTCTCCGAAGACAAGGCGGTCCTGGACAAGGCGCGGCGCATGCTGCGCGAGCCCTGGCCCGACGCGCGCCGGCGGGCGGTGAAGAAGCTGGCCGCCCTCGGCAGTCCCCGGGCCTGGGAGCTGGTCCGGGACGCCCTCGAGGACGACGAGCCGGAGGTGGCGGACGAGGCGCAGATCGCCCTCGGCACGGTGACCGATCCCCAGGTGCTGCGCGGTCTCCTCGGACGGGACGGGCTGCGCCACGGGGATCCCTGGGTACGCCTGCGCGTGGCGGAGGCCCTGGGGCGGGTGACGGTCGAGGTCGACGGGGAGGCGTTGGTGCGCGTGCTCGCGCCGCGCGAGGTGGAGGTGGCGCGGGCGCTCTGCTGGTCCCTCGAACGGCTCGCCAAGGGGGGGCGACTCGGCGGCCGTCCGGCGCGCATCGCCGGCCGGCTGGAGCCCTGTCTGCGCCGGGGGCGCGACGGGCTCTTGCGCGCCGATGCCCTGGCGGCGATCGCGGCCCTGACCCCCGGAGCGTCGCGCGGGACGCTGACGGAGGCGCTCTCCGACGACGAGCCCCTCCTGCGCGCGGCCGCCGTGACCCTGCTCGCCGAAGTGGGGGCCGCCGAGGCCTGCGGGGCGGCGCGGCACTTGGCTCGGGACGAGGACCGGGGCGTGCGGGCGGCGGCGATCGAGGTGTTGGCCGCGGCGCGCTCCCGCGCGGGGGTGGAGGCCCTGGCGCAGGCGCTCGAAGCCGAGCCGCGGCGGCGCTTGCGGCTGCGCCTCGCCGAGCACCTGCGCGCCCTCTCCGGTTTGCGCTACCGGGAGGACGCGCGACCGTGGAAGCGCTGGGTGGCGGGGCTCCCCGCGGACTGGTGCCCCGCACCCGCGGGGACTCCCGCAACCCGCGCTCCCTCCGACGAGGGGCGCACCGTGGCGAGCCTGGCCTCGATCCCCCTCGACTCCGATCGGCTCTGCATCCTGGTCGACCTCTCCGGCTCCCTGTGGGCGGAGCGCACGGGGGGCCGCACCCGCAAGGAGCTGCTCGACGATCAGCTCCTGGCCCTGCTCGAGCGACTGGCCCCCGAGGCCCACTTCAACCTGATCCCCTACGCGACCTCCCCCGAGCCCTGGCAGAAGGCGTTGGTCCCCGCCACTGCGCGCAACGTCAAGGCCGCCGCGCGTGAGTTCGAGCGCTGCCGGATCACCGGCAAGGGCAACGTGTGGGACGCGGCCCGCCTGGCCCTCGCCGACCCGGGGGTCGACACGCTGCTGGTGATCACCGACGGGGCGCCCACCGGGGGACCGCACTGGAACCTGGAGCTGATGACCGAGCTCCTGACCTGGGAGCGGCGCTGGCGGTCGGTGGCGGTCAGCTCGGTCCTGGTCGACGCCTCGAAGCGACTCCAGCGGAGCTGGACCCAGCTCGCCGACCGCACCGGCGGGACCTCGACGGCGGTGCGCTTCGAGGTGCCCGCGGAGAAAAGCAGGAGCGACCTGTAACCGGCTCCCACGCCGTTCGTCTCGGTGTTGGAAGCCCTCTCGAGCGCTTCGACGCCGCGGATCGCTCCAACGGCGATTCCGCCCCGGCGTGGCGACCTGCAGGAGCAGCTTTCGGAGAGAACCAGGACCCTCCCGCTCGCCCGGGGGCAGGTGCGGGCAGGCACCGGCGTGCGTGGCGGCGCGGGGGGTCCCCTTTCCAACCACCGCGCTGCCGGGAGTGGCTCGATGGCCGGAGGTGTATGCTCCCTCCCCCATGTCGCTCAGCGCCCGAGACTGGTCCGAACGCTACGCCAAGGGGGACACGCCCTGGGATCAGGGCGACGCGCACCCGGAGCTGGTTCGGTGCTTGGCGGAGGGGGTCCTGGCTCCGGCGGCCGACGTCCGGCGGCGCGTCCTCGTGCCGGGGTGCGGTCGGGGGCACGACGCCCTGGCCCTCGCTGGGGCGGGGTGGTCGGTCACGGCGGTGGACGTGGTCGATGCGCTCTCCGGTGAGCTGGACCCCAATCTGCGTGCCCTCGGCGGTCGCTTCCTCGCCGAGGACGCGCTCGGGCACCAGGGCGGCGAGCTCTACGACCTGCTCTGGGAGCACACCTTCTTCTGCACCATCGATCCGGAGCACCGCGGCGCCTACGGCGAGCTCGCCCGGCGGGCGGTGGCGGTGGGGGGGAGGCTCGCGGCGCTCGTCTTCCCCGTCGGCAAGCCCCGCGCCGATGGGGGGCCACCCTGGGGGATCTCGGTGGAGGATCTGGTCGCCTGTCTCGGCGATGACTTCACCCTGCTCGAGAGCGGCCCGGTCGAAGTGGGCTTCCAGGAGCGGCGCTGGGGCGAAGAGCTGGCCCTCTTCGAGCGCCGCTGAGCCGGGGGCCCGCCGCGCCCTACTCCCCGAGGACGCGCTTCCAGAAGGCCTGCGCCGCCGCCTCGTTCTCGGTCGCCCGCAGCACCATCAGCAGGCTGCCCTCCGGCAATCCCTCCTCGCCGCGCAGGCGATGGGCCTCGGGCAGGCAGGCGGAGCGCAGCGCGTCCTCCTTCCCCCCCGTCTGGCGGAAGACCCGGTCGATCGTCTGCCCGAGGGCCGCCTGCCAGGCGCGCTGGTAGGACTCGGATCCCTGCGGGCCGACCTCGCCCGGGACGAGCACTGCGTGGAACATCGTCGGCTCGTGCTCGAGGAACCAGGCCCGGGGCACCCGCTTGTCGTGGCCGGCGGTCATCGACTCCGAGGAGCCAGCGGAGCGGGCGACCTCGCGATCGATCAGACCGTTGCGATCGTAGAGGCGCATGTCGGAGTGCCAGCCCACCGCCCCGATCGCTCCGAAGGTCAACGAGTCCCCCTCGCCCGCGATCTGACCCAGGGCCCTGCCGAGGGGCACGAAAACCGTCTCCAGGTTGTGCACGCTGCGCTGGTACTGCTGCCACTCCGTCCGGTACCCCCCCGGGAACTCGCGGAAGTAGAGCGCCTCGCGGATGCCGCTCGGCACGATCGATCCTCCGAAGAGGGGCAGCACGGCACTCCCCAGGCACGCCGCGGCGCATCCCACGGCGAGGGGTCGCGACAGGCGCTCGAAGAGGAGTCCCAAGAGCACCGCCAGGATGGGGGTGGCGGGCGCCATGAAGCGGAAGAAGGCCATCCAATCCCCTCCCACCAGGGTGTGGTAGCCCAGGAACGCCACGAAGACGCCCCCCGCCCCGAGCGCCGCGCCGCAGCGCGAGCCGCGGGCGATCCAGGGCAGCAGCGCCAGGGCCACCAGGGCCTGGGGCAAGAGCAGGAGGTAGCTGGCGCTGGTCTTCAACCCGCGCAGCAGCACTTCCCAGGAGATCCCCGCCTTGGCGTGGACCGTGTTCGCCACCCACTCCCCGTACACGCCGTGACGCCAGAGCAGGAACGCCGTGAAGCCGACGAGGTAGACGCCGAAGAAGAGCGCGAAGCGCAGCTTGCGTCGAGCGGTGCCCTCTGGCGACTTGGCGTTCGCGATCCACGCGCACCCCGCGAGCACGAGCACCCACAGGAAGCCCTCGACCCGGGTCAAGGCCACTCCGAGTCCCGCCAGCCCCGCCAGGAGCCCGGACAAGGGGCGTCCCGCTCCCCCGCGCCGCACGAGCAGCGCGTAGGCGGCGAAGGCCAAGGCGGCGAAGAGCGTCGTCTCGAGCCCACCGGTGCACCACACCGCGAAGGGGGGGGAAGCCGCCAGGGTGAGGGTCGCGAGGAAGACCGGCAGGGGGCGCAGCTCCAGGCTGCGACTCAGGAAGCCGTGGAGGCCCACCAGGGTCGCTCCACCGCAGAGGATCCCCAGCACCCGGGAGACGGACTCCAGGGACCAGCCCAGCTCGTAGCCCCAACGCAAGAGCAGGACCCACAGGAAGTTCGAGTAGCCCTCCACCGGCGGCTGCGCGTCGGGGTGGAAGGCGGGGACCCCGTGCTCCGCCCAGTTCCTGGCGTAGCGGAAGGAGATGAACGCGTCGTCGATCAGGAAGTCGGTGCGCCACACCAGGACCCCCAACAGCGCGAGGGCCAGCAACAGCCCGACTGTGGAGAAGATCCGGGAACGGCGCGCGTCGATCGGCATGCGGGGAGTCTAGCGAGTCCCGTGGGTGGGGTCGGAGGCCTGGTTCCGTTGTTCGCTGGACGTCCGGAGCGTTCACCGCCATCCTCCCCCCCAGTGCCCCCCCCGCCCTCCAAGCCCCGCCGCGGTGAGCGCCTCGAGCTCGACATCGAGCGCCTCGACGCCGAAGGCCGTGGCGTCGGCGTCCTCTCCGGCCGCACGGTGACCGCCCGGGGCGCCCTCCCCGGCGAACGCGTCGCGGTGCAGGTCCTGCGCGTGCGTCGCTCTCGGGTCGAAACGCGGCTCTCCGAGGTCCTCTCCCCCGCCACCGAGCGCGTGCCACCCCGCTGCCCCCACTCCCGAGCCTGCGGTGGGTGCACCTTCCAGACGCTGGCCTACTCGCGCCAGCTCGCCGAGAAGCGCCGCCTGGTGGAGGAGGCCCTCGCCCCCGCGCGCCTGGAGGTGCCGGTGGAGGAGGTGATCGGGATGGACGACCCCTGGCACTACCGCAACAAGATGGACTTCACCTTCGGCAACCGCCGCTGGGTGGAGGAGGGGGAGGAGGAATCCGGGCGCGGGACCGACTTCGCCCTGGGCCTGCACGTCACCGGGCGCTTCGACAAGGTGCTCGACCTGCGCTCCTGCGCGATCCACTTCGCGGGGGCCGACGCCTTGGTGGCCACCGCGCGCGAGCTGGCGTGCGCCATGCAGCTCACGCCCTGGGACCTGCGCTCCCACACGGGCCTCCTGCGCCACCTGGTCCTGCGCAACGGCCTGCGCACCGGCGAGATCCTGGTCGATCTGGTGACCTCCGAGGAGGCCCCGAAGCGCGTGGAGGCCTTCGCCGACGCCTTCCTCGCCCGACACCCCGAGGTGACCACCTTCGTCCAGAACGTCAATCCGCGCCGCGCCACCGTCGCGGTGGGGGAGTACCAGCGCGTGCTCCACGGCGAGGGAATGATCCACGAAGAGGTCCTCGGGCAGCGCTACACCGTCTCCGCCAGCTCCTTCTTCCAGACCAACACCCTGGCGGCGGAGCGCCTCTTCCAGGTCGTCGCCGAAGAGGCGGCGCTCGACGACGGCGACGTCCTCTACGACCTCTACTGCGGCGCCGGCACGATCGGCCTGGCTCTGGCGCGACGGGCTGGAGAGCTGTGGGGCTTCGAGGTGGTCCCCGCGGCCGTCTCCGACGCCCGGCGCAACGCCACGGACAACGGCTGCGACAACGCGCGCTTCGTCGAGGGGGACGTGGAAGCCTCCCTGAAGGAGGCCGGCACGTGCCCCGCCCCCGACGTCGTCGTCGTCGATCCCCCTCGCGCGGGACTCGCCGCGCCCCTCATCCCCGCCCTGGTGGGGCTCGCCCCGCGGCGGATCGTCTACGTCTCCTGCAACCCCGCCGCCGCCGCCCGGGACCTGCCCTACCTGGCGATCGGCGGCTACCACTGCCGGCGCGTGCGCCCCGTGGACCTCTTCCCGCACACCCCCCACGTGGAGGTGGTGCTCACCCTGGAACGGCAAGGTTAGGATGCCGGGGATGGCGAACCGAGTTCCCGGAGGCACGCTGCTGCTCGCGGTCCCGCAGATGCGCGATCCGAACTTCATGCACACCGTGGTGACACTCGTCGAGCACGGGGAGGAGGGAGCCTACGGCTTGGTCGTCAACCGCCGCCTGGAGTGGACCGTCGGCGACCTCCTCAGCGAGCACCCCCTGCTGGGCGCCTGTCCGATTCCGGTGCACTACGGCGGGCCGGTGGGCCAGAACGAGCTGCAGTACCTGCATCGCCTCGGTGAACTCCTGCCGGGGGGAGTCGAGTTCGCTCCGGGGCTCTGGCTCGGTGGTGAGCTCGAGGCCCTGGCTCGTGCGCTCGACGAGGGTCGGGCGCGAGAGGACCAGGTGCGCTTCTTTCTGGGTCACTCCGGCTGGGGGGCGAGCCAGCTCGACGCCGAGCTGGTCAGCGGATCCTGGGTCCTGGCGCCCAGCGACCTCGATCTGGTCTTCGCCGCCGAGGAGCCGGAGGCGGTCTGGCGCCGCGCCCTGCGCTCCCTGGGGGAGCAGGGGGAGCACCTCGCGCGCCAGCCCCCCGACGTGAACTGGAACTGAACTGCCCCCCTTCAGTGGGCTTGCCCGGGACTCGGCACCAGCGCTCATCCGGTCGCTCATCTCTCAAGCCGCCTGGCCCACCGCCGTGCGCCCCACCCCGAAGGGGCACGGACTGCGCCTCCACCAGTCTTGCCGCCACCCGACCAGCTCCGCCGGCCGCAAGCGCCTCGGCACCAGCCCCGCGATCTCGCCCGGGCTGCGCACGTCGCGATTGAACCGCGGCCGCACCCAGTTGCGCCACGCCCCGTACAGCGCCAAGT
>CAZDQL010000018.1:42882-82213 GCA_964507325.1 uncultured Planctomycetaceae bacterium | reverse complement strand
GTCCATCATCGCCTTCCTCGTCGCGGATGTCGTGCTCTGGCTCTGGGCCGGCTTCATCGCGCTGGGGTGCTTGCGCCAGTTGCTCGGAGGGTCGACCACGAAGACCCTGGCAGTGATTGCGCTCGGCCTCGGTTCTCCTCTCGCCGCCCTTGTCCTGGCCGATCGCGTGAGCGGGATGCTCTTCGCCGGAAGCGCGGAGGACGGCTACCTGGTCTTCGTCGAACCGGGGCCGTGGAACGTGGCCGATCCTCTCGCGCGCGGCGAATACCTGGCCGCCGCCGAGGTGATGGCGGACTTCCACGAGGGGCGCGTTGTTCTCTTCGATCCAGAGGATCTCGACGCCGCGCTGCGCACGCTGAAGAAGGCGCCGCCGCGCTTCGTGGCGTTCGTGGTTCCTCCCCACGAGATCGACGTCGACCTCTGCAACCGGATCCTCGTGATGGCCGCCTCCGTCGATGACGATCCGTTCGTGGACTTCGAGTACGGCTACATCACGGGTGTCGGCGGCGCCGGTGCAGTGCGGTTCGCACGCAGCACGCTCGCCGCCTGGGACCACGAGTACGAGTGGCACCTCGCCCAAGTCGCGGCCCTCTCCGGAGCGATTCGGGACGTGGAGAAGCTCGAGGAGATGGAAGCCGAAGCGGCGCTCGAGGGAGAGGACTGGTCCTTTCGCTCGTACTACTTCTCGGAGTACCTGCCGGACGCGACGCGAAGGAGAAGGGCCCGACACGCGTTGTCGGAGCTCCGGGGGAAGGACGCGGTCCTGTGTTTCTCGCACGGCTCTCCCGAAAACCTGGCGGGCTGCTACTGGGGGGGGGCGCTCCGGAGCTGGGAGATCGATCTCTCGTCGACCATCCTCGTCAGCTGCGCCTGCTACAACGGAGCGGTGGGGCGCTGGTACCGGAATCGTGGAGAGGAGGTCGTGGACATGGGGACCGTGGTCCCCGAGGAGTCGCTCGCCCTGGCCATCCTCGACTCGGGAGCCGCCGCCCTCCTGGCTGGTGTCGACACGTGGCACGGCCCTCTGGCCAGCGACGTGTTCAGCTTCGTCGTGAACGACGGGATGCGGCTGGGCGAGGCCGCGAAGCGCATGTACGACCGCTTGGTCCTGGACTTCCTCCCGGAGCGGATGAGCTTCCGGTCGGCGATGGAGGCCGTGCCGAGCGAGGACGGGACCGAGCACCTCCGGCGGATCAATGCCTCGACGATCCTCTTCGGTGATCCCGCCCTCCGGCCCTTCGGGGAGCTCATCGACACTCCCTGGTACATCGCGGGCGAGCGAGCTCAGGAGAGCGACGCGCTCCTACTGGGCCTGGGTCTCTTCCCGGCCGTGGACGAGGAGACGGGGGATTCGGACGTGGCGGCCCGGCTGGCGTGGAACCGCGTGCTCGACTACTACAGCCTGAAGGACGCCGCCGAGACCGGCCTGAAGACCGAGCTCTACGAGGTCCTGGACCTGTCGGAGCCCATCCCGACCAATACTCGCTTCCGGGTGAGCCTGGCCCGCTGCGGGGAGACGGACATCGACCTGCGAACCCTGCAGACGGTCTTCGAGGCGACTCCCGGGGGAGGACAGCGGCTGCACCTACGGGTCGCGCTCGACGTCGATCTCCTGGAGTTGCATGGGCTCGGCGTCCTCCACTCGGGGCTCGAAGTCGAGTTGGAGGAGCAGGGGCGGGAATCCCATCCCCGGTAGAGCCACGCCACCTACACCCGAACGCAAGATCGGGTCATCGATCCGAGCCCCCCCTCATTCACCGGATCGGTGCTTGCGGAACTGGTCCACGGCCACGGTCACGATCAGGATGACCCCGACGATGACCTTGGTCCAGTTGGAGTCCACGTTCGGCAACAGATCGCAGCCATTGTAGATGGTGATCATCACCAGGGCGCCGATGAACGACCCGATGGCGTTCCCCTCCCCGCCCCTGAAGCTCGCGCCCCCGAGCACGGCACAGGCGATAGCGTCGAGCTCGAACATCTGGGCCGCCGTGGGACTGCCCTGGTTCGTGCGCGTGGTGAGCATGATGCCGGCGATGCCGCCCAGGAAGGACGCGATCATGTACACGCCGTAGGTGACCATGCGCGTGTTGATGCCGGAGAGGCGCGTGGCCTCCTCGTTGCTGCCCAGGGAGTAGACGTAGCGCCCGAACACCGTCTTGCGCAACATCAGCTCCGCGACCACCACGACGACCACGAGCACCCAGAACAGGTACGGCACTCCGAGGAACATGCCCCAGGAGAAGGACGACAGCTTCATCGTGCTCACGGTGCTGCCGCCCGAGATCAACTGCGCCGCACCGCGCAGGACGATCATCATGCCCAGCGTGGCGATGAAGGGCGGCAACTTGAGGTCGTAGACCATGAAGCCGTTCACCAGACCCAGCAGGACCGAGATCACCAGCACGGTAGCCAGGGCGACGGGAATCGACATGCCCGTGTTCACCAGCAGCATGGCCAGGATGACGTTCACGAACGCGATCAGCGATCCGACGGACAGGTCGATTCCGCGTGTGAGGATGACGATCAGCGCGCCGACACCGATGACGCCGGTGATCGCCATCTGCTTCATCAGGTTCTGGAAATTGCCGATCGAGGCGAATTCGTCAGTAGCGAAGCTGAGCGCGATCCACATGACCATCGCGCTGAGGAAAACGACTACTTGTGTGTTGAAGAGCTGCTTCACTTCGCCTCCCGTTCAGTGCTCTCTCATCTTCATCGCCGCGGCCAGCAGCCGCTCCTCGTCGAAATCCTCCCGCTCCACGTCAGCCACGATTTCCCCTGAGTTCATCACGATGATGCGATCGCAAATGTCCATGACCTCGGGCATGTAGGACGACACGCAGACCACGCCCGATCCCTGATGGGCCAGCCGGTTGATCAGCGCGTAGATCTCTTCCTTGGCACCCACGTCGATCCCGTTGGTAGGCTCGTCCATCAGGAAGATCCTCGCCTCGCTGGCCAGCCATTTGCCGACGACGACCTTCTGCTGGTTGCCGCCGCTCAGATTCTCGACCTTTTGGCGATCCGAGGGAGTCTTGATGGCGAGGCTCTCGACGAAGTTGTCGCTCATCTCCTGTTCGTGTTGCGCGCGAATGAACCCTAGGGTGTGATTCTTGCGGTAGACCGCCAGGTTGATGTTGTGCTTCACGGAGAGCCGCAGAGACAGCCCCTGCCGCCGCCGGTCTTCGGGAATCAGACTCATGCCGCGGTCGATGGCCTGCTTGGGGCTCCTGATCCCCGCCGGCCTGCCATCCACGGCAAAGGTACCGTCCTGGATCCTGTCCGCGCCGAACAGGGCACGCGCCAGTTCCGTGCGTCCCGCACCCACCAAACCGTAGACGCCCACGATCTCCCCGCTACGTATGTTGAGAGAGCAGTTCTTCACCCGGCTGTTCGTGATGTTCTCCGCGCGGAAGATCTCCTCGCCGATCGTGCGCGAATCGTCGTAGTGGCTGGAGCTCAGCTCGCGCCCCACCATCATGGTGATCAGGTCATCCTCGGTCGTCTCGGCCGTCACCGCATCGCCGACATACCGGCCATCCTTCAGCACGGTGATCGTGTCGCTGACCTTGAAGATCTCCTCCATGCGGTGCGAGATGTAGATTACCGCGAGGCGCTTTTCTTTCAGCAGGTGGATCACACGGAAGAGCTCCTCGGCCTCGCGGTCGGCGAGAACGGCGGTCGGTTCGTCGAAGATCACGATCCGGGCATCACGGCAAATCGCGCGCACGATGGCCACCATGCCGCGCTGGGAGGCCGTGAGCTCGGAGACACGCTCGCCCGGATCGAACACGCCGGCGTAGCCGATGTCGGCGAGGACCCGTTCGGTCTTCCGACGCAGTTCGCCCTTGTTCACGAATCCGAGTTTGGAGGGCAACCTACCCAGCCAGACGTTCTCGGCCACCGTCAAGTGCTCCGCCAGCGTCATGTTCTGGTAGACGCAGGAGATGCCCAGTCTTTCGGAGATGGCCGGCGACATGCGGTGCACGGGCTCGCCCTCGATCAGGATCTCGCCGGAGGTCAGCGGCTCCGCACCCGTGAGCATCTTGATCAGGGTCGACTTCCCCGCCCCGTTCTCCCCCAGCAGCGCTTTGACCTCGCCCCTGCGAACCGTCAGGCGGGCGTTCTTGAGCGCCTGCACGCCCGGGTAGGACTTGCAGATGTCCCGCATCTCCACGATGACGGGACCGAGAGGGGAACGACTCTGCGCCTCGTCGCTCACTTGTCCTTGTGGAAGCTGACGGGATCCAGGTACTCCGTGGCCGCGCCGCTCTCGATCATCGCTGCGTCGATCGGCACCACGCCAGTGTCGACGAACTTGTCGAGCTGCTCGTCGTCGGCGGCCTTGATGGCGTACTCGACGCCCATGAAGCCCATCTTCCACGGCTGCTGGACGATCATGGCATCCACGAATCCCTCCTTGACGCCCCACACTTCCTGTTCGCCGGAATCCACCACGACCACGGCCAGATCCTTGCGCTTGGCCTGGCTGAGCGCACTGACGGCCTCTTCACCCGTGTTCTGGTTGTTGGCGAAGAGACCCTTGAGCTCGGAGCCGTACTTGGTCAGGTAGTTCTCGACGTAGTTGATCGTCTGTCCCGTCTTGCCCGCCGCATCGCGAAAGTCCACGACCTCGATGTCGGGGTACTTGGCCGCGATCCGGTCCTCGAAGCCCTGCTTGCGCTTCTCCAGCGAGCCGGCCCCCGCGAAGTAGGTGACACCGGCCACCTTGCCGGCCGCCGCGCCGGTCTTCGCCGTCAGGGCCTTGGCCATCTCGTCGGCGGCGAGCGTCCCGATCTTCACGTTGTCCGAGGCCAGGAAGGAGGTGTACTCGTCGGTGTCGGCGGCGCTGTCGATGACGATGACGGGAATGCCCAGCTTCTCGGCCTGTTCGATGGCCGGAACGAGCGGCGCGGACTGCGAAGGCGCCACCACGATGGCATCCGGCTTGGATGAGATCGCGTTCTCGAAGATCGCTACCTGGCGCATGATTTCCGCCTCTGAGACGGGCGACTTCACCGTGACCTGCGCCCCCAGCCGCTCGCCCGCGGTCTCCGCGCCGTCCTTGACGATGCTCCAGAACTCGGACTCACTGGCCTTGAGGATGACGTAGATCCTCTTGGCGCCTTCCGCCGCACTTGCGCCTGTTCGCCCGGACTCCTCGCCACACCCGGCAAGGACCGCGGCGATCAGGACGACGGACAGTAGTGAGAACAGCCTATGCGACATCGCGGACCTGCCTACTTCGGTGTGCTTGGTGAAGCTGAAGGATGCCCGATCGGGGAGAGGATGCCAATGCCCGATTCCAATGCTCACCCGTACAGCGGCCCGAGCGTCTCGCAAGCCCTGAAGTCATCCCCGCCGAAGCGGTCCCACATCGTGGGCCTGAAGATGTCCTTCTTCGCCACGTTGTGAATGTCGACCGGAATCCGGAGCATGGCGTTCAGGGTGACCAGGTCCGCGGCGATCAGGCCGAACGAATTGGCGTCGTGGTTCGGGCCGATCCGGTTCATGTACTCGAACGAGCTCATGTCGCGCGGCACCCAGTAGGTCTCCGGCCAGGACTCGTTGGTCACGCTGCTGATGTGGTCCGCCACGTCCTTGGGCAGCTCGACCGTCTCGCCCTCGACGACCGAGAACGTCAGCTTGTCGCCGACGACGTTGTAGCGGTACGAGGTCATCGGGATGCCGCCAGGCGTCCGGTAGCTGCTGGAGAGGCCGTCGCCGGGGAAGTAGACCATGTCCGCACCCGTGTAGGTCGTCCCCTCGATGGCGGTCTTCATGAGCTTGTTCTGGAGCGTCTTGCTCGAACGGATCTTCTCGGCAACCTGCTGGATGGGCGTATCTCTATCGGCCCCGGCCAGCTTGATCACGTCGAGGGCGTAGTCGAGAGATCCCGCGCCCGAGTTGCGCTTGTCGATCAGCCCGTTGGCGGCGATCTTGCCCACATCCTTGCCGGTGGCCTTCGTTATGCTCTCCGGCGTCCAGTTCGTGCGGATGTCGGCAAAGAGCTGCGGCATACCCGAGATCAACTGGGCCGCCAGCATGCCGATCGCGTTCTTGGAGTCGTTTTCCGTTGCCACGATCATCGACGAGCGGAACCCGT
This sequence comes from uncultured Planctomycetaceae bacterium, assembly GCA_964507325.1. Classification (GTDB taxonomy): domain Bacteria; phylum Planctomycetota; class UBA1135; order UBA1135; genus CAZDQL01. Next base: position 76,104 of record CAZDQL010000018.1, on the reverse strand, counting down.
TCCAGTCGAACGAACTGCAGAGCAGCGATTCGGTCATGTCGAAGTTCGGATAGAGGTCCGTCCACTGCCGCTGACCCTGGGTCCCCGCGGCGATGGCATTGAAGCCCTGGGCGTGCTCGATATCCGCCTCGAAGCCCTGCTTTCTGCCGACGGACTTCTGGGCCAGCCGCGGGTTGCCGATCATGAGGTCGCGCACGATCATCGTCATCTTGATCGACGTTGCGAGGACCTCATCCGGAGAGTTCGGACGCAGCTTCCCATAGCTGCCATACTCGAAGTCGAACTTGAACTTGCGCCGCATGAATGCGAACGCTTTCTCGAACTCCTCGTGGTCGTAGAAGCCGTTGTCCAGGCGGCCCTTGAGTCCGACCATGTCGAAGGACACCGTGCCCATGCCGAGGTATTTCTGCATGACATTGCGCCTGACGTCGGAACCGATGATGCCCATCGAGACGCTTCCCACGGAGAGGTAGTTCTTGCCTCTCATCTCGGCGACCGCCACCGCGCAGCGCGCGAATCTGAGCAGTCTCTCGGCAACGTAGGGGGGAATGTCCTTCTCGTCTTCGAGGTCGGGATTGTAGATCGAGAAGATGGGACGTTCCTTCTCGTCCATGGCGGCGGTGAAGGCCTTGAGCCACACGGCACCGGGCCTGTCGGTCTGGTTCAGGCCATACGCCGCCTGGAGCCACTCGGAACTGCCGATGCCCATGCAAGCGCTCATCAGCTCGTCGCTGTAGGCCCAGGAACGGCTGATCCAGATATTGGCGCTGACGCCCTGCTTCGTGTAGTACTTCTGCGCCAGGGCACCCGTCCGCGCTCCGTAGACCATCTCCGGAGCGACGGCTACACGTGCCGGCGTACCGTCCGGGAGCTTGACGTTGTCGGTGATCAGGTCGTACACCCGTTGGACCATCGCCCACGTCTGTTCCTGATTCGGCTCGTAGGCGCCAGTCCGTCCGTCCACGACGGGAGTCAGTGCGATCGTCGGCACGTGCCCGACGAGTGCGCGCTCCGAGGCCGCATACCCGCGCGTCTTCTTCGCCAGTCGTTCGAAGTTCGGTCTGCTCACGCGTCTATCTCCTTCCGGCCTGGCTATGGAACTCCAGCGCTTTCCAGGCAAGATGCCTGCCTCAGGCCGGATTGTCCATACCCGGTGTTGCTGCCGCTTCGCCCTGCCGCAGCTCTCGCCCCACGAAGTGGATGCTCCCGAGGGGGCTGATCACCGCGCTCGCCACGCTGTGGTGTACGGCACCGGCTCCGCCGCTGATCACCGATCCCTGTCGTCCGCCGTATCGTCCGTCAGCTCCAGCTGCCCTGCGAGTCGTTTCTCGTCGCGCCGACTCGACCTCCTCAGCAGGTCGTCTGGCTTCCACAGTCGCAGGTAGGCTCGGTGCCTCTGAGTAAGCCAGTGATGATGGCGGCCGCGCAGCCCACCCCTGACTGCACGGAGATGGCACCGGCCTCGCAGTTCATGGCGCACGCACCGCACTCCATGCACGCGTCGCGATCAGCGACGGTTGCACGTTTGTCCTCGAGACGGAAGACGGCGTGGGGGCAAACCTCCGTGCAGAGTCGGCACCCGGTGCAGCGCTCCGGGTCCAGCTTCAGCGTGGTCACTCCAGGGAGGTAGCGCAGTGTGGCAGTCATCCCGCTCCAATCGCGTACGGATTCAATAGGGCACCTACCAGAACAGCCCGACCATCCACAACCCCAGGCCGGTCAGCGCAGCGCTGAGCTGAATGGGCAGGGCGACACGCATCTCCTTGAGCACGCCCGACATGGAGGTGTAGGTGGAGGCTCCGGTGAAATTCATGGCGAGGTGGCTCGTGATGGCCGGTACCAACAGCAGCCAGGCCGCTGCGCTGACCCAGTCCAGGGACACTCCCCGCACAGCCGTCAGCACGAGGCCCACGGAGAGCAGGCACAGTAGTCCCAAACCAGCGCCCTTGACGGCAAACGAACGCCCCGGCAGCCACGGTAGGAGCAGCGGTGTCAGCAGCACGCCGAAGCCCCACGCGGCGAGCAGTATTCCAGCGCTCACACCACCCCAGGTCTGCACCCGGTCCAACGAATAGCCATCGGGACCCAGTCCGGACAGGACCAGCAGCAGAGCCACGGCAAGCGCTGCGTACTTCACCGAGCCGATCAGCTCCACCGGTACCAGTACCAGGCGGTCACGAAGCGGGAACTCCACGCGCCGCATCTGTGGGCTCGCCTGATTGCCGGCATCCAGATACGTCGGCAGATCGCTGGCGCGCACCGGGCCGTAGGTCACGCGAAACCCACTCCGTTGTTTCACTTCATGGGCGCAGATGCCGCTGGCACCGAGCTGGGGTAGGACGAGCTTGCGGTGGGAGACGATCGCGTCAAGGCGCGTGGCAGCGATGCGCTGTACCAGCTCCTCGGTGCCGAAGGTCCCCTTGCCCGCCGCACACCAGACGTTCACACCCTTGGTGTCCAGCACCAGGATCCAGGCGTCACGTCCACCGAGCCGACGGCGCAGACGATCGAAGCTCAGCTTGTAGTTGGCGGTCACCAGCACCGGGGCGTCGGCTGCGGGCGCTCCCACCGCGAACAGCCCTGGGGGCACGATGTAGGACATGCGTCCGATACCCCAGCGCACTCGCCATGCCCCAAGGTGATCGGCGAAGCCCAGCTTGGTCTTCACCTCGGGCACCTCGCCGATCGCAGTACTGACCCAGCCGGCCAACCACCGTCCCCGTGGCGTCGGCGCAGTGGTCGCCTGGCCGGCCGAGGACCCACAGCAGCTCGTGCCGGTGCTGTGGTCCGTACTGCTACTGGTGGTCGTGGGCTTCAAGATCGGCGCCAGCTCCAGGTGTGATACTGTGGGCCACAATACTTGCTCTAGACAAGTATATGTCCTAGTTTTCCTCCATCAATCCGGGTCAGGAGGAACCGCGTTCCTCGACGGGGCCCGGGAGGTGACACACCCTCGCGACAAACCGGCAGGATGGGGACAGACGATGGCAGCATCTCTTGCCAAGCAGGCGGAACGGCTCTTCCGCACGTTCTCGGACTTGGTGCGGCGGTACCAGTTCCGTGATCGCGAGGGGATCTGCTGTCACGGGCTGTCGGTCTCTCAGTGCTACACCCTGGAGATGCTCTACGAGCACGAGCCGAAGACCATGGGTGAGCTGGCCAGCGCACTGCACCTCGAGCTCAGCACCATGACCCGGGTCGTCGACTACCTCGTCACCAACAAGCTGGCCTCGCGTGTGCAGGACCGCAACGATCGTCGCATCTGCCGGGTGCGCATCACCAAGAAGGGCGCGGCGCTGACCTCCAAGATACGCGCCGACCTGATCCAGGAGCACGCGCAGGTCCTCAAGCAGATCCCGGCCGAGAGCCGCGGAGCCGTGATCACCGCCGTCTCCCTTCTGCTCGAAGCCATCAAGAGGAGGCAGCAAGGCTGCTGCTGAGAGACCGAATTGGTCATGAAGCTCCCGAACACCCGTCTGGCAACGCACCAGGATCTAGCGCGCATACTCGAAGTCTCGAACTGGACGCTGCTCCACCTCGCCACGACCTTCGACAGCAAGCCCCAGCAGCTCAATGACTGGGAGGAGCGGTGACAGATCGATCACGAGCGCCATCCACTGTTCGCGGCCGAGGTCGAGGGAGCGCTGGCCGATCTCACCACGGCCTCTTCGATCAAGGGACGCCGAGCGTATGAACTCACGGGAACAGGATCTCCGTCATGACCAGCACTGAGCAGCGACAGCAGTTCGAGGCGTTTCTCGCCATGCACCGCACCCCCCCCATCCTGGTCCTGCCCAACGCGTGGGACGTTGCCAGCGCGCGCCTGTTCGAAGTCGAGGGCTTCGGCGCACTCGCAACCACCAGCGCCGGGCTGGCAGCGAGCCTGGGCTTCCCCGACGGTGAGCAGATCGGGCTCAGCGATACGGTAGCGCTCGTGCAGCGCATCGTTGCGCGCGTGAACGTGCCGCTGAGTGCCGATATCGAGGCGGGCTACAGCGAGGCCACCGCCGGCGTGGTCGCCGCCGCCCGAGCTGTGATGCAAGCCGGAGCCGTGGGCCTCAATCTGGAGGATGGCACCGGGGATCCGAGCGCGCCGCTCCTCGACCCGTCCGTACAAGCAGAGCGCATCACCGCCCTGCGCGAGATGGCCGAGAACGAGCGCACGCCGCTGGTCTTGAACGCTCGCATCGATGTCTACCTGGTACCTGGCCGTGATCCACGGGAGCAGCTGCGGCACACCATCCAGCGTGCCCATGTCTACCGCCAGGCCGGAGCCGACTGCATCTTCGTACCCACGCCCCTGGATGCTCCCGGCAAGCTCGACCGGGAGGCGATCGCCACGTTGGTGCAGGAGATCGAGGCTCCCCTCAACCTCCTCGGAGGTGCAGTGACCCAGTCCTTGGCTGAGCTCGAAGAGCTCGGGGTCGCCCGTGTCAGCTTCGGCCCCGGCCCCATGCGCGCCACCCTCGCCCTGCTGAGAAGGATCGCCAGGGAGCTGCGCGACACAGGGACCTATGACAGCATCATGGCCCAGACGATCCCCTACGCTGAGGTCAACGGCTGGTTCGAGCGCTGAGGGCCCGAGACAGCTTTTCGCCCCGCCGCCTCAGTCTCCCTCCGAGCCTTCCCGGCCAGCAGCTCCGTCGCGCACCAGGGCCGATCTTCGGGGGGAATCCGTGAGTTGGAGCGACTCCGGTCATGGTTCGAATCCCCGCTGGCTGGGAGTCCTACCAGACCTCTCCGTTCCAGGTGTAGACCCTCGATCGGCGGAGCTCGTGCGAGGTGCCGTCGTTCCCCTCGACCCTGTCGGCTTGGCGGACGATCAACTGGTAGGAGTACTCCTCCGTACTCATCACGTGCTCCGGCATGGCGAAGGTGGAACCCGCAGCACCGCCCTCGTCCCACTGCAGGAGGATCGTGGCGTTCACGACGTGAACCAGACCCTCCTCTGGCAAGTCGGCGATGGGGCTGGTCACTCCGAATAGACACCGCCACCAGGAGATCGGCTCGCGCGCCGGCTTCACATGGGGGAGCTTCGCGGTGGTACCGATCCGCTCGGCGAGGTCCGTCGCCCGGCCATCGCCCATCTCCGTGAAGTAGACCACGGGCTCACCCTCACCCGCTGCGAGCAACGCGTCGACCTCGATCCAGGCGGTGCGGGTCTCCTCCGCCATCAACTGCTCAGGAGGCGGGAGCTGGATCACCGCAGCCATCCGCATCCCGTCGCAGGTGACGAGCAGCGGGCTCGCGATGTGGATGCCGTGAAGAGCGCCGGTTTCGCGGTCGACGGCGAGGGTGTACTGCTGGCAGACGTGGAGCAGGCCCTCATCCCCATGTTCGATCTCGATCTCCAGCGTCCGACTCAACTGCAGGTGGGGTCCCTCCTCAGGCTTCAGCCCGAGGGGATCGACTGCGCCGGCGATGAAGGCAGAGGAGTCTTCGGGCTCTCCGAACGGCTCGAGCACCACAGCCAGCGCCGCTGCATCGACCGGGGTGGAGGCGATGTAGCTCTCGAAGTCGGGGGTGGTCGAGAAGTGGCTCGCGGCGATTCCCAGCCCCACGGCCAGGCGGAGGAAGTAGAGGGCGAAGAGGGTGGCGGCGACGAGCAGCGTGCGCTTCAGCCAGCGGGGGAGGCGGCGTCTCTCGAGCATGTGAAGAGACTACTCGACATCCCCAGAGCATCGACCCTCCTCCCTGCTTGGCGGATCCCGCCTGGATACCGAGTAGGATCCCACCCGTGCACTTCCCCGACCCCCCCACCGAGGGGCGCCTCCTGCGGCGCTACAAGCGCTTCCTCGCCGACGCAGAGCTCCCCGACGGGTCGCTCCTGACCGCCCACTGCCCCAACACCGGCAGCCTGCTCGGCTGCCTCGAGCCGGGGAGCCCCGTCTGGCTGCGCGACTCGCACAACCCCGCGCGCAAGCTGCGCTACACCTGGCAGGCGATCCAGGTCGGCGAGCACTGGGTCAACGTGGACACCGGGCACCCCAACCGCGTGGTCGCGGAGGCGGTGGCGGCGCGCCGCATCCGAGCCCTGCGCGGCTACCGCGACGTCCTGCGCGAGGTGCCCTACGGGGAGCGCAGCCGCATCGACCTGCTCCTGACGAAGGCCACGGGGGAGCGCTGCTACGTCGAGGTCAAGAACACCACCCTGGTGGAGGGGCGCCGGGCGCTCTTCCCCGACGCCGTGACCGAGCGCGGCCGCAAGCACCTGGGCGAGCTCGCGCACATGGTGCGCGAGGGGCATCGCGCGCTGATGTTCTTCTTCGTCAGCCGCCGCGACGCGACCCGCTTCGGCCCCGCCGATTCGATCGACCCCGCCTACGGCCGCGCCCTGAGGGAGGCGGTCGAGGCGGGGGTCGAGGTCCTGGCCTATCGCGCGCGCGTCGAACCCCAAGAGCTGGACGTCGACCGCGCGCTGCGGGTCGAGCTGCCTTCCCTCTGAGGTCCCCCCGCGCCTACCGGAAGCGCACCCGCGCGATCGGCCCGAAGCCGGTCAGCTCTCCCGTCTCGGGATCGTAGTCGCCACCGGCGAGCTCCCACCCCTCGGCGTGGAGGTCGATCCGATCGGGGGCTTGGGTGCCGACGAGATCCAGGAGGCCGTCGGCACCGGTGGTCCCGGCGAGCACGCCGTCGAGTCGCACCTCGACGCCGGCGAGCGGTGCGCGGGTGTCTTCGCGGCGCGCCTCGATGCGCGCGCCCCACCCCGCGTCGAGGGAGATCTCGAGTTGGTAGTACGGCTCACCCGGCACCAGGGCCTCCTCGTCCCCGAAGCACGGCACGTAGCCCTCGGCGGCAGCCCACCACTGGAGGGGAGCCTCGAGGGGAACCCCCTCCATGATGCGCGTACCTCCGCCTCCGATGGCCATCTGCGGGACCGCACCTCCCTCCACGGTCAGCTCGAAGAAGGAGCCGGGTAGCAATTCGCCGGTCTGACCAGCGCGCACCGCCGCGCGCACCGTCACGGCCGGGTCGGTGTCGCGACAGGTGAGGTCCAGCTCGTCGATCGGTGGGGTGATCGTCGCGGGCAGACCGTCCCAGCGGAAGTGATCGGAGAAGGAGATGATCACGAGCTGGTACTCGCCAACCGGGAGGTTGTCGAAGGCGAAGGGCGCGATCCACCCTCCACCCTCATCGGTCCATTTCAGTTGGCGCAGGGTCGACGCGCCTCCGTCGAGGCTGTCGAGGCGCAGTGTGATCGGCTCCTCGTACGCTCCCGAGAGGCTCCGCAGGGTGCCGTGAACGTGGGAGAGTCCCGCGCCCGCGGCGAGGGTGACGCGCTCGGTGTGCACCTCCCCCGCCACCAGGTCCACGGTAGCCACCGTCTCCTCCTGACCCTCGCTGGACACCAGCAGCCGGTAGGCCCCCGCCGGCAGAGCACCGAGGGTGAAGTCGTGTCGTTGCCCCCCGCTCGGCAGCGCAGCGCCAGCCGCCGGCCAGAGGATCCAGCGCCGGTCGCTCTCGATCGCCTCCGCGAAGGTAGCCAGGTCGTGCACGTTTGCACCCGGAGGGGTCTCCACTTCGACGACGAGCTGTGCGGTGGGAGCGAGCGTGATGGCGACCTCCCCCGGGTGAGTGCCATCCGTGGCGGCCACTTGGGCCTGGCCCGCCCACAGTCCGTCGGGTGTTTCGAGCCCGAGGACCCAGGGACGGTCGTGGGGCAGAAGGTGCTCATGGGCGCGGGGGAAGCGTACCCAGGGGGTCGCACCCTCACGCACCGGCCCGTGCAGTTGATGCGACGTGAGGAGTCGGCCCCAGGGCTCCTCCTCCACCACCTCCAAGGTGGCGACGAGCCCCGTGGTAGTCCACTCGAAGGGTGCCTCGATCGCGAGCTGGAAGGTCGGCCCCACTGCCACGCCCAACTCGATCGGCGCCTGCTCGGGATCCCAGAGAACGCCGGTGCTCACGGTCCTGGTCATGGGCAGGACCTGGCGTTGTGTGCGAGTGACGTGGAGGAGCTCGGGGTGATCGAGGAAACCGATGGCGAGCTCGGTCCCCGCGGCGTAGCTCGTCGTGCTCTCGAAGCACCCCTCGGCGTCGGTCCAGAGCAGCTCGGGCTCAGTTGCCCCATCTCGCTCCCCGAGTCTGATTCCGTACTCGGGGATCCCCGCGCCACTGGCCCGATCGCGCACGATTCCCGTCACGGCCGAGGGGTCATCAGGGGCGTTCGGCGCCCCCAGTCCCGCGCCCGGGGCGACCGCGCGCTCGCCATTCGCCTGCTCGACTGCAGGCGCGACCCCCGAGGCGCCGGCGAGGCCGACGCCGGAGGAGCTGAGCGGCGGCGCTCCACCCCCCTCCGTGCTTGTCAGATCCAGTTGCGTCACGACGGCAGTGCCCGCGAGCAGGGCGAATCCCGTTCCGATGGCGAGTTGGTGTATGGGGTTCATCGTCTTGATCCTGTGCAGTGGGTTGGAGGGAGACAGCCCCACCGGAGGCACTCCGGGCGGATCGACGCAGAGCGGGATCAGGGCCAGGGCCCACTCCCGACTGCGTCCCCCGTGCCGGCGATCCAGCTCGGCGCGCAGCTCTGCGAGCCCGCGCTTCAGGTGGCTGCGCACCGTCGAGGAGGGCAGCCCGAGGCGGCGCGCGATCGCCCGCGGCTCGAGCCCCTCGAAGTAGCGCAGGAGCAGCGCGGTGCGGTACGGCTCCCGCAGTCTCGTCAGGGCGCGCACCAGATCGGCGTGGGCCTCCGCCTTCTCCGCCAGCTCCTCCCCCGACGGGGAGGAGGGTTCGGTGGGAGGAGCGCACTCCCGTTCACGCTCGCGACGGCGCGCTTCACCGCGCGCCGAGAGCGCGGAGCGGTTCCTGAGCACGCGCGCCAACCAGGGCTTCAACGAGCGCCCCGTTTCGGGACGCCGTTCGAGGGCCGCCAGCAATGTCTCCTGCACCAGGTCGTCCGCCCGCGCGGCGTCGCGCACGAGCCGCCCGGCCAGCCCCCGCACCCACGCGGTGTGGGCGGTGAGCTCGGCCGGATTCCAGGTGGGAGGAGGGTTCGCCATCGGTCCTCACAGGATGCCTTGCCGGGGCCGCCGCGGGCGTTGCGGGGGAATCGAGAAATCGGGGTGGGTGGTAGAGTGGACGTGCCATGCTCCCCAAGAGTCCCCTCATCCGGGCGGTGTTTCCCCTCGCCGCCGTACTGCTCCTCGCCGCCCCGGTGCGGGCCACCTGGTCGATCGTCGTGATGGACCTCGCCACCAGGGAGGTCTGCTCGGCGACCGCCACCTGCATCGAGGGCCACGACCTGGACCTCTCCGTGCCGGTGGTAGTGGTGGGCAAGGGCGCGGGCGCGGCCCAGGCCTTCGTCCTCTCCATCGCCAAGAACCGCAAGAAGATCTTCAAGGGCCTGAAGGAGGGGAAGACGCCGGCCGAGATCATGCGAGCGATCGATCAGACCGACAACACCACGATGCGTCAGTTCGGCATCGTCGGCCTGAACGGCGCGCCGTTGACCTTCACCGGCAGCGGCCTGGCACCCAATTCCTTCCAGTGGGCCGATGGCGTGGCGGGTCAAGAGGGCAACCTGGTCTACGCGATACAAGGCAACGCCCTGGCGGGTGCGGCGGTGGTCGACGATGCCCGGACGGCCCTGCTCGACACGCCCGGTGACCTGTCGACGAAGGTGATGGCGGCCATGCTCGCCGCCTACGCGATGGGCGGGGACGGGCGCTGCTCCTGCGGGGGCAGCAATCCCATGGGCTGCGGCACGCCGCCTCCCGGTTTCACGAAGAGCGCCCACCAGGCGGTCTTCGTCCTGGCGCGCCCCGGCGACGTGGACGGCGTGTGCACCGGTGCCGCGGGGTGCGCCAACGGCGACTACTACCTCTTCCTGCACGAGGGGGGAAGTGCCTCCGCCAGCGACCCGGTCGTGCGCATGCGTCAGAGCTACGAGGCGTGGCGCGCGAATCTCGCGGGGATGGCGGACCACTACCTGAGCGAGGTGGCGGTCGACCGCGATCACCTGCCCGCGGATCGTCGCAGTGCGGCCCAGGTGCGCATCCGGCTGGTGGACGTCGACGGCGTCCCCCTGACGGTGGGCGGCGACCAACTGCGCTTCGAGCGCCTCGTCGACGGCCCCGAGCGAGCCGTCCCCGGGCCCGTGACGGACCACGGCAACGGCACCTACACCTTCCCCCTGACCGCCACCGCCGCCCTCGGCCCCGAGAGCTGGGCGGTGATCGTCGACCGCCCCGGCCAGCGCCCCGTGCGGCTGGTGACTCCGGTGGAGGTGCACACCCTGCTCCCCGAGGACCTCTTCCTGTCGCACCGCGAGTGGAGCGCGAGCGAGGACGGCGCCCTCTCCTTCCTGATCGACCGCGGCCCGGCGGAGGCGGGACGAGCCTACCTCCTGCTCGGTACCGACGCGGGCACCGTCCCCGGCCAGGACCTCGCCAACGGGGTCCACCTGCCCCTGAACCCCAGCGCCTTCCACTACTGGACGCGACGCGGCCACGGCCCGGGCATGAAGCGCTTCCACGGCCTCCTCGACGCCGACGGCCGCGCGGATCCGGTCCTCGACCTGGAGCCGGGGATGGCGGCGGCGCTGGTCGGTTCCACGCTGCACTTTGCGGCGCTGCTCGGGGGGTTCGTCGGGCAGGAGGTCACCGACGTCGTCGTGATGCAGGTGGTTCCCTAGGGACCGCTGCGCCTGAACCCACTTCCCGCGTGGCGTGAGGCCCCATGATCCCCATCTTCCTCGGCGCCCTTCTCGGGCTGACCACCCCCCAGGACCCTCCCGCCGAACCCGCCAACCTCGCCATCGCGGCGACGCCCTCCACCTCCTACGTCTCCGGGCACGAGACGCTGGAGGCGGTGAACGACGGTCTGCTGCCGACCCGTTCGAGCGACAACTCCCAGGGTGCCTACGGGAACTGGCCGCGGCGGGGCACGCAGTGGTTGCAGTACGAGTGGGCTCTACCCGTGCACGTCGACCGAGTGGAGGTCTACTGGTACATCGATGGGCGCGGTCTGCACGCGCCGGCGGGGGCGCGGCTCTTGGCCTGGGACGGGGCGCAGTGGGTGGAGGTGCGCGCGGAGGGGGAGCTGGCCTTCGAGGCGGACACCTTCAACGCCCTCGACTTCGAGCCGCTCACGACGACCCGGCTGCGCCTGGAGATCGACGGGGACGGCGAGTTCTCGACGGGGGTGATCGAGTGGCGCGTCCTCGACGCGGGGGGCTCGCCGGAGTTCCCGCCGCTCGTGTTCGCGGGACCGGATCGCCTGGTGGTCGAGGGGGGGCGCACCTGGCTGCACGGACGCGTTCGGGGCACCGGAAGGTCGGGGGTCGAAGAGGGCACGACCTGGAGCAAGGCCGCGGGTCCGGGCGAGGTCACCTTCGCGGACAGGGCGGCGCTCGACACCACGGCCACCTTCTCGAGGCCGGGTAGGTACGAGCTGCGGCTCGAGGCGCGCGCCGGCGAGCTCTCCTCCGGGGACACGCTGGCGGTGCAGGTCCGACCGGCGCAGCCGATCGTCGCCTTGGATCCGGTCCCGACCGGCCCCTACCGACTCGACAGCACCTTTTGGGAGCCGCGCATCCGCAGCCTGATCGTGAACTGGATCCCGCACTGCATCGCCAAGTGCGACGAGCCCGACCTGGCCCAGGGTGGCGTCAACAACCTCCTCCAGGCGGGTGCCAAGCTGGCCGGCAAGCCCCACGGGCGCCACATCGGCTACCCCTTCTCCAACGCCTGGGTGCTGAACACGATCGAGGCGATGTGCCTGTCGCAGAGGGTCGACGCCAAGGGGAACGAGAAGGTGCTCGCGGCCCAGGCGGCGATGCGGGACAAGCTCGAGGAGTGGATCCCGATCCTGCTCGCCGCCCAGGAGCCGGACGGCTACTTCCAGACGCGCTTCACGCTGGGGAACGAACGCGACGGCGAGCGCGTCCCGAAGCGCTGGAGCGCCGCCTACCGCACCGAGCACGAGGGCTACGTCGCCGGCTACTTCCTGGAGGCGGCGATCGCCCACTACCGCTCCACCGGGGGCGAGGACCGGCGGCTCTACGACGCCGCGCAGAGGCTCGCCGACTGCTGGGACGCGCACATCGGCCCGCCTCCCAAGCAGGCCTGGTACGACGGCCATCAGGGGATGGAGATCGCGCTCTTCCGCTTCGCGCGCCTCGTCGACGAGGTCGAAGGTGCCGGTGCGGGGCAGAGGTACGCCGCCGTGGGCAAGTTCCTGCTCGACTGCCGCGGCACCGTCGCCGAGGGTCCCGAGGCGCACTACGGCCTCGGTAGCGAGTACCACCAGTCCCACCTGCCCGTCACCCAGCAGTACACCGCCGTCGGCCACGCCGTGCGCGCGGTCTACACCTACGCCCCCATGGCGGAGGTCGTGCGCTGGACGGAGGACGTCGACTACCGGTCCGCGACCCACTCCTTGTGGGACAACCTCGTCCACCGCAAGTACTACGTGACCGGCGGGGTGGGCAGCGGCGAGTCGGCGGAGGGTTTCGGCGGCGACTATTCCCTGCCCAACAACGCCTACTGCGAGTCCTGCTCCGGCGCGGGGATGATCTTCTTCCAGCACCGCATGAACCTGGCCTTCGGCGAGGGGAGCTACGCGGACCTCCTCGAGGAGACCCTCTACAACGCCGTGCTCTCCGACATCGATCTGGAGGGGCGCAACTTCACCTACACCAACGCGCTCGACACGTCTCAGGGGCGCTACGACTGGCACGGCTGCCCCTGCTGCGTCGGCAACATCCCGCGCACACTGCTCTCCCTGCCGACCTGGACCTACGCCACTGGGGACGGGAGCCTCTACGTGAACCTCTACGTCGGCGGCAGGACGACGGTGGCGGGGGTCGAGCTGGTCCAGGAGACGGAGTACCCCTGGGGCGACACGGTCGTGCTCACCGTCAACCCCGAGCAGCCCGAGCGCTTCGCCCTGCACCTGCGCCTGCCGCAGCGCAGCGTCAGCGAGATCTACGACTCCTCTCCGGAGGCGGACGGGCTGATCGCGTTGCGGGTCAACGGGAAGCCCCACACGACGGACGCGCAGAACTCCTACGCGGTGATCGACCGCGAGTGGCGGCCCGGGGACCGGGTCGAGCTGCGCCTGCCGTTGGCGGTGCAGAAGGTCCACGCCATCGAGGCGGTGGAGGCGGACCACGGTCGCGTGGCGCTGCGCTACGGCCCGCTCGTCTTCAACATCGAGGAGGTGGACCAGGACGTCGACTCGCTGCTCGCCCCCGACGCGGAGCTGAAGGCGGAGTGGCTCCCCGACCTCCTGGGCGGCGTGATCGCGATCCGGGGCGAGTTCCGCGACGGCTCCCCGCTGCTGGCGATCCCCAACTACGCCCGCAACAACCGCGGCGGTCGCTCGATCGTCTGGATCCGCGAGGAGTGAGCGGCGACCTCAGGGCCTCCCGCCCCCCTGGTCCTCGCTCTTCTCGTGCACGAACTCCCCGCCGTTCTGGATCGCCAGATCCCGTAGGAAGCGCCGGGGCAGGTTGTCCCCGAGCCCGATCACGTTGATGCGCACCTGGTCCAGGAGGTTCCAGCGCTCGGTGTCGGCGAGGATGCGCGGTTTCGAGTCCGCCTTGCCCGCCACGATCGGCTGCCCATCGGTCAAGAGAAAGAGCGTGTCGACGGAGGCGGGGTAGAAGACGTCCTGCGCGCCCCGACCCGCGATGTGGAAGCCGAGGTGCAGCGCGTCGTAGACGTGGGTCTGCAGCTGCAGCTCGATCTCGCGCACCCACTCCTGGGCCGCGTCCACGTTCTCGGGGGTCGCGGGCACCATCTCGCCCTCGAAGCGCTTGCAGGTCGCCGCGAAGGTGATGACGTTGAAGCGCCGCGAGGGATCGAGTCGCCCGAGGGTGCGGATCAGCTCGTCCTGGGCGCGCTGCAAGCGCGTCTCGTCCCCCCCTTGGGGGTCGTTCCGCGCCGCCATGCGCTTGTGCATGCTCTTCGAGCGATCGAGGACGAAGAGGATCGCCTCCCCGTCCAGCGCGATCCCGTGGTACGTGTTGCCCGCGAAGCGGCGCCTGGGGGGAACGATCTTCCCCCGGCTCAGGGGCTTCTCCCCGCGCAGGTACGGACCGCCCTCCTGCTCGAGCCAGTCCCTCCACGATCCGGGGGAGGCTCCGATCTGCACGCCGGTGAGCCGCTGGAGCGCCGCACCGTACTGCCCCCGGGCCCGCCCGGGAGGCTCCGCCGCCAGACGGTCGATCAGCGGCTCGATCGCCGCGGGGGACGCGCACTCCGCGAGGGCGCGGGCGGCGGCGAGGCACACGACCGCCTCGCGATGTTCGAGGTAGCGCACCAGCGCCGGACCCAGCTCCGCCGCTCGGGCCCCGAGCGCCTGCGCGCTCGCGAGGACGACCAGGACGTCCTCCGGCGACTTGCGCGGCTTCGCGAGCCCCTCGACGAGCTCGGCCGCGGCCTCGGGGGTGAGCCGCGCAGCGCGGCCGGCGGCTCCCAGCCGGGTGGTGAGCGGCAGCTTCCGATCCTCGAGCGCCCGGGAGACGAGCGCCTCCACCGCTTCGGGATCGGTGAGGGTGGCCAGCTTCTGATCGATGCGATCGAGGAGCTCGTGCAGGGGATCGAGGTCGCGACGGAAGCGGTGGGCCGGCTTTCCCCCCCCTCTCGCCAGGAAGGTCAGGCGGTTCTCCTCCAGGGGCACCGCCTCGCGCTCGATCTGGCGCGCCGCGTCGAGGAGCGCCGTCGCGAGCCGCTCGAAGTCCAGGGACGCGACCCCCTCCAGCGCGGCGAGTCGGGCGGGGTACGCCTGCTCCGGATCCTTGGTCGGACGGAAGGCCTTGCGCAGGTCCCGCAGCTCGTCCCCGGTCGCCGGGGAGGTGAGGAGCAGAAGAGGAAGGAGGACGACCGCCAGTCTCATGCCCCCCATTGTGCAACGCCGCCGCGCGGCGCGCCGGAATCAACCCGTCTGTCGCCCGCGCGAGGCAGCCACGACCACGTTCTGCAGCGCCAGGAAGACGAGCAGGAGCAGGCCGACGGCGATGCGCGTCCACCAGGTGTTGAGGGTGCCCTGGAAGGTGATCAGGCTCTGGATCAGCCCCAGGATCAGCACGCCGATCGCCGTCCCGCCGACGAAGCCGACGCCGCCGGTGAGCAGGGTGCCGCCGATCACCACCGCCGCGATCGCGTCCAGCTCGAAGCCGACGCAGGAGGCGGGGTTTCCGGACTGGGTGTAGAAGGTGTACACCACCCCCGCCAGCGCCGAGCACAGCCCCGCGAAGGTGTAGACCAGGACGCGCGTGCGGGCGATCGGCACCCCCATCAGCGTCGCGGCCTCCTCGTCCCCCCCCAGGGCGTACACGGCGCGACCGAAGCGCGTGTGGTGCGCCACGTAGATCCCCAGGACGAGCACCGCCAGGAAGCAGGTGGCGGTGAAGGGCAGGTACAGGCGCTCCCCCAACGGCACGGCCAGGTCGCGCGAGACGGTGTCGAGGTAGAAGGGGTGCTTGATGCCGAGCGACTGGGGGTGCACGACGAACCCCAGACCGCGCGCGAAGAACATCCCGGCCAGCGTCACCAGGAAGGGAGGTAGGCGGTAGCGGTGGATCAACGTCCCCATGCCGGTGCCCAACGCCCCTCCACAGGCCAAGGCCACGAGGATCGCCAGGCGTGGATCCCAACCGCCGTCGATCAGGACGGCGATCAAGGTGCTCGTCATCGCCACCACCGAGCCGACCGAGAGGTCGATCCCCCCCGACAGGATGACGAAGGTGGCGCCCACCGCCGCGATCCCCAGGAAGGCGTTGTCGCCGAGCAGCGCGACCACCACCCGCGGCGAGGAGAAGTTCGGGTAGGCCACACAGCCCGCCACGTAGAGGGTGACCAGCACCGCGGCGGTCGCCAGCAGCGGGATGTGCTTGGAGGCGATGCGCGGCTTCACGTTCGCCTCCTACCCACCAGGCGCAAGAGCTCGGCGCGGAAGGCGGGGGACTGCAGGAGACACACCGCCACGACCACCAGCGCCTTGGGAACCGGCGCCACGTCGGCGCTGACGTCGCGCATGTACATGGTGGTGGTCAGCGTCTGGATCAGGAGCGCCCCGACCAGCGCTCCGACCAGGTAGAAGCGCCCCCCCGTCAGCGCCGTGCCACCGATCACCACCGCCAGGATGGCGTCCAGCTCCAGGAACAGCCCGGCGTTGTTGGAGTCGGCGCACTTGATGTTCGAGGCCGCCACCAAGCCGGCCAGCCCGGCGCACAGCCCGGCGAAGACGTAGGTGGCGAGCTTGACCTTGCGCGCGTCGATCCCCGACAGCCGCGCGGCGGTCTCGTTGTCGCCGACCGACTCGATGAACAGCCCCAGGGCGGTGCGCCGCGTCAGGAGTGACGTCACCAGCAGCGTCACCAAGACCAGCGTGACCGGGAAGGGCAGGCCGAAGAGGTGCCCGTTGCCCAGGAACACCAGCCGCTCGTCGGTGAAGGTGACGATCTGCCCGTCGGTGATCAGCTGCGCCACCCCCCGCCCGGCCACCATCAGGACCAGGGTGGCGACGATCGGCTGGACGCGCCCGTAGGCCACCAGGGCCCCGTTCCAGGCCCCCGCCAGGAGCGACACCCCCAGCGCGGCACCGACCACCGGGAGGAAGCCCGCGTCGGGGCGGTTGATCCCCACCGCGGCCACCGCCCCGGCGATCGCCATCACCGCCCCCACCGAGAGGTCGACCCCGCCGGTGGCGATCACCAGGGCCATCCCCAGCGACAGCAGCATGACCTTGGAGCCGTGGTTCAGGATGTCGATCGGCGTGCCGTAGAGGTGCCCGCCTCGCCACTCGACGTGGAAGAAGCGTTCGGTGAAGAAGAGGTTGAAGGCGCAGAGCAGCACCAGCGCGGCGAGCGGCCAGATGAGCCGCCCCAGGGTCTCGCGCCGTCGTGCCTTGGCCGCCTCAATCTGCATCGTCGTGTTTGGCGATCGCCCGCAGGATGGTGTCCACGTCCACTTGCTCGCCGAAGAGCTCCGCCACCTTGGCGCGGTCGCGCAGCACCACGACCGAGCCCGCCACGCGCACGATCTCCTCCAACTCCGAGCTGACGAGCAGCACCGCCATCCCCTCGGCGCCCAGCTCGGCGATCAGCCGCTCGATCTCCGCCCGTGCGCCGACGTCGATCCCCCGCGTGGGCTCGTCGAGGATCAGGAGGCGCGGCGCGGTGGCCAGCCAGCGCGCCAGCAGGACCTTTTGCTGGTTGCCCCCGCTGAGGGTGCCGACGGGTTGTTCGAGGCCGGAGACCTTGATCCCCAGCGCCTGGACGAAACGCGTGGCGACCTGCTCCTGCTCGCGCAGGGGCAGCCGCCGCCAGGCTCCGCGCCGGCCCTGGAGCGCGAGCACGACGTTCTCGCGCACCGACAGAGTCGGGATGATGCCGTCGACCTTGCGGTTCTCGGGGGTGTAGCCGAAGCCGAGCCGGATCGCCTGGCGCGGGGAGCGCAGCGCAGTTCGTGCGCCGTCGACGCGTAGCTCGCCGGCGTCGGCGCGGTCGGCGCCGAAGAGGAGCCGGACCAGCTCGCTGCGGCCCGAGCCCAAGAGCCCAGCCACCCCGACCACCCGTCCGGGGCTCACGTCGAGGTCGAAGGGCTGGATCGAACCGCGGCGCGCCAAGCCGCGGGCTGCGAGCAGCGGTCGCTCCTCCTGCGCCGCTTGCGGCGCGCCGGCGTCGGCCGCCACCGGCTGCTCGGCGAGCTGCTTGCCGACCATGCGCGACACCAGCTCGACGCGCGGCAAGCGCGCCGTCTCCCACTCACCCACCAGGCGCCCGTCGCGCAACACGGTGATGCGGTCGCTGATGGCGTAGACCTGGTCGAGGAAGTGCGTCACGAAGACGATCCCCAGGCCCCGCTCGCGCAGCCGACGCAGCAGGGCGAAGAGCTCCTCGACCTCGTCGGCGTCCAGGCTCGAGGTCGGTTCGTCCAGGATCAGGAGGCGCGCATCCACGTCCAGTGCGCGGGCGATGGCGACCATCTGCTGGACGGCGATCGGGCAGGAGGACAGCTCGCGTCGGGGATCCAAGTCCAGGTCGACCCGCGCCAGCGCCTCCCGCGCCCGGCGCGTCACCTCGCGCCAGCGGATCCTGCCCAGGTGCGTGGGTTCGCGCCCCAGGCAGACGTTCTCGGCCACCGAGAGGTGCGGGATCAGGTTGACCTCTTGATAGACGGTGCTGATCCCGAGCTCCCCGGCCTCGCGCGGCGTGCGCGGCTCGATCTCCCGCCCGTCGATCCGCACCTGGCCACCGTCGCGCCGGTGGACGCCGGTCAGGACCTTGATCAGGGTGCTCTTGCCCGCCCCGTTCTCCCCCATCAGGGCGTGCACCTCGCCCGCGCGGACGGTGAAGTCCACCGCGTCGAGGGCCTGCACGCCCGGGAAGCGCTTGGAGAGGCCCCGCGCCTCGAGGCGGGGGGGAGAGAGGGGGGAGGAAGCGGGGGAGGATCCGGGCGGCACGTCAGTACTTGCGCGTCTTGAGGTCCTCCGCGGCGGTCTCCTGGGTGAAGACGCCCTCTTCGATGACCACGCGTTTGGAGACGCTCTCCCCCGCCACGATCGCCTCGACGGCGTCGAAGAGCTGCGGGCCGATCAGCGGATTGCACTCCACGGTGCAGTTGAGTTTGCCCTCGACCATCGCCTCGAACGCACCGCGCACCGCGTCGACGGAGACGATCAGGACGTCCTCGCCCGGCTCGATGCCCGCCTCCTCCAGCGCCTGGATCGCCCCCAGGGCCATGTCGTCGTTGTGGGCGTAGAGGGCGGTGAGGGAGGCCCCATCGGGGCTCTTGAGGAAGGACTCCATCACCTCCTTGCCCTTGGCGCGCGTGAAGTCGCCGCTCTGGGACTTGAGGATCTGCATGCCGGGATGCTCGGCGATCACCTCCTCGAAGCCCGTCTTGCGGTCGATCGCCGGGGCCGAGCCGGGGGTGCCCTGCAGCTCGGCGATGGCGGCGGTGCCACCGGTGGCCTCGAGCAGCCAGCGCGCCGCCCGGCGGCCCTCCTCGACGAAGTCGGAGCCGATGAAGGTGACGTACAGCTCCTCGTCGGTGACGTCGACCGCGCGGTCGGAGAGGACGACCGGGATGCCCAGCGTTTGGGCCTCGCGCAGCACCGGCTCCCATCCGGTCTCGACCACCGGGGAGAAGGCGATCACGTCGACGCCCTGGTTGACGAAGGTGCGGATCGCCTTGATCTGGTTCTCCTGCTTCTGCTGGGCGTCGGCGAAGTGCAGGACGATGCCGCGTTTGTCGGCCTCCGCCTTGATCGATTCGGTGTTGGCGGTGCGCCAGGCGCTCTCGGCACCGATCTGGGAGAAGCCGACGACGATCTTGTCGCCCTCCTCGCCGCCATTTCCACACGCGACGAACAGCGCTGCTGCCGCAACCAGCGGAATCAGGATTCCGATTCGTCTCTTCGCCCTACGCATTTCGCTGCTCCTTCGTCTGGGGACGTCGTCGGCCGTCGCGCGTCGGGCCGCGGCGTGAGTATACCGGCGGCTCAGCGGGGCGGCGCTTACAATGCACACCTCGAAGCCCGGCCCCCCTGTCGCTCGCCGGGCGTACACAGGAGGTGAGTGGATGCTCTCGATGGTATGCCCCGCGCTGGTTTCGTTGCTCGCGATCTCGTGCTCCCAGGCTCAGGGCGACCTGGTGGTTCACATCGCCGAAGACCAGCCGGTGCTGTTCCGGATGATCGGGGACCGCGTCGTGCCATTCGGCACTGCTCGCTTCTCTCGGCCGGCCAGCCTGGTGGCGGACCCGAACGCGGGTGTGGTCTACGTGCTCGACCGACCGGCGCCCGGCACCGGCGGCCGCGGGCGCCTCTGGCGCATCGGCGCCGACGGCTCCGGTGCGGTGGTCGCACGACCGCAGATCGGCAGCACCGCCCCGGCTCTCGGCCTGGACGGTGCGGGGCGGGTGCTCCTGTTCGGCTGCGGCGGAGCGCTGGACCGGCTCGAGCCCGACGGGACCTTCACCTCGCTGTTGGGGCCCTTGGCCGGCGAGCTCGACTACCTGTCCTGCGGGACGGCCGCGCCTGGCGGCGGGCTGTTCGCCGCTAGTGGGTACGTAGTGGGCCAGCACGGGCTGGAGACGCAGGGCGCGTTGGTCCACCTCGACGGCAGCAGGGTCCCGGCCGCCGCGCAGCCGCTGATCACCAATCGGGAGCCTGGCCAGCCCAAGCACGACACGTTCTGGCGCGCCCCGACCCAGCTCTTGGTCGACGGCGCGGGGCGGTTGCTCCTGGTCGATGCCGGGGACGAGGCCTCCGACATTCTCGGCGGAATCCTGTGCCGGCACCCGGACGGTCGCCTGCAGGACCTGACCTTCGCGACTCCCGATGGGAGAGCGCGTCCAATGCGTCACCCGACCGGGATCGCACCGTGGACGCGCGATGCGTGGCTGGTCGCGGATCCCAGGATGTACGTCGGGCCGGGCGGAACCGGCGGTCTGTTCGTGCTCGGCGCCGATGGCAGCCGAACTCGCTGGTGGCGCTTCGGACCGCGTTGCCGTCCATTCGGCGTCGCGGTGCTGCGCGGGGTCGCGCCGCCCCCTCCCCCGCCGCCGCGCCCCTTCGCGAGCTACGTCGGGGCCCACACCGGCGGGCAGCCGCGGGTGATCGGCGCCCAGGGCCTGAAGATCGAATCCACCGGGATGACGGTCGCCGGGCAGTACATCGTGACCGGCAACAAGGAGACGCCGTTGACTCCTGCGGCGGCGGCCGCACAGGTCGCGCGGCACGTTACCGGCGCGAGTTGGATCATCGGCCCCTCCGGCAGTCTGGTGTTCGCTGCCGCCGGCGCCGACCCGGCCATGGAGGGACCGCTGGTGTGCCGGGGCACCGCCGACCTGTACCACCACGCGCTGATCTTCACGACCACCAGCCGTGGACGGACGCGTACCGACCCGGACAAGAGCTTCATCCGCGGCGCACTGGTGCCGCTCGGGGGTGACGCGTTCGAGGTGCACGCGTTCTACAAGTGCGCCCATCAGGGCATCCTCGAAGGCGAATTCGTGCAGACCGTCCGGATACCCGGTGCCGCGGCGGCGGCGGTGCCCGCCCCGGACCCGACGGGCGGCTACGTGGCGGGCGAACCGGATGCGTTCAGCTTCCTCTGGTGGACCCGCCAGGAGGTCGCCGGCGAGCCCGGCAGCCCTTCCTACGGCTTGTACGTCGAGAAACGCCCGATCCCGCAGCCGCAGGCGGCCGCCGGAGTGCAAGACATGCTGCGCGGTGCGACCTGGCAGATCGCGGCCGACGGGCAGATCGAAGTGCGGGCGCCCCTGGGGCGGATCGCCGGCACCGTCGCCCGGGTCGGCGACGAGTTGGTGCTGTCGCTGCGCAGACTCGGGGGGAAGGACCTGTGGTGTCACCTGCCCGGGCGGCTCGAACGGGGCCCCGACGGAGGGCTGGTCGCGTGGCTGGCGCTCGACTACGCGTGGGAGGAGCAGCACGTGCGGGCGGAGTTCCGGCAGGTGCTGCGTCGACAATGATGCGCTGAAGCCCGGAGCCGCCACGGGCTCACTCCACTTCGAGCACCCACAGGGTCACGCTGCACGGCGGGAGGGGGAGCGTGTCGGCCAGGTCACTCACGTCGAAGCGCTCGACGGTGAGGCTCGGCGGCTGGTCGGGGTCGTTGAACGTCTGCGGGTCGTCTCCGGCGAGCACGTAGCAGGAGCCCTTCCCGGTCAGGCGCGCTCCACGCACCTCGAGCGGCACCGCGAGGGGAGCGCGCCCGGCGTGGACCACGGCCAGGGTGAGGGTGCGGCGGTCCTCGCTCCAGGCGGCCTGGGCGTCGAGGGGCGACGCGCTCTCCGTCTCCACCGGCAGGGTGCCGAAGCGCTGCCGGTAGAGCTCGAGCACCAGCCCGGTGGTCTCCATCGCCGCCGCGGTGGGGCTGGTCTTGATGGCGCCGATGACGTTGACCGTCTGGGCGTAGTTGGCCATGAAGTAGAGGTCGCTGTGGCGAGCCATCTCGTTCAGGCCGGCGGCGACCCCCAGGCCGTCCTTCAGGAAGTAGCGCGTGCCGAGCTCGCCGAAGACGTGCGGGCCGTACCAGTAGTTCCACTCGTCGAGGGCGATGCGGATGTCGCGCTCCGCGAGCCCCGCGATCTCCTCGCGGTAGCGCCGGTGCGCCTCGGCGATGCGCCGCACGCTGTCGGGGATCTGGCGCACGTGGGAGCGCAGCCCGGAGCGCTCCTGGCAGTAGAAGTGCTCGCTGATCAGGTCCATGTGATCGGCGCAGTTCTCGAGCATCCCCTCGCTCCACGCCCCCACCGCGCCCACCGCCACCAGCTCGATCGAGGGATCGGCGGCGCGCAGGGCGCGGGCGAAATCGTTGTGGCGCACGACGTACTGCTCCAGCGGCACGTTTCCGAGCTGCCAGCCGCCGTACATCTCGTTGCCGATACCCCAGTAGTGCACGCCGTAGGGTTCGGGGTGGCCGTTGGCCGCGCGCTCGGCGCCGAGGGGCGTGTCCGCCGGGGCGTTGGCGTAGAGCAGCTCGTCCACCGCGCTCTCGACGCTGCCGAGACCGGAGTTGAGGGCGATGTACGGCTCGGTCCCCAGCTCGCGGCAGAAGACCATGAACTCGTCCAGGCCGAAGTCGTTGGCCTCGATCCCCTGCCAAGCCGGATTCTTGCGCGGCGGCCGGCGATCGCGATCGCCGATCCCGTCGCGCCAGTCGTAGCCGCTGACGAAGTTGCCCCCCGGCCAGCGGTAGACCGGGGAGTCGAGACGCCGCAGGAGCTCGAGGGTGTCGGCGCGCATGCCGTTGACGTTGTCGTCGGGCATCAGGGAGACGGGGCCGATGCGCAGGATTCCCTCACCCTCGGCGAGGATCTCGAGCCGGCCGTCGTCGGTGTCGCTGCCGGGCTGATGGCGGAGGTACTCCAGCTTCCACTCCCCAGGGGCCGAATCCCCCTCGAGGCCGAAGGTCGTCGCGAGGCCTGTCATGGGGTCGTTGGACCCCCCCATGCGCCAAGTCACCTCCATCGGCCCCCCCGATGAGGCGAGCCAGATGTAGCCCGTGTAGGTGCGTCCCTGGCGGAAAGAGAGGCCCCTTTGGACGATACCGCGCCGCTCGCCAGCCCCGGCGAGCAGCACTTCGGGCGTGTGCTCACCGACGAAGGGCTCCTCCGACGACATGCGCACCCCCTCGGCCGGCCCGATCACCCGCCAAGTGGACGCCTCCGAGCCCACGGCGTGGAAGAACTTGCGGTCGACGAGCATCTCCGCCCAGATCCCGCCGTAGATGCAGCGCCCCAGGTGCTCGATGAATTGGCCGTAGACGTACTTCGAGATCGGCTCCCCCACCCGATCGGCGTGGACGGTGACGAAGGGCTCCGGTTGGGGGTGACGTTCGAGGAGCTCGAGGGTCAGGTCGTCGTACCAGGCCTGGCCCGTCGACAGCCCCCACCCACCGAAGAGGCAGTTGACCTGGACCGCGTCGCGCTCTTCGGTCTCGAACTCGAGCTCGACGCGCGTCCAGTCGTTCGTACCGGTGAGGGCGGCGGTCGCCAGCGGCTGCATGTCGTGCAGGTTGAAGAGCGCCCCGCGGCCGCTGCCGGCTTCGACGTCCTGCGTGCGGATCCAACCCGACAGGCGGTAGCGCGCGAAGGGCTCGACCACGGCGGTGGTGGTCCAGCTCAGGTCGCCGCCCTGGTCGGAGGAGAGCAGGACGCTGCGCTGCCCGCTGCGCGCCACTTCGACGTGCTCGATGCGCCCCGATCCGTTCCAGGTCACGCGCCTCCAGCCTGCAGGCCCGTCCTCCGAGACGGCTTCGAAAAAGCCGTTGGGTAGCGCGTCGGGGGTGCGGCCCTCCTGCGCCAGGAGCGGGAGAGAAGAGAAGAGGACCAGCGAGAGAAAGGCGTTCTTCATGACGGGCCCGACGCTCGGCGTCGGCTCCAGCGGGGGGGCCACGGACACCGGCAGGGTAGCACCAGAATCAGGGTGTGTGATGGGCACGGTTAACACACCGAGGCGGTGTGCCCGATCCCGGTCATTTCATTTCCGCGTCGGGTGGAACGACGACAGAGAACGCCACGTGGCCCGTGTCGCCACGTTCGTCGCAGACGTACAGATCGACTTCGTAGGTGCCCGGTGTCGAGTACGTGTGACGCACGCGCGCCCCGCTCTTCCGCGAGAGGTCGCCCAGGCACCATTGGTAGACGAGGGGACCGTCTGCGCCCTCCACCTGGGCTTCGCATTCGATGGTGAGCCCCTCCCGCTTGAGCCCTTGCGTCCTTGGCTTCAGGTCCACGCTCTCCCCACGCGGCCATTGCTCCGGGATTGGCGGCGAGAGCTTGGCCCGCTGGATGTGAAGAACACCATCGCGGAGGGCGCCGCCGCGCGCACTCAGGACGTCGAGCGCGAGCGATTCCTGCAGAGCCATCATCGAGCGCAGCGTCAGATCGCTCCCCGGAAGCGTCCGATCGAGGTCCAACCCGCCATCAGCGCCCGCCACCTCCGGCAGCCCCTTCAAGCCCAGCCACGCCCCGAGGATGCTCCCCAGGTTCTGCGCGCTGGTGTCGGTGTCCTGACCACAGCGGATGGTGATCTCCAGCGAGCGCAGGAAGTCCCCTTCCCCGTAGAGCAGGCCCATCAGGACGAAGCCGCCGTGCAGCTTGGCGTCGATGTTGAACGCGGCGTCGTTCATGCGCCCGTAGCCGTTGCCGATCGGACAGCGATCGTCCGCTCCCCACTTCCCGTCGAGCTCGGTCCAGGTCCTGCGCCAATCGTCGGGATGGGCCCCGTGCCAGCGCAGCACGTCGTCGAGCAGCTCACGGTAGCGGCTGCCGATGGGAGCGGCCTGCACTCCCGCCTCGACGACGCTCGCCAGGTCCTCGGCCACGTAGGCTTCCGCGTTCATCGCCGCCATGACGCAGGCGCCAATCGCGCCGTCCCCGTAGTTCATGAGGTGCCCGTACTTCCAGGCCAAGGTGATCGCCGCGTTCGGATCGCCGGGCGCCAGCGCACCACAGAAGTCCGCCTGCATCTGCGCATCCAGGTCATCGGCATGACCCCAAGGAGCCTCGTCGAGGAGGGCGCGGTAGTGCCCGCACGCCGGTGCGCCGAGTCCGCGCCGCAGGTTCTCGCGCATGGCGTGATCGGAGTGCCAGAGGGGATTCGGCGTGTCGCGGTAGAAGGGCGCGATCTCCGACCAGTTCGCGCCGAGTCCATGCTCGCGCAAGGCGCGCAGGGCGCACGTCTCGGTCAGGAGATCGTCGCCGGCCATCGGTTGCAGGGCGACGTTGGGGTCGACTTCGGTCCGCCACGCCGGGAAGTCCTCATCGGGCACGAACCGGCGCCGGTAGCGGAACTCGATGCCACGCGCAAAGCCCCAGGCGAGACCGAAGGTCTGGCCGTGGATGCTGCCCGCGAGGCGATCCCGGTACTCGTCGAGCGGGAGGAGGGCGACTCCCCGGGGCGCGGACTCCTTGCTGGCGGGCGCGCTGGCGTGGGGCTCGAAACGGACGCGGGCGCCAGCGGTGTCGAAGGTGACGACGTACTCCTCGAGGAAGCGGTTGCCGAGGATCACGTCCGAGAGCAGGTCGTTGAACTCGAGCACCGGATGCCAGACCTCGAATTCGCCGAGGCGTACGCGCCCCGCCAGGCGAGCCTGTTGGAGCATCAGCTGGTTGAAGAGCGTCTGCGCCTCGGCCGTCTTATCGAGCGGCTCGGCGAGCGCCAGCTCGGACGCGAGCGGGAAGGGCAGCGAAAGCCACGCCGGCCACGCGCTGTCGATGCTGGCCCACAGGGTCCGACCGCCGATCACGAGCTCGACGGCAGGCGTGCGCTCGAGGTTCAAGGGAAAGACGCGCTGTCCATCCGGTTCGGGCAAGACTCCCTGCGCGAGGGTGAGCGTCTGCCCGCGTTGGTCGAGCGTCATCAGACAGTGGTGCAGCAGCCCAAACCCCACCGAGCCCGCGCCGCCTTGGACATCGGAGACGAGAGCGACCACGTCGTCGAAGCGAACGGCCCCCAGTCTCACGCTGGGCAGCGACACGAGGTCCATGCTCAGCGCACCCTCTCCACTCCCGTCTCCGACCGGCAGATTCCCGAAGGGCTCGAGACCCAGACGATCGAGGACTTTCCGCGAGAGGATCAGGGGAGGCGACTGTCCCGTGTCGAAGCCCAGTCGAAAGCTCCCCGCCTCGCCCAGCTCGACCATCAGGCCGCCTTCGAGGTCGAAGACCTGCTCCTCGCTGTCCGCCGCGAAGGTCGCCGCCCTTGGGCCGAGCGAGGAGACCGAAGCCTCCGGCGGATCCGGATCCTGCGCCCGGATCTCCCCCGAGGAGAAGATGAGGACGACCGTCAGCCACACGGGTTCCAGCAAGCGCATCATCGCTCCTACCGTTCTACATCTCAGGTGTGTAGCGGATCTCCTTGCGCTGCTCCCCCTCGAGCACGGTCAAGGTAATCTCGCTTCCCACGGGGTGATTCAGGCGGAACCAGACCAGGAAGGGCCGACTGTGAAGGTCCGGGCTCTCGCCGTTGACCGCCACGATGACGTGCCCGGGGCGGAGACCGGCTTGGAAGGCCGGGCTCGTCGAGCTCGCTCTGCCGAAGAAGGGCGAGACCGCCATCCCCGGGTCCGCGCCGTCGCGACGTCGCCCGCGCAGGGGGAAGAAGCCCGGAGAAGGCCCGATGTTCCCCTGGGAGATCGACATCCGCCAGTCGAGCACCGTGGTGCGCCACCCCGGCTCAAGGGTGAGCTGGGCCGTGTGCAGGTGGCCCCCCCGCAGCCACCCGAGCTCGACCTCTCCCGCGGGCCAGGCTTCGCGATGCAGCACAGCGCGCAGGTCGGTCTGGCCGAAGAGGCGACGCCCGCCGGCCATCGCCAGCTCGTCACCGATCTGCGCGCCCGCTTTGGAGGCCGGGCTTCCCGGCACGACCGCCGTCACCTTCAGACCGTGATCCCGGTCCACACTCAGGCCGATGTTCTCCGGATAGGGCCAGATTGCGACGTCCCTCTCGACGTCGAAGGTCCCCGCGTCGATCGCGGGATGGCGCAGGATCTCAACCACCTGATGGCAGTGCAGGCAGTCCTGATTGGGAGCATCGGGAGACCACTCCCGCCAGGAGCGGTAGCCAGGCAACTCGCGCGCGCTCCTTGGCTCGGCCGGCAACGGCCCGTCGATGTCCCAGCGCGCACGCCGCGGATCCCCGTGATGGTCGAGGACGCGCCGCAGGGTGTTGACCATGGCGCGGACGCTCACGCGCGTCGCATCGGAGATCTCGTCGCGTCCGCCGAAGACGCCGTAGGTGCGTCCCTCCGGGGAGAGGAAGTAGACCCACCACGAAGCGTCCAGGTCCTGGAATCCCTCCACGGGCAGGAGCGCGAGATCGAGGTCCAGCGCGTCGGTGAGTCGCACGGTGATGAAGCGACTGAGGAGCGGGGTGAGCTCGGGACCACCGTCGAGGACCTGCTTGTCGATCGTGGCGCACTGCTGGCAGGGTTGACAGCGCGCCGTCACGAGCAGGGGCCGCCCGCTCTCGCGCGCCTCCAGGAGCGCCTGCCGTAGATCGGACCGCCATTCGAGTTCGGGCAGGGGCTCGGGCCAGGAGCCCTGCGCCGGGCCGAGGATCTCCTCCCAGGGCTTGTCCCGAACCTCCGGGGGTTTCCCCCTCGCGCCGGCCGCCGCCCCCACACCCCCGAAAGAACCCTCCACCCCACCCAGGGTGAGGCCGAGGGTCAGAAGACCGGTCAGAGCCCCCATCCAGCCAAGTCGCATGTCAATCCAGGATCGCGGCGTGCCCACCACGCGCATCGGAGCCACCTTACAGCGAGTGGAGCGACGATATGATGCCCAGGTGGCTTCCCTAGCACGTTTCGTACTCGGCCTGTTCGTCCTGGCCCTCGTCCTCGCTCCCGCCTCCGCGCAATCCGTGCAGGAGAAGTACGCGGTCCCCAGCGCTGAGGAGCTGGAGGAGGCGCGTGGCAAGCTGCGCGAGTTCTACGCGGAGGAGCTGAAGCAGAAGGAGCCGGAGGCCGCCCTCGAGCTCGCTCGAACCCTGCGGGCGCAGGCCGACCTCGCGGTCGTCGGCGAGGCCGCCCACTTCGTGCTGCTCGAGGAGTCCGTTCGAGCCGCCGGACGCTCCCCGGACGCCAGGTTCTTCCTCGAGCTCCTCGACCAGCTGCTCGCGGCCTACAGCGTCGATGAGCTCCAGGTCAGCCTCTGGGCCTTCGAGCTCTACGATCCCCAGAGGGACGGAGCGGTGACGGGCGTGCGCATCGCCGAGCGTTGCCTGGTGCTCGCCGAGAACGGGGCCCGCGCGGGGGACTTCGACGCCGCGAAGACCCTGCTCGCCAAGGCGGAGGAGATCGCCAAGGCCAACGGTCTCGGGGTCGTGCGCGAGCGCGTCCGAATCCTGACCGGCGAGACCACCGCCTGGCAGAAGCTCGCCAAGAATGCCCAGCGCGCGGAGAGCAAGCTCGAGACCGACCCCGAGAGCATCCGGGCGCATCTGGACGTCGCCCGCTTCCTGCTCGCCGTGCGGGAGGACTGGGATGGGGCCCTGCCACACCTGGCCCACGGGGTCGACTCCAAGCTCGGCGAGGCCTTGGAGCGTGAGGAACGCTTCGAGCAGGCGAGTGAAGACGCCGCGCAGGCCGCCCAGCTGGACCTCGCCCGTCGCTGGCGCGAGATCGCCAAGAAGGAGCGCAAGGGCCCCCTGCGGGAGGCCTTCTTCCGGCGGGCCGATCACTGGTACGCGGCCGCCGTCGCCGGCACGGCCGATCTCCTGGATCGCGGCAAGATCGAAGAGGAGCGCGACGAGATCCGCACGGACTTCGGGCCGGACCAGATCTTCCTGGCGGACCTGACCGAGATCTTCCTCCACGCCCCCCTGGGTGAGCTGGGCAAGGACGGCTGGATGGGGCTCGGCGATGACGTCGTGCAGATCGGCGGCGTGCTGAAGCTGCACTCGCTGGCGCTGCACGCCGGTGCGCTGGGCAACGACGCGGTCGTGCGCTACGACCTGGGCCGCGCGTGGGAGACCCTGGTGGGCCAGGTCGCCATCAACGACACCAGCCACGCGACCTTCACCGCGCCGTTGGACTTCAGGATCTTCGGGGACGGTCGCTTGATCTGGAGCTCGGAGCCCTTGACCACGGTGCGGGACGTCCAGCGCTTCAAGGTCAGCGTGAAGCGCGTCAAGACCCTGGAGCTGCGCATCGTCTGCAGTGACGTCAACCGCTCCGCCCACACCATCTGGGTGGACCCGATCCTCGAGCGCTGACCGGGCTAGTTCCCCCGGCCCACGAGCTCCGCCACCGTCCGCAGCGGCTCTTCATCCGGCGCGGCCTCGATCGTCGCGATCGTCTCCCGGCAGAGCGCGATCTGCTCGCCGAGGTTGCGGGCCTCGCGGTGGGCCTCGAGGCTGCGCTCGAGGTCGCGCAGGTCGGGCAGGATGGGTTTCGCCGCGCCGCCATAGGTCGCGAGGGTGCGCAGGCCGCGCTGGATGCGGTTCTTCTTGCCCCACTGGTCGATGTCCATCGCCGGGATGCAGAGCTCCATCCCCTCGCGGATGCGGTGGCGCGCCAGGAGGTCTAGCCCGCGCAGGCGAATGTCGTTCGCGAACATCACGCCGCTCGGCGAGGGCGTGCGGATCGCCTCCACGATCGCCGGCAGCAGCGGCGCGATCTCCTCCAGGGTGAGGTTCTCGTAGACGGTGCCGACGGCGCCCCGGGCGCGACCGTCGTCGTTCGCGAGCAGGCGCTCGACGGCGGCCAGCAGCAGCTCGCGGTCGATGCCGTCGAGGGAGCGCGCCAGCAAGCCGCGCATCTTCAAGGCACCACCGGGGTAGAAGAGGCAGAAGGCGAGGTAGCGCTGGGTGAACTGGCGCGGGTCGTCGGGGTCGTCGCGCAGGGCGAGCTCGAGCAGGGCGGGAGCCGCCCCGCGGGCCGCGTCGCCGATGCTGGCCAGGGCGTAGGCGGCCTGGATGCGCAGCCAGACGTCGTCCTCGCGCAGGATCTCCGTCAGTGCGGGCACGGCGTCGGCGGCCGCCGGGCCCAGCGCGGCGAGGGCTTGACAGGCGCCGTAGCGCGCGTCGAGCGGCTCCTGGCTCAGGAGCCCGATCAACGCGGGTACGTGCTCGCCCTCCTTCTCCGCCAGCGCCGAGGCGGCGCGCGAGCGCACCGCGGGCGACCAGCTCTCCAGGAGGCGCAGGAGCCCCCCTGCCGGCATGGCTGCGTAGTGCTCGCTCGCCATGCTCCAGGAGTCGAAGCCGCGCCCCGCGGCGAGGGCCTCCTCCAGCTCGGCCCCGACGAGCGCGTTCTCGGGGTCGCTGCCCTTGCCGGTCAGGTAGAGCTCCTTGCGCGGCAGCGTGCTGGCGAGGACGAAGACGGCGGTGCAGTCCCAGTTCCCGTACTTGTGCTCGCCCCCCTCCATCCCCGCGCCCCCCTGGTAGGGGAAGCTCCCGTCGCAGGAGCGCGCCAGGTCGAAGTACCAGCGCTGCTCGCGCAGGAAGGCGGCCACGGCATCGGGGCCCACGCGCGCCGCACCCAGTGGGCCCCACAGGTAGCTGAAGTAGTTGCCGGTGTGGCCGCGCTCCCGCTCGCCGTAGGAGGCGACCGTCATGCGCGCGAAGAAGCGCGCCTCCTCGTCCATCCCCTGCAGGTCGAAGATCAGGGCCGCGATCGAGTTCTTGCCGTTGTCGTCGTGGACGTTCCAGCCGGGGCGGTGGTCCCCGTAAGGGATGGCGCCCTTGCCCGCGTAGAAGGCGGCGAAGCGGTTCGCCCTCGCGATGGCGGCGTCGATCTCGGGGTCCTCGATGCCGCACCTGCGGGCGAGCACCAGTGAGAGGTGGCAGACGAGCCCCGCCTGGTTCAGGGCGCCGTAGCCGCCGAGCCGCCCGTGCAGACGGCCGCCGTTCAGGTCGGGCCAGGCCATGCCGTGTCCCCAGGTGCCGACGCCGCTCTGCCCCTGGGCGATCGTGGTGGAGTACTCGGCGATCGCCGGCAGCACCCGCCGGTCCTGCGTGGCGAGGTGGTACTCGCAGAGGAACAGGTTGCGGTAGCCCCACTGCCAGGAGAGGAGCCCGGAGGTGCGCCCCTCGAGGGTGAGCTCCACGGAGGGGTCGCCCACCTCGTGGGCGAGCTTCTGGACCAGCGGGCGGTACTGCTGCTCCCCGCTGGCGAGCAGGGCCAGGGCGTTCATCATCCCGTCGATGTCGCCCTGCATGTGGCCGGCGATGTGCTCGCAGGCCTGCTCGAGGATCCTGGCGGACTTGGGGCAGTCCCAGGGTGCGCCGTCGGCGAAGTCGCCGAGGACGGGGAGCTCGAGGGTGACCGGCTCGCGCTTCCCTTCGCGCCAGCGCAGGAGCTCGAGGCGCCCGCCGCCCGCGCGCCCCTCCGCGGCGGTGATCGCGTCCCCCAGGGCCCTGCGCGGGTCGCGCGTGAACGGCGCTGCGCCCACGCCGAGGATCACGTCGCCCACCGCGAGCACGCCCGCGGCGGGGGAGCCGGGCTCGACAGCCGTGACGAGCACCTGGCGCGCGTCGGTGGTCTCCAGCTTCCAGCCCCACATCCAACCGCGCGCTCCCGTGGGGCCGAGGTTCCAGTCGTGCTTGCCGTCGGTGGTCCCGCCGGCGGTGAGGTCGGGGAGGGGGGGGGTGTTGCGCTGGAACGCGGCGGCCGGGGAGGCGAGGAGGAGCAGCGCCAGAGCAGCCGCGGCGAGGGGCTCGATGGAGCGCGGACAAAGGGGGGAGTGCATGGAGCAGCCGAGGCTACTGCGCCTCCCGCGAGAGGTCCATCGTGCGAGGGCGGCGGGTGGTTCCCGGGCGAGGCGCGGGCGCCTATCCTCAGGCTGTCCCCTGACTGGACTGAACATGATCTCCATCCGTCTCCTCGCCGGTGCGCTCCTCCCGCTCCTCCTCTCGTCCCCGGCCCGCGCGGACGATCCCCTCAAGGTCTTCGTCCTCGCCGGTCAGTCGAACATGGTCGGCGCCGGCCAGGTCGAGGCGCGCGAGGACCGCAACGGCGGCCAGGGGAGCCTCGAGCACCTCGTCCGTGACGAGAAGACGCAAGAGCGCTTCGGGCATCTCGTCGACGGCAAGGGCGACTGGGTCCGCCGCGAGGACGTGTGGATCTCCTTCACCGGGGCGCGCGACGTGCACGGGGAGCTCTCGGTGGGTTTTGGCGCGCGCGAGAGCGCGATCGGGCCGGAGCTCGGCTTCGGGCACGTCGTCGGGGAGCACTTCGACGAGCAGGTGCTGCTCGTCAAGGTCGCCTGGGGCGGCAAGAGTCTGGCGGTGGACTTCCGCCCGCCGAGCGCGGGCGGGGAGGTGGGTCCGAACTACACGGCGCTCTTCGAGGAGGTGCGCAAGGTGCTCGGCGGCCTCGCAGAGCGCTTCCCGGACTACGGCGGCGAGGGCTACGAGATCGTCGGCTTCGGTTGGCACCAGGGCTGGAACGACCGCGTCAACCAGCAGTTCAACGACGCCTACGAGGAGAACCTCGCCTGCTTCATCCGGGACGTGCGCAAGGAGCTCGGCGTGCCCGGCCTACCCTTCGTGATCGCGGAGACGGGGATGAGCGGATGGGAGGAGAAGCACCCCCGCGCGCTCTCCCTGATGAAAGCCCAGGCGGCCGTGGCCGAGCGAGAGGAGTTCCGCGGCAGCGTGGCCTTCGTGCCTACGCGCGGCTTCTTCCGCCCGAAGGAGGTGTCCCCCTCGGGACAGGGCTACCACTGGAACAGCAACGCCGAGACCTACTACCTGATCGGCGAGGGGATGGGGAAGGCGATGGTGGCGTTGACCGAGGCCGACGCGAAGTAGTCCGCTCGACCTGGGGTCCCCGCCGCGAACCTATCGCTCTCTGCGGTTCGGTTCGCGGCCGCTTCGTTCGGTCTTCTTGCTCCCGATCAGCTTCTTCTTGGCTTCGATGAGCTTCTTCTCCGCGTCCTCGTATGAGAGGTCTCCGCGCTCGAGAGCGGCCTTCACCCGACGCTCGAGCGCCTCGTAGCGAGCCTCGAGGCCCGCTTCGTCACGCTTCTGGTCGCGACGCTCGCCGGACATCTCCTTGCGAGCCTGGATGAACTTCTTCTCCGCCTCTTCGCGCGTGAGGTCCCCGCGCTCCACGGCCGCCTTCAGCTTGCGCTCGAGCGCCTCGTAGCGAGTCTTGAGCGCTGCTTCGTCACGCGTCAGGTCGCGACGCTCGCCGGAAGTCTTCTCATTGAACTCGATGAGCTTCTTCTTCGCCTCCTCGCGCGTGAGGTCCCCGCGCTCCACGGCAGCTTTCACCCGACGCTCGATCCCCTCGTAGCG
>CAZDQL010000018.1:0-42782 GCA_964507325.1 uncultured Planctomycetaceae bacterium | reverse complement strand
TGAGGTCCCCGCGCTCCACGGCAGCTTTCACCCGACGCTCGATCCCCTCGTAGCGTGTCTTGGGCTTCGCTTCGCCACGCGTCAGGTCGCGACGCTCGCCGGATGTCTTCTCCTTGAACTCGATGAGCTTCTTCTTCGCCTCCTCGCGCGTGAGGTCCCCGCGCTCGACAGCGGCTTTCACCCGACGCTCGATCCCCTCGTAGCGGGTCTTGGGCTTCGCTTCGTCACGCTTCTGGTCGCGACGTTCGCCGGACGTCTTCTCCTTGACCTCGATGAGCTTCTTCTTCGCGTCCTCCCGCGAGAGGTCCCCGCGCTCCACGGCGGCTCTGATCCGAAGCTCGTACGCCTCCTGGCGTGATTTGAGCTCCGCGTCGTCACGCTTCTCCGCGCGACGCTCGCCGAACATATCCTCCCGTGCCTGGATGAGCTTCTTCTTCGCCTCCTCGCGTGAGAGCTCCCCACGCTCGATAGTGGCCTTGAGCCGACGCTCGTACTCCTCGTAGCGAGCCTTGAGCGCCGCTTCGTCACGCTTCTCTGGGCGACGCTCGCCGAAGAGCTCCTTGCGAGTCTCGATCAGCCTCTTCTCCGCCTCCTCGCGCGAGAGATCCCCGCGCTCCACGGCCGCCTTCAACCGGCGCTCGATCGCGGCGTAGTAGACCCGACGCTCGCCCGCGGGACGCTCTTCCGCCCGGGGCTGGCCGAACAGCTCCTTCCTCGTCTCGATCAGCTTCTTCTCCGCCTCCTCGCGCGTGAGATCCCCGCGCTCCACGGCCGCCTTCAACCGACGCTCGATAGCGGCGTAGTAGATCCGGAGCTCGCCTGCGGGGCGTTCTTCCGCACGGGGCTGGCCGAACATCTTCTGGCGAGCCTCGATGAGCTTCTTCTCCGCCTCCTCCCGCGAGAGATCCCCGCTCCCCACGGCGGCCTTCACCCTGCGCGCGAGCAAGCCATAGCGCTGTCTGCGGCCTTCGAGATCGTCGTCTCGCTCGGCCCGGTCCCCCGCAACGCGGCGCAGCGCATCCATCATGGCCCGCGCCTGGTCCAGCGTGATCTCGCCGGCTTCGACTGCGCCGCCCAGGCGTCTTTGGACCGCCTTGAAATCCTGTGCGTAGGCGACGCTCAGGGGAAGGACGCCTGCGCCGATGGCGAGGACTGCCGACAGCAACCAGCGGGGGGTCTTCGGAAGGTGGTTCGAGAGGATCATCGTGAGTCTCTGTTCGAGTTTCCCGCCGCTGTCGATGGCGCTGGCAACGGCAGGCGGGCGGATCGCCTCCGTGGACAGGAGCTCGGCGACGCTCAGCAGCGCGTTGGCGTACGTGCGTCGCTCGGGGCTCAGGGTTTCGAGAACGAGCGCGTCGCAGCCCAGCTCTTCGTTGATGCGGACGTTGCGGCGTGCCCACCATGCGATCGGGTTCCACCAGAAGGCGACACTGGTGAGCCACTCCAGCAGGCGCACCCAGTGGTCTCGACGCCGCACGTGGGCGACCTCGTGCGCGAGGACCATGCGCAGGTCCGCGCGGGGTGACTGCTCGATGAGGAGCTCCGGGATCACGATCCGGAGGCGGCCGCCGATCCACCACACGAAGGGTGTGACCAGGGCCGTGGAGCTGTGAACGGCGGGGGCCCGGCGAAGGCCGAAGCGGGCCGCCAGCTCGCGCGCGAGACGCGCGACGTCCGGGGGGGCCGGGCTCGACGATCGAGTCAGGAGTCGATGGAAGCGGAAGAGGCGGCTCAACGACCAGACGAATGCGCAGAGGCTGCCGAACGCCCAGACGAGGACGAGCGCAGCGTGGATCGACCACGGACCGGATCCGGTCGCCTCCGCGGGCGAGACCTGGGGCGTTGTGGCTCGTCGCAGCGACGTCTCCGCCGCGGCCGTCACCGCCAGGGAAGGCCCGCTCTCCTCCGCGACGTGCGCGCTCTCACTCGGGGCCGTCGATGCCACTGGAATCAGCGGCATCGTGAACAGCGGTGGCGTGACCAGCTTCACCAGCACGATCAGCCACAGGAGGTGGGCCGCCAGCGGGTAGCGCCGGCTGCGCTGCACACCGTAGGCGACGGCTGCCAGTACAGCCGACACGCAGAGGTTGCTGACGGCCAGCTGGATCCAGAAGTCAGCCACGGCCCTTCGCTCCCTTGGTGCTCGCCCCGAGGAGCCGACGGAGGCGGGCCAGCTCGGCGCGATCGAGCTTCTTCTCGGCCAACAGATGCGTGAGGAAGGGCGCGATCGACCCGCCCGTCAGCTTCTCGGCGAGGGACTCGAGCTGCCTGCCGGCGTAGGTCTCGCGGCTGATGGCCGCGGAGAAGAGGTGCACCGGCAGGCTGCGGTCGCGCTCGACGCAGCCCTTCTCCTCCAGGCTCTGCAGGAAGCGTTGGACGGTGCCGTGCTGCGCCTTCTCAGCCAGCGGGTAGAGCTGCTCGCGGATCTGACGAGCCGTCAGCCGGTCGTGGTCCCAGAGCAGCTCCATGACGGCGAGCTCGGCGTTGGTGAGTGAGGCGGTGTTCAAGGGGTGGTGGGGTCTCGGGGCCTGTTATACGGCGCCGCGCCGGAGTTCTACGGTGAATTGCCGTCACTCTACGGCAAGTCACCGTAGCTGTCAACCCCTTCCACCCGGTCGGTACGACCCCTCGGGTCCCGATTCGAGACAGGGTCAGCGCGCCGGATCCGCGCGAGCCGGGCCACGCAGCTCGGCGCTGGGGACGCCCCGGGCCTTCGCCAGGGAGTCGACGTACCAGCGGTAGCCCCCGAGATCGGTGAAGAAGAGGTAGGGGCCGTGCTCCTCGTGCCACTGCGACCAGTCGTCGCCGGACGCCTCGCCGGAGGGGCCGCAGGGCACGTAGCTGGCCAGGAGGCGCCGCGCGCGTTCGGCATCCTCCCCACCCCGGCGCAAGCCCGCGATGCAGCGCGGGATCAGCTCGGGAGCGTCGTTGGCCACCTTCCACGTCTCCAGGTCGGGATCGGTCACGAGCTTGCCCCTCGCAGTGGGCCGGTAGAAGCCACGCTGGTCGAGGAAGCGCGCGAGGAAGGCGCGCTGGCCCTCCTGCTCGTAGACCGCGCACTCCTTCTTGCCGAAGAAGCTCGGCAGGCGCTCCCCATCGAACCGAGCGCGCAACTCCCCGTCCAGCCAGCTGCGCACCGGCGGCACCTTCGCCCCTGTCCGCACGCAAGGCGTGAAGGCGATCGGTCGGTCCTCGGTGAAGCGGGCGATGTAGCGGATCGAGTTCTCGAGCAGATCCCGGCCGCGGAAGTTCAGCTCGGACGGATCCACCCCGAAGTTGAAGAAGAGCAGATTCCCCTGACGCCAGACGGCGGCAGCGGAGGGGCGCTTGGTGTTGACGGCGCCACACATGATCTCGACCTCCGGCAACGCGTCGAAGCCGTTGGTCGCCGCGGACCACCCGCCGGGCCAGGCCACGGTGGGGTCGTCGACCAGTGGCAGGACCGTGACGGTGCTCCCCTCGACCAGGTGCTGCCAGGCGCGTGGCTTCTGCACCCGCAGGGTCATGCTGGTGTCGATGGGACGAGGGCTCTGGAAGATCACGTGCTCGCGTACCCCGTACGCGAAGGGGGTCAAGCACACTCACCCGGAGCCGCCGGCGACCTCCCAGGCGCAGGCGTGGTGCAGCCCCGCGCAGCCGAGCAGCACCGTCGGGCGACCCCACTCCTCCCGCGTTCCGAGCGGAGAGCGCTCCGGCGGCATCTCCCCCCGCTCCATCGACCAGTCGAGCAGGACCACGTCGGCCGCCTCGAGGTCCGCCCGGGTCACGCTCTCGTGGTCGGCGGTGGCCACGCTCGAGAACCTCTGCCCCAGGAAGGACTCGAACGCCTGCGCGCGCGCCGCCGAGGTGCCATCGCTCACGTAGAGCAGATCCAGGGGGGGCGCGGCGGAGCCCTCCTGAGCCGCAGCGGGCAGAGAGCACAACAGGAGGGTGGTCGAAACTTGGGCGATGCTCATCAGGGACTCCTGGGGTTGACCTCGATCATCCTAGCGGGCGGCTCCGCGCGTCCCGGGAGCTGCCGGCTGCCGGCCGGGAAATCCCTCGTAAGGGTATTGATCCGGTCGCCATTCATGGCAAGATGGCCATGTTGCCATGAAAAAGAAGCCGCTGCAACACTACGTGGCCCGAGCCGACGTGGCCAAGGCCCTCTCCCACCCCAGCCGCCTGATGATCCTGGATGCCCTGAACGAGGGCGATCTCTGCGTCTGCGACCTGACGGAGCTCGTCGGCTCGGATCAGTCCACCGTTTCGAAGCACCTCGCGGTGCTGCGCAACGCCGGGATCATCGACATGCGCAAGGAGGGGACGCTGAGCATGTGCCATCTCCGCGTGCAGTGCTTACAGGGCTTCTGGAGCTGCATCGAAGCGGTGCTCAGGCAAAACCTCGAGGAGCAGAAGGGCGCCGTCGGCACCCGCGGCCGGCGCAGCTCCTAGGTCCCAACAGCGCTGAATCCCCAGGCCCGAACGGAAGCTGAAATGAAGATCGAAGTCTTTGGACCCGGCTGCGCCAAGTGCGAAGCGCTCCACGAGCGCGTGAGGGCTGTCGTCGCCAAGCTCGGAGTCCAGTGCGAGGTCACGAAGGTCACCGACATCACCCAGATCGTCTCCCGCGGCATCATGATGACCCCGGCATTGGCCGTGGACGGTGAGGTCAAGGCCGCCGGCAAGGTGCCCTCCGAGGAGCAGCTCGTCGAGATGCTCCAGTCCGGCGGATGATGCTGAAGCGCATCGCGACCTGGTTCCTGCTCTGCTTCGTCGCCGCCACCGTGGGCAAGCTCGTCTACGACGCGGTGGCGGTCCAGAAGCAAGGGGAGACGCCGAGCGCAGCAGCCGCCGAGGCTGCTCGAGACAGGGTGATCGCCTACTTCCTCCACACCGAAGTGCGCTGCTGGAACTGCGACACGATCGAGAAGTTCGCGCACGCAGCCCTCACCGAGGGTTTTGCGGTCCCGCTGGACTCCGGAGACCTCGAGTGGCGGGTGCTCAGCATGGACGAGCCGGCCAATGGGCACCTCGCCGTCGAGTTCGAGCTCATCACCAGCTCGGTCGTGCTGGCGCGCATGGAGGGTGGCAAACACCGGGACTGGAAGAACCTGAGCCGGGTCTGGGACCTCGTGCACGACGAGCAGGAGTTCAAGACCTACGTCGCGCAGGCCACGCAGGCCTTCCTGGTGGAGCAGCCATGAGCACCGAGCTCCTCCTGGGCATGGGCTCCGCCCTCTGGTTCGGCATCCTGACCTCGATCAGCCCCTGCCCGCTGGCGACCAACATCGCGGCCATCTCCTTCATCGGCAACCGGGTGGACAGCCGCCGCGCGGTGCTCTGGACGGGGCTGCTCTACACCCTGGGGCGCTCGCTCGTCTACGTCGCACTGGGCGCGGCCCTGGTGGCCAGCCTGCTCTCGGCTCCCGGCACCGCGCAGTTCCTGCAGAGGCACATGAACCGCCTCCTGGGGCCGATCCTGATCGTGGTCGGGATGCTTCTCCTGGGGATGCTGCGCGTCTCATTGCCCTCCACCGGTGCCAGTCAGAAGCTCGGCCAGCGGGTGGAGTCGTGGGGTGTCTGGGGAGGACTGGCACTGGGCGTGGTGTTCGCGCTCTCCTTCTGCCCCGTCTCGGCGGGACTCTTCTTCGGCAGCCTCTTGACCGTCGCAGTCCAGCACGAGTCCTCCATCCTCCTGCCGACCCTCTTCGGAGTGGGCACTGCCTTGCCCGTGATCGGCTTCGCGCTGGTGATCGCGGTCAGCGCGGAGGCCCTGGGCAAGACCTACGGCAAGGTGACCCAGTTCGCGCTCTGGGCGCGCGTCCTGACCGGCCTGCTCTTCATCGGCATCGGCGTCTACTTCTCGTTGGCCTATGTCTTCCGGGTTCTCTGAACGCGGCCCCGCCCGTGTCTGCGCACGGGAATCGGAGGTGCAAGCATGAAGGATTGGAAGAAAGCCGCGTGGCTCGTCGCGATCTTCGTGGGGGCCTACTTCATCCCGCTGGGCAACGAGCGAGTGACCGCTTCGATACTGGAGGCGTTCCGACTCCTCCAGTGGTACGCCATTCACCACACGCTCGCCTGCGTGGTGCCCGCCATGTTCATCGCGGGCGCGATCTCGACCTTCCTATCGCCGACCTCGGTCCTGAAGTACCTCGGCCCGAGCGCCTCGCGGCCGACCGCCTACGGCGTGGCCTCCGTGGCGGGGATCGTCCTCGCGGTCTGCTCCTGCAGCGTGTTGCCGATGTTCGCCGGGATCTACGCCATGGGAGCGGGGCTGGGACCCGCGAGCGCCTTCCTCTACTCCGGCCCGGCGATCAACGTGATGGCCGTGTTCCTCTCGGCCCGCGTGCTGGGACTCGACATCGGCCTGGCGCGCTTCGTCGGAGCGATCGTCTTCGCCGTCGTCATCGGCCTGATCATGGCCGCCATCTTCCGGCGCAGCGATCAGCAGCGGATCGAAGCCGCCCAGGTCCCCGCGACCCCCAGCGGGGGACGGCCGCTGTGGAAGACGTCGGCGTACTTCCTGTGCATGATCCTCTTCCTGGTCTTCTCGGACTGGTACAACACGA
Organism: uncultured Planctomycetaceae bacterium; assembly: GCA_964507325.1. GTDB lineage: Bacteria > Planctomycetota > UBA1135 > UBA1135 > CAZDQL01. The sequence continues at coordinate 36,228 of CAZDQL010000018.1, read as the reverse complement.
ACGACGTCACGCTCACCCTGACCGACGGGACCACCGTCAGCGCCAACGTTCGCTATTCGACCAACGACGCGCTGGACATCCAGGAGTACGAGCCGGACGGCCACCTCTCCGCCGAGGTGCGACGGATCCCGAGGTCCGAGGTGGCCTCGATGGCGAAGGTGCCGAGCTTCACGGCGACGGTCCACGGGCTCAAGTGGTACCTCGCGGGAGCGATGGGGCTCTTGGTGCTCTTGATGGTCTGGCGCTGGTTCACGCGCGAGGAGGTCAAGGAGTGGATGAACGCCACCCGGGACTTCGGCCTGATGATCATCCCCCTCCTCTTCGGTGGCGTGTTCGTGACCGGCTTCATCGGCGGCATGATCCCCGAGTCCGCCGTGGCCTCCGCGGTCGGGGGCAACAGCGTCGTGTCCAATCTGATCGCCTCCTCGCTGGGGATGATCTGGTACTTCGCGACCCTGACCGAGATTCCGATCGTCGAGATGCTGACCAGACTCGGCATGGGCAAAGGACCCGCCCTCTCCCTCCTGCTCGCGGGGCCCGCCCTGTCCCTGCCGAGCATCCTCGTCATCTACAAGGTCATCGGGTCGAAGAGGACCGCCGTGTTCTGCGGGCTCACGGTCGCCATGTCGTCGATCGTGGGCCTGCTGTTCGGCGTCATGGCGCAGTAGGGCTTGCCCGGACTACTCGTAGCTCTCGCGCAGGATCCCCTTAACCTCCTCGAGCGTCGCCACGCGCGGGTTGTTCTGGTAGTCCGGCAGCACCAGGCAGGCCTCGGCCAATTGGTCGAGCTCCTCCTCCGGCACGCCCAGTCCGCGCAGGGAGAGGTCGAGGCCGATCTCCTCGAAGAAGCGCTCCAGCGCCGGGGCCGCGGCGCGGGCCGCTTCCGCGTCCGGAGCTCGGGTGAGCTCTCGGTCCAGGATGCGCGCCAGCCGCGCGAAGCGGCGCGGCGCGGCGTCGCAGGTGAAGCGCGCGAAGGCCGGGTAGAGCACGGCCAGGGACTCGCCGTGGGCCACGTGGGGGTACATGCCGCCGATCGCCATCCCCATGCCGTGCGGCAGGGTCACGCCCGCGTTGGCGATGCACAGCCCGGCCAGGGTGTCGGCCCAGGCGAGCGCGTCGCGCGCCTCGGAGTCGCCGTCCCGCACCGCGCTCGGCAAATGCCGCGCGACGAGCCGAATCGCCTCCAGCGCCATCAGCTGCACGTAGGGCGAGGTGTTGACGTGGATGTAGCTCTCGAAGGCGTGGGTGAAGGCGTCGAAGCCCGTCAGGGCGGTCATGCGCGGCGGGACGGTCTCCATCAGGCCGGGGTCGACGATGCCGACGCGCGGGAAGGCGAGCGGGTGGTAGATCGCCGACTTGCAGCGCTCGGCGGGGTTCGTCACCACCGCGACCTGTGTCACCTGCGACCCGGTGCCCGACGTGGTCGTGACCGCGATCACCGGCAGGGTGGCCACCGTCGGCTGCTGATCGCGGAACCAGAGGTAGTCCCAGCAACTGCCGGGGTGGGTCGCCTCGACGGCGATCGCCTTGGCCGCGTCCATGCTCGAGCCGCCGCCCAGCCCGACGACGACGTCGGCTCCGTGTGCGCGCGCGAGCTCGGCCCCCGCGGCGATCACCTCGGTGGTGGGGTTGGGGATCACGCCGTCGAAATGCTCGACGGCGAGGCCGGCCGCTTCGAGCGCGGCGCGTGCCGCGACGTAGACGGGCTCGATGGCGGGGAAGGCGGGCTCGGTGACGAGCAGCGTGCGGCGGCCGAGCCCCGCCGCCTCCTCGCCGACCTCTGCGCAGGTTCCCCGGCCGAAGCGGATGCGGGTGGGCTGGTGGTAGCTGAAGGTGTTCATGGCTGGCTCCGGGTTGCGCGGACTCAGTCGACGTCGATCACGACCTTGAGGCTGCGGTCCGCCTCGCGGTCGATGAAGGCGTAGGCCTCGGCGTACTCCTCGAGGGGGAAGTGGCGTGTCACGAGCGGCTCGACGACCACCTCGCCCGAGGCGATCAGCTCGACCGCGCGCTCGTAGTCGTCGTGCTGGTACATCAGCGTGCCGATCAGGGAGAGCTCGCGGTCCCCCACCACCGACATGTCGATGCGCGGCTTGTCGTCGAAGACGCCCAGCACCACGATGCGGCCGCCCTTGCCGATGTGCTCGACCGCGGCGGCCATGGTGGCCTCGGAGCCGGCGGCCTCGAAGGCGATGCGGAAACCCTCGTCACCGAAGACGCGCCGCGCGGCCTCGTCGAGGGACTCGCGGCCGGCGTTCGAGGTGTGCTCGATGCCGCAGGCCAGCGCCATCTCGAGGCGGTAGTCGGAGAGGTCCGTGATCAGGATGCGCCGCGCCCCGCGGCTCTTGACCACTTGGGCCAGGAGGTTCCCGATCGGGCCGGCGCCGAGCACGACCACGTTCTGGCCCGCGAGCTCGCCGCCGCGGCCGCTGGAGTGCACGCCGACCGAGGTGGGCTCGATCAGCGCGCCCTGCTCGGGACTGAAGGAGTCCGGCAGCAGCACGAGCCGCTCGGCGCTCGTCACGAAGAGCTCCTGGGCGCAACCGGGGGCCTGGAAGCCGGTCACGCGCAGCACGTCACAGATGTGGTAGTCGCCGCGCCGGCAGGGACCGCACTCGCCGCATACCAGCTGCGGCCGCGCGGTGGCGCGCGCGCCGATGGGGACCCCCTCGACCCCTTCGCCCAGGACCTCGACGACGGCCGAGAACTCGTGCCCCTGCACCACCGGGTAGGGCGTGAAGGGGTGCCGGCCGTGGTTCACGTGCACGTCGCTGCCGCACACGCCGATGCGCTGCACGCGCAAGAGCACCTCGCCCGGACCCGCCACCGGCTCAGGCACGTCCCGGAGCTCGACGACCCCGGGCGCGGTCATGATCGCCTGACGCACTGCGTCACCTCATCTCAGGAACCAGTAGAGCACCAGCATCACCACCAAGAGGATGCCGGCGAAGACGCGCGGATCGCTGAGGCCTGCGAGGGCACCGCGCAGCGTCCGCAGGGGGTTGCCCCAGCACAGGTTCTCGAGCTCCTCGTCGGAGTGGCGCGGCGTGGCGAGGCTCGTCACCACGTAGATCGCACTGCACAGACAGAAGAACCACCAGGCCTGCTGCATGAAGGGGATGCCCAGCACGTCGGTCGTGTACTCCGTCTTGCCCACCAGCGGCACGTCGAAGACGAAGTTCACCGCACCCACGAGGAAGCCGATGCTTAGCGTCATGAGGGCCGCCTGGCGCGTCCCCCGTCGCCAGAACACACCCCACAGGAAGACGGTCGTGATCGCCGGCGCGAACATGACCGGGATCTTGTTGATCGCCACGAAGATGCTGTCGAAGCGGTGGCCCTGGGTCGACCAGGCCATCGCCAGGAGCATCACGACCACCGCGCTGACGCGCCCCACCGTCACCTGGGTGCGGTCGGAGACGGAGGGGTTGGCGCGCTTGACGATGTCGACCGCGATCAGCGTCCCGCAGCTGTTCAGCGCGCCGGCGATGGTGCTCATCAGCGCCGCCAGGAGCCCGGCCGCGATCAGGCCCTTGAGCCCCACCGGCACCAGCTCCGAGATCAAGACCGGCAGGGTCTGCTTGGCGTCGTCACCGATCTGGTCCGCGAAGAGGACGTAGCCGACCACGCCCGGCAACACCATGATGAAGACCGGCAGGATCTTCAGGAAGCCGGCGAAGAGGGGGCCGATTTGCGCGTCGCGCAGCGTCTTGGCGCCGAGCACGCGCTGCACGATCGTCTGATCGGCGCACCAGTACCACACCCCCAGGATCGGGTAGCCGAGCACGACCGATAGCCAGGAGAACTCGGCCAGCTTCCCGCTCTGATCGCGGATCGGCTGCAGCATGCTGAGCTGGTCGGGCTTGATGCGCTCCTTGAACTGCGTGAACGTCTCGACGCCGTTTTCGGGCAGGGCTGCGATGGCGAGGATCGTCACGATCACCGCGCCCAGGAGCAGGATGATCGTCTGGATCGACTCGGTCACCACCACCGCCTTGAGCCCCCCCTGCAGGGTGTAGATCGCGGTCACCACCGAGATGATCAGGATCGACCAGACCACGTCGACCCCGAAGAACTGCTCGAAGACGGCCGCGCCGGCGTAGAGGCTGAAGCCGATGTGGATCAGCAGCGCGCCGATGACGGCGATGAAGGCCAGGAAGGTGCGCGCGCCGGGGCTGTAGCGCTTCTCGAGGTACTCCGGCAGGGTCGAGATCCGGTTCCGGAAGTAGAAGGGCGCGAAGACGAGTCCGAGCAGGATCAGGCAGAAGGACGCCATCCACTCGAAGTTGCCGATCACCAGCCCGTGCTTGTAGCCGGACTCCGCCAGGCCGACCAAGTGGATGGTCGAGATGTTGGTGGCGAAGAGCGCCGCCCCCACCATCGGCCAGCGCAGGGAGCGACCGGCCAGGAAGTACTCGCTGCTGGTGATCCCCTTCTTGTGCGAGACGAGCACACCCAGCGCGAGGATGCCGATCAGGTACGTGACGATGATGACGACGTCGAGGGTCGGGATGCTCGTTGCCGCAAACACCATGTGATTCTTCCGATCGGCTGGGGACGCGCGTGGGAAACCGGAGAGCCGGCATGGTACAGCGAGGCGCGGCGCAGGGCGAACCGGCCCCGGGCTCGGGCCGGTGGTGGCCGAGCTCTACGACAACGGGGATGGCGTGCAGCTCTCGAGGTGAGGCCGCTACACCATCCGGTAGAACTCCTCCCAGCCGGGACGCGGCGGCGGGCCCTCCAACAGGGCATTGGCCCGCTCGTTGCCGACGAAGCGCTCCTTGTTGCGGTCGAAGCGCAACTCCTCGTTGAGGCGCTGGCAGATGATGCCCAGCATCAACGTCTTGGTCAGCTCGCCCCCGATGCTGAACGGCGAGCGGGTCTGGTCCTCGCCCATGCAGGCCGCCGTGAAGCTGGCCGTGTGGTTGAAGGGCGGATTCTCGACCTCGAGCGCCTCAGCGTGCTCCTCGGCCTGCTGCTTGGGAATCACGCTCGAGGTCCCCCCGTGGGACCCGCGCGTGATCGCGAGCTTCCCGTCCGCGCGGTGCAGGATCGTGCCGGCTCCGCCCAGCTTGGGCGGCTCGAGGCTGCCGTCCGACTGCTTCTCCTGGAACTCCTCGGGAACCTCCGGGAGGCAATTCGCACCGTCGCGCCAGATCAACTCCAGGGCCGGATGCTCGCCGCGCCGAGGGAACTTCATCCTCAGGTGCGAGCTCAGCGGGAAGAGGACGTCGTTGGGGTCGTCGATCCGCAGCGGCTCGATCTCGGTGGGCTGGCCCAGCTCCAGCCACTCGTGCGCGAAGTCGATGATGTGGCAGCCCCAATCGCCCAGCATGCCGTTCCCGTAGAGCCAGAACGCGCGCCAGTCGAAGGGGTGGTACTTGGTGCTGAAGGGCTTCTTCTCCGCCGGCCCGCACCACAGATCCCAGTCCAGGGTCTCGGGCATCTCGTCTTCCGGCGGGTACTCCGCGAAGCGCTTGGCGGCGTTCATGAAGAACAGGCCCGGCGACTTCCAGGCGTCGATCTTGGTGATGTCGCGCACGACGCCGTGCTCGACCAGGCGCTGGAACTGGACGGACCCGCCCGAGGTGTGGCCCTGGTTGCCCATCTGCGTGACCACCTTGAACTTCCTCTCGGCTCGCATCAGCAGGTCCGCCTCGAGGTAGGAGTGGGTCAGCGGCTTCTCGACGTAGACGTGCTTGCCCATCGACATCGCCAACACCGTCGCGGGGAAGTGCGTGTGGTCCGGCGTCACCACGCTGACCGCGTCGATGTCGTCGCCCATCTCCTCCAACATCACCCGGAAGTCCTTGAACTGCCGTACGCCCGGGTACCTCTCCAGATTCTTCTCGACAGCCCTCGCACCGAAGTCGACGTCACAGAACGCCACCGGATGGGCCTTGCCACCGGCACAGAGACCGGGGACGACACCGGAGGCTCGCCCGCCCACGCCGATCACGCCCAGGTTGATGCGCTTGCTCGGTGGCAGCTTGCCGTCCTGCGCCCGGGCGCCGGTGACGAGATAGGAGGGGAGGATCGTGATGCCGGCCGTCGCCGCGGCGGACTTCTTCAGAAAGCTGCGGCGGGTGCTGCGGGTCTTCGTGGACATGGTCTGGCTTCCGACAGGTGGATTCGAGGTCCCACGGATCCTACCGCAGGCCCCCGTGCGAGCGAGTGAATTCGCGCGGGCCGGTCCCCTACCACGCGCCCTTCAGTGACATCTCGCCTCCCGCCTCGATCGCAACGGTGCGTCGGCGATCCCCGTAGCGCAGCCGGCACTCACCGCCGAGGGCGGAACGCAGCGTCACCACCTCGAGCGCGCCGTCCTTCCAACTGAGGTCGACCTCGAATCCCCCGCGGGCGCGCAGGCCCCGCACGCTGCCGGTGGGCCACTCCGCGGGCAGGGCGGGCAGGAGGTGGAGCTCGCCCGTCTGTGACTGCAGGAGCATCTCCGCGATCGTGGCGGTGATACCGTAGCTGCCGTCGAGCTGGGGTACGCCGAAGCACGCCGACCACAGGTTGGGCTTGGTGTTGTCGGCGACGAGGCGGCGCAGGAGGCGGTGGGCTTTCTGCGCGTCGCGCAGCCGCGCCCAGATCCCCACCTGCCAAGCGTGCCCCCATCCGGTGCCCGCCTCCGTCCGCAGCTCGAGCGACTTCGCCACCGCGGCCGCGAGCTCGGGCGTCCCCTCGGGATCGATCTCGTAGCCCGGATACGCACCCCACAGGTGCGAGTAGTGGCGGTGGTGCGGCTCGCTGTCCTCCCAGTCCTCGAGCCACTCCTGCAGGCGGCCGCCCCTCCCGATCTGGTTCGGCGCCAGGCGAGCGCGGGCTGCGCGCACCTTCCCGCGGAACTCCTCGTCGACCCCGAGGATCTCGGACGCCTCCGCACAGGCGTCGAAGACGTAGCGCAGGAGCTGCATGTCGATGGTGGGGCCGGCGTCGATGTTGGGCACGCAGTCGTAGTCGCAGATCTCGTCCCAGATCACCGGCACGCCGCGCTCTGGGAAGTTCTCGGGCGAGTTGGAGGGGCACGTCACGAGCCAGCCGTGCTCGGGATGCTCGACGAGGGTGGCGAGGAAGAACTCCGCGCAGCCCTTGAGGAGCGGGTAGGCCCGCGCGAGGAACTCTCCGTCCGGATGGAAGCGCCAGTGCTCCCACAGGTGTGTGCACAGCCAGGCGCCGCCCGTTTGCCACGAGCCCCACAGCGGTCCGTCCATCGGCGCCGACGCGCGCCAGAGGTCGGTGTTCTGGTGGAAGACCCAGCCCGGGGCGCCGTAGCTCTTGCGCGCCGTGCTCGCCCCGGTCTGCGAGAGGTCCTCGATCATGGAGAAGAGCGGCTCGTGCAGCTCGGCCAGGTTCGCCACCTCGGCCGGCCAGTAGTTCATCTCCGTGTTGATGTTCGTCGTGTACTTGCTGTCCCACTTGGGGTTCGGGTCGTCGTTCCAGATCCCCTGCAGGTTCGCGGGCTGCGTCCCGGGCCGCGAGCTGGCGATCAGGAGGTAGCGGCCGTACTGGAACAGGAGCGCGGCGAGCTCGGGGTCGTCGGTCACCTCGAAGGCCCGCACGCGCTCGTCGGTGGGCAGCGCGCCGGCCGGGGTCGTTCCCAGGTCGAGGTCGACGCGCTGGAAGAGCGCCTGGTGATCGCCCACGTGGTCGGTCATGAGCGCCTCGTAGGGGCGCCCGGCCGCCGCGGCGACGCTGGCCGCCGCCGCGTCCATGGGGTCGGCGTCGCTCAGGGTGCGGTAGTCGACGAAGTTCGTCGCCGCCCCCACGAGAATCGTCACCGCGTCTGCGCCCTCGACGACCACTCGCTCGTCGGCGGGATACACCCTGCCCCCCTCGGGGTGCACGAGGATGCGCGTCGCCCAGCGCAGCCGTCCCTCGACCCCCAGGTACGTCGCCACCTTGCCGTGCATGCGCACGGCCCCCTCGGGCAAGTAGTCGACGCGGCACCAATCGTCGGCGTAGTTCGAGTGTGCGGGGTTCTTGAGCCCCTGCATGCGCGCCGTGAAGTCGAGCGCGCCGGGTCGGTCCGCCGTCAGCCGCACGACGATCACTCGATCCACCGCGGAGGCGAACACCTCGCGCCGGAAGGTCGTCTCCCCCACCCTGTAGCTCACCGTCGCGACCGCCGTGTTCAGGTCGAGGGAGCGCCGGTAGTCCTCCGCCGCCTCGTGCCCGGGGAACGCGAGCAGCAGCCGCCCCAGGTACTGGTACTTCATCTGCTCCACGGGCCAGCCCATCATCGTGCGGCCAAAGAGCTTGTGCGCCTGGACGTACTCGCCCGCGAAGACGAGCCGCTGGATCTCGGGCAGGGCCGCCGCGCCGAGGGGGTTGCTCGGCTCGTACGGCCCGCCGGTCCAGACGGTGTCCTCGTTCAGGCCGATCCGCTCGTCCGCGGTCCCCCCGTACACCATCGCTCCCAGCCGCCCATTCCCGACGGGCAGCGCCTCGGTCCACTCCCGCGCGGGTTCGTCGTACCAGAGCAGCGTGCCGGGGTCGACCTGAGGCGCTGCCGAGGCGTTGTCCGCAGTCGAGAGGATGAGGAACGACAGGGGCAGGAGGCAGAGCGCACGCATGATCGGCTCCAGGCCGCGGTTCGGTGGGGGTACGGAACGCGCAGTCTATCCGAGCCTGGAGAGCGACCCAGCCGATCCGCCGGTCGGGCTACGCCCGCGCGGCCCGTGGCGCCCGGGGGACGCGGAGTCGTGACCCTCTCCGCGCCTGCGACATAGGTCGTAGAGGATGCGAGGCTGCTTCTTCCCTAGCATGGGTGGCGATGGAAGGTCGACCGATCGCCATCCGAGAACCAGGAGCCCACCATGATCGCCAGGGAACAGCTCATCACATCCGTCGCCGCCGTGGCGCTCCTCTCGCTCCCCACCGCTCCATCGGCGGCGGCCTGGGCTCCTCAGCCGCTCGCCACCCAAGACCTCACCCAGGGCGGCGAGATCCCGGAGGGAGCGAGTCACGACTGGACCCTGGGGGCCACGGGGGCCCGAGGGTGGATCTCCTGTGACCGGCTCGTCACCACGGATGCGCGGCAGATCGCGATCACCCAGGTGGCAGAGGGGTCCCCTGCCGATGGACTGCTCGTCGTCGGCGACGTGATCCTCGGCGCCGGTGGCGAGCCCTTCTCCTGCGACCCGCGCACCGAGCTGGGCAAGGCGCTCACCGCGGCGGAGTCGGAGGCCGGCGGCGGCAAGCTGTCGTTGATCCGCTGGCGGGAGGGCCGCACCGAGGACGTCGTCCTCGAGCTGCCCGTGCTCGGCACCTACAGCACGACCGCCCCCTACGACTGTCCGAAGTCACGGCGCATCCTCGAGCGCGGGTGCCAGGCGTTGGCGAGACGCATCGCGGACCCCTCCTACCGGGAGAACCCGATTCCGCGCTCTCTGAATGCCCTGGCCTTGCTCGCCAGCGGAGATCGCGCCTACCTCGAGCTGGTCGTCAAGGAGGCCCATTGGGCAGCGGAGTTCTCGGCGGAGAGCTTCCAGACCTGGTACTACGGCTACGTCATCCTGCTATTGGCGGAGTACGTGCTGGCGACCGGCGACGACTCGGTCATGCCGGGTCTCGAGCGCCTGGCGCTGGAGGCGGCCCACGGGCAGAGCCTCGTCGGCTCGTGGGGCCATCGCTTTGCGCAACCCGACGGCCGCCTCGCCGGCTACGGGATGATGAACTCCCCGGGGGTACCGCTGACCACCGCGCTGGTGCTGGCCCGCACCGCGGGCGTGGAGAATCCAGCGGTGGAACGCGCCATCGAACGCAGCGCCCGCCTGCTGCGCTTCTACAGCGGCAAGGGGGCGATCCCCTACGGCGACCATCGCCCCTGGATCGAGACCCACGAGGACAACGGCAAGTGCGGGATGGCCGCCGTTCTGTTCGACCTGCTCGGGGAGCCCCAGCGAGCGGAGTTCTTCACTCGCATGAGCGTCGCCTCTCACGGAGCCGAACGCGATACGGGCCACACCGGCAACTTCTTCAACATGCTGTGGGCGCTGCCGAGCGTGGCACAGGGCGGTCCCCACGCCACGGGGGTCTGGATGGAGGAGTTCGGTGCCTGGTACTTGGACCTGGCGCGGCGCTGGGATGGGAGCTTCCTCCACCAGGGTCCTCCCCAACCGGCAGGCGACAAGTACTCGGGCTGGGACTGCACCGGCGCCTTCCTCCTGGGTTATGCGCTGCCGCTCAGGAAGATCTACCTGACCGGCAAGCGACCGGGCGTGGTTCCTCCGCTGGCGGTCGCCGACGCGCGCTCTCTGATCCTCGACGGGCGCGGCTGGGACAACAAGGACCGCAACGGCTACTACGACGGGCTGGATACGGAGGATCTCCTGAGCCGCCTCGGCAGTTGGTCGGTGGTCGTCCGGGAGCGGGCTGCCATGGCGCTCGGGCGGCGGAAGGACGACGTCACCGACCGCTTGATCCGCCTGCTCGACGCGACGGACCTGCACACGCGCTACGGTGCGTGCCAGGCGCTCAAGCTGCAGCGCGGGCGCGGGGCCGCGGCGATACCGAAGCTGCTGGAGACCTTCCAGGCCGACGACCTGTGGCTGCGAATCCTGGTCGCTGAAGCTCTGGCTGGCATCGGGGAGCCCGCCCGCGCTGCCGTCCCCGCGCTGCTCGCTCGGCTCTCCCAGAGCGATCTGAAGCAGGACCCGCGCAACATGGAACAGCGCTATCTCTCCTTCGCGCTGTTCGACAAGCGGGGCGGGCTGATCGGTCGCTCTCTCGAAGGGGTCGACCGCGAGCTGCTGATGCAAGCCGTTCGTGCAGGCCTTCTGAACGAAGACGGGCGTGCGCGGGGGAGCTACGGCAGCGTGTACGAGAATCTCACCTACGACGAGCTCGAGCCGCTGCTGCCCGCCATCCACAGGGCGATCGTCGAGCCCTCCCCGAGTGGAATCATGTTTGCGGACGGCATTCGCATGGCCGGCCTGCAGCTCTTCACGAAGTACCGCATCAGCGAGGGGATCGAGCTGCTCGTGGAGTACTCCCGCCACCAGAAGCCACACGCCAGCGAGAAGCGCATCGTGAGGGTCATGCAGATGCTGAAGCAGTACGGGGCGCATGGGAAGCGGGTCATTCCCCAGCTCGAGGCCGTGGCGAGCTTCTTCGAGAACGAGGAGCAGGACTTCCCACGCCGCCTGAGCCTGGGCAAGGCGCAGTGCGTCAGGGAGACGATCGCGGCGATCGAGGCCTCCACCGACGAGCCCGAGCTGATTCTCCTGAACAGGTGAAGGGCACCACGAGACCCGCCGCGTAGCAACGCCGGATGCGAGCAGCACATCGATCGGAGCTCACCAGCCATGAGCGCCTGCGCACGGCGCTGCAGCACCGCGAGCCGGACCGGGTCCCCTTCGATCTCGGCGGCACGATGGTCAGCGGCATCAACATCAAGGCCCTACGCCGCTTGCGCCGTCACCTGGGCCTCGCCGGGGAGCCCGAGGTTCACGATCAGGTGACGCAGATGGCGCGCACCGGCGAGGATGTCGCGCGCCTGCTGAAGACCGACGTCGCGAACGCCGGCCCTCGGCCGCCCTCGCAGCCGGGCCCGGCGCGCGATCTCGGACTGGTGGGGGAGCACTACCGGCTGATCGACGAGTTCGGCATCGGCTGGCAGATGCCGCGTGCGGGCGGTCACTACTACGACCTCTACCTGAGCCCCCTGGCGAACGCCGAGAGCGTCCAGGACGTCGAGCGCCACCCCTGGCCCGACCCCCTCGACCCCGCGCGCTTCGAGGGACTGCGCGAGCGCGTCGACGAGATCGTGCTCGGCGAGCAGCGCGGCGTGGTGGTCGGCCGCATGAGCTCCGGCATGTGGGAGCACGCCATGTGGCTGCGCGGCTTCGAGCAGTTCTTCGTGGACATGATCCAGAACGAGAAGCTCGTGCACGCGATCATGAGCCAGTTGCTCGAGCTCAAGATGCAGTACTGGGGCCGCGTGCTGGAGCTCCTGGATGAGCACGTGCTCGTCATCTCGACCGCCGACGATCTGGGCACACAGGAGGGCCTCCTGGTTTCGCTGGAGATGTACCGGCGCCTGATCTGGCCCTACCACCGACGCCTGTTCGAGTTCTTGAAGCGGGAAGCGCGCACGGAGATCCACATCTTCTTCCACAACGATGGCGCGATCTACGAGACGATCCCGCTCCTGATCGAGGCCGGCATCGACATCCTGAACCCGTGCCAGGTCAGCTGCCGGGGCATGGACGATACGGCCAAGATCAAGCGCGAGTTCGGGCGCGACCTCGTCATCTGGGGCGGCAGCTGCGACACGCAGCGCGTCCTGCCCTTCGGCACTCCCGAGGAAGTGCGCGACGAGACGCGCCGCCGCATCGAGGACCTGGCCCCCGGCGGCGGCTTCGTCTTTGCTCCGATCCACGTCGTCCAGGGAGAGGTCCCCCCCGAGAACGTCATGGCCTGGTGGGAGACCCTGCAGGAGTACGGCTGAGAGGGATCGAGGAGCAAGAGAGCCTGGGCTGCGCGAGAGCCCTGGCTGCCGCGCTCGTCACCCTGATGGCGAACCTCTCCGCAGCCGCGCCGGCCGCCAGGCCTACTGCGACCCCGACCTGAGAGAGAGGTCCAAGCGGATGCGGTTCTCCTGCGGGAGTATGCGCCAGGTGGAGCCCGGTCCTGCGACGAACTCGCCTGCGGTGGCTCGCACCGAGTACGGGACACCATCGTAGACGCAGTGCGCTTCCATCCCGTCGATCGCGCGGAACGGCAGCTCGGCGTCTTCATCGCTGGTGAAGGCCAGGCACCAGAAATCCTCCACGGCTCCCTCCGCACGGACGGACACGGATTCCTCGTCGAAGGTGATGACGATCTCCCCCTCGGACACGAGGAGCGGGCAACGCACGGTCAGCTCCCCGTCGGTGCGGTCGTCCACTGTCGGATCGCCCACGAGCAAGCCCCATCTGTCGGCCGCTTCCAGTCGCAGGCAAGCGACGGCCTGCCGCGAGCTCCAACGGAAGCCGTCGACGAAGGGCAGGGTGGAGAAGTGGCAACTCGGTGACGTGCCCTTCCGCTTCAGATAGTCGGAGGCGACCGCCTCGTCGAAGAGGTGGATGTCCCTGAACCTCAGTATGCGCCCATCCCAGAGCAGGTTGGCCCGATAGAACCGGGAGTTGAACCACACGGTCTTCAGGCCCTTGCGGGAGTAGTCGTCCAGCACCGTGACCGAGGTCGGCGGCGTGACCTGGTAGCGGGCCTTGAACCACTCGCCCGTCTCGCCCAGGGTCCTCGTCTCGACCTTCCCCTCGCTCTTCAGCCGGGCGATCATCTCCAGCTGCATGTCGAATCCCTTGGCCATCCGCTGCCAGGTGAACGAGTTCTCCTGCCCGACCTGGACATAGGCGTAGGCCATCGCCGCGCCGTCGACGAAGGCCCCGAAATACCACTGGCACCACTCGGGATTGGCTCCGCCCGGATCGTAGATCGGCTCCAGGGAGACGACGCGCTGCACGCCCTCCCCCAGCCCCCGGTCGTACTGGTGGATCGGATCGCTGCCCAGCATCCGGAAGACGGGAACCGGGATTTTCCCCTCGACGTTCTGCGCGGGCATGTAGGCATTCGACTGACTGGGGTAGTACCCCTGATTCCAGTAGCCGCCCCACAGTGTGTATCCATCGGTTCCTATCTGGTCCTTGCAGTTGCACGAGGCCACGATGCCGTAGCGCTCGTGCAGGTACCGCAAGGTGTGGGCGTCGATGAACCACGATCCGACGGACTTGGGATGGTGGCCGAAGACCTGCTTGAAGTCGGCCATGTACGTGTCCACGAGCTGCTCCCGCTCTCGGGGCGTGTAGCCCGTGGAGAAGCCGACGTCGGCGTGCCAATCCCAGGGATACCTCCCCCGCCACGGCAACCCGCTCTTCTCCACGAGCGGCTGCGGGATCTCCCACCAGGCTCCGATCTCGAATCCTCTGGCAGGCAGCCCCTTCAGCAGCTCCTGATAGCGGCCATCGATGAGGGCGTCGTACTGCAGCAGGAAGGTCCCCGTCAATCGATGACGGTCCATGCTCTCGATCTGCTTCACGACCGTCTCGAAGAGGACCTCCTCGGTGATCCACTCGATGCGCGGCTCGCACTGCCGAATGAAGTTGATGATGTTCACGATCCTGGGGGAGCGGGCCTCACCAGCGACCGCCGTTCCTTCTTCCGGATCGGGGGTCGGAGCCCCTCCCTGGCATCCTGCGAGGACGAGCGCGAGCAGGAATGCACAGGTTCGGACGCTAGCCGTGTTCATCGTCGTCATGATGCTCTGCCCATCCTAGCAGCCGCGCTCTGCTCCCCAGCCGTCGCGGCTGCGCCGCAGGATCCTGTACCCTGCTCACATGCAGGCAACTCTCTCTTCGGGTCTCGCCCTGGGCGTGGCTCTCTCCACCCTGCCGGCTGCATGTCAAGCAGTGCCGGATTCGCCGGCGCCTCCCAACATCGTGCTGGTGCTCGTCGACGACCTGGGTTGGAGCGACCTCGGCTGCTACGGCAATCGCGCCGTCGATACGCCGCGCCTGGACGCCTTCGCGCGGGAGGGGATGCTCTTCACCGCCGCCTACGCCGCGGCACCGGTGTGCTCGCCCACGCGCGCCTCGATCATGACCGGCCTCGCGCCCGCGCGCCTGCACATCACGAATCACATGCCGGACCGGGAGGGCTTCCTGCCCGACGAGCCGACCCTCCTGCCCGCGCACTGCCTGGACCGTCTGCCCCTGGAGCACGTGACCCTCGCCGAGCACCTCCACGCAGCGGGCTACCGCACCGCCTTCCTGGGCAAGTGGCACCTCGCACCGCAGTCGGGCGCGGACATGGAGGACTACTACCCCGACCGGCAGGGTTTCGACCTGAACATCGGCGGCAACGGCTGGGGAGGGCCGGGCAGGTCCTTCTTCGCGCCGTACGAGTTCCCCAACCTGGTGTCGGAGAGCGAGGACGAGTACCTCCCCTACCGCCTCGGCGATGAAGCGGTCGCCTTCCTCGAGGAACAGCGAGGCGCGGAAGCGCCCTTCTTCCTGGCGCTGTGGAACTACGCCGTGCACTGGCCGATGGACTCCCCCCCCGACCTGCTCGCCAAGTACGAGGAGAAGGGGATCCAGCCCGGCATCAAGGACCCGCGCTACGCGGGGATGACCGAGGCGTTGGACCTGGTCTTCGGCCGGGTCATGGACGCCCTGGAGGCGAACGGTCAGGCCGACGACACGCTGGTGGTGTTCCTGTCGGACAACGGCGCCCTGCTCTCCGTGGCGGACACGCGGCCGCTCCGCATGGCCAAGGGGTATCTGTACGAGGGCGGGATCCGCGTACCCATGCTGGTCCGCTGGCCGGGTCGCGTCGCGCCGGGGAGTCGCTCGAGCACGCCGGTGATCAGCACCGACCTCTTCGCGACGCTGCTCGACGCCGCGGGTGTCGAGTTGCCCGAGGAGTATCCGGGCGACGGGGAGAGCCTCCTGCCCCTGCTGACGGAGGGCGCCGGGCTCGAGCGCGAGGCGCTCTGCTTCCACTACCCGAACTACGCCTGGCACCGCTCCAATCGCCTCGGCGGCGCGATCCGCCTCGGCGACCACAAGCTGATCGAGCGCTTCGACGACGGCTCGGTGGAGCTCTACGACCTGGCGCAGGACCTGGGCGAGGAGCAGGACCTGGCCGCCGCCCGACCGGAGCTGGCCAACAACCTGCGCGCCCGACTCGAGGCCTGGCGCCAGGAGGTCGGCGCGGCTATGCCGGTCGAGCCGCCGCGCTAGCGCCTACGGGCAGAAGGTGACCTCCAGCCCATCCGCGAAGTTGAAGCCCGCCCCACCGAAGGCGGGGTCGCGGAACCAGAAGGAGTAGTTCCAGAGCTCCCCCGCCTGGATCGTGAGGCCGGGGGGCAGGCTGTCGTGGTCCAGCGCCAGCTCCGCCACCCCCATCCAGTCGACCTGGAGGGCCGGGAAGCGCGTGAGGGCGCCGCCGACGCACAGGTAGCCGTCTCCCATCGGAGTGCTGGCCTGGTCGGGGCCGGTGTAGAAGAGCCCGAACTGGTTGGGGGGGCAGCCGGTGGCGACCAGGATCAGATCGTTGGAAGCGAGGCTGCCGGACCCTCCCCACGCCATCAGTGCACCCGCGCCGGCCGAGTTCGGCGCCGTCGTGCAGTAGCTGATCAGGTTCTGGCAGTAGCTCCCGATGCAGGAGTTCTCCGCGTGCTCACGCATCACTCCCTCCACCACCGGATGGAAGTAGGTGGTGATGTTGTTCATGCCCCCCGGGCAGCCGTGGCAGTAGGACATGTTCGTCCCCTGATTCGTGCACTGGATGTTGTTGTTGCAGTTGGTGGAGCACTCATCCAGGGGGGGGCAGAAGCTGTGCGTATGGGGACTGTTGAAGTTGTGGCCGAGTTCGTGAGCCATCACGAAGAAGTCCCAGGTGTTGCTGCCCTGTTGCACGGGGAAGGTCACTCCCCCGTTGATGCAGCAACTGAGCGAGAAGCCGTAGCTCTGGTTGCACACGACGCCCAGCCAGGCGACCCCGCAGCCGAGGTGAGCTCCGCTGATGAAGTGCCCCAGCTTCCCGCCATTGGGGATGTTCCCCGCCCAGGCGTTGCGGAACTCGGTCAGCACCTCGCCACAGCCCGCTCCGGGGGTGTCCTGGGAGGTCCAGGGATCGTTGGGATTCGTGTAGAAGGCGACGTAGGGGTAGGTCAACACCACGTCGATCTGCTCTCGGAAGCGATCGGAGACTGCGGTGATGAGCAGGGTGGTGTAGTTCTGAACCGCCGCCAGGCTGCCGAAGGTCTGGTAGAGCTGGTAGTCGGTCTCGATCGCCACCGGACAATCGAGCGTCCCGCCGCTCCAACTGGGTGCGTTGACCGAGCCGCCGCTCGCCGAGAGGACGTGTGCCGAGAGGGAAGAGGTGTCGGTCGCGCAGACCGGCCCCGAGTTGGGGCCGATCATCGAGATCACCTCCGCCGGCACCAGCCGCGACGTGAAGCGCCGCCAGTCGTTCCCGAGCCCGGGGGCGGAGAGCAGCTCCAAGCGCTCGTCTCCCAGATCGATCCAACCGTGGCAGCCGTGGAGGGAGAGACCCAACAGCACGTCCGATTGTTCGTGGCCGAGCACCGACCCCTTCCAGATGCTGAGGTCCCCGAGATCGAGCCCGTCCTCGCTGAGCTCGCCGTCGACGTAGACGTCGCCGCGGGGACCGAGGTGTACGCGCGTCAACTCCAGGTCGACGGGACCTTGCGTCGAGGGAGCGCCGAGCAGGGTGACCCTCTGGTGATCGCGCAGGGCGAGGATCTCCAGCGGCGCGGGCTGCAGCTCGATGGCGCCGTAGGAATCGCGCTCTCCGGTGGGCACCAGGGGGAAAGGCAGCGTGTCGGAGCCGAACCCGACCGGGGCGAGGAGGGGGAGGATGAGGAGTGCGGGGGGGATCGAGCCGTTCATGGCGACAACGTGTGCTGAGGACGTGGGGAGTCACCGAAGGTACCACGCAGCCGGAGGACGGTGCGCTCGGTTACGGGATCTGCTCTCCGTCCGGTTCGCGCTGGCAGGCCGTCCGGCCGCCACCCGGTCTCAAAGGTCGACACGCACCGTGAACGCCAGGCCCGGGTCACCACGCTGCGCCAGCGACGCGCACAGGGTTTCGAGCCCTGGCGCCATCTCCACCGCGCGTCGGTCCTCGCCGCGCCCGATCGTCACCGGCTTCGAGAAGTCGATCAGGCGCTCGTCGAGGTAGACGGTGACGGGGCCCTCAACCTCGACGGTGACCACGTTGTCCAGGACGGACGCGCTCACGGAGCCCTCTGGCTCCTCGACGCGCAGCCAGTAGAAGTCCTGCAGGAGGCCGTCGGTCGGCTGCCACGTGAGCTCGCGCGGCGCGGCGTTCCGCACGCGCGGGACGAGCTCGGTCGTCAGGTCCCGATCCGGCAGGCCGCCGTGGCCGTAGCCCGCCTGCTCGGAGAAGCCGCCGGAGAAGACGTCCGTGCGCTCGCCGCGCAGGGCCGCCAGCTCCTCGGCGAACGCGCGGCAGCGCTCGATGCGACCGTAGGCCGCGTCCTTCTCCCCACACATGAAGGTGAAGTGCAGGTTGCGCAGGTTCACCGCCGCCGTCTCGCCGTCGGTCGGCGCCGCGGCCGAGGCGTGCACCGCGGCGAAGCGGTACGGGATCTTGGGACCGATCACGAAGGCGCCGTAGCCGCCGTGCGAGTAGCCGATCGCCGTGACGCGGTCGGGATCGACCTCCTCGTGCACCACCATATCGCGGATCAGCTGGGTGAGGAGGCCGGAGATCGTGTCGTCGTAGAACCCGTTCCAGTTGTCGTTCGGGGCGCGCAGCGCGAGGTACTTGTAGCCGCCGACCTCCGGGTGGTCGCGGTAGTAGCTCTGCATCGTCTTCCAGCCGCCGTCGTTGACGTGCTTCGGCACGCCGCCGCCGCCGTGCATCGCGATCACCAGCGGCCAGCCGCCCGCCGGGCGCTCGCCGACCTCCTTGAGCGTGTACGGGCTCTCGTGCCCGCTCCAGCGCACGCGCCGCGCCACGACGTCCGCCGCGGTCTCGCCGTGGTCGCCCGCGGTCTTCCAGGCCTCGAAGGCCAGAGCGCGCACCGCGGCGGGGTCGCGGACGAGGCGCTGGCGCTGCTCGTGCGTGAAGCCCAGGCCGCTGCGCATCTTCTCGTCCCCCGCGAACCACTTCTCGAGCGCCGCGCGCAGCTCCGCGTCCGCGGGGGACTCCGCCGCGAGGTCCACCTCGACCTGCGCCGCGTCGTCCGCGACCGTCACCGTGCGCGCCGTGCGCCACGCCTCTCCGACCGCGAGCTGCAGCGCGTAGTCGCGCCCGCGCGGCACCTCGAAGGCGAGGATGTCGTTCAGGTCCGCGCGCTCACCGCGGCTCTGGCCGGTCCAGGCGAGCTCTTCGTCGTCGACGGCGACGCAGCGCACCTCGCGCACCACGCGCCGCCCGCCGTTCCGCACGCGGACGAGCACGCGGCAGCGGGCCGGGTCGGGCGCCTCGAGCGCGCCGGTGTAGCGCGACGTGACCTCGACCGCGAAGACGTCTTCGACGTCCGGCGCCCAGACCATGGGGAAGGTGTGCTCGGTGCGCGCGTAGCTCACGGCCCAGATGCCGTTCGCGCGCGAGCCGGCGACCGCCTGCGCGGCGTCGCCGCTGAACCAGGCCCGGCCGAGGGGCGCGGGCTCCGCGGCGCCGGTGAAGTGCCAGCCGCCGCCGTCCCAGACCTCGACCCAGGTGTGGTTGCCGCGCTTGTTCGGCCAGCTCGCGATGCCCGTCAAACGCGCGGGCACGCTGACCGCGCGGCAGGCGTCAACCAGCAGGATCGAGAGGCCCGTGCAGGACGCGACGCCCAGCTCCATCGACTCGAAGGGACCCTGGTCGGGCGCACGGCGCGTCGTCGAGTACTTCACCTCGACATGCGGGAAGAGCTCCTTGTTCAAGAGCACCGCCGCCTCACCGGGCGTCGCGCAGTCAGCGACGAGCGGCAGCAGCTCCTCGACGAAGCGCGGCCGCCACGCGTCGCGCGCCTCGCTGGCGTTCGCATAGGGCAGCACGTCGTTGAGGAACACCTCCTCGGGCAGCTCCGCGCCCCAGGGCACGGTGGCGCGCACCTCGTAGGCGAGTCGGACGTTCTCGAGCACCAGGTCGGGCGCGAGTCCGGTGAGGTCGCGGGTCGGCATGTGCTCGACCAGGAACGCCAGGCCGGCGCGCTGAGCCTCGGGCACCGCGTGCAGCGCAGTCGTCCACCCGTCACGCGCCTCCCCGGCGCGCGCGAGCGCGGCCTCGACGGGAGCGGACCACCAGGGGTCCTGGGCGACGGCGGGACAGGCGAGGAGGAGGAGGAGGCAGGGGAGTCGCATGGGGCGCCCATTGTGCCTCACTCGGGCGTGAGGCTGTGGACGTGATGGATCAGCGCAGGAGACGCCGCACCTGCTGGCGTGCCTCCTCGGGGACCTCCCAGTACATCCATCCCCGGTCGTCGATGAACTCCCAGGTATGTTCGGCCTCCTCGAGGGCGGTGCGTCCGCGCCAGTCGCGCTCGCCGGGGTCGCACCCCTGGTCGAGCAGGTAGCTCAGGACGTCGAGGTGTCCATAGGCAGCCGCCTCGAAGAAGGGGGTGCTACCGCTGCTGGCGTTGCGTGCCTCGAGGTTCCCCCCGCAGGCCACGAGCGCGATCAGGGCACCTAGGGCGCCCTCCCGGGCGGCAACGTGCTCGGCCCGGTCGCCGGAGGGACCATAGCTGCCGATCGGCGTTCCGCGCTCGACCAGCAGGAGCACCACCTGCCCCGCGTCCGCTTCGGCCGCGCCGTGCAGGGCCGTCTGGCCCCCTTGGGCGCGCGCGCCGGGCGCCACGCCGAGCTCGAGGATCAGCTCCACCATCTCGACCCGGCCCGACTTCGCGGCCGCCACCAGGACGTCCGCGCGCTCGCGGGAGGCGCTGGGCAGCGCGCCGGCCTTCACGAGCTCGCGTACCGAGGCGATGCACCCGTGCTCCGCCGCCATCATCAGAGGCGTCCGCTCCCCCGCCGCCGTCGTCGCCAGGTCGGGGTCCTCGGCCAAGAGCTCGGCCACCCGCTCGGCCCGGTTCAGGACCAGGCTGTCGTGGAACCCGAGCTCGTACCGGGAGAGGAGCGCGATCAGGTCGTCGTTCCCGGCATCCAGAGCAGCACGGAGAGCGCTGCCCCCCCACCCGTTGAGACACGCGGGGTCGGCGCCCGCCTCGAGCAGCCGCTCGACTGCGAACCGGTCACCCGTCGCCGCTGCGGCCACCAAGCAGCTTGAGTCCGGCGCGGGGGGCGGTGATGTGGCCAGGAGAGTCTCGAGGAGTGGTCGCCGCTCCTCGGGCGAGAGACGCCCCGGACCCCGCCTCGCGAAGAGCGAGTTCCAGTACGCGCTCTGCGGATGGAGGGTAGCCCCGTGCTGCGCGAGGAGCTCCACCATCGCCGCATCCACCGAACGGACGGCGAGCTCCATGGGCGTGATCCAATCGTCGTCCTCGGGAGGCATGGGGCCATAGGGCTCGCCGGCACCGATGTAGTTGACCCGGTGGGGGCGACCGACCGCCTCGAAGGGCACCCCCCGCTCGAGCAGGAACGCCACCGCCCACAGTCTCCCGGCGCGGACGGCCCAGGCGAGCGGGGTCTGCCCGAGCCACGAATCGCGCTGGGTGAGCTCCGCGGTCGGCATCTGCGCCAGGGCCGCGAGGTCCCCGAGGACTGCCGCCCGGGCGACACTCGGGCGGGTCCAGTCCTCGGCGAGCATCTCGGCGATCTCGCGATGCCCGCCCATCACTGCCGCGAAGAGAGCGCGCCGCTGGTGCTCCTGATCCACGCCCTCGTCGTAGACGCGCATGCGGGCGACCGTTTCCAGACGGCCGGAGTATGCAGCGAACTCGAGGGCCGAGTGTTCGAAGCGGCCGGCATCGGAGGGGCGGCCCTCGGCGCGCAGGACCGCCTCGACCAGGTCGGGGTCGTCCGTGCGAATCGCCGCGTGCAGCAGGGTCGGGGTGTTGCGCCCTCCGGCGGGGTCGCCTCTACGCCGTGCTCTTCGACCAGGTAGAGCGCGATCTCGGTCTCCTCGGCCCAGACCGCCCGGGTCAGGCTGTTGGCGTACCCTGCGTTGTAGACGTAGGTGATCGCCCGCGGTTTCGCGCCGCCCGCGATCAGCGTGCGCACCAGATCGAGGCGGCCGTGCCGGATGGCCACCCGCAGCATCACCTCATCGGCCTCCCCCTGAGCGAGGATCTCCTGGACTCGCGCCTCGTCGCCCAGCTCGAGAGCTCGGTCGAGGCCGAACTCGCAGCCGCGTTCGATCATCAGCTCGAGCTTGGCCCCGCTCCCCCGCCACAGGAACCGAGGGTCGAACCGCCCCTGCATTGCGTCGAACAGCAGGCGGGCCTTTGCCGGGTCATCGGTCAGATCAACCGGGTAGAACTTGTTGTAGGCGCGGGCCGTCGGATCCGCGCCCGCCTCCAGGAGCCAGGCCATCGTTTCGATCGGCGCGTAGCGCGCGGCCTCATGCAGCAGGGTGCACCGCATCTCGTCTCGCTGCGTGAGCAGGGCAGGATCCACCGCCACCCGCGCCTTCAGCACCTCGAGCTCGCCCAGCCGGGCCAGCTCGAAGGCAGTCAGGTCCGCGAGGTGCGCCGGGTCCTGGAGGACGAGGGCGGCGAGGAGGATGACGAGTCGCATGGCACGCCCATTGTGCCTCAATCGGGCGGGAGGTCGGGGGCGCGGTAGACTCGGATGCACTCGAGCCCGAGGCGCCCCATGCACTTGCCCACGATCGCCCTGCTCCTCCCCTGCGCCGCGTGGGCGCAGGAGGTCTGCTACTCCGACCGCTCCACCCTCTCCGACGCCAGGCCGAGCAGCTCGAGTTCCGGAAACGGCTACTCGTGGGACCGGTTCCAGGAGTTCCCCGCGCGCGCTCCGCGCCCCACCCAGGTCGACCCCGCCGCACTCACGGTCGAGTGGCAGTCGCCGGTCCGGTTCGGGGCCGGCTGCGTGCGGTTCCTTGGGCGGCTGATGGTGGAGCAGGAGGGAGTCACGCGTCCCGTCGATTGGTTCCAGGGCGTTCGCGTGCTCGTCGCGCGACGGCCGGGGGTGGCCTCGGGCTGGGCCGACGGCCACGACTACGCGGAGACGGTTTACGACGACCTCTATCTGCGGCCCGACGGGCGCTTCGAGGTCGGCATCCGCGAAGATGCGGTCCTTGCGGCGCTCGACGACGACGGTGCGATCGAGGTCGGAATCGCCCTCGCGGAGCACGACGGTCAGCGGGTGGTCTTTCGGAGCTCGCACGCCGTCGTGGCGTCGAGCGTGGCCGTGCTGCCGCTCGCCACGCCGCCGGTTTTCGACCTCGAGACATACCGCAGCGATCACGACGTGCGAATCACCGGGCGCGGGCCCAGAGACGCTCTTAACCACGACGTCCTCCTGCCGTACCCGAAGCTCGCTCCGCGCCCTCCGCCGGCTTCGCCGGACGAGGCCCAGGTGCGTGCCTGGATCGACGCGCTGCAGCACGTCACGGAGAAGGAGGCGGCCTACGCCCACGGCTTCCTGCCGCTGCCGAGCGTGGACACTACCTGGAGGCGGGACCTGCTGGACCGCACGCCGTCGTTGTTGGAAACCGGGCCGCTGCTCGAGCTCGAGCGCGCGGGGCCTGCCGCGCTGCCGCTCCTGCTCGCACACCTCGACGACGCGCGGCCGACACCCACCCTCGTGGACTACCGGGGCGTGATGTTCGGCGACCTGCGGCGCGAGCGTCGTCTGTCCGGGAACCCGCTCAACCCTCGCGAGCTCCGCGCGTTCGGCGACCACTTGGTCGCTTCCCGTTTCGGGGGCGCGGTGGAGGGCGAAGACCTCACCCACCACCGCGTGACGGTCGGCGACCTCTGCTTCGTCGCGCTGGGCCAGATCGCGAACCGGGCGTCCTATCGTGCGCTCGAGTACCAACCCACGGCCTGCACGGTCGTCGACAGCCCGGTCGGCGACCCGGAGGTCGCGCGCATGGTGCGCGCCGCGTGGGGCGGTGGGGACGCGCGCGCGGTCCTGCTCGAATCGCTGCTGATCGACTTCCACTCGCGCGGCTGGGCTGGCGCCGTGCGGCAGACGGGGGCGGCGGCGCGGCTCCTGCTCTACTACCCCGAGGAGACCGAGCATCTCGTCGCCGCGCGCATCGACGGCCTGGTGTTCGGCGAGGACCCGCAGGTCACTTCGGCCCGCAACCGGGTGAATGTGAAAGCGCTTCTGAGCGCCGTTTCGTGGTGCCGGCGGCCGGTCGTGCAGGCGGCGCTCCTGCGCGTCCTGCTGCGCACGAGCGACTCGGAGGTCCAGATGGCGTGCTTCCACAAGGAGCCCTACTTCAGCAACCCGGTCGTGCGGAAGCTCACGACCATGTGGGCGACGCTGCCCGCGGAAGAGGGGTCCTTCGGCCACACGTACGATCTCACCTGGGCGACGCTGTCGCATGCGCCGACGGCCGACGCCCACAGCCTGCTGCTGCAAGCACTAGAGGACGCCTCGGCGATGCGCGCCGCGAACGTCTGCCGCGTATTCCAGCACGTCGCGGACGCGCCGCCGTGGGCCGTCGACCTGCTCGAGGGTCTACTCGACGATCGGCGCGAGACCGGGTGGCGCTACGCGCAGGTGCGGTGGTACCAGCGACCCTCCTCGCCTGTCCTGGTTTGCGATGAGGCGGCCCTCGCGATCGGGCACCTCACTGAGCAGCCCTTCGCGTTGGAGGGCACGCGCGCGGCGGTCGACGCCCAGCTCGAGGCGCTCCGCGCAGCGCTCCGCTGACGCGGGGCGGACCGGCCGGCGACCCGCCATGCGCGGTACTGGGCCTGTCCGTCCTCGCCGGGGTGACCTAGGATCCGCGGCATGAGTCGTATCACCGCCCTCGTAGTCGTCGCCCTCGTCCTCTCCCCGTCTTGTCGCGTCGCAGCGACGGTGCCCGACGTCGGGCCGGTGCCTGCGTCCCTGCACGCCGCCCGGGAGCTCGACCCCTTCTACCAGAAGCACACCTCGGTGGCCGGCTTCCCCATCCTCGGCTCGGAGCGGGTCTCCGACGCCGCACTGCGCGAGTCGGCGTGGATCGTGCGGCACATGCTCGAGGGCCGGGACGACATCCTCGTCGCCCTCACCGAGAACGACGTGCACCTGACGGTGATGGCGTACGACGAGTACACCAGCGACGTGCCCGAGCACCGCCACCTCGAACCGCGCGTGTTCTGGGATCGGCGCGCGCGGGGGCTGGGCGGGTCGCCGGTGAGCTGCGCCGAGGAGAACGTGCTCTGCTATCCGAACGATCCCTATTCGACCGAGAACATCCTCATCCACGAGTTCGCGCACATCGTGCACGGCTCGGCGCTGGCGACGCTCGACCCGACCTTCGACGAGCGGCTCGAGGAGGCCTACACCCAGGCCCTCGCGGAGGGGCTGTGGGAGGGCACCTACGCCGCCACCGATCGCAGTGAGTACTGGGCCGAAGCGGTGCAGAGCTGGTTCGACGACAACCGCGAGAACGACTCGCTGCACAACCACGTGAACACGCGCGCCGAGCTGCGTGCGTACGACCCGGCCCTGGCCGCCCTCTGCGAAGAGGTCCTCGGGGACGGCGAGTGGCGCTACCTGAAGCCCGCGCTGCGCGCGCCGCGCGACCGCGCCCACCTGGCCGATCTCGACCTCGACCGACTCCCGCGCTTCGAGTGGCGCGACGAGCCGATCGCGCCCCAACCGCGGGTCTCGATCCAGACCGCGCTGGGCAACATCGAGGTGGAGCTGGACTACCAGCGCGCGCCGGCCACCGTGGCCAACTTCCTGCACTACGTGCACCAGGGCTTCTACTCCAACGGCGTGTTCTTCCGCACCGTGACGCTGGAGAACCAGCCCGACGACGACGTCAAGATCGCGGTGATCCAGGCCCAGGCCGATCCCGCGCGCGAGGACGAGCTCCTGCCCCCGATCCCGCTCGAGCGCACGCGCGACACGGGTCTGCGCCACCTCGACGGCACGCTCTCGATGGCCCGCCTGGGCCCCGACACCGCGCAGCACCACATCTTCATCTGCGTCGGGGACCAGCCCGAGCTCGACTTCGGCGGGGCGCGCCAGCCCGACGGCCAGGGCTTCGCCGCCTTCGGGCGCGTCGTGGAGGGGATGGACCTCGTGCGCCGCATCCAGGCCCTGCCCGCCGACGGCCAGACGCTCACGCCGCCCGTGAGCATCCAGCGCGCGATCCGCTTGAATTGAGAAGCCGGTCCTCCTGTCCGGGGACGTCGTTCACGGATGAAGCCCCCCCCGGGACCAGGGGGTAGCGCCGGTGTAGAGACTGGCTAGGCTGCACAAGAGCAACGGGCGAAGAAGGCGCTGCAGTACGGAGTACCGGAGCTGGATGATGAGCAGATCGAAGCGATGGATGCCCTGCTGGCGAAGGAGCGTTGTGGTCGTGTTGCTCGGGGTCGTCCTTGGGCCACTCCTCGTCGTCCCGGGTAGCAGCCAGACCAGCGAGCGCTACGAGGAGACCACGATCAGCGTGACCTTCGATCCCGGGGCGCCCGTGGCCGGTCAGCGCGCGAGTGGCTTCCTCTCCCTGATCAACGCCAACACGCCTGATCCGCCTACCGACTACGTTCACTCCCTGCGGCCGCGCCTCTGGAAGAACGCGTATCACACCAACTATCTGCGCATCGTCACCGAGTTCGACTGCCCTACCGTGATCACGACGCTCGCCGAGCACTGGGGGCTACCGAGCAGCGCGCCACCCCCCTGGCTCAACGACGCCTCGCCGGACTGGAGCAGCTGGGAGAGTTTCTGCCGTCAGCAGGCCAACACCTACATGGACCAGGGCTTCAACCCGGTCTGGAACGTGTGGAACGAGCCCGATGGGGGCAGCCGTTGGTGGCACGGGACGCACGGTTGGAGGAATCTCGCCCGGACCTATCTACACGCCTACGAGAGCATCCTCCAAGCCTACGTCGATCATCCCGCCTTCGGGCCGAGCGATATGGTCATCGCTGCGCCCGGTTTCGCCGACTGGGGCAACGCGTATCGATTCCACACCGGTTTCGACTATTGGACGGGAAACCCCCTCGAACCGGGATTCGACGGGTTCCTCCAGTTCTGCACCGACAATGACCTCGAGTGTCACGTCATCATGTGGCACGAGTTCTGGGAGGACCACACGTTCTACATCCCCGCGAAGGCCCAGATCCTGCGTGACGTCGTCGAGGGCCACATGGCCCTGCATCCCGAGATCAACGTCCAGCGGTACTACGTGGACGAGATGATCCACGGCGAATGGCCGTATCCCCTGGACTACCATCTGAGTCCAGGGCACGTCGCGGTGGTCCTCTCGCTCTTGGAGGTCGCCGGGGTGGATGGAGCGATAAGAGCCTGCTGGGGAGATCGACACGGCTTCTCGGGCAACATCAACTTCTCGGTGGACAGCGTGCTCGACGTCTCGTACTGCGAGAATCCGCCCGGGAATCCCGTGCTCTGGCCGCCGCCGAGCTACTGCTACGCAGAGCCCTACGCCCCGCGTTCACAGTACTGGGTCCATTGGTACTACGCGCAGTTTGAAGGTCCCGTGGCGACAGTGAGCGCCTCCTACCCACCGCAGGCGGGATTCGGGACCTACGATCCTTCGGGCGACTGTTACCAAGTACTCCTCGGCTACTCCCTCTCGTACGGGCACGCAGATGGACAGCCGACGTACGGTTACGGCACGACCTGCACCACCGTGGACCTGTTCGGTCTGCCCGTGCTCACCGGCGGCAAGTACACCGCGGCCCGGTTGACCGTGCTGGAGATTCCCCCCAGCGGGCTCGACCCCCTCATCGCGCCCGTGGTCCTGGTCGACGGACTCCAGATCGCCCTGGACAACGGTGAGTACTCTTGGACGCTGCCTGAGATGCAGCGGGGACACGCGTACGTGCTTCAGCTCACCGACTTCGAGCCCTACCCGCGGAAGCTCGACGCCATTAAGATCAAGTAGCCCAACCGGCGGTAGGCTGTGCCGATGAAGGAGCTCTTCGTGGCCGCAGCCCTCCTGTGCGCGGCCTGTGCAGCCCTGGAGCCCGACCGGGAGGGCGACCCGAGGGGGCACCTGGTCATCGCTGGGGGAGGACGTACGCCCCTCGAGCTCTGTGCGCGTGTCCTCGAGCTCGCCGGCGGCTTCGAGGTCGGCATCGTCGTCCTACCCCAGGCCTCCGGACGCGAGGATCGCGGGGCGGGAAGCGCCGACATGTGGAGGGAGCTCGGTGCCACTGACGTGGTGAACCTCGACGGGGTCGAGCCCGATCGGGCGGCTGAGCGCATCGCGGCTGCCGAACTGATCTGGATCCCCGGAGACGGCCAGACCCGGTTCATGGAGGCGTGGGCGGGAACGCCCGTGCCGGCCGCGATCCGTGGCGCGTACCGGCGCGGGGCGGTCGTCGGCGGTACGAGTGCAGGTGCCGCCGCGATGAGCGCGGTCATGATCACGGGCAAGGCCGACCTGGAGAGCATCCGCGCCGGCCAAACCGTCGTGGCCGAGGGTCTCGGTCTGTGGCCCGACGTGATCGTCGACCAGCACTTCCTGGCACGGCGGCGCGGCAACCGGTTGATCGCGGCCGTGCTCGACCGGCCGCACCTCGTCGGGATCGGGATCGACGAAGGCACCGGGGTCATCGTCTCTCCGGCCGGGACCCTGGAGGTCGCGGGGACGAGCGCCGTGCTCGTCGTGGATGCCCGCGCTGCGAGGGTCGAGCCCACCGAGAAGGGACGGCCCGCCGCCGCGACCGGCGTCGTCGTGCACCTCCTGCGGGATGGCATGACGTTCGATTTGGGCGGAACCCCCCGGGACCCCTGACCCCCCCGAATCCAACCGGCCCGCCGGTTGGCGGGTCCGTGCGGGGGGGGCGCGCCCCTCGGGGTCGGCCCCGCCCGTCGTATCTCAGGAGGGTCGGTTATCCTCGACCGCGACCTGGCGATGTCTCTCCCAATGTTCGGAGGAACCATGCTTCGGCGATGCATTCCCGTGGCCCTGCTCTCCACCCTCAGCGCCTGCGGAGGGGGGGATGACCTCGACTCGCACACCCTCGTCGTCCCCGGCGGTCGAGCCTCCGCCGGGAATCCCGGCGACGTCTTCGACCACCACGCCCCGGGTCCCAACGAGAGCCGACAGTTCATCGTCGATCCCAACCAAGGAGGTGGGGCGAGTGAGCTCTTCCTGTCGTCGATCGCCTACGGGCGGCTCGTCGACGTCTACGGGCTCAGCTCCGACGGCCGGCGGCTCTTCCAGCAGCGGGACTTCGCAATCGCGCCCGACCTGGCCAGCGATGGGGTGGACTACCTGCTCGAGACCCAGCCCGCGACGGGGCAGACCGACCTGGTGATCCTGCGCGACACCGATGACCTCACTGCGGGGGGCGGTAAGGAGCAGTTCCTCGACCTCCTGAAGGGCGCGGAGGCGGGCCTGGTGCCGCTCGTCGACGTCGGGCTGCCCGGCGGCTCGGGATTCTGGAGCCTGTGGCCGCGCGACGGAGCCCTCGTGCTGCGTTTCGACGACCTGCTCGACGCGGCCACGATCAGTGCCCACACCCTGCACCTCCTTGTGGGAGATCTGCCAGTGGTGCCCTTCGAGGTCCGCGTTCTCGCAGACCAGAACCACGGGGACTGGGCCCTCCTGGCCGGCAGCAGCGAGCGCGCCTTCTTCACCACCCGCGTCGTGCTCGACGTGGCGATCAGCGAGTTCGACGCCGCGGGCGGCCAGGTGCCGGTGAACTGGTTGGGGTTGCCCCCGGGGAGCGACGTGACGCGCTCGAACGTGGCTCTGCGGGTGCCGACGCAGGAGGATCCCCCCTCGGGACAGACGGTGATCCTGCGCAATCCCTCCGGCGCGCCGGTGGCGAGCGTCGGCAACGGGACCGTCGACCTCGCTTCCCCGACGCGCGACCTGGTGCGCGCGGCGCGCTCGGGTGGACCCACGGCGATCACAGGTGATCCCTACGAGGGCTTCCTCGCCGACGAGCATCCGCCGGTCCTGATCGGGCACACCCCCGTCACCATCCACGCGGCGCCCCTGCCCAATCCCCTGGGCGACGGGGCGGAGTTCGAGATCCCGCTGATGAGCTTCGACGCGCCCTCCTGCGCCGAGTCGCCCCGGCCGGGAGCAGCGTTGGTGCAGCCGGGATTCCTGGCGGTGGTGAGCGGCCTGTCGCCGCCCCCCCTCGGCGGCAGCGTCCAGCGCGTGCGGGTCCGCCTCCTGCGCGGGAATCCCGATCTGTGGCCCGCCGCTGCGGTCGGCCCTGCGACCTGGGTCACGCCCTACGACCCGCTCGCCAATGCGGGACAGGAGGCGTGCTTCCTGCGCCTCACCCCTCGCGCCGCCGGCTGGCCCCACACGCCGGCACGAGGAGTCGACCCCTCCAGCGCCGTGGGCCTGACATTCAGTGAGCCGGTCGGTGCCGGCTCCCTGGCCCTGAGCGACGCCCTGTACCTGGCGCGCGTCGAACCCGACCAGGTCGGTTCGGGGTACGACCTGGTTCCCGCCGACGTCACCAGCGACGGCCGCGCGCTCACCCTGCACCCACTCCTGCCCCTGACCCACCGTCTCGGCGTCGCCGAGTCCTACTGGCTCGGCGGACCCCACGGCTCCGCGCCGCCGCGGGACAAGGTCGGCAACGCCCTCGATCCGCCGCTGCCTCCGATCGAGCTGCGCCTCGACCCCGCCGCCTCCGATCAGCTCAGCGGAGGGCACGTGACGCGCTTCGCCACCCTCGACGAGGATCCACCCTCCGGGGGACCCTTCGGCCCCATGCCCGAGTGGAGTGGGCAGCACGTCCTCGATCTCACTCGCCAGGAGATCCGCCCGCGGCCGGTCGTGCGCTTCGAGGCGGTGATCGACCGCAATGTCCCGGTGCCGCAGCTGATGACCCCCTTCCCCCCCGGGGTCGGCACCCCCCTGTCGAACCTGGGGGCCAAGGCGCAGTTGATCTGGCGCTACGTCGACGTGGGCTTCGGGCTACAGGGGGCGCTGGAGTACAACCTCGACCTGGAGGGACTGGCCTGGGCTCCCCTGGGCGGCGCGGCGATCGCCGACTCCTTCGACGAATTCGAGATCGCCCTGTCCCACGCCGAGCATCTGCCGGACGAGTACATCGATCCCTGGTCCCTCTTCCCGGCCTATCCCTATTCCGGGTTGGAGAGGGTCTTCGCGGCCAACCTGCTCAATCCCGACAGCGATCCCCTGCGGGTCGTCCATCCGCGCGGGCGGGGCTACTTCGTGAACCCCGGTGACCTGTACTCCTCACCCAGCGGCACGCCGCTGATGCCCTTCCCCTGGAACATGGGGCTCCCGCCCGACGAATGGACCTACTACACCTGGCGCGACACGGCGCTGCGGCGGCGGGGCGGCTCGTCGGGGGACGGGGTGCCGCTGCACCAGGAGCGCGTGGCGCAGGGACTGCCGCAGGCGAATCGCTACTACCGAGGTGGCGAGGTGCGCGCGGAGGCCCTGCCGCTCCTGATGGAGTTCCGCTGCTGGCCGGACGGGAGTGCCATCGGGCTCAATAGCTTCGACGTCTCGCTGGCCGCCAACAGCTCCTCCCGCCCCTTCTTCCGCGCCTTCTCGGCGGGGGGGGTCGACCAGAGCGGAAGCACGGTCCTGGTCGATCCCGACCTGGAGACGCAAGCCAACGGGGGCTTCGACCATCTCGGGCAGCCCACCTGGGGGCTGGACAACGTCAGCTACCTGGGGTCGATGGACTTCGTCGTGCGCGTCAGCCGCAGCTACTCCCTGTGGTTCGAGGCGCGCGATCCCGTGACCGGTGCCGCGCTCGACGATCCGACCTTCAGCGGGCCCCTGCTCGAGCCCACCCCCGCGCAGCAGCCCGAGGGCACTCGGCTGGAGCTCGCCTACCGGGGCATGGAGAGCTTCGCGCCGACGGACGACTCCTGCGGCGGAACGGCGAACAACTTCGATCCGCTCGAGAACGCGCTGACCCTGGACATGTTCGGCGATCACTACGACGACAACTGCTTCACCCAGGAGCTACCCGATCACAATCCCGAGCGGGAGAACGTGGGCATCACCTTCCAGGGGGGCACTTCGCGCTGGTTGGAGCACCTGACCGCGATCGATGGCGCGTCGTACTACCAGATTCGGGTGACCTTCGAGGCCGATCCCACCAGCGGGGTCACGCCGACCCTGGCGACCTTCGGCATGGGGTGGAGCGAGTGAGCTCGGGTGCGTCTTCGCGCTCGACTGTGGTGAGGCCGCATGGATTCGCGCCCCACATTGGGGTGACAGCGCTCCAGTAGGGGGGTGCGCATCCTCGCATCGGTCGGCTCGACCTCTTACTACGGGAAGTCCAGCACTAGGGCCCGCTTCTCACCCGGCGCGAGTTCGATCTCCATCGAGGTCTTCGACCCGCCCGGCCCGGTGAGCAGGACGGTCCATTTCCCAGGAGGTATGGGACTCAGCGTCCTGGTGTGGCTGAGAGGGTCGAAGTACCAAGTCCCGATCCCTCTGTTCAACTCCATGACGCCTCCATCGCTGACGCTCAGGATCAGGTCGCGCGGATTGACGTCCTCGGGGAGCTCCAGCTCCAGGGTCGCGCCTGGCACGGTGGTCAGCTCGACTTGTTCGATTTCGCCTTCCGAAACAGCAGCCCCAACTGGCTGAGGTGAGACCCGTTCACCGGCCGTTGCCAGGAGCAGCACGGCTCCGTGCGGCAGATTCGAGATCGAAGCTCGCCCCCCTTCACCCGCGAAAGGCCGAGCCGTGATGGGTCTGCCTGAGGAGTCGTACACATGAACCATGGCGCCGGCTACAGCTGCGCCTTGCTCGTCCACCACTTTGACGTCGAGCACCCCGGGCCGGGGAAGGTGCAGCTTGAGATCCTCGACGATCTCCCCCGAAGCGAGGGTCACGAGGAGGGAGGCACCGCCGACCGGCTCGCCGTCGTGGAATCCGACTGGGTCTGGATCGGGCGCCGCAACCAACGAATAGGTCCCGGCCTCGATGTGGAGGGCCTCGAAGATCCCGTCTTCCCGGAGTGGGACCCTCAGCGCGCGACGTCCGGCGAATCGGTCGGGCCCGACAGGATGCAGGTGGACCTCCAGACCCCACGGGAGCTCGCCGTGCGGGCTCGTGACGACGCCGCGCACGCCCGCGCTCGGCAGCTCGAATTGGATTTCGTGTTCTCCGGACTGCGGAAGCTCGACCGCATCTCGGTAGGCAGAGCTTCCTTCGACCTCCAAGACCACGCTCGTAGTCCCTCCAACCTCCAGCCTCGCCACGAACCGACCATGGGTGTCGGTGCGCACGCGCGAGGGAGATGCCGAGCGATCGCGCGGGTAGAGCTTCACGACGCACGAGGCGACGGGTCCGCCGTCCGAGACCACCTGGCCGAGCACGGTGAGGCGCGCCTCGAGGGGGCCGCCGAGGAGGACCTGGGTCGTCCCGCCTGCTTTGATTTCAGCGGACGTTCGCAGCGGAATCGGGTCCGACTGCCCTCTCCCGAGCCAAGCGGACAGGTGGTAGGTACCCGGCGCGAGGTCCTCGATGACCAGCCGCCCAGCAGCGTCGGTCTCGTGGCTGCCCCATCCGGCGGACACGATGCCCTCGACCTGCACGTGCTCCGCTGGCACCGGTTGTCCGTCGCGGTCTTGCACTTCACAGACGAGTCGTCCGCCGGGACGCACCACGAGGACGATTGGGTCGCTGGCTGCACCAGGCCGCACGACGACCTCCCGCTGCTCGGAGGGGGCGTATCCCCTTGCGACGGCGAAGAACAAGTAGGTCGAGGCGTCGACCTCTACCTCGAAGTCCCCATTGGCATCGGCGTGGTCGTTCACCGCGTTGAGATAGTGCACGCCTCCACGGACCTCGATGCGCTCGATCTTCGCGCCGGGCAATGGCGCGCCGCTGGGGTCCAGCACGCGGCCGGTCAATTGCAGACGCGCTTCGAAGACGAACACGGGGTGGTCCTCTCCGGGGATTTCGACGCGGACGGGTGGAGGAACGGAGTAGCCGCTCGCCGAGGCGGATACGATCCACTTTCCGGGCGGGAGGTCCCCCCAGCGGAACTCCCCTTCCTTCGTCTGGAGGCTCGTCTCGTGATCGGCGAAAAAGAGCGCGGTGCGGCCGATGGCGCCGCCCTGATCGGGGACGGCCCGGAGCTTGACGTGGTCGATGGGCCGGCCCTGGTCATCCTCGGCCCGGCCGATCAGTTCGGCTGGGGCCACGAGCCGCACCTCGACGGCCTCGTCTCCCGCCATGACCCGTGCCTCTCCGAGCCACCCGCCGCGGCTGAATCCGTAACGCACCGAGGGCACGACCGGGGCCTCCGGATCCGGGCTCCCGTCGAAGCTCGCCTCGGCGACGGCCACGAACTCCCCCTCCTCGAGACCTGTCAGGCGGAAGCACCCTTGGGCATCGGTCTCGGTGTGATGGACGCCATACTCCTCGCCGGGTTCTCGCAGCTCGACAACGACTCCCGACACCGGCCGGCCATCGGGCAGGACGACCGTGCCACCCAGGCTCTCGCCTCGGCGAACTTGGAGGACGATCCCCTCGACGACACGGCCCTCTGGGAGCTGGTCACGCGCGACCTCGGCCTCGAGGAAACCTTCACGTTTGTACGAGACGGCGCTCCAGCCAGGCCGAACACCCGTCAAGTGGAACTCGCCTCGCTCGCCCACCACGTCGTACGCTCTCCCTCCACTCCCACGTTCGCCGCCATACGACACCCAGAGGCTGCCTACGGAGATGGGCTCCCCATCGGGGTCCAGGACCCTCCCGTGGAGCTCCAGCCCGTCGGCGACGGGGACTTCGAACTCGATGGTCTCGCCCGGGGCGGCTCGCATCGTCTCCGTTTCGAAGGGCGCGTACGGAGGGACGGCTCCACTCAGCTCGTAGGTGTAGTCGGGCCTCAAGCCCCCGAACTCCACGACGAGGTTCTTGCCGATGGCGCCGGAGCGGATGCCCGGCGATCCAAAGCGGTACCCAGCACTGGCCCGCATGGAGTGAAGCTCAACGCTTGCGCCTACGAGCGAGCTGGGATCGAGTGCGGTGTCGACGGCCGGGACGAGTCTGAACTGCAAGCGCCCTGCCAGGAGGAGTTCCAAGCGAAGGGAATCGAGATCGTCGAGGTCGTCCAACTCGACTCGGTCGGGCAGGTACAAGTAGTCCGCTTCCACGGTCACGCGAACCGACTCGGCGTCCCGCGGGATTCGGAGGAAGAGACCCGGACCGGGACCGGCAGCCTCCACCCGGTCGATTTCGTCCCAATCGCCGAACAGGGGCCACCGATCTTGTCCGTCCTCGGACTTCCAGGCCGTCGCCACTAGCGTCGCCCGTTCGCGGGGCGGAGTACCTTCAGGCAGGACCAGAACCACGGGCAGAAGTCTGGGATCTTCCTTGTTGAAACGAGGAGGGTCGACGGATTCCGTCCTGGTGATGGAAGACGCCTCGTCGGATGGAGATTCGGTTAGGAGCTGGTCCGCCTCGGCATCGGCCACCTCCCTATCGATAGGTGTGGCCCGGGGATGCGGCGCAAGCCCCCTCGTGTCCGGGCCCGACAGCCAGATCCCGAGGACTCCCACGCTCGCGGCGACGACAAGGACGACAAGCAGCGCTCGTGTGGACATGGCTTCCTCCTGTCTCCAACCATGCTAGTCGCCTCTGGACTGCTGGGAGTCCCAGAGACCCGCTTCCGCGGTCTCCTGGTCCCGAATCGCTCCCCACACGGCTCAGATCGGCTGCGTCAGGGCCGCGGGGAACTCCCCTCCGTAATCCAAGCGTCATCCGCGCACTCGCCGACACGGCAGGATGGGACTCATCGCTCCGGCACACGGTAGCGCGCGATCGGCGTGGCAGGGATCGCGTGAACGGCCGGGGGTGGCTCCGAGCTGACAGACAGACGACTCACGGGACTCTCCTCCGGTAAGGGGCGGGACCCGGCGCGCCGCCGCTGGGTCCGGCCCCACTCTCCCCGCGCGTCGGCTCCTCCCCTGCCTTCAGAGACCCACCGTCCCGGTGGAGGTGGGACGTATGCCCGGACGACTCCTCCCCCTCGTCTGCGCGCTGCTCCTCGCGAGCTGCACGAACTTCGCGCACGACCGCGCGTGGGGAGCGGCCGCGAGCGTCTGGCCGGGGACCGAGCGCCTCGGTGAGGCGGCGGCGCGCGCCTTGGGTGACCCGTGGACCTGGGCGCCGCTCGCCGGGGCGGCGGTGGTGACGCTGGCGGACGCCGACGAGGAGATCGCGGAGTGGGCGCACGAGCACACGCCGGTGTTCGGCTCGCCAGAGCGCGCGCAGGAGATGTCGAACGAGCTGTGGTCGGGGCTGCAGGCGGCCTCGGTCCTCTCGACGCTCGTGACGCCCGGCGGCGACGACGCGCTCTCGTACCTGGACTCGAAGGGTCGCGCGCTGCTCGTGCGCGCGGCGGCCAGCGAGGTGCGCGCGCGCGCGACGACGCGGCTCAAGCGCGGCGTGCAGCGACCGCGCGTCGATGGCACCGACGATCTCTCGTTTCCGTCCGGCCACACGTCGGCGGCCTTCAACCACGCGGCGTGGACGGCGATGGCGTTGGAGGAGGTGCCGATCGACGGCGACGTGCGGACAGGCATGCAGTGGACCGCGTACGCCGCGGCGGTGGCGACGGGCTGGGCGCGCGTCGAAGCCGGCCGCCACTACCCGGTCGACGTGCTCGCGGGGGCTGCCCTCGGCAACTTCACCGCGCGCTTCTTCCAGCAC
>CAZDQL010000017.1:0-87056 GCA_964507325.1 uncultured Planctomycetaceae bacterium | reverse complement strand
CCCCGAGTCGTAGCTGGCCGCCACGATCACGTAGTGCTGGTAGTTGTCCGCGTCGATCGAGTCCTCGAGCATGACCGTGAAGCCCTCCGTCAGGTTGGGGTTCTCGGTGTAGATCTCCTCACCGACCGCCAGACCGGAGGCGTCGAGGGAGATCGTGTAGGTCGGGCTGACGATGACCTCGGGCCCGAGGATCGCGGTCAAATGGTCGACCGAACCGCTGCCGTCGTTGGGCAGCTCGCCGGAGACGGTGTCGGTGCCCTGGAAACGCAGGACCACCTGGTCATTCGACGCACCCGGATTGATGCGCGCCAGACCGAGGGGGATCCACTTCGATTGGGCCATCGAGTTGCGGCCGAAGAAGGGGATCATCACGTCGGGGGCCACGCCGGGTTCCTTCCACCCCAAGGGCGGAGGGGCACAGGCGTAGCTGATGTCCTGACCTTCGACGTAGGTGTTCGCCTGGTCGGGCAAGTCGGGGAAGGTGAGGTCCGTGGCCGGGTTGTTGACGTGGAACTGGACGATGCCGGGGCTGCCATCGCCACCCGCGCCGAAGACCCAGAAATCCTCCTCAGGACTGTTGTCCGGCAGAGCCTTGAAGCAGTTCTTGTTCAGGTGGCCCACGTCGGTGTAGCCGCCGAAGAAGG
Source organism: uncultured Planctomycetaceae bacterium (assembly GCA_964507325.1). Classification (GTDB taxonomy): domain Bacteria; phylum Planctomycetota; class UBA1135; order UBA1135; genus CAZDQL01. Next base: position 86,412 of record CAZDQL010000017.1, on the reverse strand, counting down.
GGATCGGGATCGAGTCGCAGCCCCAGGTGGTGGGACCGTTCTCGTTCGCCCCACCGCGGCTGTTGTTGCCCGCTCCACCCTGGCCACCGACCGCGCTGATGGGTCGAGCGGCGTGGAGGGTGGCGTCGGGGTTGTCGCGGTACCAGAAGCCCGGCTCCTTGATCGGGTCCGCCTGGCCGTAGACGGTGATGGCTGCCGCACTCGAGAGGACGATGTGCCCTCCGGAGCCGCCTCCGGAGCCGCCTCCGACGCGGTCGAAGTAGTTGGTGTTCTCGCCACCGCCGCCGTCACCGCCCACCGCGGAGAGGCGCCCCGCGGCTCCGCTGACGTTGCCGATGATGATCTCGCCGATGGCCAGGATGCGCAGGCCACCCGCGCCACCACCGCCGCCGCACCCCTTCTCGTCGCCACCCGGATCGAAGGGCAGCTTGGGGAAGGTCGGGGATTGGACGGCGTCACCGCCGCCCCCTCCTCCCGCGCCGGCGGTCAGGTCGTCGAGTTCGCCGTGGATGACGTCACCGCTCACCGTGCGCATCACCCCCAGGAAGTTGTTGGTCTCGTCGGCGTCGTAGAAGGGGTCCGGACCGATCGCGCCACCCTGGGCCCGCACCGACTGAGACTCGGCTCCCAGGCCCTCCTTACCGCCGGGGGCTCCGGGCTCGGCATCGAGGCCCACGACCGCTTGGACTCGAATCTTCTCGGTCGCGGTGGTCGAGTGGAAGTGATAGATGTCCTCCCCCAGACGGCCTCCGCCGCCGCCCGCGCCACGGCGGTTCCTCTTCATCCCCGTGGCGTAGCCGGTCTCGCCTCCCTCGCCGCCGAGGTTGGGGGCGTTGAAGGGCCCGTATCCCGGTCCGCCGCGCGGGGTGGACTGGGTGGTGAGATAGGAACCGGTTCCCCCGGTTCCCCCGCCGGCCTGTCCGGAGGCCCCGGGCTCGGGTTGGTTGGTCGTGTTCAGCGTGCCCACGCCGGGGCTGTCCGCCCCGTTGACGGTGATCTCGCCCTCCACGCGCACCGTCCCGGAGGCCAGGATGGTGCAGGTGTTCGGTCCCACGATGCGCAGCTTGGAGGTCGCCGGAACGTAGAGATCGCGGATGTCGACGATGCCGTTGATCACGGCCTGGGTCTTCGTGTTGACGCCCCCCGGGCCCCCGACGATCGTGTCGCTGACGGTGTCCAGCACGACCTCGGTTCCCTGCGGGAGGTGCCAGTCGAAGTCACCTCCGGGTCCGCCGGTGCCGTCGAAGGCGAAGGAGGCGGCCAATTGCCCCTCCCCCCATTCCGCGGCCGGGACGGCGAAAGCCGCTTGGGTGTCCTCCAAGGAGCCCAAGGCGTCGCCAGAGAGGACGAAGGTCTCCCTGAGGTCGTCGACCTCGGGGTTGGTGACTCCGGGGTGCAGCGGGTTGGCTCCACCGGCAGCCACCGAGTCCATGCTCGCGAAGTTCGAGACGGAGGCCGACGTCGAGTCCCCGGTCAGATCGGCGAAGCCCTGGCGCATCTCGACGCGCAACTGGCTCTGCATCGGCACGATCCCCAGCGGGGAGACCCTCACCGCCGCGCCGGTCTCGGAGCAGTTCTCGATCAGCTCGACCCGAGTCTGCATGTCGACCCAGTCGTTCTGCCCCAGGTCGAAGTACTGCAGTCGGATGCGGGCGGGCGAGATGTTCTCCTCCGTGGCCTGCACCGGCTGGTTGAAGTGCACGACCACTGCCAGCTGATTCTCCGGAATGCTGTAGTGGTTGAGCGGGACTTCGAACCCGGCGGGCAGCACCGCCTTCTGGAGCACCACGTTCATCACGAAGTACTCGGTCAACCCACCGATCTCGACGTGGGTCGCGGCCTCCTGGTCGAGCGGCACGCCCCCCGCGCCGCGCACGAGGACCGAAGGCGGCCCGGCCACCGTGTCCAGGAAGAGCACCAGGGGATCCGTCGAATCGGGAGTGGTGAAGTCCACCAGCATCCCCTCGTCGAGGTTGTCCCCCGAGGTGCTGCGCACCGTGACCCCGCCCGTCTGCGAGCCGAGGATGGTCAGGCGGTAGGCGGTGGCGGGCTGCAGCCCCGCGTCGGAGTTGTCCGACTTGGTCGGGCAGGTGGGCTGGAAGCGGACCACGCGGGTCGCCAGCGAGCCGTCGGCATTGGTCGGCTGGCTGAAGACCCCGGTGGCGCTGCGCCCCACGGAGTCCATGATGTTGATCGTGTTCAGATTGACCGTGGAGAAATCGACGTCGGCGTTGAACGTGATGTCGATCGCACGGTTGATCTTCCACTCCTGCCCGTGGAGGACGTTGACGTTCTTGACGGCGAACCTCGCCGAGGCCGACGAGGATCCACCGCCACTGCACCCCGCCATGAACAGTGCGGCGCCGAGGGCAAGGCTCCAACCCGCCATTCCCCAACTCCGAGTGGAGAGGGTACTACCAGAGGGGGTGCTGCCACGGAGAAGGGAGATGGCTCGCATGATCGGACTTCCTTGGAGAAACGTCTTGCGGAGAAGAGGGGGGCTCGGGGGGTGCCACACGACGACCAGCCCGGCGGTCTACCGAGCGGGTCATCCTGCGGACCTGGGGTGGAAACAAGCGGTTGGGATGCGTGGGGTCACTCCTGCCACGAGACCGCGATCGCGGAGAGCTCGGGCGTGAGACCTGTGATGGTGTTGGATTCGAGGGTTACACGGACCTGGTAGAACTTGCAGGCGTGTATCTGATCGATCGAGCTCCTCCAGTTCGGGTCGTCGGCGAGGAAGTCGATCAAGGGCTCTTCTGTGTTGCAGTTGGACGTGCGCCCAGCGTTCTCCTGCTTGGTGTTGTGCTTGGGGATCTCGTCCGGCTCGAGACAGGTGTCCTCGTAGTAGTCCCCGTAGGGATCGAGGGTCAGAGCGTCGTAGAAGAGGTGGCGATTCGGCGTGACGCAGTTGCAGTCGTAGAGGGTCTCGGAGTGGATCGCCGTCGCCCCCCGGAAGGCCAGGGTGACCGCAGTGCCGTCGGGCTGGTCCTCGTGGCGCGGCTCCGTGATCGGGTCGTTGTAGACCGGCCAGTCGAAGGGGACGGGCAGATCGTCCGGCCCCACCTCGATGAAGGGGTTGGTGGCCGGGAACCAGACCGAGTACGAACGGCTCACCCGCACCACGAAGTCCGCCGCTCCGATGTAGAAGCTGTTGTCGCGCCCGTAGGTCGGTGCGCCTCCGTTGGAGGGATCGAAGCCGCCGTTGGCCGTGGTCTCCGTGTCCGGGTCGATCGTCGTGGGTCCGCTGCTGCTGATCCCGCCCGTGGTGAAGGCCCGGAAGTAGGGCTTGGAGGAGGAGTTGGCCGCCAGTGAGATGTCGAAGGCGTTCAGGCCCACGGCTCCGTCGTCGGGATAGCAGCGGAACTCCATCAGCATCGGCAGGCCATCCGTTCGAACCTGACCCTGGACGTAGGTGGCCTGACCGGCATTGGGGGGGAAGGCCTGGCCAGCCGCCACCCACTCCTGATTCAGCGGCGCGCCGCCACCCTTCTTGCCGGCGCGGATCCTCAGGGCGGTGTTGCGCCAGGTCCAGGTGGACCAGTCCTCCGGGGCCAGCTTGCGGTTCCAGGGGAAGGGCATCAACTTCGTCCCCGTGCTCGGATGGACGTACAGATCGCCCGGGTGCACCTCATAGCCGAGGTACTTCTCGTGCACGATCTTGGGCTTGTCGTTGTCCAGGTCAGCCCAGTTGACGGTGTACTTCGCCAACAAGCCCGAGGTCTGGAACATCGGGAAGAGCGAACCGGGGTCGATGTACTCGTCGGGCAGGCGAGCGCTGTGCCCAACGCTGATCTGGAACTCGGTGAAGGACTCGAAGACCACGTCCCCCCCCGATGGGGCCCAGTAGATTCCCTCCACGTCCAGGTTGAGGTTGGTGGTGTCGGAGAGCGACCAACCGAAGTCCGGGTAGCGCCACACCGTCTGCATGATGCTGCCGAAGCCCGAGAGCGGCGTCTGCACCCCCGGACCGAAGGCGGTCATCATGTTGATGATCGGCTGTGAGCGGTCCGCCGGTACGTTGAAGTGCACCACCGGCCGCGGCTTGATCAGCTCCCGCGTCAGGTCGTAGAGGTGCTGGCCACTCCACTCCGGCAGCGGCCCGGTGACCTCGTCACCGAAGGGCGGCTCCTCGTCCACGTCCGCGAAACGCGACACCCGGCCACCATTGCGCTGGTCGGCCAGCAGCGGGTCCACGGTCATCGTCACTTGCGGGACTTCGTCCGCCAACGGGTTGCCCGCCAAGTCCGTGGGACTCGTCCCCGCGCTGGCCAGGGACAGGTAGTACGCCTCGCTCGTCCCCGTCTCGTGCGCCAGGGGCAGATCGGCAGCGTAGGTGAACGCCTGCAGGTCCGCGCTCTGGTTCAGGTTGCCCACCACGTAGTCACTCGAGAGGAGCGGATCGTCGTCCTCGTCCAGCGGCACCGGCTTGCGCGTCACCGTCACCGAGTCGAACGCCGTGAGGGAAGAAGGGTCCATCGGCTCGCTGAAGCGCAGTGTGTACGTCGCGGAGGTGTGAATCCCCACCGTCGGCTGCTCCGGGAAGCCCGTCGCGTCCGGGTAGACCTGCACGAAACAGGCCTCTTTGCCGTAGTCCTCCGTTACGTCGTAGGCCGCCAAGAACTGCGCCTGACCCACCGCGCTGTTCAACCACTCCTCCGACGACTCGAACGGGTGCAAGAGCACGCGCACGGGCACGTTCATCACCACGCCGTTCTGCGGCGGCGCCGGCGTCTGAATCACCTCCACGAACACCGACGTCTGACGCAACACGTCTCCAGGACGCGGCGTCTGCGAGCAGAACACGGACTCGAACGTGATCCGCGGCAGCAGGTACTCGTCCACCCCCGCCAACGGCACGGGTACCTCGTCGATCGTCAGCGGGGTCGCTCCCACCAGCTGCGGCGAATCCTGATCCAACAGGAAGCCGTTGTACGCGTCTCCAGTGACGTTCTGGGGCCCACCCGAGCGTGCCGCCCGCACCACGTCCTGCGTCGAGGAGCTGAAATCCACCGGCCCGTTGTTCTTGACCGTGATCGCGTGTCCCGACGGGTTGAGCAACAGCCTCAACTGACCCACCCCCGGGTCGATGCGCGTCGGAATGCGCGCCTCGACGTTCGCCAGGTTGACGTCCGCGCTCGGCGGCAAGCCCACGCCGTTGATCACCAACGGCGGATCTTCGGCGAACGCCTCGATCTCGGTCACCGTCGTGTCCACGATGACGCGCGTGGAGTAGAACTCGTCCCCCGGAGCCAGATCGAAATCCGCCACGTCTCCGTGGTTGGGGTCCATGAAGACGCGCGCCTCGAAGGGCACCAACGGCGGGTTGCCGACGTTGACCTTGAAGGTGGTCCCGTCCAGCGTCTGCTCGTCGATCAGGTCGTCGAACTCGACGATCACCGCCGAGTTGCGCGCCACCATCGAGTAGAGTCCCGCGCCCTGGGCGTCGTTGTCGTGGATCGGCGTCAGGTTCTGCTCAGCCTGATAGACGAGGTCGAAGAACTGGTCGCGGCCGCCACCGACGCTGGTGTCGGTCACGTCCCTGAGCACCACCAGGATCTCCTGCGCCGTGACCGCATTGAGCTCCCGCAGGTAGTCCACCCCGTCCGACACCAGGTCGGGAGCGATCACGAAGTCCGAGAACATCGGCACCCTGAGCCCCTGGCTGTCGAGTCCGGAGATCTCCACCAGCCGCCCGTACATCTGGCGCCGGATGCGCGGCTCCTGGGCGTAGCCCCCCTTGTTCGGCGTGGCGAAGAACCAGCCCCCTCCGGGCTTGTCCACCACCGTCCCAGCCTCGTTGCTGGCCGACTGGTCCCCGCCGCCACCCCCGCCGCAGGAGGCGGCTCCCCAGAGGGTGACCAGACCACAACAGAGCAGAAGCCCCCTACGCGGGGATCGAGTAGGAGTGTCGAGGCGCTTCATGATGGGATTCCCTGGGGTTGGGTGGGCACTGCGACGCCTGTACCACCTCCCCGGCGCGCGGGCCCGTGGAGGCGGTCGCACCGAAGGGGTGAGGTCGGGGGGGGAGCAGCAGTCTGGCTCGGAATCGGCCGGCATTCTGCCACATATCCCGTGTCGGATGCCCGTGGGACGTGTTTTGTTGCGTTTGCGGGAAGGGGGCTCAGGCCCTGATTCCCCGCGGGTGAACGGGGCGATCTCCACTTCTGAGGTACCCGCTCCTCCCCTTCGAGCCTACGCGCCTTGGGCTGAGGGTGCCGGAATCGAGTCCTGGCGGGGTCGAGATCACCGAGGGGTTCATCAACAATCGTGCCATCCCCCTGGGTGGGGAGGGGACCCCTGGGGCCCCGCGGAGGGGCCGCACGGGGCGGGCAGCGGCCTGGAGCGGGGTTCCGGGGGGGGCTCACTGCGCGCTCTCCGCCCCCAACCGAAGTGCGAAAGCGCACACTTACGGGACTGCCTCCCTTCCGTGGGCATCGTGGAGCTCGACGTCGCCGCGCCCCGGCGGAAGCCCTCGTTCAGACCGCTCTACGCCCCACGTCCGAGCCGCGGCGATCCGTCTCCACCCCTCAGGGCCTGAGCCGAGGGTGAACGCTCCAAACCCTTGACAACAATGGAGTTAGGTCAGAGCTCCGGGCAAGGAGCACAACGAAGGGGGGCAGTTCGGACCACGCTGCGGGATGGTGGCGGGGGGGAGGACCGGCTAGCCAGCCGGCGTTCCCGTAGCCGCCGGGTCGACCGGAGTCGACCCGGTGCGCGCCTGCGCCGCGGGGGTGAACCCCAGGCTCTCCGCGGCCTCCCGGTCGGGGAAGAACACCAGGTGGTCGGCCCGGACCTTGCGCAGGTCGGGGGAGGAGGGGTCGTGGAAGTGGCGCGTGGAGGAGCAGCCGACCCAGCGGAAGGGCAGCTCCCGGGAGCAGTAGCCGCAGTGCGCCCGCAGGGGGGACCGGGAGGCGACGGTGAAGTGGGCCGCGATGTGGCGCGCCTCGGTGCGGGAGATGCAGGTGGGGTTGGGGCAGGGGTTGCCCCCCGCGGCCACGCGGTGGCGCTCGCGCGCGGAGGCGGGCGGGACGGCGTCCAGGGTCAGGCGGTCGAGCAGGAAGCTCAGGATCGCCATGCGAATCGGGACCCCGCGCGCGGCCTGCTTGAAGTAGATGCTCCGGGGGTCGGAGTCGATCTCCGCGCTGATCTCGTCCCGGCGCGGCAGCGGGTGCATGACCACCGCGTCGCGCAGGGACTCGGCGGTCATCGAGCGCTTGCCGAGGCGCAGGTAGTCGTCGATGCTGCTGTCCTCGGCCGAGAAGCGCTCCGTCTGCGGGCGGGTCATGTAGACCGCGTCCACGTGCTCGACCTCCCAACCCTTGGCGTCGGCGAAGAGCGCCAGCTGGTGGGGTTTGTGGGGCGTGAGGTAGAGGGCGTCGCTGTTGGCGGCCAAGGCCCCCATGCGTCGGGCGTCGGCGCGCAGCGGCTCGACTCCGAACTCCTCGAGCAGACGCCCCACCACGTACTGGGGCATCTCGAACCCGGGCTGGGGCACACAGACGATGTTGGCCCCGAAGCGCGCCAGGGCGTAGGCGAAGGAGTGGACGGTCCGGCTGTACTTCAGATCCCCCGCCAGGACCACGTCCAGGCCCTCGATGTGCCCGCGCTCGACGTGCAGGTTGTAGAGGTCGCAGAGGGTCTGGGTGGGGTGCTCGTGGGCCCCGTCGCCGGCGTTGATCACGGGGACCGGGGAGTACTCGCTGGCGAGTTGGGCCGCGCCCTCGCTCGAGTGACGCAGGACGATCACGTCCGCGTAGGCGCCTCCGACGACCCGCACCGTGTCCGCCAGGGACTCCCCCTTGCTGGAGCTCGAGTCCTTCATGTCGGCGGCGGTGATCACCCCGCCACCCAACCGCAGCATGGCGGACTCGAAGGAGAGCCGGGTGCGGGTCGAGGGCTCGTAGAAGAGGCTGGCGGAGATGATCCCCGGGCAGAGCTCCGAAAACCCGCGCGGATCTGCGGCGAAACGATCAGCCTGCAGGAAGAGCCCCTGGATCTCGGCCAGGGAGAAGTCGTCGATGGAGACGAGGTGTCGCGACATCTGGGTGGCACGCTGCATCTGGGCGGCAGCACGCCTCTCAGGTGTTAGAGCCTAGCCCACGGTCAAGGCAGCATCAATGCAAAGCCCGCTCCGAGTCGAGCTTCCAGTGCCGCAACCCGCTCGGGACCCGCGGTCAGCTGGAAGTCCTCCTCGAGCCCCCGAGCCAGGTCGGCGGTGAAGGGCAGCCCCTGGCCGGGGACGTGGACCGGCCCGTCGAGCGCCGGGCCGAGGGAGAGGAGGATCCCCTCCTGCACCCGGGCTCGAGCGGCCTCGGGATCGGCGGTGGCCGAGATCCAGGTCGCTGGCCAGGTCCCGCGAGGGGAGTCGGCGCGGTCGGCGCAGCTGACGAGCTCGAGGGCCGGCTCCCGGCCCGGGAAGGCCGCCGGGCGGTCGACGGGCGACAGCCACAGCACCAGATCCGCCGCGGCACGCAGCTCGGCGGCCAGTGCCTGGCCACCCCGCTCGACCTCGGCGGCGGGGCCGCCCTCGGATACGGGCCGCTCGCCGGCGGTGTCGAAGAGGTCCACCGCGATGGGCCCCAGCAGGACGCGCTCGGCGATCGAGTCGCGGGTGGTCCCCTCCTCGTCGTGGACGATCACCCGTCGCCGGCCGACCAGCAGGTTGAAGAGGGTCGACTTGCCCGCGTTCACCGGTCCGGCGAGCACGACCCGCGGTGGGACGAGCAGGGGGCGAGCCCGCTGCCAGAGGCGTAGCCAGTGCCCCGGGGTCGCGGGGGAGGGCGCCGCCGCGAGGACGGCGCGGCGCAGGGCCCCCTGCGCCTGGTCGAGCAGGAGCCGGGCGGCGGCCTCGCAGGGCGCCCGGGGCAGGAGGGCCAGGGCGGCCTCCTCGACGCAGCGCGCAGGGGGGCCCTCTCCACCGCCGAGGAGTCGGGAGACCTCGGCCACCAGGCCGGGGCTGCCGTGCAGGTGGAGCTCGAGGCGGTCCCGGCCGAGGGTGCAGACCAACGCCTCGTCGAGCGCCTCCCCCTCCCACGCCAGCCGCACCAGGCGCAGGCCGCCCGGGGGGGGCAGCGCCCGATCGCAGAGGGCCGCCAGCCGGTCGGCGGCCTCCGCTCCGGTGAGGCGCAGGACGCTGATCCCGGCCGGGCCGGGGGGAGTCAGACGCTCCAGGTGGAAGGTCACGGGGAGCAGGCCGCGGCCAGGCCCCGCAGCACGAGCAACGGATCGACGGTCAGGGGCCGGGGGAGCTCCCCCAGGGCGGGCTCGATCCAGGCCCGTGCCCCGCCGGTCAGGGCGATCGGGGCCCCCGACGCCAGCCCCGCCCCGCGAGCCACCCCCTCCACCAGACGCAGGGCGGCCCCCTCGAAGCCCACGGCGACCCCGGCGGCCAGGGCCAGGTGGGTGGAGCGGCCCAGGGGATCCGCCCCCGGGTGCGGGTCGATCTCGGGCAGCCGCGCCCCGCCCCGGGCCAGGGCCTCCGCCAGGAGGACCGGACCGGGGGCGATCGCCCCGCCGAGGAAGACCCCGTCCCGCACCGCGTCCACGGTCAGGGCGGTCCCCGCGTCGACGACGATCGCCTCCTCTCCGAGTCGCGCCAGCGCCCCGCGGGCGGCGTAGAGGCGGTCCCTCCCGGTGGTGTCCGGGGTCTCGACCTCCAGGGGCAGGCCGCAGGGTGGGTTCAGACGCGGAGTCACGGCCAGTCGATCCTCGACGGCGCGCGCCACGGCGCGCTCGAGGTCCGGCTCGGCCACGCTCGCCAGGGCCACCCGCGCGGGCACGGGGGTCAGCCCTTCCAGGAGGATTCCCAGGTCCCTGGTCAGCTCGGTCCCCGAGGCGAGGATCCAAGACTCCCCGAGCGCATCTCCGCCGGCGGTGAAGAGGCAGCCCTTCAGACGGCTGTTGCCCAGATCGAGGGCGAGCAGGGGCTCGACGGCGTCCCTCGCCCCCATCAGTCGCCCTCCTCCTCAGTCGTTCGGGGAGTGGTAGACCTGGGTCTCCACCTTGCCGTACCGCATCACCTTCACCTCCCACACGCTGGTCGTGTCGGAGTTCTTCTTCACGAACTGGATCGCCTCGCTCTGGGAGTGGACCTTGTGTCCGTTGATGCTGATCAGTACGTCGCCGGTGTGCACCCCGTGGCGCGAGGCGATCGAGCCCTCGGAGACCGACGTGATCTCCACGCCCGCGCGCTTGCCGTCCTTCATGTAGGTCCGGGTCGTGACGTCCTCGGTGAGAATCTGGCTGTAGTTCTCGCCGAAGTAGCTCATGTCGTCGATGCCCAGCTCGTAGTTGTTGCGCGCGATCTGCCGGGTCTGGGGGGGGGCGCTCGACGACTTGCCGGGACCGGGGGCGAAGGAATCGCGGGTCGGAGCGATCACGTCGCCGGCCCCGACGCTGACGATCAGGGCATCGTCGAGCTGTCCCGGACCGACCACCTCGTTCTCCCGCTCGGGGTCCTTGAAGGCGAACTCCACCTCCGTGGAGCGGATGCCGTGCACGACCGCGAAGTCGAACGGGGCGGGCAGCTCGTCGCCGATGCGCAGGTCGAAGTTCTGGTTGAGCTTGGGCACGAAGACGTAGGCGACACTCCCGCTGGGATTGCTGGTGTCCTCGCGGATCATCTCCACGCTCAGGATCTCGGCGATCGGCTGGTACTTGGGGCCGGTATCCTGCTCGACGTCGGTCTTGGGCTCGATCGGCGGGGGCGGCGGCTTGCCGGTCCAGTTCATGTCCTTGAAGGTGTGGATCAACGACTTGTAGTCGACGATCTGTCGCACCTCAGGAGCGTGGTGCAGCTCCTCGTTCAAGACGGCTTCGACGTAGGCGCGGTCGACTGGGCTGCGCTTCTCCTCGAAGTGCTTGAAGTAGTCGTAGACGTAGTAGGCCAGCCCCCCCGCGGAGCCAGCCGCAACGAGCCAGCACAGAAGCTTGATGGTCGGCAGGTTCATGATGGCGTAGGGATACTAGCCCGGGATCGGGCGGGATCCCACCCCGGACCGCAGGGGTGGCGGCGGGACAGACGGCGCAGCGCGCGTCCTATTCCCACGTGCGTCCCTTTTCCGAGACCTGCCTTCCCTACCCGCCGGCCAGCCTGAGGCCGTCCGGGTTGTCGGTCGGGCGCCCGCCGGGGGAAGCCCCCTGCGGCCCCTGGGTGGGACCGCTCACGCGATCGGCGCTGCCGCGGATCCCGCGCAGGGCGAGCAGGAGCTCGTCGGGTCGGTCGCTGGCCGCCAGGGCCTCGGAGAGCTCGATCGCCTGCTCCTCCACCAGCGAGCGCAGGCACTCGTTGAAGGAGATCAGCCCCGGCTCGTTGCCCCCCTCGATCACCCGCGCCATCTCGCTCGTCTGCCCCTCGTCGATCAGCTCGCGGATGTGAGGGGTGGAGACCATCAGCTCGTAGGCGGGACGCAGTCCACCGGACTTCGAGGGCACCAGCCGCTGACTGAGGACCCCGGCCAGGTTGTCCGCCAGCCGCTGGCGGATCTGGGCGTGGCGCTCGCCGGGGAAGAAGCCCAGGATGCGATCCATCGTCTGGGCTGCGTTCACGGTGTGCATGGTCGACATGACCATGTGCCCGGTCTCGGTCGCCTCCAGGGCGGCCACGACGGTCGTGGCGTCGCGCACCTCGCCGATCAGGATCACGTCGGGGCTCTGCCGCAGGGCGTGGCGCAGGCCGTCCGAGAAGGAGGTGGTGTCGGTACCCACCTCTCGTTGGCTGATGACGCAGCTCTTCTCCTGGAAGAGCATCTCGACGGGATCCTCGAGGGTCACGATGTGACGCTCGACCATCTCGTTCATGTACTGGATCATCGCCGAGAGGGTGGTCGACTTGCCCGAGCCGGCGATGCCGGTGACCAGGATCAGTCCCCGCTGGCGCAGGGCGAGGTCCTTCAGCTCTTGAGCCGGCAGGTGCAGCTCGTCCAGGTTGGGCGCCTGCTCGCCGATGCGGCGGATGACCATCGCCGGCTCCCCGATCTGCTTGTAGGCGTTGATCCGGAAGCGCCCCAGGCCGTCCAGCTGAATGGCGGCGTCCGCCGAGCCGGTCGTCTGCCACTCGTGGAGACGCCTCTCCCCCAGGACGCCGCGGAACACCTCGAGCATCGGTCCCGGTCCGGGGACCCGTCCGGGGAGGAACTGGATCTTGCCCCCCACGCGCAGGGAGGGGCGACCGCCGGCGCGCAGGATCAGGTCGGATGCGTCCGACTTGACCATGACCGCCAACCACGCCTCGACCATGTGGCGCGGGGAGGAGTTGGTCTGGGAGAGCCGAGCCAGCTTCTCGGCCGATACCCCGCTGCGATCGAACTGGCGCTTGGGCTGGGGTCGCTCGCGCCGCTTGCGAACGGGCTCCTCGGCGCGGGGAGCGGGGGTGGGACTCCGGGGGGACTCCGCGGCGGGCGGGGGGGCCCCCCCGGGGCCCCCCCGCGGCGGGCGGGGCGCCCTCCGCGGCGGGCTGGGTGGACTCGCTGGCGGCCTGGGCGGACTCCACCTCGGGCTCGGGAGGAGCCGGGGTGGGCGAGGGAGCCGGCTCTTCGGCGGGCCGCTGGAGGTTCTTCCCGACGTCCTTGAAGCTGAGCTCGTCGTCGGGGATCTCGGGCTGGTGGGTCACTAGGCCCTCCGGGCGCTGTACGTGGACGCGGCGAGCCGCGATCGATGGTCGCCGCTGAGATCGACTGCGCGCGTGGTGGGCCTTGAGGCCCACCGCCGGCGTCTCAATCCGAGCCCCGCACCAGGCGGCGAGCCGCCTCCAGAAGAGGTGCCAACCCCGCGCCGGTGACGGAGGAGATCCCCATCACCGGGCCGGCGACCGCTGCCGCGAGGGCGCGCAGGCGGGCCTCGGAGGAGGGGTCCTCGAAGTGCTTGGTGGCCACGACGATGCGCGGTTTGGCGGCCAGCTCGGGGGAGTAGCGGGCGAGCTCCTCCTCGAGGGCTCGCCAGGCCTCCACCGGGTCGCGCTCCGCACCGGCGGAGACGTCGACCAGGTGCAGCAGGACCGCGCAGCGCTCGACGTGCCGCAGGAAGCGGTGGCCCAGACCGTGCCCGTCGGCGGCGCCCTCGATCAAACCCGGCAGGTCGGCGATCACCAGGGTGTCGAAGTCCCCCACCCGGGCGATCCCCACCTGGGGCTCGAGGGTGGTGAAGGGGTAGTCGGCGATCTTGGGGGTCGCGGCGGTCACCCGGGAGAGGAAGGTCGACTTGCCGGCGTTGGGGAACCCGAGCAGGCCGACCTCGGCGAAGAGCTTCAGCTCCAGCCGCAGCCGGAGGCTCTCCCCGGGGCGGCCCTTGGTGGCGTGCCGGGGAGCCTGGCGCACGGAGGTGGCGAAGCGCGCGTTCCCGCGCCCCCCCTTGCCGCCGGCGGCGACCTCCAGCCGCGCGCCGACTCGATCCAGGTCGCGCAAGAGGTTGCCGTGCTCGGCGTCGAAGACCAGGGTGCCCACCGGGACCTCGAGCTCCACGTCCCGGCCGCTGGCGCCGGTGCGGTTGCGGGGCCCACCGGGGCGGCCCCCCGCGGCGGCGTAGCGGAAGGGGCGGCCGACTTCGAGCAGCGAGTTCAGGGCGGTGGTGGCGACCAGCACCACGCTCCCACCGCGCCCTCCGTCGCCCCCGTCCGGTCCGCCCTTGGCCACGTACTTCTCCCGGAGGAACGACACCAAACCGTCACCGCCGTCGCCGGCGATGACTTCGATCGTCGTCTCGTCGCGGAACATGATCCCGATCCCAACCGTGCCGCCGATCCGCGGCGGAAACCCCGCGCGCTACGTTACTCGGCGGGCGCGGGATCGACGTGCACGCGGCGGCCGGACTGGAAGCGAACGGTGCCGTCGACCAGGGCGTAGAGGGTGTAGTCGTTGCCGATGCCGACGTTTTGACCGCGCTTGAAGCGCGTACCGCACTGCCGGACGATGATCGTCCCGGCGCGCACCGTCTGGCCGCCGAAGCGCTTGACCCCGCGGAACTGCGGGTTGGAGTCGCGCCCGTTGCGCGAGGAGCCTTGTCCCTTCTTGTGAGCCATCGCTGGGTCCTCCGGTTCAGGCGTTGATCTCGGTGATCTTGACGCGCGTGTAGCGCTGGCGGTGGCCGGTCTTGGTGCGCACGTTCTTGCGCCGCTTGAAGCGGAAGATGACCAGCTTCTTGCCCTTGGCCTCGCCCACGACCTCACCCTTGACGCTGGCGCCTTCGACCGTCGGCTTGCCGACCTTGGTCTGACCCTCGTCGCCGATGAGCAGGACGCGGTCGAAGACCACCTCGCTGCCGGGCTCGGCATCCATCAGGTCACACAGGACCTGGTCCCCCACCCGCACGGTGGCCTGCTGGTTTCGATCGCTGATGATGGCGTACACGGGATACCTCGCTGGGGATCCTCCCCGCTCTCCCGCGGTGGATTCCTCCCGCGGGCCCGACTGGTGAGAAGGGCGAAGATGTTAGCGGCGGGGGGAGGGGGGCGCAAGCGGGGGGAGGGCTCCCGCGCGGTCCCAACCGCCGGGGCGACCCGCTCAGCAGCCCGCTGGAGAACCCTCTCGGATGCGATGTGCGTAGCTGGGAGCCCTGGGCGGTGCGCGGAAACGCAGGCGAATCCGTAGATTCGGCGAGGCTTTCGCGTGCCGCCCAGGGCTTCCAGATGCGTGCAGCGCGCCGAGAGGGTTCTTCAGCGGGCTGCTAACGCTTGCGACGCCCCCCCGGCCGCACTTCTCGGCCATCCGCCCGCAGATAGCGCAGCACCGAGTCCTCGACCTGATCCGGGACGGCCGTCATCCGGATCTCCTTCTCGAAGCGGTGCTCGAGGGCCCGCACGTAGTCCCACAGGTCCTCCCGCAGGTAGTCGATCACCTCCGGGTGGGCCTTGAGTTCCACCGCGGTGAAGCCCTTCTGGGTCAGGGCCGAGCCGAGGCGGCGCAGGATCGCCTGGGCGCGCGACTGGACGGTGCGGACCTTGCCGGTGCCACGGCAGCGCGGACAGGCCTGGAAGACCTTCTTGTGGGTCCCCGGCCCCAGGCGCTGACGCGTCATCTCCAGGAGGCCGAACTGGCTCACCCTGCCGAGCTTGGAGCGCGCCCGGTCCTCGGCCAGCTCCGCCCGCAGGGCGCGCTCGACCGTGCGGTTGGAGGAGGGCTTGGTCATGTCGATGAAATCGCACACCAGGATGCCCCCCAGATCGCGCAGTCGGATCTGGCGCGCGATCTCGGGCACCGCCTCCAGGTTGGTCTTGAGGGCGATCTCCTCGAAGTCGAAGGAGTCGGTGCGCGTGCGCCCCGAGTTGACGTCGATCGCCACCAGGGCCTCCGCCTGATCGAAGACGATCGACCCGCCCGAGGGCAGGTCGACGCGGCGCGCGAAGACCTTCTCGAAGTCCTGCTCGATGCCGTGGTGGTGGAAGATCGGCCGCTCCCCCTCGTGCAGCCGGATGCGATCCACGTGATCGGGCATCAGCTTGCCGGCGAACTCCAGGAGCTCCTCGTGGACCACGGGGTCGTCGATCGAGACCTCCCGCGTCTCCGCTCCGAACAGGTCGCGCAGGGTGCGCACGGCCACGTTCGATTCCTGGTAGAGGGGCACCGGACCGCGTCCGTGGCGCAGACGTTTGCCGAAGGTCGCCCACACGCCGAGCAGGTAGTCGAGATCCCGCTGCAGGTCGGTCTTGGTCTTGCCCACCCCCGCCGTGCGCACGATGACGCCCATGTCGGGGGGCGCGTTGAGGGAGCCCAGGATGCGCTTCAGGCGCCGGCGCTCCTTGTCGTCGGGGATCTTGCGGCTCACCCCGGTGCGCGTCAGCGAGGGCATCAGGACCAGGTAGCGGCCCGGAATCGAGATGTAGGTGGTCAAGGTCGGGCCCTTGTCGCCGATGGCGTCCTTGGTCACCTGGACCACCACCTGATCGCCGACGCGGATCAGATCGGAGATCGGCAAGCGATCCCGGCCGCGCGGGCGGCGCTGCTTGCGGCCTCGCTTGCCGCCGCTCGACTTCGCGGCGGCCCCCTCCTTGCCGCCGGACTCCTCGTCCTCGGCGATATCCACCCTCCTGGAGGACTGGGCGGAGTCGCCATCCCAATCCTCGGGCTCCACCTTGCTGGTCAGGAGGTGCTCCAGGGTGAATCCATCCTCCCCGTAGATCGAGAGGACGTCGGAGGTGTGCAGGAACCCGTTGCGGCCCTGGCCGAAGTCCACGAAGGCGGCCCCGATGGCGGGCTCCAGGTTGACCACGCGCCCCCGGTAGATGTCGTTGACCAGGGTCTTCTGACTCTCCGACGTCATCAGGAGGTCGATGATGCGACCCTCGCCCACGACGGCCACGCGCCTTTCCTCCCGGTCGATGGCGTTGACCAGGATGACCTGCGTGCGCCGCGCCTCCTCATCGGCAGCCAGCTCCTCCGAGGTCTTGCCGGGCTCGGCGGACTTCTTCTTGCGCCGGGTGCGCGTCTTCTTGGCGGCGGGCTTCTCCGCGGTGGCAGCCGAGGCCTTCTTCTTGCGCGAGCGCTTGCGCTTCTTCTTGGCGGGGGCCTCCGCTTCCGCTCCCGACTCCACCAGCTCGGCGTCGGTGGGGAGCGTGGGCAGGTCCTCCTCCTCTCCCGGCAGGACTTCCACCGGCACCCCTCCGGCTCCCGAGCGCTTGCGGCGCCGGCCGCCTCGGGTTCCGCGCCGCTTGCGGCGCTTGGGCTTCTCGCCCCCCTCCTCCACCGCATCGGCGGCGGCCTTCTCGGCGGCCGCCTCCCCCGCCTTCTTGGTGCGCTTGGCCTTCTTCTGGACCTTCTTCGCGCTCTTCTTCTGTGCCTTCTTGGTGGTCTTCTTCTGGACCTTCTTCGTGCTCTTCCTCTGGGCCTTCTTCTCGGCCTTCTCGGAGGGCTCTTCGGGATCGCTCTTCGCGCGGGTCTTCTCGGCGGACTTCTTGCGAGTCTTCTTCTTCTTCTTCTTCTTCGCGCGGGAGGACTGGGCCGTGCCGGTGGATCCCCCCTCGAGGCCGGCGCCGAAGCCGGAGTCGTCCGAGCTGACCGGGGAAGAGGCCTCGAGGGATCCTTGGGTTGTGAACTCCGTTCCCGGGTCTGTTTCGCCCGGGAGATCAAGTCGCGTCATGGCGTCAGGTGTGCGTTGTAGGGGGTCGGCGCGCCGGTAGGCGTCCGGATCGAGGCCCCGGCCCTCACGAGAGGGGGGGTGCGCCGGGGCGCAGCCGCAGGAGCGGCGCGCGAGCCGCGGCGGGCGGCGGACGCGAGTGCGTGGCGCGGGCTCCCCGGCGGGAGTGCGCGGGGAGGCCTGGCCGACCTTGCTCGGTTGTCACGGAGCCGACGAGCGGCTCCCGGAAAAGGGCGGCGTACTCGCCGCCTGTACGGGGTGGGGCATCGGGGATCGAGGCCCTCGGATCACGGGCGCGCTGCGGCGGCCGCGGGGCTCGGGGAATCGGGGCGCCGTCCTGAGAGGCCGCGCCCGCCTGGGCCCATCCTGGCGTCTGGGGGGGGCTTTCCGAAGCCCTCCCTCCGAAAAAAGGGGCGCCCGCGCGCCAGAGGCGGGGCCCGCAGGAGGGAGGAGGGAGGCCGCGGCGGGGGGGGTCACTGGGTCCGCTCGAAGTCCGGGTCCACCAGGGCCTCGATCTCGTCCTGCAGGCGGCTGCGGCGTCGATCGAGCTCCAACTGCAGGAGGTACTCGGTGTCCTCGGAGGAGTGGACGATGGTGGGCTTGATGAAGATCACCAGGCTGCGCCGGTCGCGGGTCTCGGTCTTGTGCTTGAAGAGCTCACCCAGGACCGGGATGAGGGAGATGTAGGGCACCCGCGACCTGACCTGAGTGTCGATGTCGGTCGTCAGCCCTCCGATGACCATCGTCTTGCCGCTCTCGACCAGCATGTTGGTGATCATCGTCGAGGAGCGCGTGCGCGGCAGCGCGATCGAGCCCTCGGCGCCCGCCGAACCGACGGTGAACAAATCGAAGCCCGCCGGCGCCAGGGTCGAGCCGCCGGAGGAGCCGGAGAGGCTGGTCTCCTTGGGGATCACCTCCATGCGGACCTGCTGCGTGCCGGGGATCACATGGGGCAGGACGAGGAGCTGGAAGCCGATCTCGACCGGTGACCCGCTGGCCTCCCCCACGGTGAGCTGCAGACCACCGGCCTGTCCCTGCTCGGACTTGGCCTCGGCGTAGCGCACCGTCTCTCCGACGAAGATGGTGGTCTCCTCGCCGTCCAGGGTCACGATCCGCGGGGACTGGATGACCTCCGAATCGGTCCTGCGCTGCAGGAGGTTCAGCGTGGCGGAGACCTGGGTGAAGGACAGGGCGCCGAAGATCGTGTCGGCGCTCAGGGTGTTGCTGTTGTTCAGCGAGTCCGAGCCGAAGGGCCCCTCGCCGCTGTCGTTGGCGATGATGTCGTCCTCCCAGCCTCCGTTGCCGAGCGTGAAGGGCAGGTCGATCGGGATCTGGCCGCCGGAGATGCTCACCTGGGGACCGGCGTCCCCGTAGTCCACGCCCAGGTTCAAGAAGTCGGTGTCGGTCGTGGAGACGAACTTGACGTCGACGAAGACCTGCTCCGGCTCCACGTCGAGGCGTCGCATGATCTCCTGAATCGTCTCGTGGACCTGGGAGGTGTCGCGGATGATGATGACGTTCTGCTCCTCGATGAAGTCGAGGTCGCCCGAGGGGCTGAGCGCCTTCTTGAGTGCGTCCAGCACCGTGAAGCGCTCCTTGGCCGAGTCCTTGGGCGGCTTGGGGCCACCGTCGTGGAACTCGGTCTCGATCTTGGGAACGCGGGTGCCCTTGGGGCGCAGGTAGCGCAGCTGGTAGCTGCGCGTCACCTGCTGGCGCTCCAGCGACAGGGGATCGACCACGCGCAGGATGCCGCGGCGGTCCTCGACCACCACGTACCCGCGCAGCTTGCAGATCTCCACCAGCGCGTCACGCCAGGGGACACCCTGGATGTTGCCCTGCACGGTGCCCGTGACCTCGGGGCTGATCAGGATGTTGGCGCCGCTGGCCTTGGCGATGGCCGAGATGTACTCGGTGATGTCGTCACCCTTCATGTCGAAGCCGACGCGCGGGGGACGCGACACCTTGAGCACGCCGCTGCGGTCCTCCTCGACGACACAATCGGCGAGCTGC
Source organism: uncultured Planctomycetaceae bacterium (assembly GCA_964507325.1). Lineage (GTDB taxonomy): Bacteria > Planctomycetota > UBA1135 > UBA1135 > CAZDQL01. Next base: position 67,335 of record CAZDQL010000017.1, on the reverse strand, counting down.
ACGGCGTACTCCAGAGCATCGCGCCAGGCCACGTCGCTGATCTGGAGGTCGCGCACCTTCTGATCGCGTGCGTCGTCGAGGATGACGATGTTGGCCCCGGAGCAGTCGCGCAGGCACTGGACCACCAAGGAGAGGTCCTGCTCGACCACGTTGAGGTTCACGCGGGCATCGAGGCTGGGGACTTGGGAAAGGGCCGCCGATGAGAGGCCGGCGAACGCCAGCGTAAGGGCGAGTAGTTTGGACTTCACGTTATCTCCAACCCCATGGGGGACACGGGTCAGGTTGCGCTGCGGTGCCGCAGGCTTCAGTACACGCGGGTAAGGACGAATCCTCGGAAGTAGAAGTCGACCTCGTTCTCGCGGATGGCGGCGATCTCCAGACCGGGGATCACTTCGTCGCCGATGGTCCGCGAGCGGTCGTTGATAACAATCACAGGGGGCGCGTCACCGATGAACACGGACCCGCCGAAGGAGAGCTCGATGGCGGCGAAATCGCGCAGCGTCTCGGCCTCGAGGGCCAGCGCGCGCAGATTGTCGGCCAGAGCTTCACGGACGGGGTCGCCGGCTACCAAGTCGAGGGCGGGCTTCATGGTCGTGAAGGCCTGCAGCGCCAGCTCGTACTCGCCGACTTCGATGTGGCGGGTCATGGAAGCTGCGAGTTGCTCCATCTCGGCCGGGCGCGGACCGAGCTGCGTCTCGTCCTCCATGGCTCGACGCAGGCTCTCGCGCGGCTCGTAGACCTCGAGCTCGAGGCGCTTCTGCGCCGGCACGTAGGAGACGTAGCCGTCCGCCTCCACGCGACGCAGCTCCTCGTCGACCGTGGCCAGGAGCTCCTCCAGCTCGTCCTTCTTGATCATGCGATCAAGGATGTTCTTGGCCCGCTGGACCTCATCCCAGTGCGCTGCTGCGCGCCCCATCAGCTGCGAGAGCTCGTCGACCTTCTCGAGCTGTTCGGCGACGGTGGGACCGCCGTCCTCGCCCATGGCGGGGACGCGCGGGTCGATCCAGGGATCACGCCGCCCTCGGTCGCCCTTGTAGAGGAAGGAGGTCAGCGTCAGCGCCCTGCGCCTGCGGTTGATCTCGCCGGTGAGCAGGTCGCGCTTGCGGGCGTAACCCTCGATGCGCATCGGCTCCAGCTGCGACTTGCGGGCGTAGGTGTACGTCTCGACGTCCACCTGGACCTTGTGTCGCGCCTCGCCGGTGCGGTTGATCTGTTGGCGGGGGCTGGAGGTGATCTTGAAGGACGGCACCGCCATGAAGCGGCTGTGGGTCTCGATGCGGTTCAGGAACCCCAGGAACTCGAAGGCCCCGCTCTCGAGGGTGAGGGTGTAGCCCACCTTGTCGAAGTCGGCCTTGGTGCCGCGCGCGCTGCTCCGGTCCTGCTTGAGCTTCACGTCGGTCACGCGCACCTCCGACTCGGTGGCGTACTCGTGGAACTGCTCGACCAGCGTGTTGAGATCCTCGGTGTTGGGCAGGATCTGGTCGATGACGGCCGCCACCTCCCGCAGCACGATCACCTCGTGCTCCAGCTTGGGGGTGCCTTCGATCGTCTTGCGCGCGACGCCGATCTGCCCCTCCAGGGCCACGACCGAGTCCTGCGCGGCCTGGATGCCCTCGCGCTCCAGGTAGATCAGGGTGCCCAGACCGCTCACCGTCAGGAGGGTTGCGGCCCCGAGGCCGATCCAGATTCTGCGCTGGCTCATCACTTGGCCTCCGGCATGGTCGAGCGCTCGGCGGGTGCGCGCAGCTCCAGGGTGAGCGGGAAGGACCAGTTGACGGCGGGAATCAGCCCTTCGTCGGTGTCGTCCAAACTCGCTTCGGGCGGCGCCGGCGCGTAGAAGGTGCGGATCAGTCCGGTCAAGCCGGGATCGGCGATGTCCTCGAGGAAGGCGGGGACCTGACTCCATTCGGCCGATCCGGAGTGCCCGTTGGCCTTCAGGTGGCCATAGGACTGGGCGCGCCGGCCCTTGGCCTTGCTGGCCGTGCGGGGCGGCTCCTGCTTGACGGTGAGGTCGTCGAACCAGACGTAGTGTCGCACCCCCTCACCGCCGGTGTGCACCACGTCCACCAAGTCGTCCAGGACCTGCGTCCACTGCACGCGGTTGGAGGTGATCTGGGCCAGGGTCTTCTCCCGCGAGGAGTGGAAGGCGATCTCCTTCTCGAGTCCGTCGTGGTACTTGACCTGGGGAGTCAGGCCATCCATCTCGAGCTGCAGCACGCTGCGCTCGGTCTCGACCTCGGCCGCGACTCCGAAGGCCAGCCAGCACCACCAGGCCAGAAGCGAGGCGCTGACGCCGACGGCTCCGGAGACGGCGGCCATGATCTTGAGGGGCGTGCGGGCCTTGCGCCGGTACTCCTCGGGCAGCAGGTTGATGGTGATCATTCGCAGCGCACCTTTGCGGCCAGGCCCACGGCGACGACCAGCGACGGCGCCCAGGCTTCCAGCTCCTCGACGTTCACGCGATTCACGTCGACCCTCAATCCCTCGAGCGGGTTCCAGGTCCGAGCAGGGCGTGCAATCGCCTGCTCGAGATAGGAGGACGCTCCGGGGGCGAGCACTCCCCCACCGGAGAGCAGGAGCTCCTCGATCACCAAGCCGTCGTGGTTCTCCACGTAGTCGATGGAGAGCGAGAGCTCGGAGGCCAGGTCCTCCAGGACGGGGGAGATCGCGCTGTTCACCTCCGCCTCGTGGGTCTCGGAGGCGCGCTTGATCGCCTCGGCCTCGAAGCCCTCCACGCCCAGGCGCCTGGCAACCGCCTGGGTCATGTCGGAGCCCCCGAGGTTGATCTCGCGGCTGAAGCAGGTGCCTCCGCCGTGCAGCACGTTGATCGAAGTGCGCGCGGCCCCGACGTCGACCAGGGCGCTGGCACGCACCGCCTCCTCCTGTTCGGTCTCCTCGTCCGGCGCTCGACACAGCTCCCAGGCGTTGGCCAGGGCGAAGAGGTCGAGGTCGATGGAGATCGGCGTCAGTCCGACGGACTGGACGACGCGTACCTGCTCCTCGACCAGCTCGCGGCGGCAGGCGGCGAGCAGGACGGTCATCATGTCCTCCTCGTGCCCCTCCTCGCCGTCGCCCCCCGAGTGGCGGCGGCTGCCCATCGCCTGGCAGTCCATGATCACCTCGTCGAGGTCGAACGGCAGGTACTTGTCGACCTCGAACTGGATGGCCTGCCTCAGCTCGCTCTCGGTCATGCGCCGCATGGGTATGTAGCGCACGACCGTGGATTGACCGGAGACCCCCGTAGCTACGCGTTTGCTACGGAACTTGCTTTCGTCGAAGACCCGCGCGACGGCCTCCTGACAGCTGCCTCCGGGAGGGATCTCGGCCCTGCCGAAACCCGTGATCACAGGCTCGGGACCGTCCAGGGTGATCTCCACGGCCTTGACCACGGAGGACCCCAGGTCCAGCCCGACGACGCTCTTGGCTCTTCGAAACACTCGTCCCTGCTCTTTCGGAAGGTCGGCGGGTGCCGGAGCAGAGGATGGTGCGCCCCGGAGGTCCGCTGTCTCGGTTTCGGACGGCCAGGGGGGAGGGGTTTAGGAGCTTTCTTCGAATCCGCGGTCGAAGAGCCCCTGCAGGGCCTCAAGCAGCTGTGCCGCCTCGGGGCCCCGGGCGATGAGGGTCAGCTCGTCACCCTGGCCGGCGCCCAGGGTCATCAGCTCGAGGATGCTCTGGCCGCTGACCTCGCGCCCCTCGCGCACGATCCGGAGCTCAGCGTCGTGGGCCAGGGCCAGGGAGACCACGGCATGGCAAGGGCGGGCGTGCAGGCCCGCCTCGTTGAGGACGCGAACCGCCAGGCGCATGTTCATGGTCTGTGGTGGGATTCACCCTCGCGGGGCATCGCGGTCGGCCAATGCGCGTTCGATGCAGGGGTCGACCAGGATGCCCCAAGGGGGTGCATCACACCACTCGCTTCGTGCGCGCGTGGCACACCCCCGGGCTCGAGCTGCCGCAGCGGGCCTGCGCCCCCCACTACACGGTCGACATCTCCTTGAGGAGATTGACCAGCTCCGTCTTGGTCTTGGTCCGCCGGGCGAAGTTGCGGAAGTCCGACTCGCGCGCCAGCTTGGCGATCCAACGCATCATCTCCAGGTGGCGCTGGGGGTCGTGGTCCGGGCCGGGCTCCGAGGGCCGGAGCACTGTGAAGAGAATGTGAACCGGGTTGCCGTCGACCGCCGCCCAATCGATGCCCTCCTTGTGCACCGAGAGGCTGCAGACCGCCCGATTCAACGACTCGATCTTGACGTGGGGGATGGCCACGCTCATCCCGATGCCGGTCGAGGCCAGCTCCTCACGCGCGGTCAGCGCCTTGAGTGCCTCGGCCTCCTGGTCGGCCGCCAGGACCCCCGCGTGGACCATGTTCGAGACCAGCTCCTGGAGGGCCTCGGCCTTCGTCTCGGCCTTGAGCTTGACGCTACAGGATTTGGGTTTGAACTGCTTCCACCAATTCATTGCGCGCGGATAGGGGGAGGGGCTGGGGAATTCAGGGGGGAGAGGCTACCAAACGCCGGGCCTGGAGACGTACGGCCAGGGTCGAAAGAGAGCGCCCGGCTGGCCCTCGGCCGACCGGGCGCTCCGACTCCGGCGACGGTCTCACCAGGGGGACGCTGAGCCGGGTCAGCGACCCGGGCGCCCCCCGCGGCGACGTTCGACCGTCAACTTGTCGGCGTGGCGCTTGAGCTGCCGCGTCATGCGGTCTATCGCCTCGTCCAGCACCTTCGAGAAGGTGTCACCCTTCACGTCCGCCACCAGGACGGATCCTTGGCCCACGTTGGCCACCAGCTCGACGCGGTGGTCCTCGTTCTGGCGCTCCAGGTTGGCTCGCACCGAGACGACGCGGTCGAAGAACCGGGAGAGGCCCTGTAGCCTCTCGTCGACCATGTCGCGTACGCGCCTGGGGTAGTCCTTGTGAAGGATGGACACTTGTGTCTTCAATTCAAACCTCCCGGTTAGGGGTCCACAGCAGGTGGGATAGACGTCCACCCCTCGGTGAACGCCTGTTCGATCGGGGCGGGCCTCCCCAGGCCCCGGGTGCGAGCTCCTCCAAGACCGCGATACTGCCGAAGGTCGGCCTTCTCGAGCGCTGCGCCCCGCGATCCGGGCACGGCTCGTGGAGGAGGGGGAGGAGGACCATCCAGTTAGATCTACCTTGGGCGCTCCTCGGCGATGGGTCAAGGGTGAAAGGTAGGGGGCGGTCGCAGGTGCGGTCCCCCCCCGACTCCCCGCCGGCAGGCAGCCCGAAAGCGGGAAGCCCCAATGGGCGTTCCTTTCAGGAAGGCGGGAGAGTCCCGAACTGAAACAGCCCCGGAACCCCGTGTGGACCGTGGTCCCGGCCGGGGAAGACGGGCTCGACGTAGAGGACGCGCAGGAGGTAGAGCCCGCGAGCGGGAGCGGTGGGACCGACCTGGTCCCGATCGCCGCTGGCCAAGGCTCGCTCGACGCACTCCGGGACCCGCTTGCCACGCCCCACGTCCAAGAGGGTCCCGACCATGTTGCGCACCATGTTGTAGAGGAACCCGTCCCCCTGCACGACCACCGCGAAGCGCTCGCGGCGGGCGAGCAGGCGCACGCCGGAGACCCGGCGCACGCTGGTCGCGCGCTCGGAGCCGGCGTTGCTGAAGGCGGCGAAATCGTGGGTGCCGACCATGCGCGCGGCGGCGGCGCGCATCGCGTCCAGGTCGAGAGGATCGCGCACCCAGTGCACGAGCTCGCCGGCGAAGGGGGGGCGGAAGCGGGTGGTGGCGGTCCAGTAGAGGTAGCGCTTCCCGCAGGCGTCGAAGCGCGCGTGGAAGTCGTCGCGGCAGGTCTCCAGCCGGTCGATGACGACCCCCGGCACCAGGTGGGCGTTGAGGGCGTGACGCAGGCGGTCGTCGTCGAGGCGGGTGTCGACGTGGAAGTGGGCCACCTGCCGCAGGGCGTGTACACCGGTGTCCGTACGCCCGGCGCCCTGCACCGTGACCGGGGTCCCCAGGAGAGCGGTCAGGGCCTCCTCGATGGCCCCCTGGACGGAATCGAAGCCGTCCTGGCGCTGCCAGCCGTAGAAGCGGGAGCCGTCGTAGGAGATCTGGGTGCGGACGGTGCGCATGGCGGGGCAAAAGATACACGGCGGGGCGCGGCAGCGCGCGCTGCCCGGCTCACCCGCCGGGGAACTCCCGCCGCCGGTAGGAGCTCGGGATCCCCAGCTCCTTGCGGTACTTGGCGACCGTGCGCCGCGCGATCTTGACCCCGCGCTGCTCGATCTCCTGGACGGCCTCGTCGTCGGAGAGGGGGCTGGCCTTGTCCTCCTCATCGAAGACCTGCCGCACGAGCTCGCGCACGTCGCGACGCACGCTCTGCTGGCCCTCCCCCGCTGCGGCCTGGAAGAGCTCGCGCATGGGGAGGGTCTCCCAGGGGGTCTGAACGTGCTTCCCGGCGACAGAGCGGCTGATCGTGGAGACGTGCAAGTCGAGCTCCTCGGCCACTGCGGTCATCGTCAGGGGCACCAGGTGGCCCGGGCCGTGGCGCAGGTAGTCCCGCTGGCGGGCGAAGACCGCCTCGGCCACGCGCAGCAGGGTCGCACCGCGCTGGGCCACGGCGTCGACGACCCAGCGCGCCCGATCCAGCTTCCCGCGCAGGTAGCGGCGCACGTCGGCGCTGCTGCGCCCGTCGCGGGCCAACTCCCCCACCAGCGGATCGACGCGCACCGACGGCAGGGCGCCGCGCATGAGCTCGACCTCCCACCCTCCGTCCTCCCCGAGCCGCACCTCGAGCTCCGGAGTGATCGTGGGCGCGGCCTCCTGCGCGAGCTCCGCCGCGGGGCGTGGATCGAGCTCGCTCAGGATGGAGAGCAGACGCTGGAGGTCCGCCATCTCGAGGCCCATGGCGGTGGCCACGGCGGGTAGGCGGTTCAGGGCCAGCTCTTCGAGGAACTCCTCCAAGAGGCGGCAGAGCTCGGCGTAGTCGGGGTCCTTGGGATCGAGTTGCAGGAGCAGGGCCTCGATGGCGTCCCGCGCCCCGATCCCCCGCGGGTCGAGCCCTTGCAGCGCCGCGATCGCCGCGCCGAGCTGGGCCGCTCCACCGGGCAGCCCCTGGGTGCGGGCGAACTCCAGGAGCACCTCGTCGGGGGTGGAGAGGTGCCCCCGGGGGTCGAGACACCCCACCAGGAAGCGCACCCACTCCTCCAGCTCCGCGGGCAGGTCGGCGGTCGCCAGTTGGGTCTCGACCAGGGAGCACAGGCTCAGCCGGCGGTCCGGCTGGTTGCGCAGCATCTGATCGTGGGCCTCGGTGGCCTCGCGGGAGCCGCGGGGCCCTGCCTCGACGACGCTGGGCGGATCGAGCTCCAGCGCCTCGTTCGACTGGGCCTGCTCGGTCAACCACGCCTCCAGCTCCAGCGTGGGGAGCTCGAGGACCTGGATCGACTGCAGCATCCGCGGGGCCAGGTGCAGTTCCTGGCCCAGGCGCGTTTCCAGCCCGAGGGAGAGGCCTTGGTGGGACATCGAGAGCCGTATCGACGCGCTCTCGACTTTGGTTGAGCGCCCTACCGGCGCCGCACCGGACGGCGCCCCTCCAGCGCGTCCTCGAGCACGCCGCGGTGCAGGTACTCGATGGCGCTGCCCGCCGGCATCCCCCGCGCGAGGCGGGTGACCACCAGGTCCTCGCGCCCCAGGGCCTCGACCGCCTCCAGGACGAGCAGCGCGGTCGCCTCCCCCTCGCGGTCGGGGTCGGTGGCCAGGATCAGCTCGCGGATCCCGCCCTCGCGCACCCGCCGCACCAGGGTGGCCAGGCTCAGGTGCCGGTCCTCGGTGCCGTCGGCGGGATTGAGGGAGCCCATCAGCACGTGGTAGCGACCGCGGAAGACCCCCGCCCGCTCCAGGGCCTCGACGTGGCGCGGCTCCTCGACCACGCACACGACGCTCCCGTCCCGCTCCTCGTCCTCGCAGACGGGGCAGCGCGCCGCCTCGCACAGGTTGCCGCACAGCTCGCAGCGCCGCGCCTCACCCAGTGCGCGCTCGATGGCGCGCGCCAGCTCCACGGAAGAGGGGTCGCGCAGGACGTGGAAGGTCATGCGCTCGGCGCCGCGGCGCCCGACGCCGGGCAGGCGTTGGAAGGCCTCCACCAAGGCCTCGACCGGGGTGGGGTAGGGCACGCCCGCGTTCCCTCAGGTCAGGCCCGGGAGGTTCAAGCCGCCGGTGACCTTGGCCAGGCGTTGCTCGCGCAGGCGCGTGGCGCGGTCGATGCCGTCGCGCACGGCGGCCAGCACCAGCTCCTCCAGGAGGGACTTGTCGCCGGCCCGCAGGGCCTCGTCGGAGATCTCGATCTTCTCCACCTGGCCCTCGCCGGTGACCTTGGCGCGCACCACCCCCCCACCGGCGCTGCCGTCGACGATCGTCTCCCTGAGCTCGGCGCGGGCCTCGTCCATGGCGCGCTGCATCTTCTGGGCCTGCTGCAGGAGGCTGCCCATCTCTCCGAACGGTCCGCTCATACCTTCCAGGCTATTCCTCGATGCGCCCCTCGAACAGATCCGCAACCGACTTGGTGAAGGGGTCCGCGGATCCGGGGGCGGAGCGGGCGGAGTCCTCGAAGGCGAGCTCCACCTCCTGCCCGGCGGCCCTCGAGAAGGCCCGCGAGCAGGTCTTGACGTTGCGCACCTCCCCCACCAGCAAGCGCTCCTCGGCGCTCAGGTCGACGAGCTTCACGGTGGCGCGCCCCCCCCGGAAGGCCCCCAGCCGGCCGCGGCGGGTGATCAGGGCGCGCAGGCTGGGGCTGGCCTCCTCCAGCTCATCGAGGAAGCGCGTCCAGGTCTCGGCCACGCTGGTGGGGCGCGCGGCGGAGCGCGGGGGCGCGTCCTGCGGCTTGGGCGGGGGTCGGAGCTCGGCGGGGGCCTGGGGCTCGGGGGGCGCGGAAGGGGGCGGGGAGTCCCCCGCCAGGCGGGCCTCGAGGGCCTCCAGACGGGACGCCAGCTCGTCCAGGCCCAGGACGCTCTCCTCGCGGCAGAGATCCAGCAGGGTCACCTCCAGGACCAGGCGCGCGTGGGAGGGGAGCAGGCGCATGCGCTCGCGGGCGTGGAGGAGCTCCTGCAGCCAGAGCTCGAGGCGTCGAGCACCGATCGACTTGCCCCGCGCGGCGAGCGCCTGGCGCTGGTCGGGATCCCCCTCGGCAGGGGGCATCACCGGCACGCGCTCCCCCAGGAGGGCGGCCAAGAGGCAGCCGCGGAGGTGATCGAGCAGGCCGGCGAGAAACTCCGGCTCGCTCCCCTCCCGCGCCGGCAGGGCCCCCAGGAGCCCGACGCGATCCCCCGCCAGGACGCGCTCGACGACCTCCTCGATCGCCGCCCGGGAGCCCTCGGTCGCCAGACGTTCGCAGTCGGAGAGCTGCGGACGGGACCCCACCAGCGCCACCAGCTGATCGGCCATCGACAGGGCGTCGCGCATCCCGCCGCGGGCGCGGCGCGCGAGGTCCTCCACCACCCCGGCTTCGGCTGCGATCTCCTCGGCGGCGAAGACCTCGGCCAGCCGGGCGGCGATCGCCCCCTCGGGCAGGGGGGAGAGCCGCAGCACCTGGCAGCGCGAGAGCACCGTGTCGGGCACCTTGTGCAGCTCGGTGGTCGCGAAGAGGAACTTGACGTGGGGCGGGGGCTCCTCGAGCGTCTTCAACAGGGCGTTGAAGGCCGCCTTGGAGAGCATGTGGACCTCGTCCACGATGTAGATCTTGAAGCGCGCGCGCAGGGGCACGTAGGCCGCTTGATCGCGCAGCTCCCGGACGTGATCCACCCCGGTGTTGGAGGCGGCGTCGATCTCGAGCACGTCGACCTCCGCTCCGGAATCGAGGCTCCGGCAGCGCTCGCAGGTCCCGCACGGCTCGTCAGCCGGCCCCGTCTCGCAGTTGAGGGCCTTGGCGAAGAGCCGCGCGCTGGTCGTCTTGCCCGTGCCGCGCGGCCCCGTGAAGAGGTAGGCGTGTCCGATCCGTCCGGAGGAGATGGCCCCCTGCAGGACGCGGGTGGTGTTCTCCTGCCCCACGACCTCGTCGAAGGTGCGGGGACGGTACTTGCGCGCGAGGACCAGGTAGGACATGCGAGGGTCAGTGTACCCGCGGGGCGGCTCGCCCTAGCTGGCGCAGGGGGGGGCCGCCGGGAGAGTCGACGTCACGAGCCCGCCGGAAGGCCCGGGCACCTCGCGCATGGGGCGGGATCCCTAGGGCTGCTCCGTTCCCGGCCTGACCCGGTTCAGGACCGACCCATCGCGTGGGACCGGGCCCACCGCCGGGCTCGTGACGTCGATCGTACCTCCTGTTGTGGGATGGCGGAGAGGGGGGGATTCGAACCCCCGGTGCCGTAACCGACACACACGCTTTCCAAGCGTGCTCGTTCAGCCACTCCGACACCTCTCCGATTCGGTTGCGCCAGGCGGCGAGCCGTCCGTCGAGGGGTGGCGGAGAGGGAGGGATTTGAACCCCCGGTGCCCAAAAGGACACGCTGGTTTTCGAAACCAGTCCATTCAGCCACTCTGGCACCTCTCCGTCGGGTCGACGGGCGGCGGACGCGCCGCGTCGGAGACCCTCGCGGCGTCTCCAGGCGCGCTCGGCCACCTAGCGTTTGCTTCGAAAGAACGATTGCAGGAGCTCGCGTGCTTCGTCGGCGCGCACACCCTCGGTGATCTGCGCGCGGTGATTCATGCGCGCATCGGTCAGCACCGCCCCCAGGGAGGCGCAGCCGCCGAACTTGGGATCGCGCACCCCCCACACCGCACGGGCCACCCGTGCGTGGGACAGGGCGCCGGCGCACATGAAGCAGGGCTCGACCGTCGAGTAGACGACCGCCCCCGGCAGGCGCGCGTCCCCGGTCGACGCGAACGCTTCGGCCAGGGCGATCAGCTCGGCGTGGGCCAGGGGGGTGCGCTCCGTGCGCGTGCGGTTGTGGCCACGGCCTACGACGCGGTCGTCCAGCACGATCACGGCCCCGACCGGGACCTCGTCGAGATCGCGCGCGCGTCGCGCCTCCTCCAGGGCCAGGTCCATGAAGTGCAGGTCGCGGGCGAACTCCTCGGCGGGGGGACGTGGGTGCCCCCCGCTCGTCGTGTTGTCAGGTAGCGGATCAGGGATCACGCGCCTCGTTCTCCCCGGTCCGGGGTAGGACTTCTGGTTTCGGGCGGTGGCGGACTCACCGCGCTGGATTCACCGCATCGAACTCACCGCATTGGGCCGACCGGCGGCGGGTGGGCCGCCGGCCGCTGTCTGGTACACCCGACAGGATTCGAACCTGTAGCCTCCTGATCCGTAGTCAGGTGCTCTATCCAGTTGAGCTACGGGTGCGCGGCGAGCGGTTGTAGGACCTGCCCCCAGGGGTGTCAAGTCGGCGGTCCACGAAGGCGCTGAGCGCCCCCCCGGCGGCCGCCCTGGAATCCCCCCACGGCGGCACTATCCTGGCTCCATGAGCCCGGACACTCACATCCCCCACTTCGTGCGTCTCCAGGACCTCTCCGATCGGCAGATCGAGGACATCCTGGACCTCTCGGCGCGCATGAAGAGCGGGATCTCGCGCCCGGCCCTGGCGGGGCGCACCGTAGGGCTGCTCTTCTTCCGCGGCTCCCTGCGAACCCGCACCTCCCTGGTGGCGGCGGTGCAGCAGCTCGGCGGCAACACCGTCAACCTGACCGCCGCCTCCGACTTCTGGGCGCTCGAGGCGCGGGACGGGACGGTGATGGACGGCCCAGCCCCCGAGCACATCCGCGACGCCGCCGCGGTGATGTCGGCCTACGTCAGCGCCCTGGCGATCCGCCCCCGGCCGGAGGGGATCTCGTGGGAGTCGGACCGCCGCGACGACGGGATCCAGGCCTGGGCCGCCCACGCCCGGGTGCCGGTGATCAACATGGAGAGCGTCCTGTGGCACCCTCTCCAGGCCCTGGCGGACCTGATGACCCTGCGCGAGGTCATGGGGGACCTCCGGGGCCGGCGCCTGGCGATCACCTGGACCCAGAACCCCGATCCGTGCAGCCCTTCGGTGACGAACTCGGTGCTCTTGGCCGGGCTGCGCTCGGGGATGGACGTCGTGGTCGCCCACCCCTCGGGGTACGAGCTGGACGAGGGTGTCGTGGACGAGGCGTGCACACTGGCCGGGGAGCGCGGCTGCGAGTTCGCCTCGGGGGTGACCGCCCAAGAGGCGGCGCGCGGCGCGCACGTGGTCTACGCCCGCTCCTGGAGCTCCCTGGAGAGCTATGGCAACCCGACCCTGGCCGCCAGCCGCCTGGCGAACACCCGTGACTGGGTGGTGGACGAGAAGCTGATGGAGCTGGGGTCGGAGGCGCGCCTCATGCACCCCATGCCGGTGCGCCGCAACCTGGAGGTCACCGACGAGGTCCTCGACGGCCCGCGCAGCCTGCTCTACGCCCAGGCGGAGAACCGACTGCACACGCAGAAGGGTCTGCTCAGCCTGCTCTTGCGCGGTTAGTGTGCTGGATCAGTAGCGTCCCAAGGCATGCCGATACCCGACTTCGTCCACCTCCACGTCCACTCCGAGTACAGCCTGCTCGACGGCGCCAATCGCATCCCGCGCCTGGTCGAGGCCTGCCAGGAGGACGAGCAGGGCGCCCTGGCCTTGACCGACCACGGCAACATGTTCGGCGCGGTCGAGCTCTACTCGGCCTGCAAGCGGGCGGGGATCAAACCCCTGATCGGGTGCGAGGTCTACATCGCCCAGCGCTCGATGCACGAGCCCCACAGCACACGCCGGGGCAACGGGTACAGCCACCTGACGCTCCTGGCGCGCGACGCGCAGGGCTACGGCAACCTGATGCGTCTGGCTTCGGCGGCCTACGTCGACGGATACCACGTGCGCCCGCGCATCGACTGGCCGCTGCTCGAAGCGCACGCCCAGGGGATCAACTGCCTGTCGGGGTGCCTGGCGGGCGAGGTCAACCAGCTCTTCCTGCGCGGTAGGGAGCGCGAGGCCGAAGACCTCGCCGCTCGACTGCGAGACCTCTTCGGCCGCGACCACTTCTGGCTCGAGCTGCAGCGCAACGGCATCGACGAGCAGACCACCGTCAACGAGGCCCTGACGCGCTTGCACGGGCGCACCGGCATCCCCCTGGTCGCCACCAACGACGTGCACTACCTGCGTCACGAGGACTGCGCGGCCCAGGACATCCTGCTGTGCATCAACACCGGGGCCAAGCGCGACGACGAGAAGCGCTTCCGCTTCGAGACGGACTCGCTCTTCTTCCGCACGCGGGAGGAGATGGCCGCCATCTTCCGCGACCTGCCCGAGGCCCTGAGCGCCACCCTGGACGTGGCGCAGCAGTGCCAGGTGGAGCTGGAGTTCGGCAAGTACCACGTGCCGGAGTTCGTGAGCCACACGGGGGAGTCGCCGGACGAGCTCTTCGACCGTCTGCTGGACGAGGCCTTGGTGCAGCGCTACGGAGCTCAGCACAGTGTCGCGCGCGAGCGACTGGCCCACGAGAAGCAGGTGATCCGCGAGTTGGGCTTCGTGTCCTACTTCCTGATCGTCTGGGACCTGATTCAGTGGGCGCGCGAGCACGACATACCGGTCGGACCCGGACGGGGCTCCGCCGCGGGCTCGATCGTCGCCTACCTGCTCGACATCACGCGTCTCGACCCGCTGGAGTACGACCTGCTCTTCGAGCGCTTCCTGAACTCCAGCCGCGTGTCGATGCCCGACATCGACATCGACTTCTGCAAGGAGGGACGCGAGCGGGTCATCCAGTACACGCGTGAACGCTACGGGACCGAGAACGTCACCCAGATCGTGACCTTCGGCACGATGGCCTCGCGCACCGTGGTGAGGGACGTGGCACGCGTCCTGGACCTGCCCCTGCGCGACGTGAACCGGATCGCCAAGAAGATCCCCTCGGGACCGGGCACGCCTTCGCTGGAGGAGTCGGTCGCGGGCGACCCCGAGCTGCGCGCCCTGCGCGAGTCGAGCCCGGAGTGGGACGAGCTCTTCCGCCACTCGGCGCCCCTGGAGGGGTTGGCGCGGCACGCCTCCACCCACGCGGCGGGGGTGGTCATCACCCCGCGGCCGACGGTGGAGTACGTCCCCCTGGCCAGGATCGGCGAGGACATCACGACGCAGTACCCAGCCCCCACCCTCGAGGAGCTGGGTCTGCTCAAGATGGACTACCTGGGACTGCGCACCCTGACGATCATCCAGAAGTGCCTGGCCAACATCGAGCGCATGGGGGGCAGCCCGCCGAACGTCGAGGACCTGCCGCAGGACGATCCCGCCACCTGGGAGCTGCTGACCATGGGAGACACCCTGGGCGTCTTCCAGCTCGAGTCGGACGGGATGCGCAAGCTCGTGGCGCGCCTCAAGCCGGACTGTTTCGAGGACCTGATCGCCGTCCTGGCCCTCTACCGGCCGGGGCCGCTCGAGTCCGGCATGGCGGACACCTTCTGCGACCGCAAGCACGGCAAGGAGCCGATCACCGTCGCGCACCCCAGTCTGGAGCCGATCCTCGAAGGCACCTACGGCTGCATCGTCTACCAGGAGCAGGTGATGCTGGCCTCGATGGAGCTGGCCGGCTTCTCGCCCAACGACGCGGACAACCTGCGCAAGGCGATGGGCAAGAAGAAGCCCGAGATCATGCAGCGCTTCTCGGCCCAGTTCATGCAGGGTGCCGAGGCGAACGGCTGCTCGCGGAACAAGGCCGCGGAGATCTGGGACAACATCGTCAAGTTCGGGGGCTACGGCTTCAACAAGTCCCACTCCGCCGCCTACGCGGTGATCACCTACCAGACCGCCTACCTGAAGGCCAACTTCCGCACGGCCTTCCTGGCGGCCAACCTCTCCTGCGAGATGTCGGACTCGGACAAGGTCAAGGACCTGCTCGACGGCTGCCGGCGCTCGGGGATCGAGGTCCGTCCCCCCTGCATGCAGCACTCCGATTGGGAGTTCACCCCCGAGGACGAGCGCGCCATCCGCTACGGCCTGGGCGCCGTCAAGGGCACGGGGATGCGCGCGATCGAGGCCCTGGTCGCCGCCCGCGAGCGGCTGCGCGCGGAGCAGAAGCCCCTGACCTTCCACAGCGTGTGCTGCGAGGTCGCCGAGCCGCAGGATGTGGGCAAGCTCGCCTGGGAGGCACTGGTGAAGGCCGGCGCCTTCGATTTCACGGGGCACGACCGCGGCGCGGTGCTGGCCACCATCGAGCGCATCATGCACGAGGCCGGCCAGGCGGCGGCGGACCGGCGGCGCGGACAGGCGTCGATGTTCGACGCCTTCGACGCAGAGACTCCGGCGACCGGCTCCGAGGCGCTCTCCGAGGTCGATCCGGCGCAGGCCTGGGATCGTTCAGAGCTCCTGGCGGCGGAGTACGAGGTCCTGGGTCTGTACCTCTCCGGTCACCCTCTCGAGGAGCGCGCGGGACTGGTCTCGCTGCTCTCCTCCTGCCGCATCCCGGACCTGGCGCAGCTCGAGGACGGGGCCCAGGTCTTCATCGCGGGTCTGGTGCTCAACAAGTCCGAGCTGATCGTCCGCTCGGGCAAGTCGGCGGGGCGCAAGATGTGCCGCGCTCGTCTCGAGGACCTGCACGGCAGCGCCCAGTTGACGGTGTTCCCGGGCTTGTACGAGGAATCCCGGGAGTTCTTCGAGGACGGCGCGGTGGTGGTGGCGAAGGCGCGCGTCGAGAACTCGGGGGACGAGTCCGCCCTCCTGGCGGACGAGCTCTACCCCCTCGAACGCGCCCTGCCCCTCTTCCAGGGGGGGCTGCAGCTCTCGCTCACGCGCGCCGACGAGGGACTCTTGCCCTCCCTCCTGGCGACGATCAAGGCCAGCCGCGGGCCGAGCCCCCTGTACCTCTCGGTGGCGGGGGGCGACGGAGTGCTGCGGCGCGTGCGCGCCAACCGGGAGCTGGCGGTGCAGATCTCCGAGGAGCTCGTCCGCGATCTGGGGCAGATCCTGGGGGCGGACCGGGTGGAGCTAGTCCGCCTCTGAGCCGGACCAGCGTGCTGGATCAGTAGTCCGCGTGCAGCTAGGAAGCGGCCTCTTCGGCCCCCTCGTCGCTCTTCGGCGTGCGCTCGACGAACTCCAGGATCGCCCGCTCACCACCGTCCCCCAAGCGCCGCTTGGCGAGCTTGAGGATCCTGCAGTAGCCGCCGGGCCGCTCCAGGAAACGAGGGCCGAGGACGTCGAACAGCTTGCGCGTCGCCTCCTTGTTGCGCAGCTTCGAGAAGGCGCGCCGACGGTTGTGCTGGCAGGGGTCCTTGGCGAGGGTCACCAGCTTCTCGACGAAGGGCTTGACCGCCTTCGCCTTGGGGAGAGTGGTGATGATCCGCTCGTGCTCGATCAGCGAGGCCGCCATGTTCTTGGTCATGGCGATCCGGTGGCTGGTGGTGCGGCCGAGCTTGTAGCCTGCTACGCGATGTCGCATCGTTCTTCCTGGTCGTCGAGCTAGCCCTCGAGGATCATCCCCAAGGACAGCCCGCGCTCAGCCAATTTGGTTTTGATCTCGGTCAGGCTGGTCTTGCCGAGATTCTTCAGGTTCATCACCTCGGCCTCGGTCATCGTCACGAGGTCACGCAGGATCCGCATGTCGGCACCGTCCAGACAATTGCGGGCCCGCACCGACAGCTCCAGCTCGGAGATCGGCAACTGCAGGAGCATCGTCAGATCGCTGGTCTCGCGGTTGATCTGGTTGAACTCCGACTCGGTGGGGGTCGTCACGACCGGCTTCTCGTCGCAACTGGAGCTGTAGAGCACGAAGGGGTTCAGGTGCTTGCGGTAGATCTTGGCCGCCTCGACCAGCGCCAGATCGGGGGAGACGGTGCCGTCGGTCCAGATGTCGAGAACCAGGCGGTCGTAGTTGGTGAGCTTGCCGACACGGGTGGCCTCGATCGAGTAGCGCACCCGCTGCACCGGCGAGTAGACGGAGTCGACGGGGATGGTGCCGAGCTCCTGTCCCTCCTCGCGGTTCTCCTCCGCCGGCACGTAGCCGCGTCCCTTCTTGACCACCAACTCGACCGCAAACTCGCGATCCATGGAGAGCGAGCAGATGTGCAGATCGGTGTTGACCACCTCCGCATCACCGGGGCAGACGACGTCAGCACCGGTCACCGGGCCCTCGATGTCCTTCTGGATGCGGCAGACGACGGGCTCCTCACCGTCGTAGCGGATGCGCAGCCGCTTGACGTTGAGGATGATGTCTGCCACGTCCTCGTGGACCCCTTCCAGCGAGTCGAACTCGTGGGCGGCGCCCTCGATGCGCACTGCCGTCACGGCGGCGCCTTCGATCGAGGAGAGCAGGACTCGCCTGAGGCCGTTCCCGATCGTGTGCCCGAAACCGCGCTCGAACGGCTCGATGTGGAAGCGACCGTACTCGGAGGTGAGCGTGCTGGCGTCAGGCAGGACCCGACTGGGCAGCTCGAAGTTCTTCCAACGGATTCTCACGGGGTAACCCTCCCTGCTCTCGAGCTACTTGGAGCACAGCTCGACGATGAGCTGCTCCTGAATGGGGTACTGGAAGTCGGCGCGCGTCGGAACGCCCGTGACCTTGGCCGTCATGGTGTCGGCGCTCACGTCGAGCCAGCCGGGAACGGCTGCGCCCTTGGTGACGTCGAGGAACGAGGAGACCATCTTCCTGGTGTTCTCCTTGGGACGCGGCGTGATCTCGTCACCAGGACGGACCTGGTAGGAGGGGATGGTGACGCGCTTGCCGTTGACCATGAAGTGCCCGTGGTTCACGAGCTGGCGTGCCTGGGGCAGGGTCAGGGCGAACCCGGCCGTCAACACCACGTTGTCCAGACGCCTGGTCAAGAGCATCAGGAGGTTCTCCCCGGTGTTGCCCTTCATCCTATCCGCCTCTCGGAAGTAGAGGATGAACTGGCGCTGGTAGACACCGAAGATGCGCTTCAGCTTCTGCTTCTCGCGCAGGCGCACACCGTACTCGGTGATCTTGCGCCGGCTCTGGGCGTGCACTCCGGGCGGGTAGTCGCGGCGCTGTAGGATCGCGACCTTGCCGCTGGAGGTGTTCTGCCCCAGGAAGAAGAGGTTCATGCCCTCCCGGCGGCATTGCTTGACCTTGGGTCCAGTGTAGCGGGCCATGGTTCTTGGCTCTCCGGGGTTCGGGGCTAGGTACGCCGACGCTTCTTGGCCCGACAGCCGTTGTGGGGCAGCGGGGTGACGTCCTGGATCGATGAGATGCGCAGCCCGGCGTTGGCGAGGGCCCGCACGGCGGACTCGCGACCGGAGCCTGCTCCCTTGACGCGCACCTCGACCTCCTTCAGGCCGTGGCGTTGCGCGGCGTGGGCAGCGGACTCCGCTGCGCGCTGCGCGGCGAAGGGGGTGCTCTTGCGAGTGCCCTTGAAGCCCATCGCCCCGGCGGTACCCCAGGCGAGGGTGTCTCCGGTCGTCGAGGTGATCGTGATGTGCGTGTTGTTGAAGGTGGCCTTCACGTGCACGATGCCCTTGACGATGTTCTTTTTCGGCTTGCGTTTCGTCGTCTTGGCCATGGCTCAGCCCTTCATCCCCTTGACCGACTTCTTGCCGGCGACAGTCTTCTTCGGTCCCTTGCGACCGCGCGCGTTGGTACGCGTGCGCTGGCCGCGCACCGGCAGGCTGCGCCGGTGCCGCAGTCCGCGATAGCAGTTGATATCCCTCAGCCTCGAGATGGCCGCGGCCACCGTGCGCCGCAACTGCCCCTCGACGACGTATTCCTTGCGCAGGTGGTTGGCCAGGTTGGTGACCTGCTCCTCCGTGAGGTCGCGGGCTTTCATGCCCGGGTCGAGGGCCAGGTCGGTGCAGACCCGCTTGGCCGTCCCACGACCTACGCCGTAGATGTACGTGAGCGCGATCTCGATGCGCTTGTTGTTGGGGATGTCGACTCCGACGACGCGTGCCATGCGTGTTGGTCTCCTGATGCTTCCTGTCCTACTTGCCCTGACGTTGCTTGTGGCGTGGGTCCGCCTTGCAGATGACCCGCAAGACGCCACGGCGCCTCACGATCTTGCATTGGGCGCACATGCGCCGGACGCTGCTTCGTACTTTCATCGTCTTCTTCTCCGGCGGCGCCTGCCGGTCCTCCGGCGCCGCTCGCCACGACATGTGATGCGGCCCTTGGTCAGATCGTAGGGCGACATCTCGACTGTGATCTTGTCTCCCGGGAGGATGCGGATGTAGTGCATCCTCATCTTTCCGCTCACGTGCGCGAGTATCTCGTGCCCCGACTCCAGACGCGCGCGGAAGCGCGCGTTGGGTAGGGCCTCGGTCACGATGGCCTCGACGGTGATCGGCTCCTCTTTGACCAACTACACCCCCTCCTGGAAGCAAGCGATGCTGGCCGTGAAGACCTCGTCTGGCGTGCCGGCACCGTCCACGTTGTGCAGCACGCCGCCCCCCGTCGCGCTCGCCTGGAGGTACCAGTCGACCACGGGTTGGGTCTGTTCGTGATAGACGGTCAGCCGCTGGCGGACCACCTCGGGCTTGTCGTCGTCGCGCTGGTAGAGCTCGCCCCCACAGGCGTCGCAGACGCCCTCTTGGGCGGGGGGGGAGTACTTCAGGTGCTGGATGTTCCCACAGGCGCGGCACAGCAGTCGGCCGCCGGCACGCTCGACGATCACCTCGTCGGGCACGTCCAGGTTGACAACCGTCACCGGGGTGCCGTCTCCCAGGCGCCGTCCCAGCTCTTCGGCCTGCGCCACCGTGCGCGGGAATCCGTCGAGCAGGTAACCCTGACTGCAATCCTCGCGCCCCACGCGATCGAAGAGCATGTCCACGACCAGCTCGTCGGGAACGAGTCGGCCGCTCTCCATGAACTCCTTGGCGCGCGCGCCGAGGTCCGTCCCCTGGGACAGGTTCTCGCGGAACAGGTCCCCGGTCGAGATGTGCGGCAGGGAGAGCCGCCCAGAGAGACGCACCGCCTGGGTGCCCTTGCCGGCGCCCGGGGGTCCGAGCAGGATGACCACACGACTCACTTGTCACCTCCAGTCTTGGTCCAGGAGGCCCCGCCTCCCTTGGGTCCGCCGCCACGACCCGGACCGCCGGCGGAGTCGTACTGGCGCATCACCAACTGCGCATTCAGTTTGTCGACCAGGTCGAGGGCCACCCCGACGACGATCAGCACCGAGGTGCCGCCGACGAAGTAGCGCATCTGTGGCGTCATCCCCGTGTCCTCGGTGATGAACGCCGGCACCACCGCGACGGCCGCCAAGAAGGCGGCGCCGGCCAGGGTGATCCGGGTGAGCGTGTTGGAGAGGAACTCCGCCGTCTTCAGACCGGGTCGGATGCCAGGAATGAAGGAGCCGTGTTCCCTGAGGTTGTTGGCGATCTCCTCCGGGTTGAACATCAACCGGTTCCAGAAGAAGGAGAAGGAGAAGATGAGGGCGGCGTAGGCGGTGACGTAGATGAAGCCCGTCTGGTTCGAGAAGACCTGCTGCATGTAGGCCCAGCCGAACCACTGGAACAGGATCCCCGGGATCACGAACAGCACCGAGGCGAAGATGATCGGCATCACCCCGGCCATGTTCACCTTGAGGGGCAGGAAGTGCCGCTGTCCGCCGTAGACCCGCCGGCCGCGCTGCAAGCGCGCGTACTGGATCGGGACTCGCCGCGCCCCCTTGTGCATGAAGACCACCACGAAGATGGTGATCAGCCACACGAAGACCAGGAACATCAACGTCTGCCAGAACTCGGGCTGGTCCGAGATGGCCGCCATGCTACTGGGTAGGGAGGCGATGATTCCGGCCATGATGATCAACGAGGCGCCGTTGCCGACTCCGTACTCGGTGATCAGCTCGCCGATCCACATCACCAACAGGGCCCCCGCCACCAGCCCCGTGATCACGATGAAGGCCAGCGCGATCGGGTTGTCCCGCATGGCGGGCATGACCATCCTCTCGCGCGCCGCCAGGAAGACCCCCGTGTAGATGAAGATCGACTGGACCAGGGCGATCGGCACGGTCGCCAGGCGCGTCCACTGGTTGATCTTCTTCTGACCGGAAGCCCCCTCCTTGGAGACCGCCTCCAAGGTCGGGGAGACCTTGGTCAGCATCGAGAAGATGATGGAGGCGGAGATGTAGGGCATGATGCCCAGGGCGAAGATGGTGGTATCGCCCAGACGCCCGCCGGAGAGCGCGGAGAGCAGACCGAACAGACCCTGACTCCCCATCTGCGAGACGAACTTGGGGTCCATGCCCGGCAGGGGGATCTGGAAACCGAGGCGGTAGCAGAGCAGGAGCCCGAGGGTCCTGAAGATCTTCTCCCGCGTCTCGGGGATCCGGAAGAGCTGTAGGGGGCTCGCTTCCACGGTCTAGGCGTCCTCCTCTCCCTGGCTCTCTTGCGCGTCGCCTTGCGGCTGGTCCGCGGGGACCTCGGGCTCGGACGGTGCGCCGCCGGAGACCTCGCGCCCACGCGGATCGAGTTGCACGAACTCGCCTCCGGCGGCCTGGATCTTCTCCGCCGCCGAGGCGCTGCACTTCTGGGCGCGCACCGTGAGTCGCCGCTCGAGCGTGCCGTTGCCGAGCACCTTCAGGAGGTCGGTGTTCTTGCTGGCCAGTCCCCGGCCCAGGATGGTCGCCAGATCGACCACGTCCCCGTCGGCGAAGGCGTTGAGCTTGTCGACGTTGATGGTGGTGTACTCGGTGCGGAAGCGGGCGTTGGTGAACCCGCGCTTGGGCACCCGGCGGTAGATCGGCATCTGGCCGCCCTCGTACCCCGCGCGCCTGCTGGCGCCCGAGCGCGCTCCACGGCCCTTGTGCCCCCGGCCACAGGTCTTGCCGCTACCGGAGCCGATGCCGCGGCCGACGCGTTGGCGGGCCTTGTACTTGGTGCCCTTGGCGCAAACGGTCTTGAGGTCCATGGCTACTGGTTCCTTCCGGGCTAGAGCTCGACTCCCCGCAGTTCGGCCACCTCTTCCGGAGTCCTGAGCTGCGAGAGGGCGTGGAGGGTGGCCTTGACGAGGTTGACCGGGTTGGTTGAACCGAAGGCCTTGGAGAGCAGGTTCTTGATGCCGGCCATCTCCGCCACGGCGCGCACCGAGGCGCCGGCGGTGATGCCGGATCCGCTGGAGGCGGGCACCAATCGCACGGTGGCTCCGCAGTACTCGCCCTGCACCTCGTGCGGGATGCTGCCCCACTCGGTGAGCGGCACGCGCTGCAAGTGCTTGCGTCCGTCCTTGTTGGCCTTCTCGACGGCCGAGGGGACCTGACGCGCCTTGCCGAAGCCGCAACCGACGGCTCCCTCGCGGCTGCCGACGACCACCAGGGCAGAGAAGGAGAAGCGACGGCCCCCCTTCACGACGGCTGCGCAGCGGTTGATCTTGATCAACTGCTCCGCCAGGTTCTCGATCTGGTCGACCTCGGAGTGGTCCAGGTATTCGGTCTGGTGCTTCATGCTCGGAGCGCGATCAGAATCTCAGCCCGCCCTCGCGGGCGGCGTCGGCGAGCGCTTTCACGCGCCCGTGGTACTTGGAATGGCCGCGATCGAAGGCGACCGCCTCGACCCCAGCCTCTTTGGCCAGTCGCGCGATCTCGGCGCCGACCAAGGCCGCCTGCTCGGTCTTCTTCTTGCCGGTCAGGGCTTCGCCCAGGGCCTTGGCGGTGGTGGAGGCAGCGGCCAGGGTGCGTCCGCTGCGGTCGTCGATGACCTGGGCGGAGATGTGCTTGAGCGTGCGGTTGACCGACAGGCGCGGCAGATCGCTCTGCAGCCGCAGGCGCGAGCGCACGTGATGACGGCGGCGCAAGCGCCGCTTGTTCTTGAGGAGGGTGGAGGACTTGAGGGTCATGGGGGCTAGCTCCCGAAGGTCTTGCCGGCCTTGCGACGCACGTACTCGCCCTGGTAGCGGATCCCCTTGCCCTTGTAGGGCTCGGGGGGCCGCACGGCTCGGATCTCCGCCGCCAGCTGGCCGACGGCCTGCTTGTCGGCCCCGGTGATGGTGATCGCGGTCGGGTTGGGGCACTCGGCGGACACGCCATCGGGCAGGGGGATCTCGACCGGGTGGCAGAAGCCGATGTTGAGCACGACCTTCTTGGCCTGGGCTTGGACGTTCCACCCGATGCCGACGATCTCGAGCCTCTTCTGGAAGCCCTTGGAGACGCCGAGAACCATGTTGTTCAGGAGCGCCCGCGTCATGCCGTGGAAGGCGCGCGCCTGCCTGGGGGCTCCGCTGCCGTTGAGGACCACCTGAGCCTTGGGCCCCTCGACCTCCAGGTCGACCTCGGGGCGCAAGTCCATCGTCAGGGCCCCGTTGGGTCCCTTGACGTCGACCCGCCGACCCTTGGATTCGACGGTGACCCCAGCGGGGATCGTGATGGGTTGCTTGCCGATTCGGGACATGCCGAGCTTCCTCCAGGGCCTCTCAGTAGACCGTGGCCAGGATCTCGCCCCCGACGCGCAGCTCGCGAGCCTTGCGGTCGGAGACGACTCCCTTGGGAGTGGATACGACGTGGATGCCCTGTCCAAGCAGGACGGGCTTGAGTTCCGTCACGTTCGAGTAGACGCGGCAGCCGGGTTTGCTCACGCGGGTGATGCTGCGGATGACGCGCTCGCCGTCGATGCCGTACTTCAGATCGAGGGTGAGGGTGCTCGCGGGCTTGGACTCCGTGACCTCGTAGGTGGCGATGAAGCCCTCCTCTTTGAGCACTTCGGCGATGCCGACGCGCATCTTCGAAGCCGGCATCGCCACCTGCTTGCGGCCGATGGAATTGGCGTTGCGGATGCGGGTCAACATGTCCGCGATGGGGTCGGTCATCATCGTCGACGTCCTCCTACCACGAGGCCTTGCGCATGCCGGGGATCTCGCCCAGGTGGGCGCGTTCGCGCAGGCAGATGCGGCAGATACCGAACTTGCGATAAACGGCCCGGGGACGGCCGCAGAAGCTGCAACGCCGGTAGGCGCGCGTCGGGTACTTGGGCTTGCGCGCGCACTTGGCGATCATCGATTTCTTGGCCATGGCTAGTTGGCCCCTCCTTCGCGGTCCTGGAACGGCATGCCCAACTCCTTGAGCAGCGCGTAGCCCTGCTCGTCGTCCTTGGCGGAGGTCACGAAGGTGATGTCCATCCCCTGCTGGAACTCGATCCTGTCGAAGTCGATCTCGGGGAAGACGGACTGCTCCGAGAGGCCGACGGTGAAGTTGCCACGCCCATCCAACTTGCTCTTAACTCCGCGGAAGTCGCGGATCCGGGGCAGGACCACCGAGATCAGTCGATCGGCGAACTCCCACATGCGGTCGCGCCGCAAGGTGACGGCGCACCCGATGGGCATGCCCTTGCGCAGCTTGAAGCCCGCCACGGAGTGCTTGGCGTAGCGCACCGTCGGCTTCTGGCCGGTGATGATCGAAAGGTCGCGCGCGGCGGTCTCGGTCTTGGCCTTGGACTCGACTGCGCCCTTGACCCCCATGTTGACGACGATCTTCTCGAGGCTGGGGACGGCCAGGTCGTTGGTGATGCCGAAGCTCTCCTTGAGCGCCTGCTTGACCTCGCTCTGGTAGCGTTCTTTGAGCCGGGGAGCGGTCATGGCACTACTCCTCTTCCGGGCGCTTGCGCGTCCGCTTGCCGGTGGAGGGGTCGACGAGCATCACGTTGCTGGCGTGGATGGGGAACTCGCGCGTCACCCGCTCGCCTTGGGGGGACTGCTGGGTGGGTTTGGTGTGCTTCACGCGCACGTTGACGCCGGCCACGACGACGCGGTTCTTGCCGCGCAGGACGGCCTGCACCTCGCCCTGCTTGCCGCGGTCGTTGCCGGAGATCACCACCACCTGGTCGCCGCGCTTGATCTTCATCAGATCACCTCCTGGGCCAGCGAGACGATCTTCATGAAGTTGCGGTCGCGCAGCTCGCGCGCCACCGCTCCGAAGATGCGTGTCCCGCGCGGGTTGCCCTCGGGATCCACGATCACCATCGCGTTGCGGTCGAAGCGCACGTAGGAGCCGTCCTCGCGGCGCGTGCTCTTCTTGGTGCGCACGATGACGCCCTTGACGATGGTGCCGGGCTTGACCTCGGAGCCGGGGATCGACTTCTTGACCGAGGCCACGATGACGTCGCCCAATCCCGCGTAGCGGCGGTGGGTGCCACCCAGCACCTTGATGCACTGAGCCTGCTTGGCGCCGGTGTTGTCGGCGACGTCCAGGTAGGTCTGCATCTGGATCACTGGGCACCTCCCTCTTGATGGGTCTCCGAGGAGGCCAGGCGGGGCCGCTTCAGGATGCGGACCAGGCGCCAGCGCTTGGACTTCGAGAGCGGCCGGCACTCCATGATCTCGACGGTGTCGCCCACCGCGGCCTGGTTCTCTGCGTCGTGGGCGTGGACCTTGGTGTGCTTGCGGATGTACTTCTTGTACTTGGGGTGCTTGAAGCGGCGCTCGATCGTGACCGTGATGGACTTGTCCATGCGGTCACTCGTCACGGCGCCCTGGATCACCCGGCGCTTGTTGCGTTGCTCGCTGGCGGAGGATTCGATCACTTCTCTAGCTCCTACTGCCGGGGCGTCTGGCCGCGGACGCCGGTGGCACGCTCGTGCAGGACGGTGGTGACCCGCGCGATCGACCTGCGCAGGCGGGTGATGTCGGCGGTGTTGGAGACCGTGTCGGTGGCCGCCCGGAAACGCAGGTCGAACAACTCCTTCTTGAGCTTGGAGATGTCGAACTCGAGCTCCGAGTCGGTCTTGCTGCGGATTTCCTCGATCTTCATCGCGTGCCTGGCCTTCCTAGGTCGTGGGGAGACGGCGGACCAAGCGCACCTTGATGGGCATCTTGTGGGCGACCCGCTTGAAGGCCAGCTTGGCCTTGTCCTCGGTGACGTTGCCCAGCTCGAAGAGGATCGAGCCGGGACGCACCACCGCCGCCCAGTAGTCGATGTCCCCCTTGCCCTTGCCCATGCGCGTCTCGGCGGGCTTGGCGGAAACGGGCTTGTCGGGGAAGACACGGATCCAGATCTTGGCTCCCCCACCGGTGGCTCGGTTGGCCGCCACGCGACCCGCTTCGAGCTGGCGGCCGGTGATCCAGCCGGGATCGAGGGCCTGCAGGCCGTAATCACCGAAGACCACCCGGTTGCCGCGCTGGGCGTAGCCCCGGACTCGACCGCGCTGCACCTTGCGGTGGCGGATCCTCTTGGGCATGTAGGCCATCAGGCACCTCCTCGCCGCGGGCGGCCGCCGCGTCGCGGACCGCGCTCCAGACGCGGGCCGGCTGCGGAGACCTGCCGGTAATTGACCTTCTGACCGCGCTC
This sequence comes from uncultured Planctomycetaceae bacterium, assembly GCA_964507325.1. Classification (GTDB taxonomy): domain Bacteria; phylum Planctomycetota; class UBA1135; order UBA1135; genus CAZDQL01. Next base: position 41,196 of record CAZDQL010000017.1, on the reverse strand, counting down.
GATGTCGCCCTTGTAGATCCAGACCTTGACGCCGATGATGCCGTAGGTCGTGCGCGATTCGGCGAAGCCGTACTCGACGTGGGACTGGAGGGTGGAGAGGGGCACGCGGCCTTCGCGCTCCTTGGCGGTGCGCGCCATGTCCGCCCCTCCCAGGCGCCCGTTGACCTCGACCTTGATGCCCTTGGCGCCCGCTTGCATCGTGGTCTGGATGGCCTTCTTGACCGCGCGCCGGAACGCCATGCGGCGCTTGAGCGCGTCGGCGATCACCTCGGCCACCAGCGCCGAGGAGAGTTCGGGGCGCTTCACCTCGTGGATGGTCAGGTGCACCACCATGTCCGCGATCTTCTGCAGCTCGCTCTTGAGCTGGTCGATGCGCACGCCCTTGCGACCGACCAGCACTCCCGGCCGGGCGGTGTAGATGATCACGTTCACGGCCTCGCCGGTGCGCTCGATCTCGATACGCGGGATACCGGCGGAGCCGTACTCCTTGCGGATGTGATCGCGGATGAGCTTGTCCTGCAGGAGCAGCGACGCGAAGTTCTTCTTGCCGCCGTGCCAGCGCGAGGCCCAGGGCTCGATCGTGCCGATGCGGTATCCGGTGGGGTGGATCTTCTGTCCCATCGATTCCTCAGCCTTCCCGTACTTCAGCGACGACCACGGTCAGGTGGCTGGTCTTCTTGGCGAACGGCATGGCGCGCCCCTGGGGGCCCGGTCGCCAACGCAGGCGGTTGTTGAGCATGGGGCCGTCATCCGCCCGAGAGTCCACGACCTTCAGGCGGTTGAGGTTGACGCTCTCGTCCTGGGCCGCGTTGGCCAGCGCCGAACGCAGCACCTTCTTGTACATGGCGGCCGCCCGCTGGGGAGCGAACTCGAGCACCTCGAGGGCCTCGTTGGCACTGCGGCCGCGGATCAGGTCGGCCATCAGCCTGGCCTTGCGCGCGGTGCAGCGCGCGTAGCGGTGCACCGCCCGGTACTGACGGGGGGCGGCGGCCTCCGGGACGGGGACCTCCGACTCCGCTTCCTCGACCGCGGGGGAGTCCTCCTGGGGGAGGTCCTCCTCGGGTAGCTCGGGCTCGGGGAGATTGCTGTCGGCTGAGGTATCCACTGCGACTCCGTCAGCGCTTGCGCTGACCTTCCTTCTTGTTGGTGTGGCCGCGGAACACGCGGGTCGGGGCGAACTCACCCAGCTTGTGCCCGACCATGTCCTCGGTGACGTAGACCTTCAGGTGCTTCAGGCCGTTGTGGACCATGAAGGTGTGCCCGATGAAGTCGGGAGGGATGGTGCAGGCCCGCGCCCAGGTCTGGATCGGTGCGCGGCTCCCGGACTCGTTCTGCGCGTCTACCTTGGCGGCCAGCTTGGGGTCGACGTAGGGCCCCTTCTTGGTGCTGCGTGACATGGGTCCTCCTACCTCCGCTTCTTGCGTCTGCGAATGATGAAACGATCGGTCGGGTGCTTCCTGCGGCGCGTGCGGCCACCCTTGGCCAGAACGCCGGTCGGCGAGCAGGGGTGGCGTCCTCCCGTGGTGCGGCCCTCACCACCCCCCAGGGGGTGGTCGATGGGGTTCATCGCCGTTCCGCGCACGTGCGGCCGGCGCCCGAGGTGACGCCGCCGACCCGCCTTGCCGAGCTTCACGTTCTGGTGGTCGGTGTTGCCGAGCCGCCCGATCGTCGCGCGGCAGCGGACGTGGATGCGCCGCAACTCACCCGAGGGGAGCAGCACGACCGCGTAGTTGCCCTCCTTGGCCTGCAACTGGGCGGCGGTCCCGGCCGAGCGGCAGAGCTGCCCTCCGCGACCTTCCTTCAGCTCGACGTTGTGGATCTGCACCCCGGTGGGGATGTGCATCAGGCGCAGCGCGTTGCCGGGAGTGGGCTCCGCTTCGGGGCCGGAGAGGATCGTCTGGCCGACCGCGACCCCCAGGGGGCAGAGGATGTAGCGCTTGTCCCCATCGGCGTAGTGCAGGAGGGCTATGAAGCAACTGCGGTTGGGGTCGTACTCGATCGAAGCGACCTTGGCCGGCACGCCGTCCTTGTTGCGCTTGAAGTCGATCACGCGGTACATGCGCTTGTTGCCGCCCCCCCGGAAGCGACTCGTGATGCGCCCGTGGTTGTTGCGCCCGCCGGTGCGCTTGAGGGGCCGCAAGAGCGACTTCTCGGGCTTGGAGCGCGTGATCTCCGTGTACTCGAGGACGCTGCCGTGGCGGCGTCCCGGAGAGGTCGGATTGTATTTCTTGATACCCATGGTGCTGGCTCGAGTTCGTCGCCTAGACGACGTCGATCGTGCTTCCCTCCTCGAGAACGACCATGGCCTTCTTCCAATCTGGACGACGGCCCGCGACCCAACCGCGACGGCGCGACTTGCCGCTCACGCGCAGGGTGTTGACGCTCTCCACCTTCACACCAAAGACCTTCTCCACCGCCTGGCGGATCTCGACCTTGTTGGCGTCGCGCGGCACCCGGAAGTGGTAGGCGTTGCGGTCCGCCTGGTCGTTGCTGCCCTTCTCGGTGACGATCGGCTTGGCCACCAAGCGGTACATGCGATCGATGCTGCTCATTGCTCGCCTCCGTCGGTAGCGACGTTGAGGCCGACCCGCTCCACGAGGTGGTCGAGCGCGGCGCGCTCGGCGATGATCAACCCCCCGTTGACCACGTCGAAGGCGCACAGCTCGGACGCGGTGCGGACGTTCACCAGGGGGAAGTTGCGGAAGGACTTCCACAGGCTGTCGCTGCGCTCGGCCACCACCACGCAGGCGCGGCGCGGGGAGCCCAGGTCGGCCAGCACCTTGCGCGCCGCCTTGGCGGACGGCTTGGGGAACTCCCCCAGATCGGCGATCACGACCTCGTCGTCCGCCAGCTTGCCCGCCAGGGCGCTGCGCAGGGCCACCCGCCGGGCCTTGGAGGGCATGTGGTAGCCGTAGTCCCGGGGCCGGGGCCCGAAGACGATGCCGCCCCCGCGCCAGATCGGGGACTTGCGGTCGCCGGCGCGGGCGCGGCCGGTGTGCTTCTGGCGGTAGGGCTTCTTGTTGGTGCCCGCAACCTCGCTGCGCCCCTTGGTCTTGACGGTGCCCTGGCGCTGGTTGGCCTGGTGCATCACCACCGCGTCCTTCAGCGTGCGGTAGAGGACCTTGCCGCCGAAGGAGCTCTCGTCGAAGTCGATCAGGCCGACGTTCCCGGCCTTGTAGCTCTTGACCTGCATCTCAGCCGCCCTTCTTGACCTTCTTGACGCCGGTCTTGGCGCTGCGGATCTGCACGAAGCCGCCGTTCGGTCCCGGCAGCCCCCCCTGGACGAAGAGCAGTCCCCGCTCGCTGTCGACGCGCAGGATCTGGAGGTTCTTGCTGGTGTGGCGCTTGGCTCCGTAGTGCCCGGCCATGCGCTTGCCCTTGACCACCTTGCCCGGGTAGGCGGAGCAGCCGATCGACCCGGGGCGGCGGTAGTTCATGCTGCCGTGGGTCTTGGGGCCGCGGTGGAAGCCGTGGCGCTTGATGGTGCCGGCGAAGCCGCGCCCCTTGGTGGTCCCGATCACGTCGACCACGTCCCCCACCTCGAAGGCGTTGGCAGTGACGGTATCCCCCACCGAGAAATCGGCGGGAGCCGCCAGGCGCTCCTCGCGTAGGAAGCGCTTGGGGGCGATGCCGTTCTTGGAAGCGGCGGCGCGCTGCGGCTTCTTGGAGCGGCGGTCGGGGATGTCCTCGAAGCCGAGCTGGACGGCGTCGTAGCCGTCCTTTTCCTGTGTGCGGATCTGCATGACCACGCACGGTCCAGCCTGCACGACGGTGCAGCCCTGGACCGAGCCGTCCTCGGCGAACAGCTGGGTCATGCCTTTTTTGCGCCCTAGAATCAGCGTCATGATCCTCGAGTGAGTCGATGGTGCCGGTTCGACCAGAGGCCGGCCCCGGGTAGGGACGGCCCGACGCCTGGCCACGCGGCGGGGAGGCGACCGGACGAAGCTCGCCTCGGTCGACAGGAAACCGGTCGCTGGGAAAGAAAGCCGCGGAACTCCGGGGAGAGCGGCGGATGGGATAGCGGTGGGAACCCGACGACGCCCGTCACCCTGCCCCACTCGGGGGGGCGCTCCGGCGTCGCTCTCGACCGTCAGGCCTTGATGCGGATATCCACCCCCGCGGGCATGTTGAGGCTGGAGAGGGAGTCGATCGTTTGGGGAGTCGGCTCCGAGATGTAGATCAGCCGCTTGTGAGTCCGGATCTCGAACTGCTCGCGCGACTTCTTGTCGATGAAGGGGGAGCGCAGCACCGTGTAGCGTTCCACGCGGGTGGGGAGCGGGATCGGCCCGGCGACGCGCGCACCGGTGCGGCGCGCCGTGTCCACGATCTCGACGCTCGACTGGTCGAGCGCCTCGTGGTCGTAGGCCTCCATACGGATCTGGATCTTGTCGCTCATGCGTGAGGTCTGGGCGCGGCTTCCCCTGGCGGACCGCCCCGGGGCGGGAACGATCCGGGAGCGAGAACCGCCGCTTGCGTTGCTGGAATCCCTGCGACGAAAGCCCGCCCGGGACCCCTTCCGGATCCCAGGAACGGCACTCCGCGGCTCGAAGGGCGGAGCACGATAGCGGTTGCCCTAGGGGGGGTCAACCGATCCGACCCACAAACGAGAAGGAAATCCCCGGCCGCTGCGGGCCGGGCAGACGGGTCAGATCCAGGCCAGGCCCCGCGCCTCCAGCTCCGCCTCGGGCACCTCGACGAATCCAGCGGGCTCCATCGACCAGCTCGCCCGTCCCTGGGAGAGGGAGCGCACCACGGTCGAGTACCCGAACATCTGCGCCAGCGGCACCGTCCCGTTCACCCGCCTGAGGTCCCCCTCGGAGATCACCTCCCCCACCTCGGCCCGGCGGGAGGCGAGGTCGGCGATGACTCCGCTGGAGAACTCCTCGGGCACCGTGACCTCCAGCGCCATGCGGGGCTCGAGCAGGCAGGCGGGGGCCTCCTTCATCGCCTGCCGCAGGGCGTGGATGGCGGCCATGGCGTAGGCGACCTCCGACTCCCGTTCCCGGTGGCGCTCCGCCCCCACCACCCGCACGCTGGCGGCCACCAGGGGGTAGCCGAAGCGCGGGCCCGACTGGGCCTCCCCCCTGAGGGCCTCCTCCACCGCCGGGCGCATGCGCGCCGGCAGGTCCACCGCCTCGTCCCAGTCGACGACGAACCCCTCCTCCCGGGGGGAGAGCTCGACGTCGATCGCCCCGAAGACCTCCTTGCCCGCGAGCACCCGCTCGACGCGGCTGGAGCCGCTCCCCGGACCGGTGATCGCCTCGCGGTAGCTGACCCGGGGCTGCCCCACCCGGGGCTCGACCCCGAAGTCGGCCTTCAGGCGGTGGATCGACACCTCGAGGTGCAGCTCCCCCATCCCCTCGATCACCCACTGGCCCGTGGTCTCGTCCTCGGTCACGTGGAAGGTGGGGTCCTCCCGCGCCAACCGGCCCAGCGCCTGGCGCAGCTTGTCGCGCTCGGCGGCGGAGGCGGGCTCGACCACCAGGGCGATCACCGGTTCTGGGAAGACGAGGGGCTCGAGGGAGAGGGGCTCCGCCCGATCGCAGAGGGTGTCCCCGGTGGCGGTGTTCTTGAGTCCCACCAGAGCCACGATCTCCCCGGGACCCGCTTCCTCGAGGGCCACCCCGTGGTCGGCGTGCATGCGCAGGATGCGGCCGATGCGCTCCATGGTGCGGGTGCGGGGGTTCCAGGCCTTGATGCCCGGACGCAGGGCGCCGGCGTAGACGCGGGCGAAGGTCAGGTCCGCGTGGCTGGAGGAGTGGATCTTGAAGGCCAGGGCGGTCAGTGAGGCCTCGATCTCGGGGGGGCGCGGGGGGAGGAGCTCCCCCTGGGGGTCCTGACCTTGGACGGCGGGGCGGTCCAGGGGGCTGGGCAGGTAGGCCCCGATCGCCTCCAGGAGGGGCTGCACCCCGACCCCCCGCAGAGCGGCCCCACACAGGACCGGCACCAGGGTGCCGGCCACGACGCGCTGGCGCAGGGCGGCCCTGAGTTGGGCGGGTTCGATCTCGCGCTCCTCGAGCGCCGCCTCGAGCAGCTCCTCGTCCTCCTCGGCCAGGGCGTCGACCAACTCGGCGCGCAGGACCTCGACCTCCTCGACCAGCTCCTCGGGCACGGGGCACTCGCGGTGCTCGCCGGAGGGCTCGAAGGTCCAGGCGTTGCGCTCGATGAAGTCCACCACCCCGACGACCTGCCCGTCGTCGTGGATCGGATAGGAGATCGGAATCCCCGGGGCGTCCAACCGCGCCCGCAAGCTGGCGGCGGCGGCCAGGACGTCCGCCCCCGGCTTGTCGCACTTGTTGACGAAGCAGATCGCGGGGACCTGGTGGCGCTTCATCTGCCTCCAGACCGTCTCCGACTGGGCCTGGACCCCGGCCACCGCGTCGATCACCAACACGGCCCCGTCCAGGACGCGCATGCAGCGCTCCACCTCCACGGTGAAGTCGACGTGGCCGGGAGTGTCGATGATGTTGATGTCCAAGTCCCCCCAGCGCACGCGGGTGGCGGCCGAGGTGATGGTGATGCCGCGCTCGCGCTCCTCCGCCATCCAGTCCATGGTGGCGGTCCCCTCGTCCACTCGCCCCACCCGGTGCTCGACTCCCGTCAGGTGCAGGATGCGCTCGGTGACGGTGGTCTTGCCGGCGTCGATGTGGGCAACGACGCCGATGTTGCGTAGTCGGGCGAGGGACATCCCGGAGATGATAGCGGGTCCACGAGCCGCAAGCGCCTGCTACCGAATCAGGACACGAGCTCGGGATTGGCGGCGAGGAACTCCTGCGCCCAGTGGTAGCCCTCGAGCAGAGCGGGGCGTGGACGGCCGAGGATCGCCAGTGCCGCGAAGAGCGCTTCCACCGAAGCGAGGCCCTGGGCGGGATCGACGAAGTCCCGCGAGCGGCGGGGGTAGGCGCTGACCAGGGGGGGCAGGCGGCGTGGGCGCGGCTCGCCGTCGATCGCGGCCCGCAGGGTGGACACGCGGCGCCAGGAGCAGTCGATCAGGAGCAGGCCGCCGCCGGCGTCGGCGCGGGTGAGCTCCTCTCCGTCGGGGGTGAGCAGGACCCGGCCGGCGGCGTCGAGCCGACGGTCGGGGCGCCAATTCACGAAGCGAATCCCCGGCGAACCGCGCAGGGGTGTCAGGGAGCAGCGGCGCACCGACTCGCGCGGATCGCGCAGGATCAGGATTTCGGGATCGGGCCAGGTCATCGCAGAAACGAACGACGCCGCCCGGTGGGCGGCGTCGGTGGACAGCGGTCCGGGACGGGCGCGCCCCGCCCGATCAGCGAGCCCCGCCCGATCAGCGAGCGTAGTGCGCGTAGGCCTTGTTGGCCTCCGCCATCTTGTGGATGTTCTCGCGCCAGTTCACCGCCTGACCGGTGCCGTTGTAGGCGTCGACCAGCTCCTCCGCCAGGCGCAGGGCCATCGGCTTGCCCTTCTTCTTGCGGGCGAAGCCCACCAGCCAACGCACGGCCAGACTCTGTTGGCGGGTGCGCTTGACCTCCCGGGGGACCTGGTAGTTGGCACCGCCGACCCGCTTGCTGCGCACCTCGACCATGGGGCGGGCGTTCTCGACCGCCTTGGTGAAGATCTCGATCTGGTCCTCCGCCTCGATCTTCTTGGAGGCGATGTCGAGAGCGTCGTAGAAGATCTGCTGGGCGACGCTCTTCTTGCCGTCCAGCATCAGCTGGTTGATGATCTTGGCGGCCAGCATCGAACCGAACTTGGGGTCCGGCTTGATGAGCTGGGCGGTCGACTTGAAGTTGCGCGGCATGGGAATCCGGTGCTGCCCGACTACTTGGGACGTTTCGTGCCGTACTTGGAGCGGCCCTGGTGGCGGCCATCGACTCCGGCGGTGTCGAGGGTGCCGCGGATGATGTGGTAGCGCACGCCGGGCAGGTCCCGCACGCGGCCGCCGCGGATCAGGACCACCGAGTGCTCCTGGAGGTTGTGGCCCTCGCCCGGGATGTAGGCCGTGGTCTCCTTGCCGTTGGAGAGACGCACGCGTGCGATCTTGCGCAGGGCGGAGTTGGGCTTCTTGGGCGTCTGGGTCTTCACCTGGAGGCACACCCCACGCTTCTGGGGGCAGGAGTCCAGGACGGGCGACTGCGACCGCTTGAAGGGTGTCTTGCGCCCCTTGCGGACGAGTTGGTTGATGGTCGGCATGATCGATACGGTCGGGACCGGTGGGCGGGGCCGGTCGCTGGAACCAGCCCGGACGGCCCTCCAGCGGGAGGCGGGGCGGATTCGCAGGGGGAGGATTCTAGGGGGGCGTCGAGTGGGGTCAACCCCGGAGCCGCATTGTCTCCCGTCGCGACGGCGGGAGAGGCTTGGGCCGCAGGTCAATTGGAGGAGTCCTCTCCCTTCTCCGGAGTCTCCTCTTCGGGCTGTGTGGGCGCGGCGGTGGCCGTGCCCGTCTCGGGCGAGGGCCCCGGCTGGGTCGGAGGCGAGGGTGCGGAATCCCCGCCGACGGTGGGCGCGGCACCCTCGGTCCCGGTGGAGGGCAGGGTGCCCGCGAGGGGGTCGATGGAGCTGGAGAGGAAGGCGTCCATCTCGGGATCGGTCGTCGGGCTGCGCGGCAAGCCGACCCCCGTTCCGCCGATGTCCCCGAAGTCGATGTTCTTCTTGACGCGCGTCCGGTAGTGGTCGCGGAAGCCGGTGCCGGTGGGGACCATGTGCCCCAGGATGACGTTCTCCTTGAGGCCCACCAGGTAGTCCCGTTTGCCGGCGATGGCCGCCTCGGTGAGCACCTTGGTGGTCTCCTGGAAGGAGGCCGCGGAGATGAAGGAGTCGGAGGAGAGGGAGGCCTTGGTGATCCCCAGGAGCAGGGTCTGGCCCGTGGCGGGCTTGCGCCGTTCCTTGCGCAGCCGCTCGTTCTCGCGGCGGAAGTAGTGCTTGTCGACCACCGCCCCCGGCAGGAACTCGGAGTCCCCGGAGTCGGTGACCTGCACCTTGCGCATCATCTGACTGAGGATCGTCTCGATGTGCTTGTCGTCGACGGTCACGGACTGGCTGCGGTAGACGTTCTGCACCTCGCGCAGGAGGTAGCGTTGGGCTTGCTCCTCGCCGTTGATGCGCAGGATGTCCTCCGGGTACAGCGGACCGTCCACCAGCGGCTCCCCGGCGCGCACCTCGTCGCCCTTGTGGACGCGCAGGTGCTTGCCCTGGGGTACGGCGTGCTCGTGCTCGTCGATCACCTCGCCGTTCTCCCCCACCGCGCGCACGATGATGGTGCGCTTGCCGCGCTTGCGGTCACCGAGCTCGACGATGCCGTCGATCTCGCTCATGACCGCCGGCTCCTTGGGGCGGCGCGCCTCGAAGAGCTCGGTGACGCGCGGCAGACCGCCGGTGATGTCCTGGGTCCCGGTCGCTTCGCGCGAGGACTTGGCCAGGAGCTCTCCCGCCTCGATCTCGAGCCCGTCTTCGACCTCGACGTAGGCCTTCTCGGGGATCGGGTAGAGCGCCAGCGGGTTGCCTTCGGAGTCCTCCAGTATGAGCTGCGGGTGCAGGTCGCCCTTGTGCTCGATCACCTGCCTGCGCGAGGTCTTGCGACGGGCGTCGCGTTCGATGCGCAGGGTCTTGCCCTCGACCAGATCCTCGTAGCGGATGCGGCCGCGGAACTCGGAGATGATCGGGACGTGGTGCGGGTCCCACGTGCAGAGCACGTCGCCCGCCTTGACATCCTGACCGTCCTGGATGGCCATGATGGCGCCGGTGGGGATCAGGTAGCGGTCGATCTCCCGGCCCCGCGCCTCGTGCAGGGTCACCTCGCCGTTGCGGTTGAGGACGATGTGCTGCCCCTGGGCGTTGACCACCACACGCAGGTTCTGGAAGTGGGATTCACCGTCGCGCTTGACCCGCCGTTCGTTCTCTTCCACCGAACGCGAGGCGGTGCCGCCGATGTGGAAGGTACGCATGGTGAGCTGGGTACCCGGCTCGCCGATCGACTGGGCGGCGATGATGCCCACCGCCAGGCCGCGCTCGGCTGCCTGGTTGCGCGACAGGTCCATGCCGTAGCAGCGCGCGCACAGGCCCAGGGGGGCCTCGCAGGCCAGCGGACTGCGGATGCGGATGCGCTCGTGCCCCTGACCTTCGATCCGCCCGGCGATCTCCTCGGTGATCACCTCGTTCTCGCGCACGATCAGCTCGTCGGTGCTCGGGTCCATGATGGTGTCCCGGGCCGTGCGCCCGCGCACCGCCTGGGCCAGGGTGACCGCCACGCGATCGCCCTTGTAGATCACCTCCTTGGCGACGCCACCCAGCGTCCCGCAGTCATCCATGGTGACGACCACGTTCTGGGCCACGTCGGTCAGCTTGCGCGTCAGGTAGCCCGCGTCGGCGGTCTTGAGCGCCGTGTCCGCCAAGCCCTTGCGGGCGCCGTGGGTGGACGAGAAGTACTCGAGCACCCTGAGGCCTTCGCGGAAGTTGGCCTTGATGGGCGTCTCGATGATCTTGCCCGAGGGCTTGGCCATCAGACCCCGCATCCCGCCGAGCTGGCGAATCTGGTCCACCGAGCCCCGGGCGCCCGAGGTGACCATGCAGTAGATCGGGTTGACGTAGCCGGTGGACTCGTCGTAGTCGTCCGCCAGGACGTCCATCAGCTCCTGGCCCACCTTCTCGCGGGCGTGGGTCCACAGATCGATGATCTTGAGGTAGCGCTCGCCCTCGGTGATGACCCCGCCGGAGTAGGCCTTCTCGATCTTGTCGATCTCCTTCTGCGTGGCCGCCAGGATCCTGGGCTTGGCCTCGGGAACGCGGATGTCACCCTTGGCGAAGGAGAGACCGGCGCGCGTGGCGGCCTTGAACCCCAGGTCCTTGAGATCGTCCAAGAGACGCAGGGTGGCGTCGCGTCCCAAGAGGTGGTGGCAGTCCGAGATCAGCGCCTGGACCGCTCCCTTGGTCAGGTCGTAGTTGTAGAAGGGCATCCCCTCGGGGAGGATGTCGTTGAAGATCGCCCGGCCGATGGTGGTCGTCAGGTACTGGGACTCCTCGGGTGCCCTGGAGGGGCCGGGGCGCCGCCCCGCTGCCACGCCGCTCGGCACCTTGCCGTTCTCGTCCACCTCGATCAGGTCCGCGTTGCGGCCGGCCTTCACCAGGGTCCCCGGCTCCAGCCAGACGCGCACCGCCTTGTGGGTCGTGGCCTGTCCGTGGCCGTAGGCCAGGAAGAGCTCGCTCAGGGAGGAGAAGATCGGCGGCCTCTCGGGCACGCTGGCGGGGCTCTTCGTCAGGTAGAAGATCCCCAGCACCATGTCCTGGGAGGGGGAGATGATCGGCGAACCGTTGGCCGGCGAGAAGATGTTGTTGCTGGCCAGCATCAGGGTCGAAGCTTCGATCTGCGCTTCGTAGCTGAGCGGCAGGTGCACCGCCATCTGGTCGCCGTCGAAGTCCGCGTTGAACCCGCCGCACACCAGCGGGTGCAGGCGGATGGCGTTGCCCTCGATCAGCACCGGCTCGAAGGCCTGGATGCCCATGCGGTGCAGGGTGGGCGCGCGGTTGAGCAGGACCGGGTGTCCGCGGATGACCTCCTCGAGAATGTCCCAGACGTCCTCCTCGCGGCGCTCGAGCATGCGCTTGGCGGACTTGATCGTGTCCGCCAGGCCCAGCTCCTTGAGGCGGCGGATGATGAAGGGTTGGAAGAGCTCCAGGGCCACCTTCTTGGGCAGGCCGCACTGGGTCAGCCGCAGCTCGGGCCCCACCACGATCACCGAGCGCGCGGAGTAGTCCACGCGCTTGCCGAGCAGGTTCTCGCGGAAGCGACCCTGCTTGCCCTTGATCATGTCGGTCAGGGACTTGAGCGGCCGGTTGGAGGAGCCCAGCACCGGCCGACGGCAACGCCCGTTGTCGAAGAGGGCGTCGACCGCCTGCTGCAGCATGCGCTTCTCGTTGCGGATGATGACCTCGGGCGCGTTGAGGTCGAGCAGCTTCTTGAGCCGGTTGTTGCGGTTGATCAAGCGCCGGTAGAGGTCGTTCAGGTCGCTGGTGGCGAAGTTGCCCGAGTCCAGCAGCACCAGGGGCCGCAGGTCCGGGGGGATCACCGGAATGACGTCCAGCACCATCCACTCGGGGTTGTTGCCCGAGTCGCGTAGCATCTCGACCGTGCGCAGGCGCTTGATGATGTCCTTCTGGCGCTGCTTCGAGCGGGTGGCGACCAGCTCCTCGCGCAGCTCGTCGGAGACCGACTGCAGGTCCAAGCGGCGCAGGATGTTCTTGACCGCCTCCGCCCCCATGTCCGCCACGAACTCGGCGCCGTACTTGGCGCGCGCCTCGCGGTACTCGTCCTCGGTCAGGAGCTGGTACTTCTCCAGCGGGGTGTCCCCCGCCTCCACGACCATGTAGTCCTGGAAGTAGATCACCCGCTCCAGGTTGGAGACCTTGACCCCCAGGAGGTTCCCCAGTCGGCTGGGCATGGCCTTGAAGAACCAAATGTGCGACACCGGCGCGGCCAGGTTGATGTGCCCCATGCGCTTGCGGCGCACGCGGCTGTGGGTGACCATCACACCGCACTTGTCGCAGACGATCCCCTTGTGCTTGATGCCCTTGTACTTGCCGCAGGCGCACTCCCAGTCCTTCTCGGGACCGAAGATGCGCTCGCAGAAGAGACCGTCGCGCTCCGGGCGATAGGTGCGGTAGTTGATCGTCTCGGGCTTCTTGACCTCACCGAACGACCATGAGCGGATGTCCTCGGGCGAGGCCAGGGCAATGGTGACACTGCCGTAGTCGTTGATGCGGTTGTACTTCGCTTCAGCCATGGCGATCGCCCCTTACAAGGTGGCCTTCTTGTGGAGCTGCATGTTCAGCCCCAAACCGCGGATCTCGTTGGTCAAGACCTCGAAGGAGACCGGTGTCCCGGGTTCGAGGATGTTGAGGCCCTTCACCATCGATTCGTAGATCTTGGTGCGGCCGTCGACGTCGTCGGACTTGACGGTGAGCTGCTCCTGCAGGATCGCCGCAGCGCCGTAGGCCTCGAGGGCCCAGACCTCCATCTCCCCGAAGCGCTGGCCGCCGAAGCGTGCCTTGCCACCCAGGGGTTGTTGCGTGATGAGGCTGTAGGGGCCGGTGGCCCTCGCATGCACCTTCTCGTCGACGAGGTGGTGCAGCTTGAGCATGTACATCACGCCCACGGTCACGTCCTGCTCGAAGGACTGGCCGGAGCGCCCGTCGAAGAGGGTGAACTTGCCGCTGGGGGCGAGCCCCGCCTCGGTCAAGAGCTGCTCGATCTGGCCCTCCTTGGCACCGTCGAAGGCGGGCGTGTTGCAGCGGATCCCGAGTCGCGCGGCCGCCAGGCCCAGGTGCGTCTCCAGGATCTGCCCCACGTTCATGCGGCTGGGGACGCCGAGCGGGTTCAGCACGATGTCGACCGGGGTGCCGTCCTCCAGGTACGGCATGTCCTCGATGGGGCAGATCTTGGAGATCACGCCCTTGTTGCCGTGGCGGCCGGCCATCTTGTCGCCCACCGACAGGTTGCGCTTGGTGGCCACGTAGACCTTGACCATCTCGAGCACCCCGGTGGGCAGCTCGTCCCCTCGACTGAGACGGTTGACGATGCGGTTCTTGTCCGCCTCCTTGTTGTCGATCTTGGTCTGGAACTCGCGGATGATGCCCGAGGTGGCCAGGCGTCGCTCTGCCTCGGGGATCTCGTCCGCCGCGGCCTGGCAGAGCACCTTGACGCGCCGCAGCTCGTCGTAGGTGGAGGTGTCGTCGAGCGCGAAGGGCTTGCCGGTCAGGTCGTCCTCGACCTGGCGCCCCAGGAGCTCCTCGACCTGCCTCAGCATCTCGGCCGTGTAGGCGCGCAGGGCGCGCAAGAATTCCTTCTCCGAGTCGCGGATCACCGACAGGGCCTTGGTGCGCTCGGCGTCGGTCAGGTTCACGCGCCGCGAGAACTTCTGGGCGTCGATGACCACGCCCTGGGTGCCGGGCGGCATGGTCAGCGAGGCGTTCTTCACGTCCACCCCGGCCTTGCCGAAGATGGCGTGCAGGAGCTTCTCCTCGGGGGTCAGCTCGCTCTTGCTCTTGGGAGCCACCTTGCCCACCAGCACGTCGCCGGCCTCCACGAAGGTGCCGATGCGGATGATCCCGGTCTCGTCGAGCTGGCCCAGGGCGCGCTCGCCGACGTTGGGGATGTCGCAGGTGAACTCCTCCTTGCCCAGCTTGGTCTCGCGGATCTCGACCTCGTACTCCTCGATGTGCACGGAGGTGAAGACGTCCTCCTTGACCAGCCGCTCGGAGACCAGGATGGCGTCCTCGTAGTTGAAGCCGTCCCAGGGCATGAAGGCCACCAACAGGTTCTTGCCCAGCGCCAGCTCGCCGTCCTGGGTCGAAGCGCCGTCCGCCAGGAGCTGTCCTGCCTCGACCTCGTCCCCCACCTGGACCACCGGACGGTGGTTCTGGGTGGTGCTCTCGTTCATGCGGCGGAACTTGGTCTGGTAGTACTCGTCCTCGTCGACGATGATCACCCGGCTGTCGACGTACTCGACCGTGCCCGCCTGCTTGGCGAAGATCGGCATGTTCGAGTTGCCTGCGACGACGCGCTCCATGCCGGTGCCGATCACGGGCACCTCGGGCACCAGGAGCGGTACCGCTTGACGCTGCATGTTCGAGCCCATCAGTGCCCGGTTGGCGTCGTCGTGCTCGAGGAAGGGGATCAGGGCGGCGGAGACGCCGACGATCTGCTTGGGCGAGACGTCGACGTACTGGACCTCCGTGGCGGGCACCTCGACGTTGTCGCCATCCTTCCTGGCCAACACGCGCTCCTGGATGATCTTGCCCTTCTCGTCGACCTGCAGGTCGGCGGGCGCCATCACCATGGCGGTCTCCTGGTCGGCGCGCAGGTACTCGATCGTGTCGGTCACCTTGCCGCGACGCACCTTGCGGTAGGGAGTGGTCAGGAAGCCGTAGTCGTCCAGGGTGGCGTAGATCGCCAGCGAGCTGATCAAGCCGATGTTGGCGCCCTCGGGCGTCTCGATCGGGCACAGACGCCCGTAGTGCGAGAGGTGCACGTCGCGCACGTCGAAGCCCGCGCGCTTGCGGTTGAGACCGCCCGGGCCCAGGGCCGACAGCCGCCGCTCGTGGGTCAGCTGGCTGAGCGGGTTGGCCTGGTCGACGACCTGCGAGAGCTCCGAGCGCCCGAAGAAGTACTCGACCGCGCTGGAGAAGGTCTTGGAGTTGATCAGCGTGCGCGGGGAGACCGTCTCCGGGTTCTCCAGGTTCATGCGCTCCTGGGCCGTGCGGCGCAGCTTGAGCAGCCCCTTGCGGAACTCCTCCCCCGCCAGCTCGGCGATGGTGCGCACGCGGCGGTTGCCCAGGTTGTCGATGTCGTCGATCTCGCCCGTTCCGGCCCGCAGCTCGAGCAGGTACCTGACCGAGTTGACGATGTCGTCCGGCTCCAGGATCTGGACGTCCTCGGGGATCTTCTGGCCGAACTTGCGGTTGAGGCGGAAGCGCCCCACGCGCCCCAGGCGGTAGCGCTGCACCTCGAAGAACTTCTCGCGGAAGAGCTCGCGCGCTTTCTCGAGCTGCGGCGGGTTACCGGGCCGCAGGCGCGAGTAGATCTTCAGCAGCGCGTCCTCGTGGGTCTTGACCACCGGATCCTCGTGCAACGAGTTGATGATCAGCATGTCCAGGTCCTGGACGTCCGCCGCGATCACCTCCACCTCGGCCAGCTCGCCGGCGGCGATCTCCAGGGCGGCCGTCTCGGGGATCGGCATGCCGGAGGGGACCAGCACCTCACCGGTCTTGAGCACCACGATGTCGCCCACCGCGATCTTGTCGGTGATCTTCTTGGCGAAGGCGTTCGCGGTCTGGGACTTGGTCTTCTTGACGACCTTCGTGTCGTAGAACTGTCGCAGCAGGGCCTGGTCGGTGCCCAGCTCCTCCTTCAGGGCGCGCAGGAAGGTGATGGCGGAGAACTTGCCGGACTGGTCGATGCGGACCGACAGCATCTCCTTCTTGGTCACGTTCAGCTCGACCCAGGAGCCGCGCTCGGGAATGATCCAGCAGGAGTGCAGCTTGCGGTCCGGCCCCGAGGAATCCATCAGGAAGTCCACACCCGGCGAGCGGTGCAACTGGCTGACGATCACCCGCTCGGAGCCGTTGATGATGAACTCCCCCCCACCCATCATGATGGGGATCTCGCCCAGGTAGACCTCCTCCTCCACCGGCTCCGGCTTCACGAGCCTGAGCCGCACCTTGAAGGGGTAGCCGTAGCTCATGCGGAGCTTGCGGCACTCGTCGATGGTGTAGCGCGGCCGCCCCAGCTCGTAGCCGACGTACTCCAGGCACATCGTCTTGTCGTACGAGTAGATGGGGAAGATCTCCCGCAGGAGCAGCTCCAACCCCTGCGCCTCGCGAGCGGAGGACTGCACCTCCGGAGCCAGGAACCTCTCGTAGGCGCTGGTCTGGATCTGAACCAGATCGGGCAGGGGGACGATCTCGTTCACCTTGCCGAAGGTTCTCACCTCGCGCGGCGAGTGGACGATGCGGCCGTTCTTGCTTGTGATCATCTGTGCTCTCTGACTACGCCTGCCCCGTCAACGTGCTGGGGCCCGACGTACGGTCGGAAGGGAGATGGTCGGGGCCGGTGACCCCGCGAGCTCTGCGGGGGCGGGACCGAGTCGTGGAGCTGCGGGCCAGACGCCCTGCGCCCGGATACCGGGCGCGAGGACCTTCATGACTCGGCTCCCCACTGCATCGGTCGACGCCCCACTCGACTTACGGCGCGGACGTGGGGACCTCCCACGCTTCGCTCCTGCTACCACGACATTCCCGGCCGCCGCCCACCCGCCGGGACGGCGACGACCCGGATATTTGCAAACTCCTAGACCTGCCGCACGGGCGACAGGTCGCAGGATCCACGATCGGTGGCGAGATTCCAAGCGCTAAACCGCGAGGAATCCCGATCAATCGATCTTGACGGAGGCTCCAGCCCCTTCGAGCTGTCCCTTGAGGGTGTCGGCCTCCTCCTGGGAGACCCCCTCCTTCACCGGCCCCGGGGCGGCGTCGACCAGGGCCTTGGCCTCCTTGAGGCCCAGTCCGGTGATGGCGCGCACTTCCTTGATGACCTGGATCTTCTTGTCGCCCGCAGCCTCGAGGATCACGTCGAAGGAGGTCTTCTCCTCCTCGGCTTCGGCCGCTCCTCCAGCGGCGGGGGCCATGGCCACCGCGGCGGGGGCCGCCGCGCTGACGCCCCACTTGTCCTCGAGAGCCTTCACCAGCTTCGAGGCCTGGAGGAGGGTCAGCCCATCCAGCTTGTCTGCAATCTCCTGGAGCTCGGGCTCCAGCTCGATGGTCGTCGTCTCTTCGGACATCTATTCGGCTCTCCTGGAAGATGGGGGGGGGTGGTCGGTCCCCGGGCCTGGTCCCGGGGCGGTCGAGGATCGGGGGCGGCTACTGATCGTCTCCCTCGGCATCGGCGTGCGCCTGGAGGACGCGGGCCACGCTGGCGGGTACGGCGTTCAGCAGGCTCACCAAGGAGCGCGCCGGTCCGGAAATCACGCCCAGGAGCTGGGCGTTGAGGGTGTCGCGGTCGGGGACGTCCGCCAAGCCCTGGGCGTCGGCAGCTCCGAGGGTCTCTCCCTCGAGCAGACCGGCCTTGATCTTCACCTTGCGCAGCTTCTTGATCTCCGGGTCGGTGAAGACCTTGGCGGCGGCGATGGCGTCCTCGGCGTTCCCCCAGGCCAGCGCCGTGTTGCCGGTCATCACCTCGGCGTCGATCTCCACGCCGCGCTCGGCCAGTACCCGACGGGCCAGCTTGTTGCGCAGCACGCGGAAGGAGACTCCCTTCTCCGCCAGGAGATCGCGCAGGCGCTCGGACTCGGCGACGGACAGCCCCTTGAGATCCACCAGCACCATGCCGGTCGCGTCCTTGAACTCGTCCGTGTACTCGCGGACGATCATCCGGTTGACGAGGTTCGGCATGATCAGGCTCCGTAGTTGACGTATGCGCCAGGGCCCATGCTGGTGGACACCGAGACGCGGCGCACGTAGGTGCCCTTCACCGCAGCCGGCCGCAGCGAGAGCAGGTGGTCCATGAAGGCCCTGAAGTTGGCCAGCAGGTCGCCGGTGGGGAAGGAGCGCTTGCCAAGCGGAGCGTGCACGTTGCCCCCCGCGTCGGTGCGGAACTCGACCTTGCCGGCCCGGAACTCCTGCACGGCGCTGGCCACGTCGGGGGTCACGGTGCCGCTCTTGGGGGAGGGCATCTTCCCCTGCGGCCCCAGGAGCTTACCGAGCTTGCCGACGTGCTTCATCATGTCGGGGCTGGCGATGACGATGTCGAAGTCCATCCAGCCATCCTGGATGCGCTTGGCCAGTTCCTCGGACCCGACCTCGTCGGCGCCGGCGGCCCGCGCCGCCTCGGCCTTGTCCCCCTCGGCGAAGACGATCACGGAGACCGACTTGCCCAGGCCCTTGGGCAGGGAAACGGCTCCGCGCACGAGTTGGTCCGACTTCCTCGGGTCCACTCCCAGGCGCACGACCACCTCCACCGTCTCGTCGAACTTGGGCGCCGGGAGGCTCTTCAACAGGTCGAAGGCCTCGGTCGCCTCGTAGATGGTGGTCCGGTCGACCCGAGCCAGCGCTTCGCGCATCCGCTTGCTGCGTTTCACCACGGCTCAGTCCTCCACTTCGATGCCTGCCGAGCGCGCGGTCCCAGCGATGATCCGGCAGGCGTGCTCCAGATCGCGCGCGTTGAGGTCCTTCATCTTCAGCTCCGCGATCTCCTCGACCTGCTGTCGAGTCACCGAGCCGACGATTTCAGTACCGACTTCACCAGCACCCTTCTCCACTCCGGCCGCCTTCTTGAGCAGCACGGCGGCGGGGGGCGACTTCATGATGAAGTCGAAGGTGCGGTCCTTGTAGACCGAGATCTCGACCGGGATGATCATCCCCATCTGGTCGCGCGTCCGGTCGTTGAACAGCTTCACGAACTCCGCGATGTTCAATCCGTGCGCGCCGAGGGCAGGGCCTACGGGCGGCGCCGGGGTCGCCTGACCCGCGGGGCACTGCAGCTTGATCTTGGCTGTGAGTTCCTTGGCCATCTCAGACTGTATCCACTTCCCAGTACTTGAGATCCACGGGAGTCGGGCGACCGAAGATGGTCACCACGACGCGGACCGTACCCTTCTCCGCATTGACGTCGTCGACGGCACCGTCGAAGCCATCGAAGGGCCCGGAGTTGATCTTCACCATGTCGCCCTTGCTCAACCCGATCGTCACCTGCGGGCGCGTTTCCGAGTCGGTCATCCTCGAGAGGATGCTGGTCACCTCCGCCTCCGAGATGGGCGTCGGTTCACCGCGCGCTCCGAGGAAGTCGCGCAGGCCGTCGATGCCGCGCAGGGTGGTGCGCGCCTGTTGGACCCGGGGATCCTCCCGGTCGTCCAGATCGGCCTGCACCATCAGATAGCCCGGGTAGAGCTTGCGCTCGACGATGCGCTTCTTGCCGCGCTTCATGTCGGTCATCAGCTCGTAGGGCACGATGACCTGCGGGATGATGTCGGTCAGGCCGGCGATATTGAGCCGGTGCAGCGCGTTGTCCCGGATGCGCTTCTCGCGTCCGGACTGACAGCGCAGGAAGAACCACTTGTACGCCATCGTTAGCCCCCACCTATCAGGATCCGACCGGCGATGCGGCCCAGGATGTAGTCCGCTCCCGCCAGGAAGGCCATCAGGAACGCGACCGTTATCACCACCGACCAAGAGCCGTTGATCGCCTCCTCCAGGGAGGGCCAGCTCACCTTGCGCAGCTCGCTCTCCGTCTCGATCAGGAGGTCGGCGTTCTTGGGCTTCTGCTCGAAGCGGAAGAGGAACCAGAGCGCGACCGCGAGCACCGTGGCGGCGATGATCAGGCCCGGGCTCAGGTCGAGCCCCAGGATCGGGATGCGCGTCCCCCCGATCGCCTGCCCCAGGGTCGCGGGCCAGAGGGAGACCAGGGTGTCCTTGAGGGAAGTGCAGCCGTAGAAGATGAGGATGGCCAGGATCCAGAACGCGGCCATGCGCGCCATCCGTCCCTGGTCCTTCTTGTAGGCCATCGATCTCGTCTCCCGCGTGGTGTCCCGTGTGGTCTGTGCGTCGTCCAGCCGAGCCGCTGCTCAACTCAGAGCTTGCGCTCCTTGTGCGGAGTGTGCTTCCGGCAGAAGGGGCAGTACTTCTTCTTGGCCAGCTTGTAGGCAGCCTTGAGCCGCTTGTGGGTCGTGTAGTTGCGGTTGCTGCACTCCGTGCAAACCAGGAAGACGTAGCGTTCCTTGACCTTCACTGCGATGCCTCCCAGGGATGCCTGGATCTGTTCCCGTCTCGGTTTTCGGGGTGGTGGGGCCGGGGACGACGCAGGAGGCCGTCCCCGACCGTCATGGTCTGCTGGAGGGGGTTACTCGACGATCTTGGTCACCACGCCAGCGCCCACGGTGCGGCCGCCCTCGCGGATGGCGAAGCGCAGTTGCTCCTCCATCGCCACGGGGGTGCCGAGTTGGACCGCCAGCTTGACGTTGTCGCCGGGCATGCACATCTCGGCGCCGCCGAGCAGGTTCGCCGCGCCGGTCACGTCGGTGGTGCGGAAGTAGAACTGCGGCCGATAGCCGGAGAAGAAGGGCGTGTGGCGACCGCCCTCGTCCTTGGAGAGGACGTAGACCTCGGCCTCGAACTTGGTGTGCGGAGTGACGCTCTTGGGCTTGGCCAGCACCATGCCGCGCACCAGCTCCTTCTTGTCGACCCCGCGCAGCAGCACGCCGACGTTCTCGCCCGCGCGCCCTTCGTCGAGGGTCTTCTGGAACATCTCGACGCCGGTGCAGGTGGTGGAGTCGATCTCGTCGCGCATGCCGACGATCTCGAGCGGGTCACCGACCTTGACGATGCCGCGCTCGACCCGGCCGGTACCGACGGTGCCGCGCCCCTTGATGGAGAACACGTCCTCGACCGGCATCAGGAAGGGCTTGTCGACGTCCCGCTCGGGGAGCGGGATGTAGCTGTCGATGGCGTCCATCAACTCGGTGACGCAGTTGAACGCCTCGTCATCCCACGGCTTGCCCTCGTTGAGAGCGTTCTCCGCCGCCAGCGCGGAACCGCGGATGATCGGCAGGTCGTCCCCCGGGAAGTCGTACTTCGTCAGCAGCTCGCGGATCTCCATGTCGACCAGGTCGAGCAGCTCCGGGTCGTCCACCTGATCGACCTTGTTCATGAACACGACAATGGCGGGCACGTTGACCTGGCGCGCGAGCAGGATGTGCTCCCGCGTCTGGGGCATCGGGCCGTCCGCCGCCGAGACCACCAGGATGGCGCCGTCCATCTGGGCGGCACCGGTGATCATGTTCTTGACGTAGTCGGCGTGACCGGGGCAGTCCACGTGGGCGTAGTGCCGGTTCTCGGTCTCGTACTCGACGTGGGCGGTGGAGATCGTGATCCCGCGGGCTTTCTCCTCGGGGGCTTTGTCGATGTCGTCGAAGTCCATCGCCTTCGCGAGCCCCTTGTGTGCCTGGTAGCGGCAGATGGCGGACGTCAGCGTGGTCTTGCCGTGGTCGACGTGACCGATCGTGCCCACGTTGACGTGGTCCTTGGTCCGCTCGAAGACTTCCTTGGCCATTGCTGGTCTTTCCTACTCGGTGGGCCGGAGCCCGCTGTCAGGTCTTTCAGGGTTGGGAGGAGCGCGTAGGCGCCCCGCGTTCTCGCCCCCCGGCCGCCGGCTGGCGGTCGTCGGGCGAGGCTGGATTGGTACGATGTGGGTGGTTGTCAGATGACGCTGAGGCCAGTTGACGGTGAGGATGGAGCCGCTGACGGGACTCGAACCCGTGACCTCGTCCTTACCAAGGACGCGCTCTACCACTGAGCTACAGCGGCACCGTTCCTCCGCGTCGCCCGCGGGGGCGGGCGGCGCGAGATCGGTGCGGCGATCGAGGAGCAGGTGCGCGGGACGCAGCGGCGCGCGTGCGTCGCGGGTGGAGCGGGCGAGGGGAATCGAACCCCCGTGTGCAGCTTGGAAGGCTGCCGTTCTACCATTGAACTACACCCGCTGGATGGACTTCACCCGCTGGAGGCGACGGCTCGGCAGCCGGGATGCAACACGGACGTCCGACACGGAACGTTCGAAGATCGAGGGATGGTGGCGAGACCAGGATTCGAACCTGGGAAGGCTGAGCCAACGGATTTACAGTCCGTCCCCTTTGACCGCTCGGGAATCTCGCCGACCGGGTTGATCTTCGACGACCGGGTCCGAACGCGTGCCCTCGATCCTCCGGGAGTCCGCGCTCGGGCCCCGGGATCGACCCCACGCTTCCTGGTCATCCTCGGATCGCAATCGTGTTTATAGGGAACGGCCACTCGCCGTGAGCAGCAACCGGGACAGGGCCTCGCCGCTGGAGCCAGCGGCGGGACTCGAACCCGCAACCTGCTGATTACAAATCAGCTGCTCTGCCAATTGAGCCACGCTGGCGCACGGCGCGGCCCCATTTGGCCACTCCGGGGACCAGAGCGGCAAGTGGAGCGACGTAGGGTAAGGACGGGAAAGGCGGTGTCAAGCGCCGCCGGTGAATTCCCCGAGGCCCCTGAGCTACGGCTAGAGGGACTCGAGCCGGGAAAGGTGGGCGCGCCAGGCCTGGCGCACCTCGTCGATCGAGTCGCCACCGTACTTCTCGAGGAAGGCCTCGGCCAGGGCCAGCGCCACCACCGCCTCCCCCACCACGCTGGCGGCGGGCACGGCGGTCACGTCGGAGCGCTCGTAGTGGGCCCGCACCGCCTCCCCGCTGCCGAATTCGACGCTGGGAAGCCCTGCCCGGAGGCTCGGGATCGGCTTCATCACCGCCCGCAGCACGAGCGGCTCGCCGGTGGTCATCCCCCCCTCAAGGCCACCGGCGTGGTTCGAGGGGCGGGCGAAGCGGGTCGGGGCACTCTCCGGAGCGGGCACGATCGGGTCGTGGACGGCGGAGCCGGGGCGTTCCGCCATGGCGAAACCGAGGCCGATCTCGACCCCCTTGATGGCGGGGATCGAGAAGAGGGCCGCCCCCAGCCGGGCGGAGAGGCGCTCGGCGCCCTGCTGGTAGCTGCCCAGCCCCGGCGGCAGGCCCCGGGCGCGCACCTCGAACACCCCCCCCAGGCTGTCCCCCGCCTCCCGGGCGGCGTCCACCGCGGCGGCCATCGCCCCCTCGGCCTCGGGGTCCAGACAGAGGAAGTCGGAGCCCTCCCGCAGCTCCCGCAGGCGCGACCCGGCGGCCTCCCAGGCGTCCTCCCGAACCGCCACCCCCCCCACCGCCAGGACGTGGGCGAAGACCTCGACGCCGAAGGCCTCGAGGACCTGGCGCGCGATCCCCGCGGCGGCGACCCGGGCGGCGGTCTCCCGGGCGCTGGCTCGCTCCAGGACCGCCCGGGCGTCGTGGTGGCCGTACTTCATGCACCCCGCCAGGTCGGCGTGGCCGGGGCGGGGGCTCTTCGGGGTGGGCAGGCTCTCGATGGTGGCGTCGCGGTTCTCGACCTCGAAGGCGATCGGCGAGCCGAGGGTGATGCCGCCGCGGGTCCCGGAGAGGATCCCGACCCGGTCGGTCTCGATCTTCATGCGCCCCCCGCGGCCGTAGCCCCGCTGGCGCCGGGCGAGCTCCTGGTCGACCCGCGCGACGTCGAGCGCCAACCCCGCGGGCATCCCCTCCAGGATCCCGATCAAGGTCGGCCCGTGGGACTCCCCGGCCGTGCGCCAGGAGAGCCGGGTCACGGTCTCGGCGCTCCTCCGGGTGGGGCGGGAGCGGGTGGGGCGGGAGCGGGCGGGGCGGGGGCGGGTGGGGCGGGGGTGACCCTGGCGGGGGTGATCTCGACCCAGCCCTCGTCGTCGGAGACCGGCTCGGCCCCGCCCTCCGCGAACGGTGCCCCCGCCGCCGGCAGGCGACCGAGGCAGTCGCGCACGCGCTCCTCGAGGACGGCGAAGTCGAAGGGCTTGGCCAGGGTGCCCATCACCGGGGCCAGGGCGGTGAGCTGCTCGACGGCGGCCTCGTCCAGGAAGCCGGAGACGACCAGGGTCGGGGGCAGGGCGCCCGCTCGATCGAGGCGCGGCAGCTCCTCGAGGGCGTTCTCCGACCCCAGGTCGATGTCGGAGAGCATCAGGTCGGGGCGCCGCGCGGCGATGGCGGCGCCGGCGGCGGTGAAGCTGTCGGCGGTCCGCACCCGATGGCCGCGCTTCTTCAGGAACCAGGCGACCAGCTCGACGATGCGCTCGTCGTTGTCGACGACCAGGATCTCGGCCTGTCGGTCGTGCGCCATCGACGGAGCCTAGCGAACGGGGAGGCGCCAAAAAAGCGCCGCCCCCCGGATCAGAGCGCTTCGTAGGGGGTCACCTCGTCGAAGGAGACCTTGATCTTCATCGCCCCGAGCTTGCAGACCACCTCGCGCCGGGCGCGGTCCACCTTGTGCACCAGGACCCGCTGGCGGTAGCGGGGGAGGTAGACCAGGCTGCCCTTCGAGAGGGTGGCCAGGAAGTCCCGCCGCCGGTCGGAGAGGGTCGCGCCGGTCAGGTCCGCCTCGAGGGCCTCCAGCTCGGCGCGCATCGCGCCGGAGCTCTCCTTGGGGAGCTGGGAGACGAGGGCCTGGGCGCGGTCCAGGCGGCGCATGGCGTCGCGCACCCGCTCCTCGAGCCCCTTCTGGGCCTCCGCCTCGAGCTGCTCGCTCTGGCGCTCGATCCGGGCGCGCTGCTCGTCCAGGTCGCGCACCCGTTCCCGGGCGGAGTCGAGGCGCGCCTCGGCGTCGCTGCGCAGGCGCTCGGCGTCGGTGCGCGCGCGGCGCACGTCCTCCATCAGCTCGGCCACCTCCCCCTCGCGTCGCTCCCGGCGCCCTTCCGCGCTCTCGATCACCCGCTCCGGCAGGCCCAGGCGCCGCGCGATCACGATCGCGCTCGACTCCCCCGGCATGCCGATCAGGAGGCGGTAGAGGGGGTCCAGGGACGAGGAGTCGAACTCGGTGCAGGCGTTCTCCACCTCGCGCCGCCGGAAGGCGAACTCCTTGAGCTTGCCGATGTGGGTCGAGCAGAGGGTGGGCACGCCGCGCTCGAGGAGGTCCTCGAGCACCGCCTCGCCGAGGGCCGCCCCCTCCTCCGGATCGGTGCCCCCACCCAACTCGTCGAGCAGCACCAGGGAGGCGGGGTCCGCGTCCTCGAGCGCCGCCTTGATGCGCACCAGGTGGGAGGCGAAGGTCGAGAGGTTCTGGCGGATCTCCTGCTCGTCGCCGATGTCGGCGCACACCCGCTCGTAGAGGGGCACCGTGGTCCCCTCGGCGGCCAGCACCGGCAGCCCGAGACGGGTCAGGAGCGCGAAGAGCCCCGCGGTCTTCAGGGCCAGCGTCTTCCCGCCGGTGTTGGGCCCGGTGATGATCAACATCAGGAAGTCGCCCCCGAGGCGCAGGTCGATCGGCACCACCTCGGGGAGGTGACCCTCCCGCGCTTGCTCGACGAGCAACGGGTGGCGCGCCGAGCGCAGGAGCAGGCCCGGCGCGGCGTTCGGCTCCCCCGGCAAGAGCGGGGTCGTGCCCTTCTCCTGCGCCGCGTAGCGGGCGCCGATCAACGCCAGCTCCAGCTCGGCCACCCCCGCCGCCGCGCGGGCGATGCGGCCCGCCTCGTCGCGGATGCGGGCGGTCAGCTCGAGCAGGACGCGCTCCACCTCGCGGCGCTCGTCCGCCAGGCTCTCCGCCAGGCGGTTGCCCGGCTCGATGATCTCCTGGGGCTCGACGAAGACGCTCTCGCCGCTCTGGGAGCGGTCGTGGACGATCCCCTTCACCCGCCCCGAGCTCTTGGCGCGCACCACCAGGACGGCGCGCCCCCCGCGGCGGTGGACGGCGACGTCGGAGAGGACCGCCCGCACGTCGGCGCGCTTCATCACGCGCCGCAGGCGGTGATCGATCTCGCGCGTGAGCTCGCTCTTCAGCCGCCGCAGCCGCTCGAGCAGGGGCGAGGCCTCGGGACGCACCCGGCCGCGGTGGTCGAGCACGCGATCCAGCGCCTCCACCAGGTCGCCGACGTCGGGCAGCGCGCGGGCGACCTCGGTCAGGCGCGGCACGTCCTCCGCCCGCCCCTCGAACCACTCCTGCAGGCGACCGCAGGCGTCGAGGAAGCCGCGCAGGGCGACGAAGCGGTCCTCCTCCAGGACCCGCACGCCCGCGATACCCGGCGGCAGCGGATCGCACACGCCCGCGAAGCCGGGCAGGTCCCCCGCCCGCATCAGCATGCGCATCTCCTCCAGGCGCGCGAGGGCCGCGCGCGCGTCGCGCTCGCTGCGGGGCGTGAGCTCGGCCAGGGCGCGCCGACCGAGACTCGACGCGGCGTAGCGGGCGTAGATCGCCAGCACGGCTTCGATCTCGAGCACCCCTCCGGCGAAGCGCTCGCGCGCGACGGGGGGGGAATCGGTGGCTTCCGGTGGGCTCATGGCGGGCGGGTGGGGCGCAGAGCCTACTTCACTTCACCAGGACGGTGCGGGGCGCATCCACGCTCACGCCGGCCGCGGAGACTGCGGGGAGGGTGAGCCGCGGCGTGCCCTGCACCACTTCGTACTCGACCGCCGCTCCGGAAACCGGGTCGATGGCGGGGGAAGCGCCGGGGCACAGGGGCTCGAGGGCGCCCAGATCCGCGGGCCAGTCCCCCTGCTCTTGGCGGTAGGCGCGCAGGGCGAGCACGAGACGCGCCAGGCGTGCCGTGCGTCGCGCCCTGACCAACTCCTTCTCGGCCGAGGCGAAGACCCAGACCATGCTTCCAAAGCCTTCGACGGTGGGCAGAAGCTCCCCCGACAGGCTGCGGTCGGGCGCCCCGAAGGGCACGACGTGGGCCGCTGACAGGGCATCGACGTAGGCGAGCTCGTTCCGCACCCGCGTCAGGTCGTGCCCCCGTTGGAAGACCGCCCAGGGGCCGGTGCTGTAGGGGCGGGAGGCAGACTCTCCGGGCCCGAGGGAGAGGAGCAGGGATTCCTTCCAAGCCACACCTTCCACCCGCGAGAGGAGCGGATCGAGCTCCGCCTGCAATCGGGGAGCGTCTTCGAGGGGGAGCGCGATCCTGGCCTGGATGGCCTCGGTGGTGTGGACGACGAGATCGGCGATCCGGTCGAATCTGCCTTCGTCGGTCGGGCGGACGAGGAGTAGCAAGCTCAAGGCGGCCCGCGCCCGACCGGTGCATGCCACGGCATCCCCGCGCTGCGCGGCGGCGATCGCGCTGCGGCGCAGGGTGCGGACGAGGGGTGCGAGCTGATTCTCGCGGGGAAGCTGGGAGGGGACCGCGCTCTCCCCATCGATCCAACGAGGCACGACGTCGTCAGCGAGCAGGGCCTCGAGCTCGTCGGCGAGCGCTTCCACATCCCACGACGACGAGTCCACCAAGCGGGCCCACCGATCCAGCTCGGCCGCCGTGGTGGAACCTTCGATCGGCGGAGGGGGCGACCCGTAGAGGCGAGCGCGAAGCTCTGCCACCTCCCCCTCGAGTTCGTGGCTGACGACGCACTGGCTCCCGAAGAGCACCAAGTGGAACCCGATCAGGATCAGAAGGACTCGCAGCAGGAAGCCCAGCGCGGCTCCCTACGCCACTAGAAGGGCGAGTTGGGGGGATCCTGGGGCGGCGGGGGGGGAGGCTGCTCCTGCGGCTGGACCGACTCGCCCTCCTCATCCTCGCCCAGGGTCGCCGCCAGCTCGGGGGGCACCGGCTGATCGCAGATCGCCGCCCGCATGCTGCGCCCCACCTTGAACTTCACCACCCGCTTGGCGGGCACCATGACCTTCTCCAGGGTGCGGGGGTTCTGGGCCACCCGCGCGGCCCTCACACGCACCTCGAACACGCCGAACTCCCGGAACTCCAGGCGGTTGCCGGCGGCGAGCTCGGAGATGATCTCGTCCAGGAAGCACTGCAGGGTCTCCTTGACCGCCACCTTGGTCTGGTCGGTCTTCTCGGCGATCCGGCTGATGAGCTCCCTCTTGGTGACGGTGCTGGCACCGAATCCGGGAGGATTGGGGGAATTGGAGGCCTTGGACATGTCCGGCAGGGGCCGGGGCGAGAGGATCCACCCGGCCTGGTCGTCGTCGGAGCTTCACACCGCATTATCTCCATGTCAAGTAACCACTTGCGACGATCGGGGGTCTCGGGCGTCTCGAATCGAGCCGGCGGTCGAGACCCGCTACGATCGCCCGAACCCCTTGTGGGGCGCGGGTTTGCGGCGATCATGCCCCTCGGGGGGAGGCTCGGCGCGGGCGTCTTGGGGGGGCGGACGACGTAAGATCTTGCAGGATAGGGAGTTGGGGCCGTCCGTCTCCGTCAGCTCCCCCGCTGGTGCGGATCGTCGAGGACGAAGGTCACCGGCCCATCGTTGACCAGCTCGACCTCCATCAGGGCTCCGAAGCGACCGGTGGCGCAGGGGACCCCCTCCCCCTCGAGGGCGGCCACGAAGCTTTGGTAGAGGGCCTCGGCGACCTCCGGCGGCGCCGCCCGATCGAAGGAGGGGCGCAGCCCCTTGCGGCCGTCGGCGGCCAGGGTGAATTGGCTCACCACCAGGGCCTCCCCGCCGCAGTCGAGGATCGAGCGGTTCATGCGGCCCTCGTCGTCGGGGAAGAAGCGGAAGCGGGCCAGCTTCGCCGCCAGGCGCAGCGCCTGCCCCTCCCCATCCCCCACCAGCACTCCCAGGAGCACCAGCATCCCGGGCCCCACCTCCCCCAGGGTCCGACCCTCGGAGCGCACCGCCGCCCGGCTCACCCGTTGGACGACGGCCCTCACGGCGCCTCCCTCTGCGCGGCCCGTTCGAGCTCCACCCGCGCCCGCAGCCCGCGCAGCATCGTCGCCAGGTCCCCCCCGTCGGCGGCCACCTCCGCGACCCGGTCCCAGCGGGCCTGGGCGGCCTCCGAGTCGGGGCGGTAGAGGAGGGCCTGCTGGATCACCGGCAGGAGCGCACCCGGCTCGGCGTCCTCGGCGCGGCGCGCGCAGTCGAGGGAGGCGGCGGCGTCCCCCAGCTCGTGGTGGGCGACGGTCAGGATCGCCAGCCGGCGCGGCCGCTCGTGGAGGGTGCCCTCCAGGTCGACCAGGAGCTCGCGCGCCTCGCGGGGATTGCCGCGCTGGATCCACGCCAGGGCGAGATCGAGCTGGGCCGACAGGCGCTCCTCCGGGGTCACCCTCGGGTCGCCCTGGGTCTGGTCGAGCCAGTTCTCCAGCGCGACGGCGGCCGCGCCCGCATACCCCTCCTGGGCGAGCATCCAAGCATCCAGCCGGCGGGCCCGCAGGTGGGCGGGATCGGAGGCGAGGGCGCGGGAGAGGGCCTCGCGCGCCATCCGCCAGCGATCGACCCGGTAGGTCTGGCGCAGCAGGGCGTGGGCCCGTCCGTAGTGCGCCCAAGCGCAGTTGGGATCCAGCTCCAGGGCGCGCTCCAGGAGGGTCTGGGCGGCGATCGCATCGCTCTCCACCCGCGC
Organism: uncultured Planctomycetaceae bacterium; assembly: GCA_964507325.1. Lineage (GTDB taxonomy): Bacteria > Planctomycetota > UBA1135 > UBA1135 > CAZDQL01. Next base: position 11,829 of record CAZDQL010000017.1, on the reverse strand, counting down.
CGCGAGGACGAAACCGGCCACCGAGGGGGTCTGGCGGGCGCGCTCCGCGTAGCGGCGGCGCAGGACCTCGCCGGGGGGGAACTCCGCCGCCAGGGCGGCCAGCTCGGGATCGGAGTCGGAGCCGGACTCGACCAGCATCCGCTCCACCTCCTGGAGCCACACCCCCAGCTCCAGGTTGTCGACCTCTGCGGCGGCCAGCGCCGAGAGGGTGACCCACGCGCGCTCGATGCGCCCGGCGTCCAGGTCGGTGCGCGCCTCTCGGAAGGTCGCGCGCTGGTCCCGGTCGAAGGTCCCGTAGGGTGCGCGCCAGCTCGCCGACCAGGCGGCTCGGCCGGGGCCGCAGGCGGGGAGCCAGAGCGCCAGCGCGACCAGGCAGAGGGCGGCGCCCCGGTTCACTCCTCGACCTCGCCCCGGAACTCGAGGCGCTCGCCGCGCTGCTCGAGCCCGTCGACGTCCTGCCAGAAGGCCTCCCCCTCGGCGACGACGACGATCGGACAGGGACCCGGACGCTCGAGCAGGGTGATCTCGGCGAAGGCGCTGAGCTGCCATGCGTCGAGCTGACCGCGCACCAGGCACGTGGCCGCCGCCCGGGAGGCCTGGGGATCGCGCGGCCGGACGACCTGCAGGAAGCCCTGGGGAGTGGTCTGGACGGTGCGCACGTAGAGCTCGTCGTCGGCGCGCAGGGCGGTGTGCTCGCGCAGCCCGGGAGGTCCCTCGATCCGGATCCGCTCGGCGAGCAGGACCGCCTTGCCCATGAAGTCTTCGGTCCAGGGCGCGGGCTGCCAATCGGTGCCGGTCTCGGTGGGCGACTCCGGATGCGGCGCGCGCTCGGCGCCCTTCTCCGGCGGGGCGGGATCGACCGACTCCGAGGAGCCGGGGGTCCCGCAGGAGCTCGCGGCGGCGCAGAGCAGGGGCAAGAGGCAGGCGAGGGCGCGGAGGGGTGAGCGCGAAGTCGTGGGGCGCATGGCGGTGGCTACCTCAGGCCGCAGGCGCGGTAGGCGCGGTCGCGGGTGGCGGCGGCGCGCGCGCGGGCGCGCTCTCCCCCCGCGTCGAGGATGCGATCCAGCTCCGCCGGATCGTCGAGGAGCTCCCGGCGGCGGGCGCGGGCGGGGGCGAAGTGCTCGTCGAAGGCTTCGATCAGGGCCGCCTTCAGGTGGCCGTAGCCGGGGGCGCCCTCCCCCCCCTCGGCCACGCGCTGGCACCAGCGGTCGTGCTCGGCGGGCTCCTGGAAGAGGGCCAGGAAGTCGAGCAGCAGGACGCTCTCCGGCTGCTTGGGCTCCTCCGGGGGCCGGCTGTCGGTCTGGATGCGGTTGATGCGCTTCTTCAGGGGCTTGCCCTCCTCGAAGATCCAGATCCCGTTGCCGTAGGTCTTGCTCATCTTCTCCCCGTCGACGCCGGGCACCTTGGCCTGGGTGACGTTCTCGGGGATGCGCGGCTCGGGGCGCACGAAGACCTCGCCGTAGGCGGCGTTGAAGTGGCCGGCCATGTCCTGGGCCATCTCGACGTGCTGGACCTGGTCCTTGCCCACCGGCACCAGGGTCGAGTCGTAGGCCAGGATGTCGGCCGCCATCAGGACCGGGTAGGTGAAGAGCCCCACGTTGGGCTTGATGCCCCGCGCCAGCTTGTCCTTGTAGGAGTGGGCGCGCTCCAGGAGCCCCATGCCGCTCACCGTGGCCAGCAGCCAGGCCAGCTCGACCACCTCCGGCACGCTGCTCTGGCGGAAGAAGATCACCCGCTCGGGGTCCAGCCCCAGGGCCAGGTAGGTGACCGCCAGCTCCCGCACCTGCTCGCGCAACACGTCCGGATCGCGGTTGGTGGTCAGGGCGTGGAAGTCGGCGATGAAGAAGAAGTGCTCCCCTTCCTCCTCCTGGGAGGCGATGTGGTGGTGGATCGCCCCGAAGTAGTTGCCGAGGTGCTGCTGCCCGCTGGGCTGGATGCCGGAGAGGAAGGTCTGCATCGATTCCCGTGCTCTGCGAGGGTCTCCGCGGGAATGGGACTCTGGAGCGCGGGACCGTAGCACCGGCCGGGGGGGGGCACAACACGACGGATCTCCCCTGAATCGACCCCCTGGGTTGAATCGCGGCAGGTGGCCCGGACAATCCGGCCTTGCGCGCCATGTCGCTCCGACACCCCCTTCCGGCCCCACCCCGCGCCGGCCAGTTGCGGAGGTGGCTGTGTGCCCTCGCTCTCCTCTGCGTGCTCTCTCCCTCCTGGGGCTGCGCCGGGTTCGAGGACGAGCGGCACGTCGCGCCGATCTTCTCGGAGCTCTCGCTGGCGGGAGGCGAGCGGGAGATCGAGGCCCTGGGGGGCGCGGTCCTCCTGCGCCGCGACCCCACGACGCTGGAGGTGCGCTACTGGGCCCTGCGCCCCCTGATCTCCGACGAGCGGCGCTCCGATACGGAGCGCTTCGGCTGGTTCCTGCCGCCCCTGGGCAGCTACCGGCGCACCACCGACGAGAGCGTGTTGCAGCTCCTGCCGCTCTTCCGCTACGCCGAACGGCATCCCCCTGCGGAGCCGGTGACCTGGTCCTTCCTGGCCCTGCCGGGGATCTTCTGGGCCAAGACCGACGACGGTCGGGTGGTGCGCGCCTGGTTCCCCTTCGGCGGGATCGTGGAGGGGTTCCTCTCCTTCGACCGCGCCTGGTTCGTGCTCTTTCCCCTCTTCACCCGCATCCACCGCCACGGCCGGACCACGACCCACGTCCTGTGGCCGGTGTTCAGCGTCTCGACGGGGGAGGGGGGACCCGCCTGGCGGGTCTGGCCCCTGGTGGGCCGCAACCGCTGGGAGGGGCGCTACGACCGCTGGTTCTTCCTGTGGCCCGTCTTCCACTGGCAGCGCAACGACCTGGGCCACTCGGTGCCGGAGCGCAGTTGGATGGTCTGGCCCCTCTTCGGACGGCGCCGCCAGGGGCCGTCCCACTCCTGGACGGCGTTGTGGCCCTTCTTCGGCTACACGGCCAACGCGGAGAAGGGCTTCTGGGCCTGGGACGGCCCCTGGCCCTTGGTGATGCTCCAGGAGCCGGGCACGAGCGGGCAGGCGAGCCGCGTGCGCTTCTGGCCCCTCTACTCGCGGTACGAGGGGGACGGACTGGTGTCCAGGCACTACCTGTGGCCCTTCTTCAACCGGCGCGACGAGGAGTACCCCACCGCCACCAAGCAGACGGTCAACCTGCTGCCGGTGTGGCACGCCTGGGACAGGTACGACGAGGAGGAGGGGCACAGCCGCTGGCGCAAGCTCTTCCCGCTCTTCAGGAGCTACCGCGCCGATCTGAACGGGGAGGACTTCTACGCCTTCCCGACCCTCAACCCGCTCTGGCGGCTGAGGTTCATCGACGAGCACTACGCCTGGATGTGGGAGCTGTACGCGGAGCGGCGTCTGGACGACCGGCTGAGTGCGCGCAGTTGGCTGGGGCTCTGGCGGCGCGAGAAGGACCGCGACGAGGACCGCCGCTCCCTGGCGGGTCTCTGGGCGCGACGCAACTACTCCTCGGCGGGACGAGCGGTGCAGGAGACCTCGCTGCTGTTCGGTCTGCTCCGCTGGCGTGAAACGGAGCGCGGGATGAGTCTCATGCGACCCGCCTTCCCCGGTCCGGGCTGGCCCCTGGCCCGGGTCCCCAATACCCTGCCGCTGGAGGGGGAGCCCTGATGGAGATCGGCGAGCTCTTCACCTGGCTCTTCGGGGCCAGCGTGGTCTACACGCTCTTCCAACTGCGCGACGTGCGCGCGTTCCTGGCCGAGGTGGGCTTCCGCCTCGAGCTGATGCTGAGCGTGGTGCTGCGCCTGCACCACCTGCCCAAGCGGCGCCGCTGGCTCTTCGAGCAGCTCTTCCAGGCGGGGCTTGGCAACCTGCACGTCGTGCTCCTGGTGGGTCTGTTCATCGGGATGATCGTCGCCCTGCAGACCGGCATCGAGCTGGCGCGCTTCGGCCAGCAGGACCAGATCGGCTTCATCGTCGCGGCCAGCATGGCGCGCGAGATGGGCCCCTTCATCACGGCCGTGATCATGGCCGCCACCACCGGCAGCGCCCTGGCGGCCGAGGTGGGGACGATGCGCATCTCCGACGAGCTGTCGGCCCTGGATGTGCTCTCGATCGACGATCGATCGCTCCTGATCCTGCCGCGGGTGGTGGCCCTGGCGATCATCTGCCCCATGCTGGCGGTGATCTGCGACGCGGTCGGGATCCTGGGGGGCGCCCTGGTGGCCACCTCCCAGTTGGGGGTGGGCTGGTCCCTCTACATCGACTCGGCGATCGAGGCGCTGCAGGGGCAGAGGCAGCTGATCCCGGTGCCCAAGGACGTCTACGCGGGGCTCTTCAAGGCCTTCGTCTTCGGCGGCCTCTTGGCGTCTGTCTCCTGCGCCTGCGGTCTGCGCGCCACGGGGGGCGCGCTGGGGGTCGGTCGCGCCACGAGCCGTGCGGTGCGGGACTCGATCATCGGCGTGATCGTGGCCAACTACTTCCTGACCTGGATGATCTACCAGAGCTGAACGATGAGCGCAGTCGCCCAAGCGCCCCGGGAGCGGGAGGTCCTGATCCGGGTGGATGACCTCCACAAGGCCTTCGGCACGCAGGTCACCCTGCGCGGGCTCTCCTTCGAGGTGCGCCGCGGTCAGTGTCTGGGTTTGATGGGTGGGTCGGGCAGCGGGAAGTCGGTCACCCTGCGACACCTGATCGGGCTGATCCAGCCGGACTCCGGCTCGATCGAGGTGGACGGCTTGAACCTGGCGCAGGTCTCGCGCCGGCAGCTGATCGAGCTGCGCAAGCGCATGGGCTACGTCTTCCAGGAGGGGGCGCTGATCAACTGGCTGACGGTGGAGGAGAACCTGGCCTTGCCGCTGCAGGAGAACACCAACCTCAACCGTGGGGAGATCGCCGAGCGGGTGGCACACAAGCTCGAGCTTGTGCACATCCCCGACGCGGGGAGGAAGTTCCCCACCGAGATCTCGGGGGGCATGAAGAAGCGCGTCGGCCTGGCGCGGGCGCTGATCACCGACCCCGGAATCGTGCTCTACGACGAGCCCAATGCCGGTTTGGACCCCAGGATCGCCCGCTCGATCAACGAGCTGATGCGCGAGCTGAGCGAGAAGCTCGAGGTGACCTCGGTGGTGGTCGAGCACCGCATCGACTGCCTGCGCAGCGTCGCCGACGAGGTGATCTTCCTGCACGACGGCCGCGCCCGGGTGCGGGCGCCCACCGAGGAGTTCTTCTCACCCACGGACCCTGAGCTGAAGGATTTCCTGGGCGTCTGAGCCCGGGAAGGAGCTGTCATGACCAGTCGACATCACGTGCTGCTCGGCCTCTTCTTCGTCGCCGTCTTCGGGATCCTGGGGTGGTTCACCCTCTTCAAGACGGACTTCTCGCTCTTCGCGCAGAAGCACCTCCTGACGGTGCACTTCCAGTCCGCCGGCGGCCTGCGCGAGGGGGATCCGGTGCTGGTCGCGGGCCTGCGCTGGGGGGAGGTCCAGGACCTGATCTACGATCCCCAGGCGGACGTGGAGCGGCGCGTCACGGTGCTGCTCTCCCTGGAGCAACCGGTGCAGCTCTTCGCGGACCACCGCATCGCCATCGAGGACGCCACGGTGCTGGGTGGCAAGCAGCTGGCGATCGAGCCGGGTCTGTCGTCCGCCGGTGCTGCGCCGGAGGCCGCGGTGCGCTACGGAGCGGTGACGCCCAACGTGATGCAGGCGATCGGGGAGCTGGTGAGCGACAACGGCGACTCCCTGACGAACATCCTGGAGGGGATCGAGCAGCTGATCGCCGACATGCGCGACGGCCGCGGGGTGCTCAGTCGCATGCTGTACGACGAGGCGCTCGCCGAGAACCTCTCGAACGCGGTGACCTCCGTGTCGACGACCTTCGACAACGCCCAAGCCCTGACCGATCAGCTGCGCCAGGGTGAGGGCACCATCGGCAAGCTGATGTACGACACCGAGCTCTACGAGCAGATCAAGAACATCGCCGCCAACACCGATCAGTTCATGGAGTCCGCACGCGTTCTGGCGGACGACGTGCGCGCCGGCAAGGGCACCATCGGCGCGCTGCTGTCCGACGAGGAGACCCGCCAGGCGGTGACGGAGGCGATCGACCACATCTCCAACGTGGCCGCCAAGCTGGACTCCGGCGAGGGCACCCTGGGCATGCTGCTCACCGATCCCGAGATCGGGAAGGACCTGGCCAAGATCGTGGACGACCTGGCGGAAGGCCACGGGACCCTCGGCAAGCTGATCAGCGAGGACGCGATCTACTCCGACCTGCGCCAGATCGCGGACGACCTGAAGTCCGCCTCGGCCGCCCTGCGCGACAAGCAGGGGACGATCGGGCGTCTGTTGTACGACGACGCCATCTACGCCGACCTGGAACGGGCGGTGCGCACCCTGACCGGATCCCTGGAGGAAGCGCGGGAGGCGGCGCCGATCGCGACGTTCTTGAACACGGTGTTCTTGGGGTTCTGAGAGCGGGGGGGGACGTGGGGGTTGCGGGGGAGTTGGAGCTCTCTCGTGGTCCGGACAGCGAGATCGCCGGGGGGCCCACCCCCCCCCCCCCCCCCCCCCCCCCCCCCCCCCCCCCCCCCGGGCCCCCCAGGGGCCCGGAACCGGGCGAGGGCGACCGACCGGGACGGGCGGCGAGCGCGGGGGGTGGGGCCTCCTCCCGTCGTCTCGCTGTCCGGACCGCGAGCGAGCCCGCTACTCCCCTCCCCCCGGCAGCAACCTCTCGATCCACTTCCCGACCATGTCCGCCTCCACGTTCACCCCCATCCCCACCTCCATCTGCCCGAACGACGTCACCTCCAGCGTCACCGGGATCATCGCCACACGGAACCGCCGGCCGCGCGGCTCCACCACGGTCAGGCTCACCCCGTCCAACCCCACGCTCCCCTTCTCGATCAGGTAGCGCTCCAACCCGGGGTCCACCTCGAACTCGAACTCCCTCCCCCCGTCCCCCACGTCCTCGATGCCCACGACCCGGCCCTGCCCATCCACGTGGCCGCTGACCAGGTGCCCGTCCAAGCGGTCCCCGATCTTCATCGCCCGCTCCAGATTGACGAGCCGCCCATCCGCCAACTCCGAGAACCAGGTGCGATCCAAGGTCTCCTTGGAGAGCTGGAACATCGCCCCCCCGTCCTCGAGCGTCTCCGCCACGGTCAAACAGGTCCCGGCCACCGCCACGCTCTGACCCCCGTGGAGGCTCCAATCGGGCAGGGGGGGCGCGGGGAGAACGATCTCGGCCCCCTCACCGGTGACCTCGAAGGAACGGACGGGGACGGCGGCTTCTACGATTCCGGTGAACATTCTCGATTCCAGGCTGGGGTGGCTTGGGCGTCTTGACGGGGGGGTTGGGCCTGACTACTCTGCTCTGCCTTTTCGTCCGGCACGGACCGTGGCAGAGGTATGGCCCGCCCGCTCTTTACCATACTGACCCTCTTCTCCGAGGCTCTGGAACCCTATCTCCAGGTGGGGATCCTGGGAATCGCCCGGGCGAAAGGTCTGGTCGAGGTCCAGCTGATCGACTACCGCGACTGGGCCCGCGACCGCCACCGCACGGTGGACGACCGCCCCTTCGGCGGCGGGCCCGGCATGGTCCTCAAGCCCGAGCCGATCGCCGACTGCGTCGAGTGGGTCGAGGAGAAGCACGGCCCCCACCGCCGCATCGTCCTCGACCCCGCCGGGCGTCCCTTCCGCCAGGCCCTGGCCGCCGAGTTGGCCGAGACCGAGCGCATCCTGCTGATCGCCGGACGCTACGAAGGTCTCGATGAACGACTCTACGCCGAACTCCAACTCGACGCCGTCTCCATCGGTGACTTCGTCCTCTCCGGAGGTGAGTTGCCGGCGCTGTGCGTCGTGGAAGCCGCCGCGCGCTTGATCCCCGGTGCCCTGGGGGACGAGCGTTCCGCCGAGCAGGACTCCTTCCAGGAGGACGGACTGCTCGACCACCCCCACTACACCCGCCCGCGCACCTGGCGCGGCAGGGAGGTCCCGGAGGTGCTCTTCAGCGGAGACCACGCGCGCATCGCCGCGTGGCGGAGGAGGCAGGCGGAAGCGAGAACCAGGCTGCGGCGTCCCGACCTCCAAGCGGCGGGCCGCAGCGAAGAATCGACCGACAATTGAGACCCTGATACGACCGATGAACCTGATCGATCAACTCGAAAACGAGCTGGGAAAGAAGAGCCTCCCGGCGGTGCACCCCGGCGATACCGTCGAGGTGCACTACCTGATCAAGGAGGGCGACAAGGAGCGCATCCAGCTCTTCATCGGCACCGTCATCTCCATCAAGGGACGTGGCATCCGCCGCACGATCACCGTGCGCCGCATCGTCCAGGGAGAAGGGGTCGAACGCGTCTTCCCGATCCACGGACCGCGGGTCAAGGACGTGGTCATCACCCGCCGCGGGGACGTGCGCCGCGCCAAGCTCTACTTCCTGCGCGACCGCGTCGGCAAGAAGACGCGCGTCAAGGAGCTCCTGGGCGAGAAGGTGCGCCGCGACCGGGCAACCGAGAAGGCCCGCCGCCAGGCGGTCGCGGAGGCGGAAGTCGCCCAGGCCGCGGAAGCCCAGGCCGCCGCCGAATCAGAGGAGGGGGCCGAGTAGGTCCCGATCACCCCGCCACCCACCCCAGCCCCACCCTGGAGCGATGGTCGAGAACCTCGGTCGCAAGATCACCCTGATCGTCTCCCTCATGGCCCTGTCCGTGCTGTCCCTGGTCATCGGGGGCTTCCGGCTGGGGCTGGACCTGGAGGGGGGGACGCGACTGGTCTACTCCCTGGACCTGGACGCCGCGGTCAAGGACGGGCAGATCACCGCCGAAGAGCGCGCCAACGTCGGCGCCCTCTGGGCCCAGATCCGCGAGATCCTGATCAAGCGCCTGGACCCCCAGGGGGTGCGCGAGCCGATCATCCGCATGGAGGGGGAGGAGCGCTTCGTCATCGAGCTGCCCGGCTCCGCGGCGCGGCTGGGCCGCAAGGCCTCGGTGCCCCTGGCCCAGGGGATCGAGAAGGACAGCCGCAGCCTGACCCTGGAGGTCGAGGGGGACGCCAAGACGGTCGAGGACGTCCTGGCGCCCTTCCGCAAGAACGGCGCCCAGGTGACGATCGGGAACGAGAAGATCCGCTACAGCCGGCGCGTCGCGAAGCAGCTCCTGGGCCTGGAGCGCAACTACGGCGGTGAGAGCGCTCCCGTGGCCCACGCCGCGGGGACGACGGTCGAGCTGACCGCGGTCGACCCGTGGCGCGACAAGATCGAGAACGTCGGCTCGCTCGCCTTCTACATCCAGGCCAAGAGCGCGGACCTGGGGGAGGGCAACGATGTCGAGTCGGAGCTGACGAAGGCCAGGGAGTGGGTGCGCGCCCACCCGGAAGCTCCCATCTCCGAATACAACAGCATTCTGGTAGATGAGAACAAGGACTCCCCGCTGGCGCGCCTGCGCTTCTTCCCCATGGCGCCCCAGGGTGGCGCCAGCGGCGCTGAGATCCGTCCGCTGGACCAGCGGCTGGAAGCGCTGATCCTCGAGGAGAACCAGAAGCACCACTTCACCGGTTCGGACGTGCAGTCGGTCTACCCCTCGCGCGACACCTGGGGGCTGCCGGCGGTCGGCTTCTCGATGAAGACCGAAGTCCAGAGCGCGTTCTACCGCTTCACCAAGGAGCACCAAGACGAGCGCATGGCGATCGTCATCAACGACGAGATCGCCACCTTCCCCAACATCGACGAGCCCCTGCCCGGCAGCGGGATCATCCGCGGGGACTTCACCCCCTCGGAGGTGACGGAGCTGATCACCGTCCTGCGCTCCGGCTCCCTGCCCCTGCGGCCGAAGTTCGAGGGCCAGGAGACGGTCGGCGCCACCCTGGGCTCCGACTACGTCAAGCGCGGCTTCACCGGGATCGCCCTGGGGCTGGGGCTGGTCCTGATCTTCATGCTGGTCTACTACCGGCGCCTGGGGATGTTCGCGGCGCTGAGCCTGCTGATCAACCTGCTGCTCCTGACCGGTGCCCTGGCCTTCCTGCAGGCCACCCTGACCCTGCCAGGAGTGGCGGGGATCCTGCTCACGATCGGCATGGCGGTGGACGCCAACATCCTGATCTACGAACGGATCCGAGAGGAGGCGGCGCGCGGCCGCAAGCCACTGCAGTCCGCCAAGGACGGCTTCGGCAACGCCCTATCGACGATCGTCGACGCCAACCTGACGACGCTGATCACGGGCCTGATCCTGTACAAGTTCGGCACCGGCCCGGTGCGCGGCTTCGCCACCACCCTCTGCATCGGCATCGTGACCTCGATGTTCTCGGCGCTGCTCATCACCCGCGTGCTGGTGCACCTGCAGCTAGAAAAGGGGATCGAGCGCTTCTCGATGGCGCGCCTGATCCACGAGACCAAGATCCGCTTCATGTCGCTGGCCAAGCCGGCGGTGATCACCTCTTGCGCGGTGGTCGCCGTGGGCGTGGGCCTCTACGCCTACGTCGACGAGGAGGACAAGCTCGGGATCGACTTCCTGGGCGGCACGACGATGAGCGTGCGGCTGGATGGACCGCACACCAAGGACGACGTCCTGACGCGCGTGCAGGCCATTGGGGGGATCATCGGCGAGTCGGCGGAGGTCAAACCGATCCGGACCTCCGCGGTCGGGGACCAGGGCTACACCCGCTTCCGCATCACCGCCAAGGGCTCCAGCCTTGGGATCGAGATGCAGGCGGAGGACGCCCCCCCCGCAAGCGACGACGCGGGAGCGCCGGATGCGGTCGACGAGACCGGCTCCGAGAGCTCAACAGGGGAGCAGGAGGGCGAGAAGAAGTCCGACCTCCTGAACCTCTTCCGCAGCGAGGTGGCGAGGGCGCTCGAAGACATCCTGCAGAAAGGCCCCATAGAGGACCTCACCATCGCCGACGGCACCGCCAGCGCGGTGCTCTACCTCCAGCGCGCCGACCACCCCACCGAGGACCTGGCGGCCGAATTGGCGATCCTGGGGGTCAGCGACGCGACGGTCGACGAGGTGGAGGTCCAAAGCGGCGTGGGGCTCTACCGCTTCGAGGGCACGGTCGAGGAGACCAAGTCCGTGGCGGCCCTGACCACCGGGCTCGAGGAGCACTTCACCTCCTCCCACGCCGACTCCAACGGCCTGGCGATGGCGCTCGCCTCCCCCATCGAGGAGGTCAACGCGGTCGGCGCCCAGGTCGTCTCCGAGCTGCGCGACAAGGCGATGTTCGCCATCCTCTTGAGCCTCTTCTGCGCCGTGATGTACATCCGCGTGCGCTTCGCGGAGTACTCCTTCGGCTTCGCCGCGGTGGTGGCCCTGACCCACGACGTGCTGATCACCCTGGGGGCGATCGCCTTCGCGGACATGTTCATCCCCTTCATCGACACGGAGATCAACCTGCCGATGATCGCGGCCTTCCTGACGATCATCGGCTACTCGTTGAACGACACCATCGTCGTCTTCGACCGCGTGCGCGAGAACCTACCGCGCATGAAGGGCAGCCTGGCGGAGATCATCGACCGCTCGATCAACCAGTGCCTGTCGCGCACGGTGCTGACCTCCCTCACCACGCTCATCTCGGTGGGCCTGCTCCTGGCCTTCAACGTGGGCACCGGCAACGTGATCGAGGGCTTCGCCTTTGCCCTGATCGTTGGAGTCGTGGTAGGCACCTACTCGTCGATGTTCATCGCCAGTCCGGTGCTCTTGTGGCTGGAGACGCGCCGCCAGCACCGCCTGGAGGGGGACCGCACCTAGTGCGCTGGACCAGTGATTCGTGTGCACCTGCGGGCCCCTCGTGGCTCCTGGCGGCGTTGCGCCCTCGTCGACGTAGCTACGGCTACGCCCTCCTCGGCGCGCCTTGCCAGGAGCCA